>JAXITO010000043.1:0-1969 GCA_034680045.1 Crocinitomicaceae bacterium | reverse complement strand
GTTGCGTAAAGGTTTGAATTTAATCTGGCATCCTTATTGTGCCCGATTCTTAACAATTTTATCCTCTTTCTTGTCGTATTATTACGGATAGTTACCTTAATTTCGCAATAGAATTTCACAATGATCTCCTTGAGGTGAACGGTAGTTAGCACCAAAACCATTGTAAGATCTAAGTTTACCTACCCCAAGATGAATAAGTTTTTTATTCTAAGTTTTTTATCCTTACTCATTTTCAATTTTCAAGCGCAGCATTTAATCATCAATGAAGTGTCGCAAGGCACTGGCAGCAGTGAATATGTTGAATTTGTAGTGGTTGGCACCCCAACTTGCTCAAGTCCGATACCAAGTTTTGATTTGCGAAAAGTCATCATTGACGATAACAACGGGAATTTCGCAACAGGTTCGGCAACAGGTATTGCACCTGGCGCCATCAGATTTGCAAATACTACATTTTGGCAAAATATACCACAAGGTACGCTCATTGTTGTTTACAACGAGTTGAGCCCGAACTCCGGTTTACCTCCAGACGACCTCAGTTTAAATGACGGCAATTGCCGTTTGATCATTCCTGCTAGTTCAACTTTACTAGAAAAGACCACGACGAGCCCCACACTCACAAATCAAAATTATCCGCCCGACATCAACTGGACAGCTGGTGGTTCTTGGTCTCCACTTGCCATGGCTAATTCCGACGATTCCTTTCAAGTGCAATCTCTTCCTGTTTCCGGAGCGCCTTTTCATGCCGTGAGTTGGGGAAATAATACCAACAATACAACCGTATATTTTGCAGGTACCGCAGCAGCTAAAGTATTTTCGTTTACAAATAACAGCTCCAATGATTGGAACCTCACCTCCAACTGGACGAGCGCAGCCGTTGCCACTGGCCAAACACCCGGCACGCCAAATAACACCGCCAATGCCGCTTGGATTGGCAGCCTTAATCCGAGTTGTAGTGCCGCACCAGCCATGAACGTCACCGAAACGCTTACTAATGAAAGTTGCATGAATGCCTGCAACGGCAGTATTGCCACCTCCATTTCAAACGGTGTTGCACCTTATACCTTTGCGTGGTCCAATGGCGCTACCGGCAGTTCACTCACAAGTTTATGCTCTGGCAACTACACGCTTACTGTAACTGGTGCAAATGGATGTAGTGAAACAGAAACATACACCATAGGCGCTGGAGCCGCCATACCCAATGCGGCCATTTCAGCTGCTGGTCCATTTACGAACCAAGATGCTGCACAACAGCTTCAGTCCTTGAACTCAGGTGGTGTCTGGACCGCAGATTGTGGTGCCTGCCTTACTCCTTCGGGGAGTTTCAATCCACAATTAGCAGGTGTGGGAAATTGGCAAGTGTGTTATGCGCTTGGCTCTGGAATTTGTGCTGACACACAGTGTATTTTTATTTTGGTATCAAATGATTGCACGCCTCAACTCACTTCCGAAACACTTACCATTTGCCCTGGCGATTCCATATTCATTCTTGGCAATTGGCAAAGCACGCCAGGTATGTACTCGCAGTCTTACTTAGATGTCAATCTGTGCGATAGTACGCATACTGCTCATCTGAATTTCTACAATACTTCAGACATCAACGAAACCCTAACACTTTGTGAGTTTGATTCAGTTTGGGTATTTAACCAATGGATATACAACACCCAAAATATAGCGCAAACAGTAACAGATGCCAATGGCTGCAGCATCATGTATACCGTTCAAATCCAAGAAACCTCCTGCGTTACAGAACCTCCTGTTATCTTTATTCCTAATGTGTTTACACCAAATGCAGATTATGTCAATGACACCTTCGAAATAATCCTTCAAAATGGGATCATCGAACGCGGCTGGATCCTCAACCGTTGGGGAAATATTATCCATGACTTTTCACCTACCCAATTGAAATGGGATGGCACTGACCAAAGAACAGGCCTGCCTGTGGTCGATGGCGTCTATACTTATGTTGTAT
>JAXITO010000042.1:0-2214 GCA_034680045.1 Crocinitomicaceae bacterium | reverse complement strand
CGCTACAATGCGCGCTTGAACTTCAGTACTGATATGTCTGAAAAGCTCAAACTCAACTCCGTTTTGCTCTTTTCATCCGATATGCGCAGCACCCTACCAGAAAACGGCATTGGTTCAGTACTTTACAACACCATCAACGCCTTCCCTAACGAGCCTGTTTACAGCAGTCCTGGAACCTTTTCTTACATGGAAGAAGTGAGCGACATCATCAATCCAATTGCGCAAATGCAAAACCAATACAACTGGAGCACAGCCAATAAATTTGTTGGAAAAGAAGAGTTTATCTATGAATTCAACGAAAACCTATCACTTACCAACCGCTTCAATTACAACTACGCAAATGTTGACGCGAAGGTGTTTTCTCCGCTTGTATGGTACGGCGATGGCAAATACGCCAATACTGCGGCTAATGCAGCGCTTGAGTCACCAGAAGTTGAAATTGGTGACAGCATCTTCATCGAAAGAGGAGCAGCTGTTTACGAAGAGCGTTCTTCCTACCTTGACCTTTCTTACGAAGCATTTTTAAACTACGACAAAACCTTCAACGAAGTCCATAAAATCAAAGGAATGCTTGGTGCGTCAGTATTTGAGCGCAAAGGACAATCTTTGAACGGCGTTGCTTTTGGCATTCCAAACAACTCACTTGACTACGCCGACATCTCTGCAAACACCGCACAAGGTGGCTTTTTAAATAATGTCAATTCATGGGAGTTCAAGGAACGCTTGTTATCTGCTTTCATGCGTGCAGAATACGCCTACAAAGAAAAATACCTTGTATCAGGTATCTTGCGCCGAGATGGTTCAAGTAAATTCGGTCCAAACAGCCGTTGGGGTATTTTCCCTACTATTTCTGGTGGTTGGTTGCTTTCAGAAGAAGACTTCTTCAAAAACAAAAGCATCGACTACCTTAAATTGCGCATGAGCTATGGTGTTTCTGGCAACGACCAAATTCCAAACTTTGCCTACCGTGCATTGCTCAACGGAGAAGGCGTATATGTATTCGACGACCTTATTACACAAGGTGTTGCTATTGGCCGCCCCGCTAACCCAGATCTTAAATGGGAAACAACACGTCAATTCAACGTGGGCCTCGACCTCACTTGGTTGAAAGTCATCAACTTTACTACTAACTACTTCATCAAAAACACCAACGACCTTTTATTCCAACCTGACGTATCTGCACTTCTAGGTTCTTACGGCCCAGGTGGTTACCCACCGATCATCAATGCAGGTGACGTTTCTAACAAAGGTTGGGAATTTGAAGTAGCGTATCAGTCTGATCGCAAAAACTTACTCCAAACCAACTTGAATTTCAACCTCACCACCATCAACAACAAAGTTGTGAGTGTGCCAGCAGGTATTCAATACATTCCAGGTGCAGCATTTAGTGTGGGTGGCGACGTTGCAACCCGCTTCCAAGAAGGTTACGAAATTGGTTATTTCTTTGGTTACCAAACGGCTGGTGTTTTCCAAAATCAGGAAGAAATCGACAACGCTGCAGTAGTTCAGGAAGGCGCACAACCAGGAGACCTCATCTTTGTGGATATAAACAAGGACGGCAAAATCAACTTCTCTGACGACTCCGACAAAACCTACCTTGGTTCAGCTATTCCCGACCTCACAATGGGCTTTGCTTTCAACTTTAAAATCAAAGGATTCGACTTATCAGGTAATGTTTATGCTGCTTTAGGGCAAGAAATCATCCGCAACTACGAGCGCCAACAGCCTTATGCCAACCAATTGGCTTATGTAATTGACCGCTGGACCGGTGAGGGTTCTACCAACGAACACCCACGCCTTACCACAGGTCCAACCAACAATAACCTTTTCTCTGATTATTATGTTGAAGACGGTTCTTTTGTGCGCCTTCGCAACTTGCAATTTGGTTACACTTTACCAAGCACACTCTTGCGCAAAATTCACGTAGAATCTTTACGTGTTTACGTTGCTGCCAACAACCTCGTCACCCTCACCCGCTACATGGGCTTCGATCCAGACCTTGGGTCATCTAGCGTCCTCTCAGCTGGTGTTGATTACGGAATGTATCCACAAGCACGTTCTTTAATGAGCGGACTTCAAATCAAATTTTAAGCTATAACGTCATGAAAAAACTGATTTACACGCTTTTGGCAATTGTATCGATAGTAACACTGCCTTCCTGTGAAAAATTCTTATCTGTAGACCCACCATATGCACAAGATGCCGAAAACTTCT
>JAXITO010000041.1:0-2270 GCA_034680045.1 Crocinitomicaceae bacterium | reverse complement strand
GGCAAGTCATTAAATCCAAAGATGGCAAGGTCATTGGCACTCAAAAAGAGATTGTAGATGCATGTGTTGCCTCGAGTTCTGGAGAGAACGTCCAGCTTAATAATATTCAAATCAATATTGAAAATTATTGTACCTGCATGGCCAAAAATGTTTTGCCAAACCTGGTCTATGAGGAGCTACAATCTGCAATTGAAGACAACTATTTACAAGCACTGCTCTTGCGTGAAGACAACCTAAAGCTTTTGATGGAGTGTTCTACCGAAAACATAACTATTGATTCAGCATTTGCCATGTCAGCCCAATTGAATCAGACTCAACTCAGGCCATTCTTTGTCAAAACATGTGTCTATGGCATTTTTATGGATGAAGGAGTCGAAGATTTCATCTCAAAGGATCAAGCCGCTCAAATTTGCAATTGTGCACTCGATAAATTAATAGAGAAAGGGTATACCTACGGTCAGATCACCGCTATAACAAATACAGAGGCCCCGGAATTTGAAGAGATTATGATGGGTTGCTTACCGGCAGAATTACTGGAAGAAATGAACGAAGAAGAATGATGCAAATAAACCCTAAATCAGCCCTGATATTTATCCTCATCACCATTTGCCTAGACTCCATTGGCTTGGGCATCATCATACCGTCTTTTCCGACGCTTATTGCCGAAACTGCCCACGTGCCTTTGGGAGAGGCTTCTCAGTATTTTGGTTGGGTCATGGGAGCTTATGCCCTCATGCAATTTGTATTTTCACCGCTCATCGGGAACCTCAGTGATCGTTTTGGCCGTCGCCCCATACTCTTGATTTCAGTGCTCGGCATGAGCCTCGATTTTATGGTGATGTACTACGCGCCCGATTTATTTTGGTTGGTGCTGGGCCGTGCTATTTCAGGTATTTTTGGTGCGAGTTTTACCTCTGCTTCAGCTTATATTGCCGATATTTCCACCCCGGACAAACGCGCCCAAAATTTTGGCATGATCGGCGCTGCATTTGGCATTGGTTTTGTTATCGGCCCAGCCATTGGCGGTTTGCTTTCTGACTTCGGTTCGAGAACACCGTTTTTAGTGGCTTCGTTTTTCTCTATGGCCAATTTCATTTATGGCTTGGTGGTACTCAATGAATCTTTACCGCCTGAAAACCGCCGCAAATTTGAATGGAAGCGTTCTAATCCTTTTGGTGCGCTGCAACAAATCAAGCGTTTTGAAAAACTGAAATACCTCTTCTTAGTTTCCTTCCTTACAGTGCTTACCTCCATGTGCGTGCATTCCACCTGGAACTTTTATTCGATGGAAAAGTTCGGTTGGACCACCAAAGAAGTCGGGATTTCCCTGGCCGTTGTTGGTGTATGTTTTGGTTTGGTTCAAGGAGCTTTCACAGGCAAAATTGTCGAGAAAATCGGGCAAAAAAATGCAGCCAAATTGGGTCTTTTTCTTTCAATTTTTGTCTTAATGGGCTTGGGCCTCATTAACCAAGGCTGGATGATGTACGCCATTATTCTTCCTTATGCCTTCACCGGAATTGTAGACCCCGCCATTCGTTCCATGGTTTCGGGGCAGGTCCAAAGCAACGAACAAGGCGAACTGCAAGGCATTTTCACCAGCCTCATGAGCTTGGCCGAAATCATTGGACCACCGCTTTTCATGTGGTTTTATTACAACTTTAAATCCAGCGTCCCTCATTCCAATTTAGGTTTGGGAACGCCCTTTTGGGTAGCTGCATTTATTGGTCTGCTCGCATTTTTGTTGATTTCTTGGACCTTGAGGGGGTATAAGGAAGAAGTTAATGAAGAATAAAAAAGCCCCAACTACTTGAGGCTTTAAAGGAGTGGTCCCACACGGGCTCGAACCGTGGACCCACAGATTATGAGTCTGTTGCTCTAACCAACTGAGCTATAGGACCGGTTAATGGGTGCAAATTTAAGCATTTCAGGCAATATTTTCGTAACTTAGGAGGAAAACTCATACTATGGAACCCTATTTTTTGAAATTCTTGCCATATATAATAGCCATTGTTTTATTGGTGAGAGGCATCTTTTTTGTTGTCAAACAGCAAACCGCGGCCATTATGGAGCGCTTCGGAAAGTTTACAGCAGTGCGCCAATCTGGACTTCAAATGAAAATCCCGCTTATTGATAAAGTGGCAGGTCGCTTGAGTTTGAAAATTCAGCAATTAGATGTGGTTGTTGAAACCAAAACCAAAGATGACGTATTTGTCAAGATCAAAGTTTCTGTACAGTACAAGGTGCTCATGGAGAAGGTGTATGATGCCTTT
>JAXITO010000040.1:0-2449 GCA_034680045.1 Crocinitomicaceae bacterium | reverse complement strand
TAATAAGGCACTTGAAATCTACAACCCAACCAACAACGCAATTGACCTTTCAGGTTATTTTGTGAGCCGCTATTCCAATGGTGCAACAACAGCCACAGTAGCCAACTCTGTTCAGCTTTCAGGAACCATTCCAGCCAAAGGCGTTTATGTTGGTGTTATTCAGAAAACCGACCCGAACGGAACCGGTCAAGAAGCTCCAGTTTGGGATTCACTTCAAGCTAAAGCAGATGGATTCTACTGTGCTGACTACAATGTTTCCAATGCTTGGTACTGGAATGGCAACGACGCTGTTATGTTAGCCAAAGGCACCCTACCTGCATCTGCAACTGCCGTCATCAACGCAACCAACGTCACTGGTTTTGCAATTGTAGATGTGTTCGGCAAAATTGGTGAAAACCCTGCCAACGAAACAGGTACTTCAGCTGGCAACGATGGCGCATGGTCTTCTCAGTTTCCATACAGTACTGGGCTTGGAGTTCAACTTACAAAAGACCATAGCCTTATTAGAAAAGCGACCATACTAAAAGGTCAAACAACCCCGGTATCGTTTTTTAACCCACTTTTAGAGTGGGACAGCATTCCGCCAGTTATTGTTCGCCTAGATGCAAACGGCAACATCGTTTATGGCACAAGCGGAAACCCAATCCTAGATGGCAATTGGTCTTCGCTCGGCACACACGAGTGCAACTGCAACAACATTGGTCTGAACACCGCTACAAAAATCAATCCTAGTGTTTACCCGAACCCGAGCAACGGAGTTGTTTTTGTAAAAACACAAAACGACATCCGCAAAATTCAGGTTGTGTCTGCACTTGGTCAGCAAATCAAAGAAATCAACGTTTCCGCTGCGCAACAAATCATTGAAATCGACCTCAACAATCACCAAGGCGTCTATTTCTTACGCCTCACGACCAACTCAGGCGAACAAAGTCTGCACAAAGTCATTATCCGCTAAGATGCGCTTCCTATTTTTTGGGTTGCTTCTAACGCTTCCTACTCTTTCCTATAGCCAAACAGTAGGTAAAATCAGCGGTGCTGCAAAAATGTCTCCCGGAGACATCGCTGTGGCAGGTGCTAAAATTACCCTACTCAACCAAGGAACTGCCCTTACTAGAGTTGCTACCAACGACGAAGGTACTTATGTGCTTTCGAACATCCCATTTGGTAAATACCAAATCATGTTTACGCTACCATTGACCGACACCATTCGCGTAGACATTCAGCTCAATCAAGCCAACCTTACACAAAACTTTACCATACGCGCCACTCAAGAGGTGCGCGAAATTCGAGTTATTGGCAATTTAGTCAATGGCCAAAACGTACCGGTGGCTGTTACCAAAATCGACACCAAAAAAATCACTGAAGAACTCGCCTCGCGCGATTTACCCATGCTTTTGAATGGCACTGCTGGTGTTTACGCAACAACGCAAGGTGGTGGCGACGGCGATGCGCGCATTAATGTACGCGGCTTTGACCAACGCAATGTTGGCGTCATGATCGACGGCGTGCCTGTCAACGACATGGAAAATGGCGCAGTTTATTGGTCCAATTGGTTTGGCTTGGACGCCATTACCTCCCAAATGCAAGTGCAGCGCGGCTTGGGGGCAACCAAAATTGCCATGCCTTCCATTGGCGGCACCATCAATATCATCACACAAGGGGTAGGAACGAAAAAAGGTGGTAGCTTCAAGCAAGAATACGCTACAGGCAACTTTTTGCGCAGCTCGCTTTCTTACAACACCGGCATGACCAAATCCGGCTGGGGGCTCACCCTTTCAGCTTCCTACAAACAAGGGCAGGGCTGGGTAGATGGCACACCAACGCAAGGATTTTTTGGCTATACCAAAATCTCTAAACGTCTCGACAACCATCTCCTCACACTTTCTGCATTTGCCGCACCGCAAAAACATGGCCAGCGTTCTTACAACCAAAGTATCCAATACTGGGACGCCAGCCGTTCGCAAGATCTCGGCGTGCAGTTCGATTCCACGCTTTTACTCAACGACATGGGTATCCGTTACAACCAACATTGGGGCTATGTCACTAATGAAGCAGGCGAGCGCGAGGTCCTCAGCGAAAGACAAAATTTCTACAACAAACCCCAAGTTACCCTCAAAGATTTCTGGTCCGTCAACGACAAACTAGACATCTCCAACTTGGCGTACCTTTCTGTCGGACGTGGTGGTGGTACCAGCATTTTCAATTCATCTGCCATCTTACGCGACAGCAATGCCAATATCGACTGGGACCAAATGATCACGGAAAACCAAGTTAATTCACTGTTCGGCACACCCAATATTGACCCTCTTTATTCAGATACTGAGATCAAAGCGAGCCAAATTTTGTTAGCAAGTATCAATAACCATTTTTGGTTAGGCTACCTCGGACAATTCAATTATCAATATTCGAAAAAAACTGCGTTTTCGGGTGGTTTAGATTACCGTTATTA
>JAXITO010000039.1:0-3251 GCA_034680045.1 Crocinitomicaceae bacterium | reverse complement strand
TGACCTTATTCACAGATACCACACCAGATTCAACACCGCCCTAATTGACTTGAACGCACCGGCAAGTGTAATTGGTTCTTTTGACCAACATATGCTCGAAACAATCTTGGTCAACCTCCTTGAAAATGCAGTTAAATACGGCGGTCTACAACAACATATTCATATTGAAATAGAGAAACTAGATCGTTTTGTTGCGATCAAAATAGCCGATGAAGGCCCTGGAATTGTTGCCACTGAGCGTTTGCATATTTTTGAAAAGTTTTACCGAATTGGTTCAGAAGAAACCAGAAAGCAAGCAGGTAGTGGTTTAGGACTGTATATCGTAGCTGAATACGTCAGACTGCACAATGGTAGTATACGCTGTTTTGAAAACACACCGAAAGGAAGCATATTCGAGTTAATCTTACCCATATGAACAGAAAAGTAGGTTTAATTATTCTTGATGGTTGGGGGCTTGGTGATCATTCGAGCTCAGACGCCATTTACAACGCGCAAACACCATTTTTTGACCAACTTATAACCAAGTATGCCAACGCCACATTAGAGGCGTGCGGAGAGGCTGTAGGCTTGCCTGAAGGGCAAATGGGAAACTCAGAAGTTGGGCACCTTAATATTGGAGCCGGCAGGGTGGTATATCAAGAACTCACCCGCATCAATAAAAGTATCCGCGATGGGGAATTTCAGCAAAACCCTACTATACTTAACGCTTTTGCAGCAGCCCAAAAGGCCAATAAAAAAGTTCATTTTGTTGGCTTAGTTTCAGAAGGGGGTGTACACAGCAGTCAAGCGCACCTACATACCCTTTGCGATATGGCTCAAAACTTTGGGCTAGAACAATATTTTGTGCACGCCATTACCGACGGCCGCGATTGCGATCCTAAAAGTGGTTTGACCTACCTCCAAAACCTTGAACAACATTTAAGCACACAAAAAGGCAAGATTGCTACCTTAATTGGAAGGTATTACGCCATGGACCGAGACAAGCGCTGGGAACGCGTGGCCAAGGCATATCATTTGCTCGTGAATGGTCAAGGCGAAGTTGCTAAAAGCGCGAGTGCTGCGTTAGAGGCATCTTATTTAAAAGCGCAAACCGATGAATTTATCTTACCACACCTCATTGAGCCAAACGGACTAATTGAGCCCGAAGATACCGTCATTTTCTTTAATTTCAGAACGGACCGCCCAAGAGAACTCACGGTAGCACTTACACAAGAAGCATTTCCTGAATTCCACATGACACCCCTTGAGCTCAACTTCTGCACCATGACCAACTATGACGCGAGCTTCAAAAACACAAAAGTCATTTTTGACAAAGACAATCTAGAAATGACCATTGGCGAAGTTGTTTCAAAAGCAGGAAGAACGCAAGTAAGAATAGCTGAAACTGAAAAATATCCACACGTTACTTTTTTCTTTAGTGGCGGACGCGAAGCCACTTTTGAAGGTGAAGAACGCATCTTAGTGGCCTCTCCTAAAGTAGCTACCTACGACCTCCAGCCGCAAATGAGCGCGCCAGAAGTAGCAAGCAAACTCATTGCGCTCATGAAAGCACAACAACCTGATTTCATCTGCCTGAACTTTGCCAATCCCGATATGGTGGGGCACACAGGTGTCTATTCTGCTATTGTTGAAGCAGTCGAGACCGTCGATTCTCAACTTCAAAAAGTAGTGGAGGCAGGCCTAGAACTTGGCTATGAATTCTTGGTCATTGCAGACCACGGAAATGCAGACTACGCCATCAATGCAGACGGCACTCCAAACACAGCGCACAGCTTGAATCCGGTGCCGGTAATTCTCGTGAGTTCTGAAAAAAACATACAGCTCAATAGTGGTATATTAGCCGATGTAGCTCCAACGTTACTAGTGCGAATGGGCCTTTCTAGCCCGAAAGAAATGACGGGAAAAAGTTTAATTTAAAACCATTCCCTTCGCATTGAGCTGCGGTATATCTTCAAACTTTGTTGGGTCAATGCTGCCTGCTTCAAAGACAAAACGCTTGTCGTACATGACGTCGTCTGCCCAAAAACTAACCCAAAATTCATTGTTCAGTCCAAAAAGGTCGGGCATAATTGGCTCTATTCTTGCAGCTTCAGAAGGCAACATCACTTCTATACCCTTGCGCAGGGTAGATGTTTTAATTTCTTGACCTGAAATTGGGTCTTTTCCATAACCTGTTGAGGTAACAATAATTCCTTCAATGATATCCTCACGTGTACTGAGCAAATAAACAACATATTCAGGTTCTCCTCCCTCAATTGGTAAGGCAACAAGCGCTAAGGAAATACCTTCCACTTTAGGTCCTAATAATTCTGGTCTCATTCTTGGGTAATTTGATAGTTAAATAAGGAAGCCATTTGTTGAGAAAGCTCATTGCTGACTTCATTCATGTCGATTTGATGGCCCAATTCAGCTGCCATGGATGTTACTGCTTTATCCTGAATACCACACGGAACAATATTGCCGAAATAACTGAGGTCGGGGTTTATATTGAGTGCAATACCGTGCATGGTGATCCAACGCGAACATTTGACACCCATTGCGCAAATTTTTCTTGCTTTAGGTGTTTCAGGGTCAAGCCATACACCAGTTAAACCGTCAAAACGTGTACCACTGATGCCGAAATGTGCTAGCGTAGCAATCACGGCTTCTTCAAGAAAGCGCATGTATTTATGAATGTCGGTAAAAAACTGTTCGAGATCTAGAATAGGATACATCACCAGCTGCCCGGGGCCATGGTAAGTAATATCTCCTCCCCTATTGATTTTATAAAACTGGGCATTCCTCTGCTCGAGCTGCGCTTGATCTAGTAAGAGGTTCTCGGGAGCCCCGCTCTTACCAAGGGTATACACGTGCGGATGCTCACAAAACAGCAAATACTGCTCCGGTAGCACCGCTGTGTCATTTTTACGGTTTTCAATTTTGCAATCAACCGCTTTTTTAAGATAGGATTCTTGGAGGTCCCAAGCTTCTTTGTAGTCGATTAAACCCAGATGCTGGACAATAACAATAGGTAAATTCATCAAATAATAGCCATTTATAAACTGTTCATCATCTCAGTACATTGACATGGCCCGCTATGGTTCGGGTAACCATTTTGTTATCTGTGTATGTTATCTTCCAATTATACAAACCGAGTTGGACATCCTTGCTGTCTTTGTAGCGGCCGTCCCAACCTTCTGCAGGGGTGTCAGTCTCCCAAACAATTGCGCCCCAGCGGTTGAAGATTTGTAACTCGTACTTCTCGATGATAT
>JAXITO010000038.1:0-4298 GCA_034680045.1 Crocinitomicaceae bacterium | reverse complement strand
ACCAAGTGTTGCCATTCATGTAATGGGTCATGGTTCCGTTTTCGAATTTAATGGAGTCATCAAAAAGACAAGCACGTGTAGTTAAATCGTCTAAGTTGTTCGACCACCAAACTTCTGGGCCAGAAGCATTGCCAACCGCCAGTGCGGCTGCCTGTGGAGCTAATTTCCAAGTGCCCTCTATCTGTGCTGAGAAGCTCAAGATAGGAGCAAAAAGTAAAAAGTACAGTTTTTTCATGTTGTTAATTTTAAGGGTTTTAGAGGTTAATTCTAATTGATGGGTTAAATATAGTAAAAAATACAATAAGCCAAAAATCTATTGTTTTTACTACATATTAAGACTTAAAACAATAAGTCATTAAAAAGTTCGTAGCTGAGCTTGTTTGCACCGCAAATAATTTCAAATGTTCCTTTTTCAGCTCGCCATTTACCATCGGCGCTGATTCTTTTTAACGTCTGCGCATCAAAGGAAAATTCCAGGGTCTTGTTTTCTCCTGGGCGGAGGGTCACTTTATTGAAATCTATCAGTCTTTTGTTCTCAGGTGTGGTACTGGCATAGAGGTCGCGAAGGTAAACCGGCACGATCATTTGAATGGTTTGTGAATGCGGATTACTCACATTTACCGCAAGTGAGAAGCTGCCGATATTTTCGTCTTTGGCAGTAAATTGCATACCATTGATGCTGCCGGCATGATATGAAAGCCCAAAACCGAAATCCCATTGTGGGTTGTAGGCGGTGAATTGACCTGATTTAGCACGTGCAACACTCCCTGGATGGTCATAGAATTCAATAACGCCATCGTAACGCGGGTAGGTGTAGGGCAAACGACCGCTGAAGTCGGCTTTGCCTGTAATAAGTTCTGAAAGTGCAATTCCTCCTTGATCGCCAGGTAAATAGGCTTGTACAATAGCATCGCACAATGGTTCTATGTCGTTGATGATGCGTGGGCGGGCTTCTAAAAGAACCAAAACAACTTTTTTCTTGGCGGCCTTAGCTAAGCGCACTAGTTCTTTTTGCTTGTCATCGAGTTGTAAGCTGCGGATGTCGCCAGGTTTTTCGGTGGAAGGAAGTTCACCCAAGCAAATCACAATAATGTCGTTTTTCTTAAGTGCTTTTTTGTAGGCATCTAGACCTTCAAAACGCGAGGCTTCAAAGTCTTTCTCCATAAATAATTCAACTCCTTTAGCATATGAAATGCTCGCGGTTGGTAATTGGTATTTGAGCGCTTGATAGATATTTAATACTCCTTTGGTGTTAAAACTTGTGTCTAAGCCTTGCCAAGTGTGCGTCCAAGCACCATTAAGCATATTAAGGCTTGCAGCTCCTGGACCGGCAACTAATATGCGTTGATCGTTCTTTAACGGTAATATTTGTGCATCGTTTTTGAGCAGCGTAATGGATTCAAGCGCTGCTTGTTTGGCGATGTTTTTGAAAGTTTGGCTACCAAAAAGTGGGTATTTGCTCATATCTGGCAAAGGATTGCCAAAGAGCCCAAGTTGGTTCTTAACGTAAAGAATGCGGCGAACGGCGTCGTCTAGGCGTTCCATCGAGATTTTCCCTTCTTTGACTGCCTTGACCATATCTTGGCAATAGGTTTTGTATTGCGGATTGGATGGCACCATACTCATGTCTACACCTGCATTGAATGCCTGAATAGCTGCTTCTGCGATAGTAGGTGCGGTGCGGTGCACGGTGTGGAGCATAATGAAGTCTTCCCAGTCAGAAACCACAAATCCTTTGAAGCCCCAGTCTTTTTTGAGGGTTTGGGTGAGTAATTGATAATTAGCGTGGCCAGGAATCCCATTTACAACACCAGAATTGATCATGAGGGTGAGCGCGCCTTTTTCTACTGCTGCTTTGAATGCAGGCAAGTACAATTCTTGCATGTATTTCTCAGGAATGAATGCAGGTGTGCGGTCGCGACCGGTGAAACTTGCGCTATAGCCTACGAAATGCTTCAGGCAAGCAGCCGCATGAAAGTCGTCTACTTTGGCTCCTTTTCCTTGGTAACCTTCAACAAGCGCAACGCCCATTTGGGTGCCTAAAACGGGGTCCTCGCCTAATGTTTCAAAATGACGCGACCAAAGTGGTTGGCGCCCGAGGTCAAGTACAGGTGAAAAGTTCCAGGGAATGCCAGAAGCCCTGCATTCGTATGCGGTAACTTCACCCATTTGGCGAGCGAGCTCTGGATTCCAGGTAGCCGCTAATCCAATTTCTTGTGGAAAGAGGGTGCCGCCAACGGTGTAATTAACGCCGTGAATAGCATCAATGCCGTAAAGAATGGGAATATTTTGTTCTTTATGTAGATACGGTGCATGGATATCCGTCATGATGGATTTCCATTCCGAAAGGTGAAGTGTGTGCCAGCCTACATTGAGTACAGAACCAACATGATAAGTTTCAAGTGCTTCTTTGAGTTTGGCCTTGTCAATTTGTGTAGGAACCAAGGCTTGGCCTTTTTCATCGGTTTTGTGAATGGCGTCAAGCGTGATTTGACACGTTTGCCCTACTTTTTCTTCGATGCTCATCTGAGAGATCAGCGTTTCGATATCTGTAGAGCTAGGCGCTGTAAAATATGGTTTTTCGGAACTTTTGAAGCCGAAAAGAACCGCCAACACAAAAATGAAAGACAATAATTTCATGGAAAAGTTTATTTATTATTGGAAGACGCGCACGTAGTCTACAAACATCTTTTGTGGGAACACGGTGCTGGCATTTGGCAAACCAGGCCAATTGCCACCAACAGCAACATTCATGATGATAAAAAACTTCTCGCGAAACTCAGCCATTTCAGCTGGGCTTGTATTGATGCTATGGTACTCAACGTTGTCTAACAACCAATGAATGGAGTTGGAATCCCAGGTGATAGAGAAAACATGAAATGAGTCCGCAAATTTACCTGATGAAAGTGATTTACTTCCACCGTATTGAGCATGTGAACCAGCTTCGCTCCAGTGAACGGTTCCGTGTATAGTGCGGTCGTTGGCCCCTGCACCACCGATGAGCTCCATGATGTCGATTTCTCCACATGCTGGCCATCCGATTGTAGTAATGTTGTCACCGAGCATCCAGATGGCAGGCCAGATACCTTGTCCGTATGGGAGCGCAGCGCGTACATCGACGCGACCAAATTTCCAAGATTTGATGCCTTGGGTTTTGATGCGGCTAGAGGTATAGTTCGATGTATTGAAGTTTTCGTTTTTAGCGGTGATGGTTAATATGCCATCTGACACCACAGCATTTTCTTGTTTGTAGTACTGTAGTTCGTTGTTGCCCCAGCCCCAGCTACCGGTGCCAATATCGTAGGTCCAGTCTGAAGAAAGGCTAGCGCCATTGAATTCATCTTGCCAAACTAATGTATAATTGGGGTAGGTAAGTGGGCTGATATATCCTGATGTGGGTGCGCCGGTGTTGCCTGTTGCAATCTCAATCAATACCTCTTCATTTTTTTCAATGAATGCAGTTTGTAAAGAGTGAGCTCGTGTACGAATTTTGTACGTACCACTCGTATTGAAGATGTGTGTTGCTTCGCCATCTTGCGTTTCTACTGTTATGGTGTCGTTGTTGTCATAAAAGGTAACAGTGTAGAAATTAACGCTATCAGCTGTCGCTAAAACGTGTACTTCGCCATTCGTAATGGTAAGTTGTGTGTTTAGGTTGCTGGGTAAGCCTGGTGCTACAGGTGCATCTGGCTCACAAGCCAAAAGTGTTAAACTCAATAAAAGAAATGTCATGATTTTCATGGTCGAATTATAAAGTCTTGAGTTTGAGGTACCACTTTAAACCACCTGCATGATGGCCGTACTGAAGGTGTAAGGTAGAATCTGTTGCCGATATAATTCTGTAAACACGAGGCCCAGTATAGAAGCCTAGGAAAGCATTACCGGAGATGGTAATAGTGTTTTCGGCACCTTCTGTAAGCAACCAGCTTTCATTCATTTGATCGTCAAATGGTGCTGTAAAGTCAGCTAAGTTAAGAAAAGAACCAGGGAATGAACTTGCAATGGTGTTGTGTACATAGACGTCACCGTTGGTGATCATGTCAAATTTGAAACCGTTTAAGTGAAATACATATTGATCATCGTAGAGTCCACAACCTGGTTTTTCACCTGGGCCTGCTGCCCACCACTCAGGAGTTGCACCAAGTGCACTTTCTGGATCTGGGCCAACCCCTAAATGACCAGATGCCGCGGAGTCCACAACCCAAACTTTATAACCCGGTCCATTGACACCACCTGTTAGGAGTGTATAGTACGGGTTGTTGAGAAGCGTGAAGTCATCGTTGGCGATGGTTACTTGT
>JAXITO010000037.1:0-5419 GCA_034680045.1 Crocinitomicaceae bacterium | reverse complement strand
TGTCTCTACCACTCACACCTACTAAATTCCCTTCGATGTCGCTACAAGCGTACATGAAGCTAAGAACAAAGAGAAAACTTAAATACTTTTTCATTTGTTTGTTTTTGGTTCTGACCTACTCCCAAGTAACTTGCTACAGGTATAATTTCGGGTATAACGTAAGAACAATATAAATGGTTACACTTTTTACCTCTTATAACCAACGAGGGTGTCTTGCTTTCGTTTTTGGAGGCGGAGGCAAGAAGTAACAATATTTAACCATCATTTCGTGTGAACCACGAGAGATACTAGCTAATTGATTAACGTTGATATCGTATGAATATCCAAAATTGAAATTTGGAAATGGCGAATAACCAGCCATGATTGCAATTGCATCGGACGTACGGAAAGTAAGACCTCCGTATGCTGGATTTCCGCCTAAGTCTAGCATGTAACGCGCGTTGAGGTCAACTGAAAACTTAACGAGGTCGGTGCGGACGAGCATTTGTGCATCAATGTTGTTACCAGTTCCAAAAGCATCTTTAAAGATATAACCACCCATTAAATAGTAGTGGCGTGCTGTTTGAAAAGATAAAGACAAATTGGTTGGGTCGGCAGAAAGATCTGATTCTGATAAATGCGTTGTAGAGAAACCAGCGTAATAGTTTTTCGCTTGAAAATACAAACCAAAATTGGCGTCGAATGTAGTTGCAGCAAAACCCGTTGGTATGGAAGGGTCTTGAGCAGCTGGCAAACCATTAGGCGTTACCCAAACTGGATCTATGCCGTAGTTCATGATGCCTAAACCAACACCTACTCCTAAAACGCCAGTACGCCCAATTTGGATAGGGTAAGAATAATTTAACAATACTGTATTTTGACGTGCAAAACCAATTGCATCATTGTAGAAGTTAATACCAACACCGCCTGGAAAAAAACGCGAAAGGTTTGATTCTATATTCAGTATAGTAGAGTTTGGAGCGCCATTTACTTTGTCCCATTGGTTGCGGTAAATAGACGTTGCACAAATACCATTGTACATATCAATACCAGTTTTACCTGGGTTGATGCTCATTTTGTCAAACATGAAGTGTGTGACAAGCTTGTCTTGTTGTGCGTAGGACGTAAACAACAAAACAGAAAACGCAGCAGTTAGTAGTCTGTTATTCAATAGCATAAGCTTAGTTTTGCATGTATAAAACCATCGCATTTTCATAGAATACGACAATTTAAGGTGCTAAAGTAAAGAATTCTAATGGAAAATAAAAGGCTTTTTAATAAAAAGCTTAACCCAATTTTTGATAAGTCTTCCACCATAAATTGGGTAATTCATTATTCATAGCGTTATCATAGTCTGACTTATTGCAAGGCACCAAATGATGGCGTTCATAACGAGAGCCTTCTTGTGGAGGATACGGGACTTCCATCCACCAACGTGCTGACTTATTACTTTTATAAAAAATCAGCTCTCTCGAAACTTCATCCATAAAAACTGTAAACTTGGTGTAGTCGGCCTTGCTGCCGAAAGGGAAGTCTCCTACCCTTGCAAAATATCCTTGTAGGAAATACCAAATACCCTCAGCTAAAAGAGATGCACCAGTTTGTCCTAAAGCCGCTTCATTAAAAAACCCTATGCTGGTTACTTTGTCTGAAATGCCAGCGTATTTCATAATCTGACAGAATTGTGCTGCAGTGAAGCCATTGGGCGCACCTGAAGAACTACCGAGATCAGCAGTTTTAATGGATTGGATGTCGACACTGATAATGTCTGCGTTGCGCAAATGGGGTTCAGCTAAACGAAAATCTTGATTGAACTCACCTAAGCGACAAATATCAAAGAATAATTTTTCAAAGAGTTCGTGCTCTGCTGCCGCTGCATAGGGTTGCTGCAGACCAATAATGGCATGGTTAAATAAAAAACAGGGCCGTTGCAAGAGCATATGACTAAGGTAATTCTTTGAATGCAGGGTTTCCTCTGCGCTACCGATGTCGATGCTGCGGTCAAGGCTGCAGGTATTGACTAATTGTTCTAATCTTTCATAGCCTTGATAAATGGCCATTGTGAGATCTTGGCTACCACCAATAACGATAGGAAGTATGTTTTTTTTAACGAGCTCGCTCACCACGTTTGAAAGTGCAAAATAAGTGTCGTTAATTGTAGCCCCTGGTTGGATAGTGCCGAGGTCGTAAATGGGTTTGCTCCAAGAAGTTTCAGGATGCAATTGATATAGCGCAGATCTGAATGCTGGAATTGCAAATTGCTCAACTGCTGCTCCTCTAAATTCCGGGACAGAAATAAGGGCACAACCGGGCTCTGTTAATTCAGGAAAATCGGTCAGGTAGCTTCTAATTTGTGAACCTAACTGTTGCTCAGTAAATGGTATATCAGCTGAAACAGGTTGAAAGTAGATGGAGAGATCAATCATTATTGAAGAATTTTGGCAATGTTGGGCTTGAAATAGAGTTCGGATTTTAACACCTTTCCATCTTCGCGGTAAATAGGCTTGCCGTTTGCGTCTAGCTTGCTCATATTGGAGCGTTGTATCTCTTCAAAAACCTCCGTGATTTTGTCTTGTAAGCCATGGCGCAATATAGTGCCGCATAAAATATATAATTGATCCCCGAGTGCATCGGCTATTTCGACTAAATCTCCGTTTTTTGCCGCTTCTAAATACTCCTCGTTCTCTTCCTTCATGAGGTCGAAACGCAATTGAACTTCAGATGCTGTAAGCGCACTTGTGGGTGCATCATTGTTTTGAATGCCAAATGCATCGTGAAATTGAGCAACGGCTCCTATGATTTCTTTAAATTCCATGAGTTAATAGTTCAATAGTTTGGAAATAGCTGTCGCGACCTTTTGTGCATTAGGCAACATAGCCGCTTCGAGACCTGAGTTCAGCGGAATGGCAGGCGCGTCGACAGACGCAACAATTTCTATTGGTGCATCTAGGTGTGCAAAACAACTGTTTTGAAGGCGTCCAGCGATTGCTAAAGTGAAAGAATTTTGGGTGGTTTCTTCCGTAACCAATAAAATTTTGCCGTGGCGTTGACATAGCTCCTCCATGGCGTCGATATCGAGCGGATTGATTGTGCGAAGGTCAAGAATTTCTACTTGCCCATCGAACTGACTAGCAGCTTCTAGACTCCAATAAACACCTCGACCGTAAGTAATGATGCCGATAGACTCACCATTGTCAATTTTTGTCGGATTGGCTTCAAGAGCAATTCTTGCTTTTCCGATTGGTACAACGTAGTCGGCACTTGGTTCAATACTCATTGCCCCTTCTGTTCCTGGGATTTTAGACCAATACAAACCTTTATGTTCGAGGATAACTACAGGATTAGGGTCGTAAAAAGCGGCCTTTAACAAACCTTTTAAATCGGCACCGGTCGATGGGTAAACGACTTTAATGCCACGGATATTTGCCAATACAGATTCGACACTTGACGAATGGTAAGGACCTCCAGAACCATAGGCGCCAATAGGAACGCGAATGACACAACTCACGGGCCACTTTCCGTTTGAAAGGTAGTTGGAACGTGAAACTTCTGTAAAAAGCTGATTGAGCCCTGGCCAAATATAGTCGGCGAACTGAACTTCTACAATTGGTTTTAAACCTGCAGCTGACATCCCGGCCGTTGAACCAATGATATATGCTTCTTGTATGGGGGTGTTGAAAACGCGGTCATCGCCAAAAGTTTGAGCTAAAGTAGCCGCTTCTCTAAAGACCCCTCCTAGCCTACCGCCTACATCTTGACCATAGAGCAAAGCTTCGGGGTGTGCTTCCATGATTTCGCGCATGGCAAAAAGAGCGGAGTCGACCATAACGGTTTTCTTTTTGCCCTGCGGCGCGCGCTCCCCTTTTTCTTCTGTTATAGGCGTTGGTGCAAAAATATGATCTTGTATGCTCGTTGGGTCTGGGTCTGGAGCTTGGAGCGCGGCATCGTATGCCGCATCCACTTCTTTTCGGACTTTGGCTTCTAAATTGATGAATTCTGCCAAACGGACGTCTTGCTGCTCCAATGCGGCCCGCAATTTTGGATAGGGGTCTGCTTTGGCGGCTTCTTCGAGGTCGTCGCGGTACCATTCTTTGCGTACCCCAGAGGTGTGGTGCCCGAGTAAAGGAACTTTGGCATGAATTAAAAAGGGGCGGCGTTCTTTGCGCACTGTTGCAATGACTTCCTCAACGGTTTGGTAGCAAGCCCAAAAATCGGTGCCGTCTATTGTTCTGGCTTCAATGCCATGAAAACCTTTGATGTATTCGGAAATATCTTGCGCGCGCGTTTCTTTGGCGTTGGCAGAGATATCCCAACCGTTGTCTTGTACTAAATAAATGATCGGGTATTGCTTGAGGGCTGCCATTTGAAAAGCCTCAGAAACTTCGCCTTCTGTACAAGAAGCATCACCTAAAGAACAAACAACTACCGGTGCGTCTTCAGGTTGCCAATCGGCCAAGCCCACTTTTTCTTTGTATTGAATACCCATAGCAACTCCTGTTGTTGGGATGGCTTGCATGCCCGTTGCAGAAGATTGATGTGGAATTTTGGGTTGGTTAGGTCTGTTGAGCGAAGGATGCGAATAGTAAGTGCGCCCACCAGAAAACGGATCGTCTTTTTTGGCAAAAACTTGCAACATGAGTTCTTCGGGTTGCATGCCGATACCTAAGAGAATGCTGTCGTCGCGGTAGTACGGTGAAACCCAGTCTTGGGGTTGAAGCTGCATACCGACAGCCAACTGAATGGCTTCGTGTCCACGTGAAGTAGCGTGTACGTATTTCGCTGTAACTTCTTTATTTGCTTCGTATTTTTCAGCCATAGTTTTGGCGGTGCACATGAGTTCAAATGCGCGCCAACTCAGCTCTTTTTGCTTTGATTTTGACATTTTGTTGATTCAGTTGGACAAATATAAGCATTGCCATTACATCTCACTCTTGTTTGATTCGATCAGACTTTGGTATTTTTGTCGAAAAAAACTAGATGCTCGGACTTCAAATGGCGACTGACCCCCGCTGGGTGCGCATTGTCGAAAAAAATATAGAGGAAATCCTTATTGACCACGCTTACTGCGAACAAAAGGCAGCAAGTAACGCGATCTCTATGATTGTTACGTATCCGCAATACCCAGATTTAGTGGAAGCCATGACCGCCATTTGTCAGGAAGAGATGGCTCATTTCCAAATGGTTCATGACAAACTAAAAGAGCGTGGGTTGCAATTAGGTTTTGAGCGCAAAGACCCCTATGTAAATGATCTTGCGCAATACCTCAAGCAAGGAAAACGCAACAGCAAACCTGCAGGTATTTTCGTCAATAAAATGCTTTTTGCAGCAATGATTGAGGCGCGGAGTTGCGAGCGATTCAAAATTTTGTCTGAAGAAATCAATGATGCTGATTTGCGTCAATTTTATCGTGACCTCATGGAAAGCGAGGCGCGTCATTATA
>JAXITO010000036.1:0-7847 GCA_034680045.1 Crocinitomicaceae bacterium | reverse complement strand
TGCTTAGTAATTGTCGATGAAAAATCCTTTATATTCATCAAATTTCGATGTTTCTATCAACTTTTTCAAATTTTCTTGATTGATAATGAAAATTTTATTGTTTTGATAGTCATCTAAATACTCTGCTCCGGCCTTATAGGCGTTGAGGTAATCCCATGCAATTTTAGTTGTAGGGAACTCAGAAATTAAAATGAAATTCTTTTCATCGAGGGTGGTTTTGACACTCACCTTGACTTTTGCAGTCTTGAAAGCCTTTGTTGAAAAATTAGCGATAACCGTGCGGAGGTCATCGGCTTCTTCGTCGTCGTCGAGTAAGACGATAACAAACTGCGGCACATTTGGTATATCTGTAAATATGGACGTTTCCTTATTTGGTTTATTCGCATCAAACTTAGAATAGCCTTTCTTGAGGATGTCGAGCATTTCCTTTGCACGGACAGCTTGATCTGACTTTGGCTTTTCGTCGATAATGCGTTGGAGTAGCGGTACTAAAACTTGCTTGTCTGTGGCCTGCTGACCTACTGCAAGCGCATTGAGTAATAAGTATTCTGCACGATAGGCATTAGCTGGGTCTGAATCGATGATTTGTTGAGTGGCACTTTGAACTTGTGAAAAATACCCTTGGTCGTATTTCTCAAGTAATGCCAAGTAGGCTTGTTGATCCTTTTGCGCGCTTTGTTTTTGCTTAACGTAGAAGTCAGGATCTTTGAAATATTTAGCCGCATCTGAGGACGGGTATTTTTGAAGGATATATTGGCGGTATTGGTCAGCACCTGATCCGTTTTCATAAATTTTGTATAACTGAAATGCTGCAGAAAGATCGGTTGGGTGGTCTAGTTTTTTATCTAGGATTGCCAAAAACTGTGCTGCGGCAAGTTCTGTTTCATTGAGGATTTCTTTATACAAAACCCCTGATGTGTAGAGTGCTTCTAGCAAACGCTCCTGTGATGCTTTAAGTGCTTCTGGTGTCAGTGGGATGTCTTTAAGGAGGGTTTCTACCGTTAAGGAATCTTTGGTTTGATTGGATGCTTGCGCTTGGCTGCTGTCTTGGTCTTTGATGTCAATATTGGCATTTAAGACAATGCGTTCGCTACGGCGCCAGTCGTCGGTGTTTTCTCTTTGACCCCAGTTTTTACGGAATTCGTTGAAGCCCTCTTCGCGAAGTTTGGTATTGTTAAAAATGAACTTGTTGGCGTTGGCATTGGTGTTGGTTGGCTGACTTTGCTGCAGTGCAAGTAATTTTGCAGCCTCGAGTTCTTTGCGGCGTTGTTCGTCGCGTTTGATTTGTTTGATGGTTTCTTTGAGGAAGTCTTCGCGGTCTTTTTCTGAAAGAGCTGCTATTTTTTGAACAGAATCTTCGAATTGTGCAATTTCTATCGCTTTGACGAGGTCTGCTAATTTGGTTGCTTTACTCTTGATTTGTTCGCCGTTCGGGTAGTCGTCGGTGATGAAACGCGAACTGGAGTCGTAGTATTTTTGAGCGTAAACAAAGTTCTTTTCTTGGAAAGATAGGTCGCCAAGTTTTTCGTAGGATTGGGCGCGTTGGCGTTTGTTGTTGTTGGAATAAAAGGCAGAGGAAGTGAGGTGAGACTTGGCCAATGGTTTGTTGCCTTTTGAAAGCTCCATGATGGCCATGGCATAGTAGATTTGATCTTTGAAAGTGGCGTTTTTAGCGTCGCGCAACATTTTTTGTAGATCGGCCATGAGGCGGTCGTCGCCACTTACTATGGCGCGGTTGAGGCGGGCATTAAAGGCGATATCGGGTGCAGCAGCAGCTTTGAATGCTTTACCAAAATGGAAAGCTGCATCGGGTGTTTTGTTTTGCAACTGATATACTTGGGCCAAAATGTAGTGTAATCTGGCTTTTTCTTTGGCGTTGGCACATTTTGAAATAGCGAGTTCAAGCCCTTCAATAGCGACATCGTATTCGCGGCGACGCAAGGCCAGATCAGCGTATGCACGGTGGATCTCGAATTGTAAGTTCTTAGACATTTGCGGGCCAGCCTCCGGATTTTTATTGCGCAAAAATGGGATGTAGTCTGTGAACTTTTTATCGTTTTGAATTTCGGCGCGTTCATTGAGTGCATCGAGGATCAGTTTGGCGTCGGCGTATTTGCGCTGCTCAATATAAATTCTGGCGATCCAGAGACTCGCGATGTAGGTACTGACGTCTTTTTCAAAGAAGCGCTTGACAAATTGAAAGTTATCTAGGGCCTTTTGGTAATCTCTTCTGTAAAAGTATGCTTCACCAACTGTTAGCCAGTTTTCGTCAATCCATTTGTTGTATTCTACTGTTTTGTAGAACATATTTTCTGCCGTAGGCATACTGTGGTTGAGGATCACTTTGGCGCATTTGACAACTGCGGTGTCTATGGCTGGCAACATTCCTTTGACTTCCTTTTCTGTTGGAACAGGATAGACCGGTAACAGCACATAAAAATCTTCTTTGCGGCTATCTTGATAGGTTTTCAAAGAAACACGGAGGAGTTCTTTGGCATTGAAGTGGCCGTTGTATTTAGCGGTGGTTTGGTGGTAAAAGCGATTGAGTGGCGTATTGTTTTCAGTAGAACAAGCCCATGACAAAAGGAGCAATAGCGATGTCAGTAAGAAGTAAAGGCTTGTACGCATGGACAATCAAAGGCGTTATAACGCAAAAAAAGCGCTTTTAGTGTATGGTTTAAGCAATATTGGTAAAGACCTGCTGGATATCGTCGTCGTCTTCGATTTTGTCGAGCATTTTTTCGATATCTACGAGCTGTTCTTCTGAAAATTCTACCGGGCTCGTAGGGATGCGTTTGAGGCTAGATTTCTGCACTTCAATTTGCATGTCTTCGAGCGCCTTAGCGAGCGTACCAAAGGAGGTGTAGTCACCGTAGACAATGATTTGTTCTTCTTCGACTTCAATTTGTTCGCAACCGGCATCGATGAGTTCTAATTCGAGCATTTCGGGATCGGTATCGGGCGTTTTGGCAATTTCAAAAACACTTTTGCGAGAGAACATGAATTCCATGGAGCCATTTGGCACTACGCCTCCGCCTGCTTTATTGAAATAGGATTTCACGTTGGCCACCGTGCGGGTTGGGTTGTCGGTAGCGCACTCGACGTAAACCAAGACGCCGTGTGGGCCTTTGCCTTCGTAGTTGACTTCAGAAAAAGACGCAATATCTTTTTGAGCTGCGCGCTTGATAGCAGACTCGATGTTGTCTTTGGGCATGTTTTCAGACTTCGCGTTCTGAATAGCGGTGCGCAACTTGGCATTGGTGGTGGGGTCCATGCCGCCTTCTTTGGCAGCCATTGTGATGGCCTTGCCTAGTTTTGGAAACATTTTGGACATTTTGTCCCAACGTTTTTCTTTTGCTGCTCTGCGGTATTCAAATGCTCTTCCCATAATGCGGATACTTTTGTACAAAAGTAAGGAATTCGAAAGGAAAATTCAAGAGGCTGAAAGCGCTTAAGTTAAAATTTGCTCGATGTAATTGAGTAAAGGTTCTTTTCCGAATGTAGACTCACTAGAAGTGGTGAAAACAGGTGGTAGTTCGGCCCAAACCTTGAGCATTTCCTTTTTGTACTTGGCGAGGTTCTTTTGCAAGGCAGTACTCGACAATTTATCGATTTTCGTGAAAACCATAGAAAATGGCAAGCCTTTTTGGCCACACCAATTCATGAACTCGAGGTCGATTTTTTGGGGCTCCAAACGCGCATCGAGCAATACAAAAATATTGTAGAGGTTTTCTCTTTTAGTGAGGTAATCGGCAATGAAGCGCTCAAAAGTGCTGCGTTGGGTGCGGCTCACTTTTGCGTAGCCGTAGCCAGGTAAATCTACTAAATACCAGTGTTCGTTGATCAGAAAGTGATTGATGAGTTGGGTTTTGCCCGGTGTTCCGGAAGTTTTGGCAAGTCCTTTTTTAGATGTTAACATATTGATTAACGAGGACTTACCAACATTTGACCTACCGATAAAAGCGAACTCAGGCTTGCCGTCTGTGGGGCATTTACTGACTTCGGTATTGGAGATCGTGAATTCGGCGCTTTTAATTTGCATGTTGCAAAGTTACTTTAAACTTTTATTTTTGCCGCGTCGTGAACAATCTATGTTCAAGGTTGTTAGGGTTTGACTACTCAGCTATGGCAGAATATAAAATAAAAGATATCGAAATCCTGACGGGCATCAAGGCGCACACCATTCGTATATGGGAAAAGCGCTACGGCATGCTCATCCCCGACCGTACCGACACCAAAATTCGGACTTACACGGATGCAGACCTCTCTTTTTTACTCAACGTTAGCCTCTTAAATAAAAAAGGACTCAAGATTTCCAAAATTGCCACTATGGGCACCACTGCCATCCATTCGATGGTTTCTGAAATCAGACTCAACTCTTCCATAGACAACGCCGAAGAAAAGCTCATTTTGGCGCTTTTAGAGCTCGACGAACAACTCTTCCGCAATACCCTCAACGACCTCATCAAAAATAAAGGCTTAGAAGCTACTTTTTCTGAGCACCTCATTCCGTTTTTGGATCGCATTGGCGTCATGTGGTTGGTCAATAGCATTACAGCTGCTCAAGAACATTTCATCTCGAATTTGATCCGTCAGAAGGTCATTACCGAAATAGATAAACTTCCTATTCCGCCAAAATCTTCGGAAAGTGTGTTGCTCTTTCTTCCAGAACACGACTGGCATGAAATCGGGTTATTGTTTTATCAGTACTTACTGAGGTCAAAAGGGTACTACACTTATTATTTAGGCCAAAGCTTGCCCTACGACTCCTTAGTGGATTGCATCCATAGACTACAACCAACAGTTGTATTGAGCAGTTGGCTTACAGCCGTTGATCAGCATTTTATTGTTGGGTATTTCAAGCAACTACACAACGACGCGCCAAACGTGCGCTACATTGCAGGCGGCGCGCAAATACATACGCACGTAAAGGCCCTCGAAGGACTCCTCACCGAAGTTAAAAACTCGGCAAGTTTGCTGTCTCATTTTGAATAAACACTCACTGCAACAGCAATAACGTGTCTAGAGCACGATATTGACAATCTTGCCGTGCACCACAATTACTTTCTTCGGGTCTTTCCCTTCTAACCACTTTTGGGTTTCTGGCTTTGCCAAGATCACTTCTTTTACTTCTTCAATGGACAACGCAAGTTCGAGTGTGGCCTTGAAACGCATTTTACCGTTGAAAGATACAGGGTAATCGAAACTAGATTCTGTTAAATAACTTGGGTCAAAAACAGGATACTCCGAATTAAAAATAGTCAGGGAAGTTGGCTGTAATTGAGCCCAGATTTCTTCACAAATGTGGGGCGCATACGGAGCCATCAGAATGGTGAGTTGCTCCAAAATATGACGGTTATTGCACTTTTGCTCGGTGAGTTCATTGACGCAAATCATGAAACTCGAAACACCTGTATTGAACGAGAAACGTTCGAGGTCGTCGGTGAGTTTCTTGATGGTTTTGTGCAAGGTTTTGAGCGAAGCAGGGTTCGGCTGGCTGTCTTCCACTTCAAAGTGCCCATTGAGGTGAAACAAACGCCAATACTTCTTCAAAAAGCCGTGAACACCAGTAATACCTTTGGTGTCCCATGGTTTGCTTTGTTCTAGCGGCCCCAAGAACATCTCGTACATGCGCAGGGTGTCGGCGCCATATTTTTCGCAGAGGTCGTCTGGGGTAACAACATTATACCAACGCTTAGACATTTTGTCTACTTCACGCTTCACCAAAACCTTTCCGTCTGCATTGCACACAAATTCCTGTGCTGCATATTGTGGTTGCCAAGCTTTGAGCGCATCGAGTTGGATGCTTTCGTCGTCGTTGAGTAAGTCTATTAAGATGCGGACCTCTCTAAAGCCTTCCTTGTTTTCAGGAAGCATATCTAGCGAATACATTTTCTGATCAGGACCCATGTAAGCAATTGCCGACTTGCCGAGGATCATGCCTTGATTGATGAGCTTGGCAAAAGGTTCGTCAAAATGAATGAATCCTAAATCGTAAAGGGCTTTTGTCCAGAAGCGAGCGTATAATAAGTGACCAGTAGCGTGCTCGGAGCCGCCGATGTATAAATCGACTTGGTTCCAATAGGCGAGTTTGTCAGGGCCAGCAAAAGCCTCCTGATTGTGCGGATCCATGTAGCGCAGAAAATACCATGAGCTTCCGGCCCAACCTGGCATAGTGTTGTATTCCATGCGCTCGCCCAACTGACAAGACCACGCTTCTTTGGCCGCTCTTGCCAATGGTGGTTCGCCGTCTTGGGTTGGCAGATAAGCATCTACGTCGGGTAGTGTGACGGGTAGAAAAGAGTCGTTGACTAAATGTGGCAAGCCGTCTTGGTAATAAACCGGGAAGGGCTCTCCCCAATAGCGCTGGCGCGAAAAAACAGCATCGCGCAAACGGTAATTGGTTTTGCCCTGGCCAATGTCTTTAGCTTCAATAGCCGCAATGGCTTTCTCCATGGCAGATTTAGTATCTAGGCCATCTAAAAAGTCTGAATTGGCAATGACTGCATCTTTTTCAGTATAAGCAGCCTCAGAGATATCTTGATTGGCAAAAATATTTGGAATGGGTAGCTTGAAATGCTTGGCAAAATCGTAATCGCGTTGGTCTCCGCAAGGCACCGCCATGACAGCACCCGTACCGTAAGATGCCAAAACGTAGTCTCCGATCCAGATCGGAATTTCTTGACCCGTAAAAGGATGTAAAGCATAGGCCCCAGTAAAAGCACCGGTAATGTTTTTGACATCGGCTTGGCGGTCTCTTTCGGTTTTGAGTGCAGCTTGTTGCTGATAGGCCTGAACCTCTTGCGCTTGTGCTGGTGTACAAATTTGTGCCACAAACGGGTGTTCGGGTGCCAAAACCATAAAGCTCACGCCAAAAATGGTGTCGGGGCGCGTTGTAAATACTTCGATTTGTAGATCGGCGTCTTTGACTGCAAACTGCACACTAGAACCCTTAGACTTGCCTATCCAGTTGCGTTGTTGTTCTTTGAGTGCGTCGGTCCAGTCGATGCGATCGAGCCCCTCTAACAAGCGCTCTGCGTAGGCCTTGATGCGCATAGACCACTGCATCATGCGTTTTTGCTCTACCGGATGCCCACCGCGCTCTGAAACGCCATTGACAATTTCGTCATTAGCTAATACGGTTCCTAGAGCAGGGCACCAATTGACCCAACTTTCGGCCAAGTAAGCCATGCGGTATTGTTGTAAAACAGCTTCTTTGGCTTCTGGTGAAAAAGCAGCCCAAGCAGCGGCATCAAAGCGTTGTTCGCAATCGTGAACAGCGTTGGTGTTGATATTTCCTTCTTGCTCAAAAGCACGAATGAGCGAAGCAATAGGTGTAGCTTTGTCTAAAGTAAGGTCGTAATAAGCGTCAAATAATTGCTTAAAGATCCACTGGGTCCATTTGTAATAAGATGGATCTGAGGTGCGCACTTCGCGGTCCCAATCGAAGCTGAAACCCATGAGGTCTAGTTGTTGGCGGTAGCGCGCAATATTTTCTTTAGTGGTAATGGCCGGATGCTGGCCCGTTTGAATGGCGTATTGTTCAGCAGGCAGACCAAAGGAGTCGTAACCCATCGGGTGCAAGACGTTAAATCCTTTCAAACGCTTGTAACGCGCAAAAATATCCGAAGCGATGTATCCGAGTGGATGCCCAACATGCAAGCCTGCCCCAGATGGGTATGGGAACATGTCCAAAACATAAAATTTAGGTTTGGAGCTGTCTTCGCTGACCTTATATGTGTTGCGTTCTTGCCAAATTTGACGCCATTTGGCTTCGATTGCGTTGAAAGTGTAGTCCATGTTTGCTTATAGAAAGCACAAAGATACAAAGCTTGAACTTAACGGAG
>JAXITO010000035.1:0-8464 GCA_034680045.1 Crocinitomicaceae bacterium | reverse complement strand
GTTGCGAGGATACATGCAAGTACGTTACAATGGATTACTTCAGACAAATGAAGACCTAGAATGCGAACAATGTGACAAAAGCTGGGGAGGAGACAATGACTTCTTTGTACGACGAATGCGTCTCATTTTCTATGGCCAAGTGAGCCCTAGAGTGTATTTTTATATTCAGCCAGATTTTGCTAGTGCGCCATCGTCAAGTGCGATGCATTTTGGTCAGTTGCGCGATGCTTATTTTGACATAGGTCTTGATCAAAAGAATGAATTTCGTTTCCGCATTGGCCAGTCTAAAGTGCCTTACGGTTTTGAAAACATGCAATCTTCCCAAAATCGTTTGCCACTAGATCGTGCAGACGCCATGAATAGTGCTGTTACCAACGAACGCGACCTCGGTGTGTTCTTTTACTGGGCACCTGCCAAAACGCGCAAGTTGTTCTCGTCTTTGGTGAGTGAAGGCTTGAAAGGATCTGGAGATTACGGCGTGTTGGGTATCGGTGTGTATAACGGACAAACGGCTAACCGCCCTGAATTAAATGCAAACAAACACATTGTGGCACGTGCTTCTTATCCTTTTCAATTCAAAAATCAAGTGATTGAAGCAGGAGTGCAGGCCTACAAAGGACAATTCACGCTTTTATCTACAACTTCAGGGGTAGATACTTACACTGATAAACTTTACAATGATGAGCGCGTAGGAGCAACATTTGTCTTGTATCCAAAACCTTTTGGAATTTTGGCGGAGTACAATATTGGTCGCGGACCAGAGTATGACAAGTTTACCAACTCAATCATTGAAGCTCCGTTAAAAGGAGGATTTATTACAGCGAGTTATAAATTAGATTTCAATGGTCAAACGTTAATCCCTTTCTCTAGATTTCAATATTATGATGGCGGCAAAAAACATGAACTCGACGCACGCAGCTATGAGGTTAAAGAGTTAGAAGTTGGTGCGGAGTGGCAGCCAAACAAAAACTTTGAACTAGTGGTCATGTATACCATGTCGGCTCGTCGTTTTGAAGATGCTGTCAACCCAACAAATTTTCAGCGCGGTAATTTATTGAGAATTCAAGCACAAGTGAATTTTTAAATAACCGGAAGATACGCATATCAAAAAGGGCGGCCTATGGCCGCCCTTTTTATATATAAAGTAATTAGCTCCTTACTTTGCAGCAGCAAATTTAGCGGCAACAACTTCCCAGTTGATGACGTTAAAGAAAGCGTTGATGTAGTCTGGACGACGGTTTTGGTAGTTGAGGTAGTAAGCGTGTTCCCAAACGTCTAGGCATAGAATTGGTGTTCCGTTGCAGCCTTCGCCCATGAGCGGGTTGTCTTGGTTGGCAGTAGAGCAAATTTCGAGCGCACCGTTCGTTACACACAGCCAAGCCCAGCCTGAACCAAAACGTGTGGTTGCTGCTTTCGCGAATTCGTCTTTGAATGCTTCGTAAGAACCAAAAGTGCTGTCGATGGCTGCTGCGAGTTCACCACTAGGGTTGCCACCTGCATTTGGTGCCATGATTTCCCAAAAAAGGTTGTGGTTCCAGAAACCACCGCCGTTGTTGCGCACAGCTGGTTTGTCTTTACAAACTTTTAAAATATCCTCAATGGGCATATTTTCCATGTCTGTTCCGGCAATTGCATTGTTAAGGTTAGTTGTGTATGCTTGGTGGTGCTTGCTGTGGTGGATTTCCATTGTGCGCGCATCGATGTGCGGCTCAAGCGCAGTGTAAGCATAAGGTAGTGTTGGAAGTTCAAAAGCCATTTTGATCTTGTTTTTAAGTGAATATTGATAGATTTCTTTGACAAAATTACAACAAAATTCAGGACGCATTGTTCTTGGTGTATCTTTGTAACATGAACCCAGAGCGTCCGATTTCCGATTGGCTACCATTATCCTTAAAAGAAGCAGAAAAAAGAGGCTGGGATGCCTTTGATGTCATCCTCATTTCCGGCGATGCCTATGTTGACCATCCTAGTTTCGGTACGGCCGTGATAGGCCGCATTATAGAAAGTGAAGGTTTTCGAATTGGAATTGTGGCTCAGCCCAATTGGCAAGACGACCTCCGTGATTTCAAAAAGCTAGGTAAACCAAAGTATTTCTTTGGTGTAACAGCTGGCTGCATGGACTCCATGGTCAATCACTACACCGCCAACAAACGCCTGCGTTCTACCGATGCCTACACACCCGGTGGGCAAGCAGGCTTCCGTCCAGACTACGCAAGTATTGTTTATAGCAATATTCTCAAAGACATATATCCAGACGTTCCGGTTTTGCTCGGCGGCATAGAAGCTTCTTTGCGTCGGGTTACCCACTACGACTACTGGAAAGACCAACTCATGCCCTCCATTCTCGTGGATGCCAGAGCTGATTTATTGGTATACGGCATGGGCGAACAACCGCTCAGAACACTATTGCGCTTGCTCAAAAGAGGGGTTCCATTTGAACAAGCTAAAACCATCAACCAAGTAGCATTCTTGCAAAATGCTGAATTAGAACTCCCTAAAAATAAAAATTGGGAAACGGTCGAATTAGCCAGCCATGAAGTCTGCCTGCAAGACAAACTTAAATATGCTGCCAATTTCAAAATTGTAGAAGTAGAGTCTAATAAATGGGCCGCTAACCGCATCACTCAACAAGTGGGCAGCCAAACGCTGGTGATTAATCCGCCGTTTAAAACCATGACCGAAAAGGAAATGGACGGCTCCTACGACTTACCTTACACCAGACTTCCGCATCCCAAATACAAAAAACGCGGTGCCATACCCGCCTACGACATGATCAAATTCTCGGTCAATACACACCGAGGTTGTTTTGGAGGCTGTAGTTTTTGTACCATTTCTGCCCACCAAGGTAAGTTCATTGCCTCGCGCAGTGAAAAGTCTATTTTGAAAGAAGTAGAAGAACTGACCAAACACCCGGAGTTCAAAGGGTATTTATCAGACATCGGTGGCCCTTCAGCCAATATGTACCGCATGAAAGGCAAAGACGAAGCCATTTGTGCCAAGTGCGTTTCGCCAAGTTGTATTCATCCTGTCATTTGTCACAACCTCGACACCTCGCACAAACAAATGACCGACCTCTATCGCAAAATAGACAAATTCCCTGGGGTCAAAAAAGCATTTGTAGGTTCGGGTATCCGCTACGATCTTCTGGTAGACGACTTCAATAAAAACAACGAAGACGGCAACCACGACGAATACATCGAGCAAGTCATTACCCGTCACGTGTCGGGCCGCTTGAAAGTTGCGCCTGAACACACTTCCGACGCCACACTCAAAGTGATGCGCAAGCCTTCGTTTCAGTATTTCCATAAGTTCAAGGAAAAATACGACCGATTGTCTGCTAAACATGGCCTCAAACAACAACTCATTCCTTATTTTATTTCTTCTCACCCAGGTTGTGAAGAAATCGATATGGCCAACCTTGCTGCCGAAACCAAAGACATGGGCTTTCAGTTAGAGCAAGTTCAAGATTTTACGCCAACACCCATGACCGTCGCTGAGGTTATTTACTACACTGGTGTGCATCCTTACACTTTAAAGCCGGTCAATACAGTCAAGACGAAAGAAGAAAAACTCAATCAAAACCGCTATTTCTTTTGGTACAAGAAAGAGAACAAAGACTGGATCCGTCAGCGCTTGCAAAAAGCCAAACGCCCCGACCTCCTCGAAAAACTGCTAGATACACCTCAAGGACAAGAAGCGGTTGTGCCGAAATGGCTTGCTGACAAACGTAAAAAAAGATAGTTTTTGCAATTTTCATTGTGTTTTGTAAAAACACCCAACTTTTTGGAGAACTTTGCGTCTTACAAATGGTTCAATACTTTACAAATGAAAATCTTCCAAATTTTTCCTCTAATATTCATTCTTCCATTATCCTTCTTTGCGCAAGAACCAACAGCGTCAACTACTCCTACTGAAGAAGAATACAGCGAACCTATCAGCACTTTTTCCTCCACTCGTGTCATCAACGGCCATTCAGTAGAAACCCTTACTAAAGGCACCTACGAATTTCGCATCGAGCATCGTTTTGGCGACATCGCGGGCGTCAATGGCGGCATTCAAAACATGTTTGGTTTTGACAACCTATCAGATATGCGCATTGCACTTGAATATGGCGTCACAGATCAGTTGATGGTTGGTTTTGGCCGTTCTAAAGGCACCGGCGCTCCTTATCGTTCTTTGGTAGATGGTTTTGTCAAATATAAAGTGATAAGTCAGGATCCTAAAAAATCGCCAATTAGCATTACCGCTGTGGCGGGATCAAGCTTCACTTACATGACAGCTTCAGCAGACGAAGGCTTAGTGACCCATTTTCCAAAGGCTGTACATAGACTAAACTATTTTGCGCAAGTCAATATTTCACATCATTTTTCAGACCGCGGTGCTTTGCAGCTTTCACCTACACTTGTGCATCGCAACTACGTAGCCAATACCGACGCCAACGAACTTTTTGCCTTGGGTGTTTCAGGTCGCATCCGCCTCACTTCTCGTTTTGCCTTAATTGGCGAGTACTACCATTGTTTCAACGGCAGCCAAACGCGTCAAACTGGCTTCACCAACAGCGGTGCTATTGCCCTCGAATGGTTCACCTTCGGCCACAACTTCACCATAAATATCACAAACTCGGGCGGTATCGGCGAAACACAATTCATCCCTTACACTACAGAACAATGGCAAGACGGCCAATTCAGACTTGGCTTCACCGTTGGCAGGAAATTTGTGATTGAATAAGCCCCACAAAAAAAAACACCATGAAAACAAAAAATTACCTCCTCGCTTTGCTAGTCCTAATTGGCCTAACAGCCTTCACAATTGTTGCATTAGAACATTATGAAGTCACCAAAGATTTCTCTATCGAATTCAAAAGCAAAGACCCCTCAGGTTCCTTTAAAATTATGGAAGGTCAAATTGATTTCGATGAAAAAGACCTCGCTAACTCCAGCTTCGATTTCAAAATCGATGTGCGTTCTATCTCAACCGGCAACGGCATGATGACCAAAAAAGCGCAAACGCCAGAATGGTTTGATTCAGCTAAACACCCATTTGCCAAATTCAAGTCTACGAAGGTGGATAAAAAGGAAGGCAACTTATACAACATAACAGGAAATCTGACCATCAAAGGCATCACCAAAACGGTTACTGTGCCTGCTAATTACTCTAAAGCAGGGAGTAAAATCACCTTTAAAGGAACCTTTAATGTCAACCGCATCGATTTTAAAGTTGGTAAAAAGAGCACGGCTGTTCCTGATATCATGAAAGTCAATTTTGAAATCCCTGCCCAGGGCAAATAATTACAATATGAAAATAACAGTTTTATTCATCGTAGGTTTAATTACCTTTTCCTCTTGTTCTATTGCACTTTTTTCTTGCACCCGTGAAAAGGTGACGCCCATAGCTGCGCAATGCAATGACACGATTTCTTTTTCGAACGACATCATGCCCATCATACAAGCAAATTGCATCGGTTGCCACGACCAAGGAAATGCATCTGGCGGTTATGACTTTAGCACTTACACCTCTATTTCTGCCAATTCCAATGCACTTTTAGGTTCGGTTAAAGCCAATGGCTATCAATTGATGCCCATCGGCGGGCCAGCCTTGCCAGACTCTCTCATTCAAAAAATCAACTGCTGGATCAACCAAGGCAAGCAGGATAACTAAAATCAACAAACTATGAAAAAAGTACTTTTACCCCTTACTCTTATTGCACTTACTTTAGGTAACTTCTCCTTTCGAAATTTAGACTCACAAGGATTTCAAGCAGCGCCGTTAGACAACAATGGTCCTGCTGGAGGTAAAACAGGCGCTCCAGGCGAGCAAAATTGCACAAGTTGCCACAGTGGCGCTACGCAAGATGGCAGCACTGAAAACTTACTCATTCTCAACAATGATCTTGGAATGGGAACGACACAATATACACCTGGCGCCACTTACACAGTTAATCTTTCTATGGCGAGTAATCCTGCAAAGAAAGGTTTTCAAGTAACAGCGCTCAATGGCGCAAATGCCATGGCAGGTAATTTTGTAGCTGGTGCCAACACGCAATTGAAAACAGCAACCATCAGTGGAGGGCAGCGCAAATATGCTACGCACAAAAGCACTTCCAATACATCGGCCACGCAAGTCTGGAACTGGACCTGGGTTGCGCCAGCCACTTCCGAAGGCGCGGTCACGTTTTATGTAGCCACCAACAAAGCCAATAACAACAACAACGACAACGGCGATCTCATTTACTTGTCGCAGCATGTTTTCTTGAATGACGACGCAAGTATAGACGAGTCCGTTCAAGAAAATAACTTTAATGTGGGGTATTCTCCTGAAAAAGAAGCAATCCTTGTTTCGTTTGCCACTTTATCTATAGTACCAACTTCATTGAATTTAGTAGATCTACAGGGTAAATCGGTTTACGCTAAAAAACTCGGAGCTACTCAAGTCGGAAAGAACAAAGAATGGGTATCACTTCCACAGCACCTACCTAATGGCATGTATGTCGTGCATTTCTTTGTCGGCAACAAAGCGTATTCAGCCCCAATTAGTATACAACATTAATGTAATCTGAGGTTTTCTGCCTTTTGGGCGTAGAATCCTTTTTCTTCAATTATTGAATTTCTGAGGCTGCTAAATGCGGCCTCTTTTTTTGTCTGCTGATAAACATGCAGTAGGTACCAATTTCCTTCCTCTCTGAAATTAGCGTAAGGTATATTTTGCAGCTTAACAAAACGTCCTTCAGCTTGTCCATATTCTTGGAGGTTGTATAAACACATGGCACCATAAAAAAGCGCGTTGGCGTCGTCAGGGTAAGAATCAAGGATTTCATCAAAATGCAATAGGGCAAGTTTATAATCTTCTTTAGAAAAATCTACGATTGACTTATTGAGAAGATTCATATACGGAACCTTCAAAGTTTGTTGACCAAGCTCATCCTCTGAAAAAGATTGACGTTGATCTTTATCCCCATCCCTATAATAACGGTAGTCAATTACTTTAAAATTTTTGATGTATAGCTCTCGACCCATTTTTAATGCCAGACGTTGTCCTTTTTTCGTATTGAATTCGATATGTTGTGCAGGTATTTGCTGTATGCGTTCCAGAGGCTCTAGTCTTTGGGTTGTTTCACCAGCAGTTGTATTCAATTCCATCAGCACTTGTTGCGCAGAAATCTGTACGGCAGCTGCAGCTGATTTCATTTGATTGATGTCTTCCTTTTGATGTATTTTAATAGAAGGCGCTTTAGCTAGTGCTCTTTCCTTGCTGCTCGGCTTGCTGTCAGGTGTCGTAGGAATCATATTCCATCCTACTATTATAGAAATGATAAGTGCAAGCCCTAACAAACTCATGTTTTGCCTACGCTTCTTTTGATGATATTTTCGATCAAAAGCTTCAAAACGTTGCCAAGCATTTTTTTGACCTTGGAATCCTTCAAGGGCTTCCATTGCAAAGTCGTCATCCGTCAATATCTTTTCCGTCTGATATTTGGTCTGTTGATCAGAGGTGCGGAGGTATTTCTTAAAGAGCGCTCTATTTGCTTTCATATTTTTCTTTTTGTTCCATCAGCACTTTAAGTTTTCGCTTGCCATTTTGCACATAACTTTTGACCTCATTAAAAGTGTAGCCCGTTTGCGCCATAATTTGTTCGTAGCTCTTTTGCTCTAGATAGAAAAGTACGATACAAGTTTTCTGATGTTCTTTTAGTTGTGGCAGCGCCCATTCAAGCACGCTGAGTTCTTTTTCGATGTCGATTGTATCTTCCTCAATGACCAGGCCTTGCTTTTGTTCGTCTAATTGATCTATGATGCCTGTTTTATTCTTCCTTAAGAATGTAAGCGCGAGATTTCGGGCCACTGTAAACAACCAACCTTTAAAGAATGCGATGTCGTGTTGCAATAATAAAGCTGGCAGTTTGGCAAAACATTCCATGGTGAGGTCCTCGGCGTCCATAGTGTGTTTGGTATACTTCAGTTGAACGCCATATACAAGGTGTCCATAACGACGGTATAGCTCATCTATACAAGCCGACCACTGCTTTTCTCTATAGACGCCAATCAATTGTTCGTCATTTAAAGATTTTAAATAAGCCCTTCTACCAAGTACCATACATTGCAAAGATGCCGAAAATACAGGGTTTCCACAAAAAAGATGAAAAAAATGAAACCTTTCAAATACTTGATCGTTAGACAACTGTGCTTTCGCGAAAATAATTTTTTAAAATTTCTTTCAAAAAAGCATTGCAGAACCAAAAAGAGTACATATCTTTGCACCCCGCAATTGAGACAACGGTCTAGCACAAACGGGAAGATTGAAAGCGTAAGATGAGTAAGAACGGGATTTCTTACTGATAACATAAGACAAGTTCTTTGAAGTATTGAGAAATAAGGAAACAGCGTTTTTAAGAATAAAAACAAACATACTCGAGCTCTTAAAATTCGAAGTTATTATACAACGGAGAGTTTGATCCTGGCTCAGGATG
>JAXITO010000034.1:0-9032 GCA_034680045.1 Crocinitomicaceae bacterium | reverse complement strand
CAAGGTCGGGGTCGCGGGTTCGAATCCCGTTTCTCGCTCTTTTGAGCTCGAGTGGTGGAATCGGTAGACACGCCGGACTTAAAATCCTGTGGGCATTTGCCCGTGCGGGTTCAAGTCCCGCCTCGAGTACAATTATTGTGAAATTAACCCTTGATTCTGAATGAATTGAGGGTTTTTTGTTTTAAAATTATCCGATAAATTATCCGATTTTTCTTGGGAAATTGAAATTTGGGGCTTAATAACCTAAAACCAAATTCTTTTTGGAAGCCTGTCCATATCTGTTTCTTCAGAAGATCCTTTTGTGATTTTATGTAAAATTTTAAGGTTAACAATTCCGCCAAACACGTAAGAAAATAAAATATAGTCTTCGCCACTAATTTTGATTTTCATTCCTATCAAATAAAAACATAAAACTGATACAACCATTCCAAGAATAATTAAGGCAATAGTAGAAAACAACATTAATACGAAATATGAAGAAACCCAATCAAAGTACATATCAAATGAATTGCGTCTTGTTCTTCTAAAAATCTTGCCGAAAATAAATAAGATGAAGGCAATCAACGGCAATGGAATCATCAAAGCCATAAAAACTTTACTTTAACGTTAAGTGTTACTTTTTTTCTTCTTTTACGAAAGCATTAATCATTAGGCATAGCCCAAATACTGCAAATGTTGTTGCAATACCAAATGCTGTATTGTATTCAGTTATTTTTATCGCCTCATCAGATTTAATTTCTGCTTTCATATAGTTACAGCCATACTTTTCACCGTCATAAATGCAATATTCTTTTTGGGATATTTCACCAGCCGCTGCTCCAATAATTAACGACAAACCTACTGCGAAGGATAATCTTTGAAATCGTGTTTTCATAATGTGATTAATTACATTTTATCTAAAATAGCAAAAAATAAGTCTTATCTTCGAAAAAAGTCCAACAATGAAAATTCTCATTTCGACCGCATTTATATTTGTTTCTCTTTCTATTTTTAGTCAGATTGACCCCAATTTATCTAAGCCCACTTGGGCTATTGGAAAAGAGAAAACTATTAATGGAAACCGAATTACTCGTATTGAGGGTAAAAATGATATAGCTGGCGCAACTAATATTGGCTATGAAACTATAACACAATTATTGGCAGAGGTTGAAAATATGGCCAATAATCAAATGTGGTCACCCGAGAAAAAAGAGAGCACTATCAAATCATACGAAACCTTAGCGGGCGGGGGTGCAATTTCATTGTACATTACCCGACTGACCATAGATGCTGCAAATACAGATATGTTTACAATAATAAAAGACTCTACCGATAATAATGAGATTTTGAGACAAGAACTTGATAGTGATATTCCACAAGTTCCGTCAACAGGAAGCAATTATTGGTGGAATTATACCACTGTAACAATACCTGAAAAAATAGAAGGGGAATTTTATGTCTATGTTATAGACAAACTTGGGAGAGAGGATTCCAAATTTAAATTCGAGGTGAATTACTAGAATTTAAATATGTATTCAAGATATAAAGTCATACAAGGTTTGGTAGTTCTTCTGACGAAATTAGACCGAAATGAACAATTGACATTTAAAGATTTTATACCCCTAATATTTCTTTTAATAGGTATTATAGCCGCCTTCTATTTATTGTATGTAATCTGGGAACAAATAACAAAACTTTGGAAGTGAAATTATAGATTAAATGGTGAGTATTGATTCGCTGAAACTTCTTCTACTACCCAAAATAGTTGCATTCGTGGCTCAAAGAGTTAGTGACAAGTTGTTAGATGCAAATCATTTCCAAGTAAGAAACGACCCGTTTTTTACATTTCAAGACTTATAGACATGAGACAAATTTGTTTATTTTTAGGATGAGAACAATTACATGTCTACTGATTTCCAGTTTTTTCTTGGTGGCTTGCCGTAACTCAACTACTGAAGCAAGAAACATACATAAAACCCCCATCATCTACAAAGAAGTAGAACCAAGCCAGGCCTATGGCACTTGCCTTATTGGGGAGCAAACCTGGATGAATCAAAACTTGAACGAGCCACATTTTAAAAATGGAGACGCCATCAAGCAAGCCAAAACTGCTGAAGAATGGAAAAAAGCAGGCGGCACAGGTACACCGGCGTGGTGTTATTACAACAACAATCCAAAACTGGGTGAAAAATTCGGCAAACTCTATAATTGGTATGCCGTGAACGACCCTAGAGGTTTGGCACCAAAAGGTTGGCATATGGCTGCTGATTCTGATTGGCAAGATTTAAAAGCTGCGCTCCAAAAACAAGATTTAGACGCGATGGCCTTACAGCATTCGTCGTTTATTGGTGCGTACCCAGATGCCGATGTCTTAAAATTTCATGCGTATGGCTCGGGCTATCGCAAAGAAAGTGGAGGTTTTTCCAATATAGATGAATACGCCAGTTTTTGGAGCAAGGACACAACCAATGGCTACAGCGCCAATGCTTTTCATTTGCGCAAAAATCAATTCAATCCGCTTTTTGGTTCATCATATCGCACTGTTGGTTTTTCTGTGCGTTGCCTTAAAAATTAACCGCGTTCATGCTTGACCCAAAACACTACAACCCCGTTCGGCCCATTTCCTTAAAGGGGAAGTTTTTAGTTGGCTTGGTGCGCTTGCTTTATAAAATGCGCAAGGTACTAGGCGGACAAGATTGGGAGCAGCCCTTGGAAGGCCATCATGAAGACCCGCGCAAAATGACGCGAAAGCAACAACTTTATTTTGGGTATAAATATTATTTCAGGGCCATCCTTCATGCCGAGAAAGGCGCGGGTCTTGAGCAGCATTTTCAAGATCAAGCAGCGCGTTTTGAACCGCCTCAGACAAATGCGGATACGCCTAAACTTACCCTTAGCTCGGGCGGCGACCTCATGCCCTACTTCTGTATCACTTCTACTCAATGTCAAAAACTATGGCAGGAAAGTGGTGACTTTTTCTTTAATGCAGATTTAGTAGTAGGTAATCTCGAAACGCCGCTACATCCAAAAAAAACAGCATCGTATGTGCCGGAAGTCATGCTGAGCAATATGTACTTCAACGCCAACGAAGACATGTTTAGCGTTTTTTCTGGGTTTGGCAAATACAAGGGTTTTGATGTGCTCTCAACAGCCAATAACCATTCTTTGGATCAGGGCGAAGCAGGTGTGCTTGAAACGCTACAATTTTTAGACACTCAACATATCGCACACGTTGGAACGGCGAGGTCTACTGAAGAGCGCGACCTATTTCCGATCCTAGAAAAAAACGAGATCAAAGTCGGTTTTTTATCCTACACATTTTCGTTAAATGCATTGGTTTGCCCACTTGGTAAATCTTACTTAGCAAATCACCTGAACCTCAACGAAACCAATCCGGACATTTCTTTAATAGTAGAACAAGCCAAACAAGCCCGAGAAAGAGGGGCTGAATTTTTGGTGGCCTTCCTACATATGGGTTGCGCGTATCAGCCGTATCCGTCTAAAGTGATTGTAGACAACATGCACCAAATTTGCAAAGAAACCGGTATTGACCTGGTGCTTGGCGGCCATCCGCATAATGCTCAACCCATCGAATTTTTGGATATTAAAGATCCATTTACCGGACTAGCCAAACAAAGCACTATTATTTACTCTCAGGGCGATTTTATAGCCTACGACATTCATAAATGGTGCAAGTTGCCTTTGCTACTGAAATTTGAACTCTCTAAAATCGAAGGCAAAGTGGTATTAACTGACCTTCAAGCTAAATTGTTTTACAATTATGCCCAAATCACCAACGGCAATGTACAAGCGCTGCAATTGTTGGATTACCAAAATTTGATCACAAACCCTCAGGTATTAGAAGGCGATGAAAACGCGCAAAAAGAATTCGACGAACTGAAATCCTTCGCTGAAACGTTTCTTTTGAAAGGAAATTTGGCCAGGTTCTTAGTAAAAGAATAAAGCTATTGCAAAACCAATAAATAAGACGCCAACGAATCTATTTACCAGGCGTAAAAAGCCCGCAGTGATGTATGGTTTTAAGAAGGAAGCTCCCCATGAGATGAGGCATTCCATGCTAAAAATCGCACTCAAGGCACCAACAAAATAAAATACAGCCTCAGACAAACTATACTTTGCAACGGTTTGAAGTTGAGTCGTAATTGCCAACCATCCGATATAATTACCCGGATTAAGCACATTGAGCAAAAAACCCATTGAAACGAATTTAACAACTTGCTTTTTCTCGGTTTTCGGGTAGGCTACATTTTCTTTTTTGAATAGATTGGAAAACCCGTAAAAAAGCAAAAAGGTGGCGCCGCAAAGCCGAACAACCCAATCTGTGGTGCTCCCTTCCGGTATCAATTCTGCATTGAACCAGCTCAAGGAAATCAACAAAATATCCGAAGTAATCACACCAATTGAGATGAAGACGCCGGTTTTAAAGCCATGGTCTATGCTGTTTTGCACCAAAGCAAAGAAGACCGTGCCGAGCATGATACTCATGACCATTCCTGTTAAAAAACCATACAGCACTATTTCGGGCATTTGCTTTCTATTATTCGATTTCGGTGGACAAAGCTATTTATTTTTATCGACCAACCTTTTAAAATACCACATTGTAGGTAGTTCCAAATACCAAGAGCCATTACCCTTGGCGTAAAAATGAAGCTTTAAACCTGTAAAAGCCCTGAGACTTGTTTAATTAGGGTCAATTAGACAATAATTCGTAACTTCACGCCTCAATTTTTTGTACATTTAGTCGCATGTGGAGTAGGATAGCCAGTTTTATATTACGGAATCGCTTGTTTATACTGGCCATTATCGCCCTTATAACCGTATTTTTTGGTTACTATGCTGTCACCTCACTCAAGGTAGACAACCGTGTGGGCAACACCTTGCCCAAAGACGACCCCATTCAAATGGACTACGAAAACTTCAAATTACAATTTGGAGAAGATGGATCTACACTCGTCATTGCCGTTCAAACCGACTCCCTTTATACTGAAACCAACTTCAAAAAATGGCGCGAACTAGGTTACCAAATTCTAAAAATCAAAGGAGTAGACAACGTTGTTTCTGAAGCAACTCTCTTTGGGATGACCAACAACATCAAAAAAAATGAATTTGAAATCCACCGCATTTTTTCAGATACTACTTTTAGAGATAAGTCTATAGAAGCTGTTCGCAGCGAAATCCGCAAGAATCCAATTTACCGAGGCTTGCTGTACAACGACACCAGTAACGTATCGTTGTTAATGATTGGCATCGATGAAAAAGTACTCTCCAACCCTAAAAAATCTGGTGTTGTTCTCAAAATAGAAGAACTCGCCAATGCCTATGAAAAACATTTTGGAAAGGTTTACTTTGCCGGCTTGCCGCACATTCGTGTGGTTGTAGCAAAGCGCATCGTCGCCGAGATGTACATTTTCCTTGGGTTATCCATCTTTGCTTCTTCACTTCTATTATTTATCTTTTTCAGATCGCTTTATGTGGTCTTGCTCTGTAACATTGTGGTCTTTATTTCTGTTATTTGGGCGCTTGGTAGTATTGCATTTATGGGTTATGAGCTCTCTATCATCATGGCGCTCATTCCACCACTCTTAATTGTGATTGGCGTTCCGAACTGCGTCTTTCTCATTACCAGGTACCATCAGGAATACGTCCAGCTCGAAAACAAAATGCGGGCCTTGTTTGTGATGGTCAAACGCATTGGTTCTATTACCTTTTTAACAAACCTCACCACCGCAGTTGGTTTTGTGACTTTTACAAGTTCTGATAAACTTGGGCAGTTTGGGATTATTTCGAGTTGGAACATCATGATGGTGTTTGTGCTTTCTTTAGCTATCATTCCAATTTTTGCGTCTTTTGCCAAACCACCTAAACCTCGCCATCTCAAGCACCTCAGCCGTGTCTATTCGCAAGGTTTTATTGAAATCATCGTCAAAATTGTGACCAAATACCGTCCTTGGGTATATGTGTCCTCTGTTTTATTGGTCATCTTTAGTCTCTACGGCATGACTAAAATCATTTCTACAGGTAATGTCACCAGCGACCTCCCTCCAGACGATCCTATTCTACAAGACCTCAAATTCGTGGAGCGCAATTTTGGCGGTTCTATTCCTTTTGAAATAACCGTTAACTATAAAGAAAAGGGCCGCTTATTCAATGCCGAAACCATGCGTAAGGTGGAGGAAATACAAAGCACTTTTGCCAAAGACACGCTCTTTTCTAAAAGCATATCTTATGTCGACCTGATCAAGTCCATTAACATGGCTTACCACGGCGGAGACCCAAGCAAATACACCCTGATTTCTAACCGAGACAAACTCCGCCTCAAAAAGTACATTGACAAACTCGACTTAAGTAGTCTGAACGGTGGTTCTATTTCTTTGAAAAATCTTGTTGACACCAGCAAAACAACGCTGCGCATCCGCATGCAAATGAAAGACCTCAATGTCGATAAAGTTGGGCCAGCCTTGGATGCTCTTAAAATCAAATCCAACGAAATCCTCAACCCAGATCAAAAAACACTCGACCGACTCTATACTAAAATTACAAAAGGAAATACAGCTGCGTTAGATAGCATCATCTATGAACACACAGGTGTCTTCAATAACCTTACTGCATTGGTAACAAAAGGCAATGACCAAAAGCAAATGGCTTTGGACATGGACCCTGAAAAAATCAAATCCTACGCTGGAACTGCGCAATTCAATAAAAACTTAAGAACGGCTATCGACGCCGAAAAATACGACTTGATATTTACGGGCATCAAAGTAGTCCAGACGGAAGGGACAAAATACCTGTTTATAAACCTCTTGCAAAGTCTCATTTTTGCCGTGATTTCTATTGCGATCATGATGGCCTTTTTGTTCCGATCCATGCGCATCATTTTCGTATCCATGATTCCGAATATCATTCCGTTGCTCTTTACTGCGGGCATTATGGGGTATTTTCAGATTCCACTCAAGCCATCTACCATTTTGGTCTTTGGTATTGCACTGGGGATTACCGTAGACAACGCCATTCTTTTCTTAGGAAAATACCGCAATGAGCTCAAGCTCCACTCCTGGGATGTGCGCTTTGCGATCCTTCACTCCCTGCGTGAAACCGGCTTAGGTATTTTCTATACCTCCGTCATTCTCTTCTTTGGCTTTTTGATGTTTGTCTTCTCGCAATTTGGCGGTACCAAAGCATTAGGCTTATTGGTGTCCATTACCATTATGGTCGGGATGGCTACAAACCTAATTATTCTTCCAGCGCTGTTGTTGACACTTGAGCGTAAATTTAGCGTGAAGTCGTTTCAGGAGCCTTACTTCGATATCTACAACGAAGAGCCCGACTACGACACAGACAAACTCGAGATTGAGTTTGCCGAACAGAAAGATTAGAATTTGTTAAGCGTCTTGTAATTTCTTGACCATTGTTAGAATGGTGGCAAGTGCGACAGTTTCACCGGTTTCGTCGAAAACATCTACTAAGAACTTCACAATACCTTTTGCGATGTCTTCTGGCGAACGTTTCTCTTGATCGACCTTTTCTTTAACAGTAAAACGCACCCCAATTGTGGCACCTGGATAAACAGGCTTCGTGAAACGCGCTTCTTCGATACCGTAATTGAGGAGTACCGGACCTTTCTTCGGGTCTACGAATAAACCTGCGGCTTTAGACAAAATGAAATATCCATGTGCTACGCGGCGCTCAAAAATGGTTCCTTCCAAAGAAGTTGCATCCATGTGGGCATAAAAATTGTCGCCTGATACATTGGCAAAATTGACGATGTCGGCGTCTGTAACGGTGTGTTTGTGCGTAAATACGGTTTCGCCCACGACCAACTCTTCAAAATGTTTTCTAAACACATGCGGCTGCGCCTCTGGCATTTCAGCGCCAACTTGAAACTGTTGGGTAATTGCTGTAATGGTGCTTGGGTGGCCTTGTATGGCGGTGCGCTGTAAATAATGTAAAACACCGCGTTTACCGCCCATTTCTTCACCCCCGCCCGCTCGGCCTGGGCCGCCGTGTGTCAGTAACGGCATTGGTGAACCGTGGCCGGTACTTTCTTTAGCACAATCTTTATTCAGTACTAAAATTCGACCGTGCATACTGGCTGCACCTACCACATATTCAACTGCCTCTTTGTTGTCTGGGGTGACGATAGAAGAAACCAACGAGCCCTTGCCCATTTTGGCTAATTCAACAGCAGCAGACATATCTTTATACGGCATGATGGTCGCAACTGGGCCAAATGCTTCGATTTCGTGAACCGCAGTAGCAGTAAACGGATTTTCATTGCGAAATAACACAGGTGGGAAAAAGGCTCCCACTTCTTTATTTGCACCAATTACCTCAAAATCAGATAGGTTGCCATAAACAATTTGTTGGGTTTTGGCTAGTTCAGCCACACTTGCGCTGACGCGTTCCACTTGCATTTTAGTGGCAAGTGCACCCATGCGTACGCCTTCTGCTGAAGGGTCGCCCATTTTGGTAGTCGCCAAGCGTGCTGCAATGGCTCCCTGAACCTCATCTAGTAAGTTTTCCGGAACGATGATTCGGCGAACAGCTGTACACTTTTGACCTGCTTTGATCGTGATTTCCTTGACGCATTCTTTGACAAATAAATCAAATTCTTCAGTGCCTGGAACAGCAGCTTGTCCTAAGATCGTTGCATTCAAGGAGTCTGCTTCTAAATTGAAACTCACGCTTTGGTCTGAAATGATAGGCAAGCCTTTCAGGATTTTGCCCGTTGCGGCACTACCTGTAAAAGTAACGGTGTCGCCAGATGTAACGGTGTCGAGGATACCACGGCCTAAACCGCAGATCAATTGCAAAGCGCCTTCGGGTAAAATTTTGGAGTCGATGATGTCGCGGACCATAACTTCAGTCAAGAAACATGTGTACTCTGATGGTTTCACTACCGCCGGAACACCTGCCATTAAATTGACCGCGATTTTCTCGAGCATGCCCCAAATAGGAAAGTTGAATGCATTGATGTGCACCGCAACACCTTCTTTTGGAACCATGATGTGATGACCAATAAAGCTGCCATTTTT
>JAXITO010000033.1:0-9932 GCA_034680045.1 Crocinitomicaceae bacterium | reverse complement strand
GATTTTGCAGGTCGATCGTTTGACTTCAATCACGATGAAAACCTCAAAGAATATCAACCGATTGTTACAAAAATATTGACGGTTTTCCCAACTATGGTTAAAAGCGCTTCACCAGTAAACATTGTTTCGAAAGTGATTTTTGAGGCAGCTACCGATGGGAAAAGTAAATTAAGATATATGGCAGGAAAAGATGCCAAGATGTTTAATTTCATGAGTAAGGTTTTTGGCTATAACTTTATTGTTTTCATGAATAAAAAGTTTTTCAAATTGTAAGGCATGAGTCAATTCATTCATTTAAAATCAATTGCTGATCTATCACGTCTTTTAAATGAAAGTGACTTTCATCCTTTGGTTGCAGTTGTGGATTTTAGCAAAACCACGGATCATATCGAAGAGGAAACACGAATCACAACTGATTTTTATTCTGTGATGTTTAAGAATTATTGTAAAAGCGCCCTTACTTATGGTCGAAAAGCGATAGATTTTGATGAAGGAAGTTTGATTTGTATGGCACCAAATCAAGTGATTACCATTGACAATGAAATTGAGCCCCGAGATAATCCAATGGGTTGGGGCTTATTTTTTCATCCTGATTTGATTCGAAATACTTCACTTAATTCCAAAATGAAGGACTATTCTTTCTTTTCATATGAGATGGCAGAAGCGCTTCATTTATCTGAAAAAGAAAAGCAGTTGCTTTACGATTGCATTGTAAAAATTCATTTGGAAGTTAAAGAAAACATCGATGATTATAGTCAGACGATTATTGTTTCAACCATTGAACTTTTATTAAATTATTGCAATCGCTTTTATGGAAGACAGTTCATTACCCGAAAAGCCACAAATAGGGATGTGTTAGAGAAAGTAGAGACGCTATTGAGACAACACTTTGCCGCAAAAACACTTCAAAAAGGATTGCCGACAGTTAAATGCCTTGCAGATGCTGTTCATTTGTCTCCAGGTTACCTTGGTGATTTACTCAAAAAAGAAACTGGCATGAATGCTCAGGAGCACATTCATCATGCTGTAATTGAGCAAGCCAAAAACACTTTATTAAATACAGACCAATCGGTTAGTGAGATTGCCTTTGAGTTAGGTTTTGAATACCCACAGTATTTCAGTCGTTTGTTTAAACAAAAAACAGGAACAACTCCTTTGAATTTTAGGAATTTGAATTGAGTGCAAAATAAGTAAATTAGCGAAGGTTCTTAAATGACATTCAACTAAGAAGTATGTGCTACTTGATATTAATCACAACTTTTCCTTTAGAACGACCTGTTTCAACATAAGACAGCGCTTCATTCGTTTGCTCGAAAGAAAACACTTTGTCTATGACAGGTTTTATGACACCATCCTCAATAAGTTGGGTAATTTGGCCTAATTGATTTCCTTCGGCTCTCATAAATAGGAAAACAAAATTAGTGTTCGTTTTCTTTGCTTTTTTCTTAACGCTGAAGCTGATGATTCGAGTGATAAATTTTAAATACCAAGGCAAGCCTATTGATAATGCAAATTCGGGTGTTGGTGGACCGACTAACGAAATGAGTTGTCCATTTGGTTTTAAAATTCGTAAAGATTTATCCAAGATTTTAGGATCTCTGTTACTATGTAATACCAAATCATAATCATTCAATTTAGTTTCAAAATCTTCTGTATTGTAATCGATTATAATATCGGCACCAAGACTTTTGACCAATTCACTATTTTTCGCACTTGTTGTAGTAGCAACAGTAGCTCCCAAATGTTTGGCTAATTGAATGGCAAAAGTACCTACACCACCCGAGCCAGCTTGAATAAATACTTTTTGACCTTTTTTGACCTTTCCGATTTCTACTAATGCTTGCCAAGCGGTTAGTCCTACTAACGGAATTGACCCAGCTTCATCCATGGTGAGATTTTTTGGTTTTAAAGCAACATCTTTTTCATCAATGGAGATATATTCGGCAAAAGATCCAATTCGATAATCTGATGCCCGAGCATAAACTTCATCGCCAACCTTCAATGTGCTGACTTTTGAACCAACACGAGTTATAATTCCAGCCAGATCATGACCAGCTGTAAAGGGTGGTTTATAGGGTAGGAAAAGCTTGAACTCTCCCCATTTGATCATGGAGTCTAATAGATTCACTCCAGCTGAATGTACTTGTATCAGGACATCATTTTCATTAACCGTTGGCTCAACCAAAGTAGTTAAATGTAATTTCTCTTTTTTGCCGTAGCCCTTAACGATGAATCCTTTCATAATTTTTCTTGTAAATTTGCTTTCAAAATGCAAGTGCAAATATACAAACAACTTTCAAAATGCAAGTAGTTATGAATTGTTTTTCAATATGAATAAGAAAAGGTCAGAATGTCCATTAAGTTGCTCGCTTGATATTTTTGGAGATAAGTGGTCCCTTTTGATAATTCGAGACCTAATGTTCGAGAATAAGTGCACCTACAACGATTTTTTAAAATCGCAAGAAGGAATCGCGACAAACATTTTAGCTTCAAGACTAAAAGAATTGGAAGAAAATGGTATCATTGAAAAATCAGCTCATCCAGATAGTAAAGCTAAAAATTTATACAGGCTCACTTCAAAAGGAATAGATTTATTACCTATTCTTATTGAAGTGTATATATGGTCTGACAAATATTTGACTATTCCAGCTGATATTAAAGTGCTCATCCAAGAAGCAAAGAAGGACAAAGGAAAGTTTGAAAAGCAAATTAAAAGTAAACTTTCAACACTTCTAGAAATGCAAAAAGCCAGTCAAATTTGACTGGCTTTTCTGAGTAGCGGGGACAGGACTATCCTCCATTTCATTTCGGATGGACCTCGGAGAGGGGCTTTACAAGGAAAACCGAGTTGTTTCACAACTCTTTTTTATACCGTAATTCTTCATTCAAGCCTTCGGCTTGATTCAGTTTACGGCATAAAAAAACCCGAATCTTTCGACTCGGGTTTTCCTTGTAGCGGGGACAGGACTCGAACCTGTGGCCTTCGGGTTATGAGCCCGACGAGCTACCAACTGCTCCACCCCGCAATATATCTTGAAACTTGTTGTTTTCCGTATTGGGACTACAAAGATACGAACTTTTTTGGGTTCTGCAAACTACGAGTACTAAAAAAAATGTTAGCGAACTGATGGCCCTGCGCCAAATTCTTTTTCGGAGGCTAGGAAGCTGAGTTTACCTTCCTCGTTTTCAGCCATTAAGATCATGCCCTGAGATTCAATGCCACGAATTTTTCTCGGTTCTAAATTCAAAAGAACGAGTACAGTTTTGCCGATGATGTCTTCTGGGGCGTAGTGTTCGGCAATTCCGGAGACGATGGTGCGGTGGTCTATTCCGGTGTCTACGGTGAGTTGTAAAAGTTTGTCGGCTTTTTCTACTTTTTGAGCGCTTAAAATGGTGCCCATTCGGAGGTCCATTTTGGTGAAATCGTCGAATGCGATGGCGTCTTTCATGGGTGGGAATTTAGAGGTTGGGGCTGCTGTAGCCTTGAGTTTAGCTATTTCAGTTTCTACGAGTGTGTCTTCGATTTTTGCAAATAAGATTTGAACCTCTCCTATTTGGTGGCCAGCCTCAAGGAGGTCGGTGCGGCCGAGGTCTGAGAAATGAGCCCAAGAGGCGTTGAGCATTTTGGAGAGTTTCTCTGCGGTAGCAGGTAAAAAGAGCTGACACGCGATTTGCAAGTTGGCGGTGATTTGCAAGGCTAAATGCATGATGATTTCTACTCGAGCAGGGTCGGTCTTGACCAGTTTCCAAGGTTCGTTGTCAGCTAAATATTTATTGCCAATGCGTGCAAATTGCATCATTTCTGCTTGGGCTTCGCGCAATTTGTAAGCGTAAGCTAATTTGGAGATGCGTTTTGGTATTTCTTTAATTTGAGCAATGATGAGTTCGTCTTCAGTTGTATACACGCCCGCTGCAGGTACTTTTCCTTCGTAGTATTTGTTGGTGAGCACCAACGTGCGGTTCACGAAGTTGCCCATGATGTCGGCGAGTTCGGAGTTGACGCGTGTCTGGAATTCTTTCCAAGTAAATTCGGCGTCTTTGGTTTCAGGGGCAATGGCACTTAAGACGTATTTAAGTTCGTCTATTTTGTCGGGATAGGCAGCAATATATTCATGGAGCCAAACCGCCCAGTTTCTTGATGTGGAGAATTTGTCACCTTCTAGGTTTAAGAATTCGTAGGCAGGCACGTTATCAGGAAGGATAAAATCGCCGTGGTTTTTGAGCAGGATCGGGAAGATAATTGCGTGAAACACAATATTGTCTTTGCCAATGAAGTGGACTAACTTACGGTCTTTAGCTTTTGATTTGAGCCAGTATTGCTCCCAGTCTTTGCCGTTGTCTAGGGCCCATTGTTTGGTGGCCGAAATATAGCCAATTGGGGCATCTAGCCACACATAAAGTACTTTTCCATCGGCGCCAGGAAGCGGTACTTTAACACCCCAGTCTAGGTCGCGGGTCATGGCACGGGGCCTCAGACCTCCATTGATCCAGGACATACATTGGCCAATGACTTGGTTGCGCCACTCTTTTGGATTGTGTTGTTGTTCGCCGTCTAAGATGCCCTCCTGGATCCATTCCTTGAGCCAGGTTTCATGTTGGTTCATTGGTAAGTACCAATGAGAGGTTGTTCTAAGAACAGGAGTTTTGCCGCTAAGCGTTGAAATCGGATTGATTAAATCGGTTGGGCTCAGGTCGCTACCACATTTTTCGCATTGATCGCCGTAAGCGCCAGCGCTCTGACATTTTGGACAATTGCCTGTGATGTAGCGGTCAGCTAAAAACTGTTGGTATTCCTCATCAAAATATTGTTCGGATACTTCTTCAGTGAACTGCCCTTGGTCATAAAGTCGTTTAAAGAAGTCGGCAGATGTTTGGTGGTGGAGCTCACTTGAAGTGCGGTGAAAGATGTCAAAACTGATGTTGAAATCTGAAAATGCTTGGCGAATGATGCCGTCGTATTTATCGACGATACCTTTAGGGCTTAAGCCTTCTTTTTTGGCGCGAAGTGTAATAGCTGCTCCGTGTTCGTCGGCACCACATATAAAAGCGACGTCGTGGCCATTCATGCGCAAAAAGCGCACAAAAATATCTGCTGGTAAATACACCCCTGCAACATGACCTAAATGAAGGGGGCCATTGGCGTAGGGGAGGGCTGCGGTAACGGTATAAGTTGCTTTAGACATACCACAAAGATAGCAAATAAAAAAGGGACGGTTGCCCGTCCCTTTCCTGTTCAAGTGGAGTTGAACTTATTTTTTCACAACATTGAATTGTGCAGTTTTACCGTTTTCAAGTGTAACGTTGAAAATGTAAAGACCAGACTGCAATGTGTTGATGTTAACGTTGTCTTGACCAGCTGCAAGGTTTAAAGTAGTTGCCATTGCAACTTTTCCTGCAACGTCAGTAACTGTTAATTGTGCAGTTCCTTCGCCTTCGATCGCAACTGTAACTACATCGTTAGCTGGGTTAGGGAATGCTTTACCAGCAACTGTGTTCAATTCAGCAACGTTTACGTCGTTGTCAGCAACTGAAATTGCCAATGAGCTTGGAAGGTCAGAACCAAAACCAGCTGCATACCAAGTACCATCGCTTTCGTTTGGTGCCATTGGTTGAAGATAGTAAGACTCGTTCCCAGTAAGGTTGGTGCCATTTTCATGACCCATATAAAGGTTGAGGTTTACAGTTTGAACACAAGCGAGGTAACGTTGGTTGTCTTCTAATGCTACTGGAGTAGTAAAGGCGCCATAAACGGTTTCGCCTTGGAGGTCACTAGGGAAATAATAGAAACCACTTGCAACTTCTGTAAGAGTGTTGAATGCCAAGTTAGCGTCGTTGAGGTCAGTGAAGACGTCTTCCCATTTGTAGAGGTAAAGTGCCATTTCTTCTCCAGTTAAAGCAACACCTGAAGCAGTTGCAGTTGTTGCAGAGAACCAAATACCGTTTGCTTTCAAGCGGCTTGCATTGGGGTTGTCAATTACTTGACAAGCTGAATACGTTTGGTTGTTGGTGCCTGGACGGTAGTAGTTGCCACCTTTAGGCGCTCCTGTTGTAGCATCTGCTTGTGCGTAGCTAAACAATGAATCTGTTACTTTGAAGGTTGTTACAAGCGAGTTGTCAGCTGCATAGTCATCAGCGCCGCTCAATGATAAAGTGTAAGTGAGTGTATACGTACCAGCTGGGTAAGAAGCCAATGAGAAGTTTGGTAAGCTAGAAGCACCACCAGGAAATACATCAAGTGAATCGCCAGCAGCAAGGCTAATGCCGTTAGCTGTGTTGTTGTAAACAGTTGTACCTGAAGGGTTGGTGATGGTAGCGTTCAAAGACATTCCTGTTTGCGCTTGGTTACCGTAGTTGTAAACGCGTGAACCAAGGTCAAAGTTGAATTCAGTTCCGTTTTGAGCCAACTGAGATGGAATCATGGCTTGGCGCGGCAATAAAGTTGCAGCACCTGAAATACCACCGTCGTTAGGGTAAAGACCAGTTTTGTTACCTAAGAACATTACAACCGGGCCGTTTGCCATTGCACTTGTTAGTGTCGCACCATCGTTAAGGTCAATCATGACTACTGGAATAGTGACGTCAGCTCCTGAAGCACCTATACCCATTACAATTACTTCGTTAGGATTTCGGTTAATTACAATAACCCCGACCGCTCCTGCGTTCTGAGCATTTAAAGCTTTTAGGCCAAACTCGCAAGCGCCGCTGTTGGCATTGGAAGTTCCATCGCCTCTGAAAACAACGGCAATTTTACCAGCTAAACTACCAGGAGTAAGTCCGTTACATCCTGATGCAGATACAGGGTTTCCTTGAGCATTAAGTCCTGGTAATCCGTCATTTGCTAACATAAGGGTGTCCTGTACAAATATACCTGGGATGTTGAAGTCAGGTGTGGCCCAACCATCAGCTGGGTCAGCCCATGTGTGGGTGTAGTTAGCGACTATACTCTGAGGAGAGATTCCTGCAGCAATCACCTGTGCGTAAGTTGTGGCGCTAAGCACAACTGCACTGATTGTAAGTAAAAGTTTTTTCATAGTTGATTTTTTAGATTTGCCCTAAAGTTAAGAAAATTTAAAAATCGTGCAAATTCCAATGAATATTTACTAAAAAAGGGCGCCTAAGCGCCCTTTTTCATCGAAAATTCAGGTTTTTTCTACTTGAACCAAATGATCATGTAGTAAAACAAGGCAGCCAATAACCCACTCACTGGAATGGTGAGAATCCAGGCCCAAAGTAAATTGATAGTTACACCCCAACGCACTGCGCTGAGTCGTTTGGTGGCGCCAACGCCAATAATTGAACCCGTAATGGTGTGGGTTGTCGAAACCGGGATTCCAAACTGAGATACCGTAAACAGGGTGAGAGCCCCTGCGGTTTCGGCGCAAACACCTTCCAGCGGTGTCACCTTGGTGATCTTAGTTCCCATTGTTTTGACAATTTTCCAGCCACCCATTAAGGTTCCGATGCCAATCATGAGGTAACATCCGAAAGCCACCCAAAATGGCATGGTATCAGAATGTACTTTTGTTTTGATTTTATGACCTTCTCGTAATTCTCCAGTACTACCATCGATATACTCGCTAAAAACACTTGCATATTTATAGGTTGTATCAATTGTTTTATCCACAAAGATGGTGTCGTTGGTTTTTGCATCACATAGTGCATCTCCGAAAGTAAAGATTTCTATTTTGTGCATTTCGCTGTCAATAGCTTTGAATGAAGGGGCACCTTGAACGGTTGTAATTGCATTACCATCTTCTGAATAAAGTGCAGTTCCTGTTGCTGCATCGATAACAGATTTATGGTCGATGAAGTAAATGCCACCGTCAACCTCAGCAACTTCAGGTTTAAACTTGTGTTTTTTGCCACTTTCATCATTGAATTCAATTTGCATGAGCTCAGTGATTTGTAGATCTTTCGGAACGGGTTTGTCTAATTTCCCTTCGCGACCCATATTGCCGTAAACTAGCAACGCCGCACAAATAATACCCATTACTTTTTGGGAGTCAGCACCACCATGGCCTAAAGAGAAGGCCGCTGAAGATAAAAGCTGAAGTTTCTTGTGCATGTTTGCTTCTTTAACAGCTGACGGACGCTTTGAACCATAGGCAATTTCAAACCAGATATAAACCAAGATAAACACAGCGATCATGCCAATGACGATGTACATCATGATAGGTTTCATGTCGATAAATTCTATCATGTACTCCATTACGCCGATTGTTACGCCAGAAAGAAGTAAAATGACGAGCATTTTCTTCCAGAATGATCTTGATATAGTGACCACAGCAATCAGATACGCAATGAATCCGCCAATAATCGGTGCTAAAAAGATAAACAACACAACTTTAAGGATTTCACCACCTTCAATTACTCCAAAGCCTGCATGTGCAACTGCTGCACCCGCAAAACCACCAATGAGTGTGTGAGAGGAAGAGGAGGGAATACCAAGCCACCATGTAAGTAGGTTCCAGAAAGTAGCAGCTAAAAGGCCTGCAAGGATAACCCAGAGGTCGATCGCGTTGTTATCAACGGTTTTTGCTACTGTATTCCCGACACTCATGTCGAATACCCAGAAAGCGATGACGTTAAACATGGCTGCCCAAAGTACGGCCTGAAAAGGCGTGAGTACTTTAGTAGAAACAACCGTTGCAATGGAATTGGCTGCGTCGTGAAACCCATTGACTAAGTCAAAAAGCAGGGCGATGCCAATTACGATGAGTAATAAAGTAAACATTTGTTTCGCTTTAAAAAATGAATAGTATCGCTTATGCGTATTTCACTACGATAGACTCGATGACGTTGCCTGCGTCTTCACATTTGTCAGTAGCAGTTTCCATTACCATGTACAACTCACGTCTTTTGATAAGTTCTTTTGCGTCTACGTCAGAGTTGAATAATTGCTCAATACTCATGTCAAAAATGTTGTCAGCATTATTTTCAATGCTGTTGATTTTAATGACACACTCAATGATTTTTTGTGTGTTTTTGAGGTTGCGTAACTCCATAACAGCTGCTTTAACAGCAATTACGGCATCGTTGATGGCAGCCGCCGTTTTTTGAATTCCTTGGTCAGAGATTGGATCAATTTTGTAGAAGTTGATTTTCTTACCTGAAGCATAGATGTAATCAGCGATATCGTCTAGTGCAGATGCAAGCGCGTGAATATCTTCGCGGTCAAACGGCGTGATGAAGTTTTTACCGAGTTCGATGAATATTTCGTGGGTGATATTATCGTTTTGGTGCTCGATATCGCGCATTTCGTTGATTAATGCTGCACGTTTGTTAAAATCAGGCTCATGAACTACCTGTAGAAGTTTCTGAGCGATCAGCTCTAAATTGTTACTGGCGTCTTCAAATAACGAATAGAACACCTTGTCTTTTGGTAAAAAATAACTTAAAATTCCTGCCATAATTTTTGATTTTATAGAGCAAATGTAGGTTTATCCTCATGCTTGCCAAAAGAATAAGCGTTTTGTTAACGTAAACATAACATAACGCTCCGCAGCATGAAGCGCCGTAGGGGCGATCTGTTTCAATGACATTCTCAACACTGCTTGAATGTTATCAAAATATTAACAAGATTATATAAAAGTTAAATGAAAATAAATTGAATGTTAACTCAATGTGAAGGATATAATTTTGACCTCGAAATTAAAGCGAGAAAAAATGACAAAATTTTATTCGGCAATGATTGGCCTTTTTTTAGCGGTCGGTTCTTTTGCACAACAACCAGCGGACACCACAAAAGCGAAAGCACCCGCACCTTCTAAAAAGTGGTATGAAAGCATTCAGTTGCGAGGATACATGCAAGTACGTTACAATGGATTACTTCAGACAAATGAAGACCTAGAATGCGAACAATGTGACAAAAGCTGGGGAGGAGACAATGACTTCTTTGTACGACGAATGCGTCTCATTTTCTATGGCCAAGT
>JAXITO010000032.1:0-9983 GCA_034680045.1 Crocinitomicaceae bacterium | reverse complement strand
CCAATATTTTTTTGACATTTCCATGGTCTTATTTCGACAAGTATGGTTATTACTTAATTAATAGTGGCATTTTGCGCATTCCCAACCGCCAAGTTCGTTGACAGTTACTTTACCATCGTTATTGAGGTATTGTGCGTAAAGCTTAGGATCTTTTTTGAGGCGACGGTGAATTTCGTCGTAGTAGGCGTTTTTCCCGTTTCCGATAGCGACGTCTTTTTTGCCGTGACATTCGATACACCAACCCATGGTTAAGGTTTTGCGTGTAAGTTTGATGTTGCCTTCAATTTTGTTGAGCTCTTCTACTGGCTGAACCATTGCTGTTTCAGTCATTTGTGTCATGTCGCCGTGACATTGCTTACAATCTAAACCACCAACAACAACGTGCTGAGAGTGATTGAAATAAACGTGCTCTGGTAAAACGTGAACTTTGTTCCAAACAATAGGTTTTGTTTTTCCTGTGTATTTCATGCCTTCTTTATCCCAACCTGCGGCAGCGTAGATTTTCTTGATTTGACCTTCGAAAGGTTTACCTGCACCATCGATTTGTTTGTGACAGTTCATACAAACATTGACAGAAGGAATAGAAGCTGATTTAGATTTGGTAACGGTATTGTGACAGTATTTACAGTCAATGCCATTGATGCCTGCGTGTTGCGCATGCGGGAAGGCAATTGGTTGCGATGGCTGGTAACCTTCCATGATATTGATAGAGTACAATGATTGGAAGAGCGCCACAATGATAGAAATAACAACTACCAAAGAAACCAAACCAACTTGCAAACGGTATTTCCAAGCGAGCGTTCGCAATTCTTCACCGTAAGTCATTTTTTCGGCTTCTTCGTCGTCAGAAGTAGCAATTTTGAGTTGACGACGTACGCCACCAACAGCCATAATGACAACTACAAAAATAACGCCCATAATGAGCCAAATCCAAGAGGTAGATTCTTCTTCAACAGGCGTTGCAGACAAAGTGCCTTCCCCTCCAGTAGGACCACCAGTAGTAGTACCCCCACCTGCTGCAGGATCAGGCTGTGCATCTACCCAATCGAGGATAGCGTCGATGTCTTCTTTTTTGAGGTCTGGGAAAGCAGACATAGCAGATGGCATGACCTTAGATACCTCAGCGGCATAAGGATCGTTGGCAGCTGCAGTTTGCCAGTTGTTTACCCATTGATAAATACTACCTTCTTTGGCTCCACCTGCTGCCCATTTAGCCCGCACACCAGATAATTTTGGACCGGTAGAGGCTTTGTGGGTCATGTGACAAGTGGCACATTTGGCTTTAAAAAGCCCTTCACCTTGCGCAGAAGCAAAGTTTGAGAAAGCAGCAATGCTGAAGGTAATTGCGGCAAAAGCCAGAGATTTGATGCGCTTAAGCGACTGAATGTTAGATATTTCCATGTAAAAAATTACTAATTCACTCTTTAAAATTGGGCGGAAAAACCGCTTTTTATCGGCAGCAAAATTAAGGTAATCAAGGCATTTTGTGACATTTTCATGACAAAAAATAATTAATGTATGTTAATTTAAAATGAATCTAAATAAGCATTTTGTTTTGCGTTGAATTCTCACTTACTTTGCAAATATGAAAGGCTTCTTTAGCATCGCTTTTATGACCTTATTTTACAGTGGGTTACAAGCACAAATCCAATTGATTGCAGATCCGCGCATCGAACAGCGTGTTGCTGCCAAGAATAGTAAGCAAATGCCAGGTTATCGTGTGCAACTCTGTTTTGATTCCGATAAAGCGCAAATAGATCAGGCCCGCGCACAGTTTGTTGCAGATTTTCCTAAGATTGATACGTATGTAAGGTTTGAAGCGCCTAATTTCAACTTAATGGTTGGCGATTTTAGAACGCAAAAGGAGGCTGAAGAATTGGTTGAACACATCAGAGGAAAGTACCCGCTTACAATAATCCACAAAGAACAAATTAATTTGCCCCGAATTGATTGACTCCTGCCCCTTAAAAAAGGCGAAAGTGTTAGTCAAATTGTTTCCAGCCCTGAGCGCGCAAGGTAACTACCGAACCAGATTTATCTACATAATAGATGCCATCTGCAGCGTTGGTAATGTGGCCGATAATTGTAAAATTCGGATTAGACTGAATCATTTCGACGTCTTTCTGCTCGATCGTAAAGAGCAATTCGTAATCTTCACCGCCGTTTAAGGCGCACATGCTCGGATCTAAGTTGAAATCCATGGCTACCATAGAGGTTTTGGCATCGATCGGAATTTTTTCGTCGTAGACATGGCAACCCACCTCACTTGCCTTACAGATATGCAGTACTTCACTCGCCAGGCCATCTGAAATATCAATCATGGAGGTAGGCTTCACACCCAATTCTTTTAAATAGCGAATGGCATCTAGTCTTGCTTGCGGCTTGAGTTGTCTTTGAAGGATGTAGTCGTGGCCGTCGAGGTCGGGCTGAATATTTGGATTTGCTTTGAAAACTTCTTTCTCTCGCTCCAAAACCTGCAAGCCCATGTACGCACCACCTAAATCTCCTGATACCACTAGTAAGTCGTATTCTTTAGCGCCAGAACGATAGGTGATGGCTTCTTGAGTAGCGGTACCGATTGCAGTGATGCTGATCATTAAACCGCTTTGTGAAGAAGTGGTGTCTCCGCCAATGAGGTCTATTTCGTATTCCGAACAGGCTGTTTTGATGCCTGCATATAATTCTTCAAGAGCTTCGACAGAAAAACGATTAGAGACTGCAATGGCAACAGTAATTTGTTTGGGCGTGGCATTCATGGCGCAGATATCCGAAACATTGACCGCTACCGCTTTGAAACCTAAATGCTTCAGGGGCATGTAGGTGAGGTCAAAATGCACGCCTTCGACCAATAAATCTGTAGTAATAACCTGACACATGCCATTGCCGGTGTCGATCACTGCGGCGTCGTCGCCGATTCCGAGGATTGTTTCAGGATGCTTTGTTTGGAAATCTTGAGTAAGGCGCTCAATGAGTGCGAATTCTCCTAAATCTGAGAGCTCGGTGCGTTTGTCGGTCATGGTAAAGATTTTTGCAAAGTTAAAGCAAATAAAAAAAGCCTCCGAATTGGAGGCTTTTTTTGTTGGCCCACTAGGGCTCGAACCTAGACTCTTCTGAACCAAAATCAGACGTGTTGCCAGTTACACCATGGGCCAATAAACTACATCTTTCAATGCGAGTGCAAAGTTAATAAGTTTTTTCTTCTCGGCAAATAGCTCGAGAAAAAATTTTTAGAACGATTATTCTTAAATTCGCATAACTTATTTACAATTAAACTGTGCTCATGACTTACTCAAAATGGAACTCATACCTTGGTTGGCTTATTTTTGCAATTGCCTCGGCTGTTTACCTCATGACCATCGAGTCTACCGCAAGTCTCTGGGACTGTGGTGAATACATTACTGCTGCGTACAAATTAGAGGTAGGTCACCCACCGGGTGCTCCCTTATTTATGGTACTTGGGCGCTTGTTTTCCTTCTTTGCAGCACCTGAAAATGTCGCCGTTTATATCAACGCGCTTTCTGCTATTTCTAGCTCCCTGACCATTCTTTTTATGTTTTGGTCGCTTACACTTTTGATCAAAAAAATAGTTCTGAAGCAAGGAGATGAACTTACAGGCGGCAATCAAATAGCTATTTTTAGCGCTGCAGCCATCGGGTCTCTCGCTTATACTTTTTCTGATTCGTTCTGGTTTTCTGCCGTAGAAGGCGAGGTTTATGCCATGGCTTCTTTGTTTACAGCCGTCATTTTTTGGGCTATTTTAAAATGGGACGAAGAAATGGAACTCATCCAACATGGTTCTAAACTCTCCGACATCCGACCTAACCGCTGGTTATTGCTCATCTTCTTTATGCTTGGTTTGGCCATTGGTGTCCACTTACTTGGTATCTTGGTAGTGCCTGCAATTGGTTACATGATCTACTTCCGCACACAAGAAGAGGTGAGCATCAAAGGTTTACTCCTTACCGGAATCATCTCTATTGTTGCGCTTGGCTTCATACAAGAAGGCGTCATTCCAGGAAGTATCGCCATGGCATCAAATTTTGAAGTTTCTTTTGTCAATAGCCTTGGTTTGCCTTTCTACAGCGGTACCATCTTCTTTTTTGTTGCACTTATCGCCGCTTGTCTTTTCGTAGTGCGCTATGCACAACGTGGTGGCAAAACTATTTTATACAATGCCATGATGGGTCTTGTCATGCTCCTAATTGGTTATGGTTCATTTGCCGTTATCGTGATCCGTTCAAACGCAAATACACCCCTTGACGAAAACGACCCAGAAAACTTAGTGACCCTCCACTCCTACCTCAAACGCGAACAATACGGTTCTGCACCTATTCTATTCGGTCAATACTGGAATTCCTTCCGCAATGGCGAAGAAATGACAGAAGAAGGTCCAAAAATTCTCGACCGTTCTTCCTGGAAAGACCTCTCGGCCTATTATTTACGTCGTTTTGTTGTAATCGAAAACGATGTGGAAGTCAAGGCATTTGCTTCTGAGGCTGAAGCAGAATCTTGGGTAAAGGCCAATAAAGGCGCTTACAGCATCGAAGAGAAATACTACGAAAGTAACTCGAGCATCCGCGAAGGTGCTGTGGCTACTTATTCCCAAACGACATTCTTCCCACGTATGTACAACGGCGAAGGCTCAGGTGCAGGCTTGCACAGACAACTTTACGCTAAATGGTCGGGCTACGACGAAAACGACGGCGCTAGCACAGAAATCGGTCGCGACGGCAAGCGCCTTCCAACTTTTGGCGAAAACCTCACCTATTTCTTCCGTTACCAAGTCAACTGGATGTACATGCGCTACTTCATGTGGAACTTCGCTGGTCGCCAAAACGACCTCCAAGGCCACGGAGACAACATGCACGGCAACTGGATTTCAGGTTTCTCTTTCCTAGATGAAGCGCGCTTGGGTAGCCAAGAACACGCTCCATACTTTACATCAGAAAACCCTGCACGCAACACCTATTTCATGTTGCCACTTTTATTGGCGCTCATCGGTTTGGTTTTCCATTACCGAAAAGCACCTAAAGATGCATTTATCATTACCTTGGCCTTCTTGTTTACAGGTTTGGCAATTGTCGTTTACCTCAATCAAAAGCCTTACGAGCCAAGAGAGCGCGACTACGCTTACGCAGGTTCATTCTACTTTTTTGCCATGTGGATTGGCATCGGTGTCTTTGCTATTTTTGATTTACTCAAGAAATACCTCAAAGAAAGCAAAGTGCGCGCAGCAGTTGCCACCTCACTTGGTTTAATTGTTCCGGTACTCATGGGTGTTCAAAACTGGGACGACCACGACCGCAGCGGTAAAACCAGCGCCCGCGACCTCGCACACAACTACCTTGAATCTTGTGGTAAAAACGGAATTCTTTTCACCAACGGAGACAACGATACCTTCCCGCTTTGGTACTTACAAGAGGTTGAAGGCAAGCGCACAGATGTTCGCGTTTGTAACCTTTCACTAATGGGTACCGACTGGTATACCAACCAAATGAAGCTCAAGACCTATGAGTCAGACGCCTTGCCGATCAAATTCAGAGAAGATCAAATCCTGATGTATGCGGGCAATACCGATCAAGTATACTTCATGCCATTGTTGCAGTTGTTCTCTCAAAACCCTGCAGACACCATCATCAAAAAAGTTTTGAACCTTCGTCTCAAACACAACCCTTCAGAAGCTAAAATGGCAGCTGGTTACTTTGACCAACGTGCAAAAGTGATCTTCACAAACATTATTGCTTCAACTCCTGAAGCTGAGTTATTGAAATCTCAAATTGCCAGCACAGATTCTACCAACATGATTGCCGCTACCATAGACAAATACCAAAAAATATTTAGTTTATACGAAGCTGCCCGCAACGGTCAAATTGAATTCAAAAACAATAGCGCGCAAGAATTACAAGAGCTTCTCACTCAATTTGAGCGCATTTGGTCTACCGTCGACTTTGCCGATGCAATGGCATTTGTAAGAGACGACGCCAACATGATCACAGACGAACAAAACAAATTTAGTTTCTTCCCATCGTCAAAATTTGCCTTAAAGGTCAACCGTCAGAACGCCATTCAATCAGGAGTGCTCGATGCCAAAACCAAAGCGGCAAATATCAGTGACGAAATTGTCTTTGAATTTGACCCAGAACGCAACCAAGCTTTGGCCCGTGACGAAGTCATGATGATGGACGTTGTGGCTAACAACGACTGGAAGCGCGGCATCTATTTTTCTAGTAACCGCGGTTCAAGTTTTTCAATTGCACTACTTAGCGCTGGCTGCATCAAGCAAGTCGGAATGGCGTATGCACTTACCCCAGCCAAACAAGAACCAGCATTAATGGACGTCAATCAGATGGAGAAAAACATGCTCGAGCGTTATATCTTCGGTGACATGGCCAACCCAAGTGTACTCACCGACTACTACGCGCGCCGTCATACCATCCAATACCGCGCTAACTTCTTGTTATTAGCAGAGCATCTCTACATGCTTGGTCGCAAAAACGAAGCCATTAAAGTACTTGACCGCTCTATGCAACTGATGCCTGTCGAAACCGTTATGGACTACGGCGATATCAACCCAGTTGACCCGTTCAACTCTTTGAATTACAACAAAGCCCATAATCAGTTCTTGTATCAAGGACAAGATATCCGACCACTCAACGCCGGTATTCTTCACGAATTTGTGCAGTTGTACTACTTACTTGGTCAGCCTAAAAAAGCAGCTGTAGTTGGTCAGAAAATACTCGATAACTACAAAACCGTGATCGCTTATTTTGAGCACAGCGATATCGAAGTGGCGGGCAACGAAGAGAACGCCGAAGATTTGATTGCCGTAGCAGATGCCCTATTGAAAATGCGTACCACAATCAAAGAACAAACGGCAAAAGGCATCAAACCAAACGCATTTAGCAAAGACCTCGAACGCAGCATTCAGACGCTTTACAAAAAAGTATTGCCACGCATTTACAGCGAACTCGAGCAAGCCGCTACAGAAAATGGCGAAATGGGCATGGGTGAAGGCCTTTACTCCAATCGCTTAGGCAACTTGCAAACCTACATGGGCGCCTTTGCTGAACACCACGGCCTCGTGAAAGCGCCAGTCGTGAACCGCACAACTGCACCTACACCTGCGCCTCCTGCCAACATCGATGTAAACGCGCTAGGCACACCAGGCCAAGGTACAGACACCAACCGAATGATGCAATAGAACATATATGCGCTATTTTTTCCAACACCTGATTGAAGAGTTTCATCTTCCACTGAAGAATCCGGTGTTGGTTTTTTCTATTTTGCTTTTTATCATTTTGTTGTCGCCTATTGTACTGCGCAAAATGAAAATACCTGGCATTATAGGCCTAATTCTATCTGGCGTTCTCATTGGCCCTCATGGTTTAGGCCTCATTGGTGAGCGCACCATGGAAGCAGAAGGAAGCATCAAATTGTTCTCTACAATTGGTTTGCTTTATATCATGTTTATGGCAGGCCTAGAGCTAGACCTCCGTCAATTTAAGCGTTATTTTCGAAAAAGTGTCGGCTTTGGCTTTCTAACCTTTATCATTCCTTTAGCTTTAGGCTACCCACTTTGTACGGAAGTACTGCATCTTTCTCCACTTGCCGCACTACTAACTGCAAGTATGTTCTCTACTCATACATTGGTAGCATACCCCATTATTAGCAAATTTGGACTTACCAAACACCGTGCAGTGGCAATTACTGTTGGCGGAACCATACTTACAGATACCGCAGTTCTTATTATTTTGGCAATTATTTCTAGTGCTGCCCAAGGCGATCTCGACTTTAGTTTTTGGATGCGCTTACTCACCTCATTATTGATGTTCTCGCTCATTATGTTTTTGGTCATACCAAGAATTGCGCGCTGGTTTTTCAGCAAACTTGACAGCGAAAAAACCTCACAATATATCTTTGTATTATCAGTAGTCTTCTTCGCTGCATTTTTGGCAGAAGTAGCTGGGGTAGAACACATCATCGGCGCATTTGTCGCGGGGCTTGTACTCAATAAGCTTATTCCCCACCACTCTACCCTCATGAATCGCATAGATTTTATTGGTAACTCTTTATTTATTCCATTCTTTTTGATTTTCGTTGGAATGGTAGTTGATTACAAAGCCTTTTTCCAAGGATCATGGCCCCTTTTTATAGCAGCAGTACTGACCAGTTTTGCAATTTTCTCCAAATGGCTCGCTGCTTTGGCAACACAACTCATTTTCAAACTGACTCCTAACGAACGTCAAATGATATTTGGCTTAAGTACGGCGCATGCAGCAGCTACCCTAGCAATCATTATGGTTGGTTACAACGACGGCAATGGTATTTTAAGTTTGAATATCGTCAACGGGACCGTATTACTCATTTTGTTCACGAGCATGACTTCTTCATTTGTTACTGAAAATACGGGTAAACGATTGTTACTAGACCTCTCAGAAAACAGCGACCTTGAAGACAACGAAATGCGTCTGCGCAACAAACACCTCATGGTATCCATGAACGAATTGAAAGGAAACGAACGCTTACTAGACTTCGCACTACACATTTCGGACCCGCAAGTCATCAATCCTATTTCAATAGTTAGCGTGCACCCGGACAACGAAAATGCAGAGCGGATGATCCGTAAATCTCGAAAATCTTTAGAGGAAATCATCAAACACTATTCTGGTCACGAATCCAAACTCAATACAATTGCTACCATTGATCACAATCTATCTTCAGGAATTTCTAGAGTTTCCAAAGAACTTGTTGCCGATATCGTTCTAGTCAACGATTCCAAAGACACGAATATCATCAAGCGAATGGTTGGTGACGACCGCGAACACTTGCTAGCTACCTGTGAAAAGACCGTGTTTTTCTGTTCGCTAGAAAAGCCAAGTGTGAGTTATGAACGTATAGTTGTGGTTGCACCTCTGCTTGCTGAACTAGAGCAAGCATTTATTCTTTGGTCTGAACGCATATTACGCCTTGGAAAAGAACTGAAATTACCCATTCAGCTGTATGGCTCATCAACTACCGGAGAACGTCTTGAAAAAGTAGCGCAGGCGAATAAAATTGAAGCTGAAATTCAGGTAAACGAACTTCAAAACCTCGATGCATTTTACCCAAGTTACCAAAAGAAATCAAGCGACCTCATTGTCTTGATCTCTTGCAGAAAAGGAAGTGTATCCTATGACTCTCAAATGGAGCAATTATTACAGTCTATAGAAGTTGCGTTTGAGCAAAACGACTATTTACTTGTATACCCAGGTGCCGTTGGCAATGACCCAGCCTTCTCCAACTACGATGACATCAATGCAGCTCCGTTGGCTGCAGGTGTAGAAACCATTCAAAAAATAAGTCGCGAAGTAGGTAACATCTTTAAAAAGAGCCAACAATAAACCAATCCCTTGAAAAAAAGCAAATCTGCATATTGGCTCTATTTTCTTGGCGCTTACGTCATTATTCAATTTATTTGGTGGGGCTATCACCTCATTCAGCTGAGTTCCTCTGTTCCACAGCAAGATGCGCAGCTTTCCAAACGCGTTGGCATGGTGCTAGGCGAAGGCGCTGTTTTTCTGCTGATTCTATCTTTTGGTATTTACCGCATTCGCAAATCCATTTCTAAGGAATTGGCTTTTCAGCAACAACAGCAAAACTTTCTGCTCACCATTACCCACGAACTCAAAACGCCCATTGCAGCTTTAAAACTTTACATTCAGACCCTCCAAAAGCACAACTTGTCAGAAGATAAAAAAGACGTCATTCTCAAAGGGGCCTTAGAAGAAAACGAACGCCTGAGCAACCTCATTGAGAATATTTTGAATGCGTCCAAAGCTGAGAACAAGCTTTTTCAAATTCAGAAAGAAGAAGTTGATTTAGTAGCGCTTACTAATGACCTTATTCACAGATACCACACCAGATTCAACACCGCCCTAATTGACTTGAACGCACCGGCAAGTGTAATTGGTTCTTTTGACCAACATATGCTCGAAACAATCTTG
>JAXITO010000031.1:0-11400 GCA_034680045.1 Crocinitomicaceae bacterium | reverse complement strand
TTTCATTATAGCCCAATCAAAAGGAAAGCGCACCGAAATTAACGTGACTGGCAAGGCTCAAGTTCAAAAATTTGAAATCACCGCCGACAACTACGAAGCCAACCGCCACTACTTTCTCAACTTATATCATCAACAGCATTATGATACCGCAATGGCCACCTTGCCTGTTGTTAATTCCACTACCTATATTACACGTATTGAAGTTTGGGTCACTAACCGCAGCAGCATCACCGAAAACACGCGCAATATTGTAGCCTTTTCTGACTTAGGAGAGGCAAAACAAAGCAACTGCCAAGGCAATCCGGGCAACTATTCTACGCAAGAATTACCTGACAACCAAGCAAATGGCCTCTACGACTGGGCAGCGGCACAACCTTTGGTCCGCGGTTTTTCAAATGCCGTATTAGCACTGACCTCGCAAGTCAACTCACCCGGCCCATTTAACCAAGCCGTCGATTACGAAAAAGTAGAAAATGCACGCAAACTCAATGAAAACGAGTACACTTACAATGCGCTACTCGGCTATGTGTCTTTGAATACCGCACTCAACAACGACGAAGTATTAGCGGTAGCTTACGAATACACCTACCGTGGGCAAACTTATCAAATTGGAGAATTCTCTACAGACGGAACCAACGGCCAAGAAGCCTTGATTCTTAAACTCATCAAACCAACCATTACAAGCCCAATCAACAAAATTTGGGATCTCATGATGAAAAACGTCTACTCGATCGGTGCCTACCAAGTAGACCAACTCGGTTTTAAAATAGACGTCTACTACAACAACCGTGAAACCTCTGTCCTCCAGCCTTTCTTGCCTTTTGATGGCATCGACAAAAAACAAATTGTCACGCTCCTCGATATGGACAAAATCAATCAGAACAACCAACCTTTCTCGGATGGTGTTTTTGACTTTGCTCCTTTCAATGTAGTTGGCAACAAAATCGATAATGGCGGTACCATCAACCGCAAAAACGGGCGTATTTTCTTTACAACTGTTGAGCCTTTTGGCAAAACACTTGCTGAAAAACTAACGGCTGCTGGCGTGCCAAACATTTATGTCAACCAATTAGCTTTCACCGAACTTTACGACTCTACCAAAACCGCTGCTCAGCAAATTCCAAGTAAAAACCGCTTTGTGTTCAAAGGAGAGTTTCAGTCTTCTATCTCTTCAGAAATTCCATTAAACGTCATGAATATTCCGCAAGGCGCTGTTGTCGTAACTGCAGGCGGAATGCGTTTGGTAGAAGGCGTGGACTTCACCGTAGACTACGCGTTTAGCCGTGTTAAAATCCTCAACACCGGAATTTTAGAATCCAACACACCTATTAAAATCTCTATTGAATCTAATTCTGTATTTGGTTTCCAAGCGCGCTCCATGATTGGCGGTCGCTACCAATACCGCATCAACGAGAACTTCAAAGTAGGTGCTACTTGGTTGCGCATGATGGAACGCCCAGTTACCCAAAAAGTAGATTTTGGCAGCGAACCCTTCAAGAATAACGTACTCGGTGCCGACTTCGCCTTCCGCACTAATGTACCAATGCTGACCAAGTTAGTAGACATGTTACCTGTCATCTCGACCAACACCATGTCTACGCTGTCTATGTCTGGAGAAGTAGCCACACTCAGACCAGGTCAGCCACGTGCGATCAACAAAGAAGGAACTTCTTACATCGACGACTTCGAGGCTTCCCAAAGTGCCATCGATCTAAAAAACATTGCTGCATGGCGTTTGTCTTCGGTTCCGCAAGGCCAACCCGACCTATTCCCCGAGGCCGCTAAAAAAGACCTCAGCGCCGGCTACAAACGCGCTAATCTTTCGTGGTACACCATTGATCCTGTCTTTTATCAAAGTAACCAGCTCACGCCTGCGCACATCAAGCAGGACCCTACCATGCTCTACGACAGTCGCATGCGCCTGATCCAAATGACAGACATCTTCCCGAACTTGCAATTGCAGTACGGTTCTATTTCTAACATCAATGTACTCGACCTCGCCTACTATCCTTCAGAGCGCGGCATGTATAATTTTGACACCACGGCAACTGTCGATTCGCTTGGGCGCTTCACCAACCCTGAAGAGCGTTGGGGTGGCATCATGCGTGGCCTCAGCACCAACGACTTCGAGCTTGCCAACATTGAATTCATTCAGTTTTGGGTACTAGACCCCTTCAACCAAGACGCAGAAAATCAAAATCCGAACTCGCCAATGACAGGCGGTGACCTCTACTTCAATCTCGGTAATATTTCTGAGGACATCTTACCAGATTCTCGCAAAAGTTTCGAGCATGGTTTACCTGCCAATAGCGATCCTGTTTTACTAGACAACATCGACACCACCCTTTGGTCTCGTGTGTCAACACAACAAGTAGTTGTCAACGCTTTTGCCAATGATCCAGCATCTAGAATCAAACAAGATGTAGGTCTTGACGGTTGGGATAACAGCGACGAAAGTCAGAGTTACGCTGCGTTTGTGAGCTGGGTGCAAAATAACAATACGCTGAGTGCAGCGACCAAAGCACGCATGATTGCCGATCCATCTACCGACGACTACAACTACTACCTCGACGACAACTACGACGTCGCACAGCTCAATATTTTAGAGCGATACAAGCAATACAACGGCATGCAGGGCAACTCGCCAACGACAGAAATGTCCGATACAGCCAATACTTTAGGTTACCCGACCATCGCTTCTAACTTCCCAGACATCGAAGACATCAATCAAGACAACAACCTTTCTGAGTCAGAAGCTTACTTCCAATATCGTGTCAGTCTGCGCCCAGGCGATATGCAAAATGTAGGCAGTAACTTCATTACCAACAAACAAGTTTATCAAAACGGAACCAAAACAGAAACTTGGTACCAATTCAAAGTGCCTATTCGCGATTTCGAAAAACGCGTCAATGGCATCCAAGACTTCCGCTCTATTCGCTTCATGCGCATGTACATGAAAGGTTTTGACGAGCCAGTTGTATTGCGCTTTGCACGTTTGGAGTTTGTGCGTGGGGAGTGGCGTCGTTATTTCCTAGACCTCACCCAGCCAGGCTTGAGTGTACAGACCGACCCTAACCTCACTTCGTTTAACATTGCTGCACTCAACATCGAAGAAAACGCACAGCGTCAACCCATCAACTATGTAGTTCCTCCTGGTATTGACCGTGAAATCGACCCTTCTCAGGTTTATCAGCGTCAGATGAATGAGCAATCTTTGGTACTAGAAGTTTGTAATCTTCAGGACGGCGACGCCCGTGCAGCTTACCGCAATGTGCAGTTCGACGTGCGTACTTACAAGAAATTAAAAATGTTCGTGCACACCGAGTCGGTTGTTCAGAACCAACTCAAAGACAACGAACTCACTGTATTTGTGCGCCTCGGTACAGACTACGTAGACAACTACTACGAATACGAGCTCCCGATGAAAGTTACTGATTGGAATGTAACCAATCCTGACCTCATTTGGCCTGCAGCAAACAACATCGAAATCGAATTTGACCGCCTTCTCGACCTCAAAATGGAACGCAACACCAAACTCGAACAAGGGGTTCCAGGAGTTTCAAGCATTGTCGAATACGAAAAAGTAGATCCAAACAACCCGAACAACCGCATTAAGGTAAAGGGTAGCCCGAACTTACAAGGTGTCAAAACCATCATGATTGGTGTGCGCAACCCTTCTAAATCTGACCCAGACAACACCTGGGGGCCAGACAACGGCGACGCCGAATGTGTCAATGTATGGGTCAACGAAATGCGCCTTACAGATTTTGTCAGCGATGGAGGATCAGCAGCTGTTGGTCAGATGCAAGTTCAATTAGCTGATTTCGCTGTGGTACAGGCCGCAGGGAACTATTCTGGCATCAACTGGGGGGCTGTAGACAGCCGCGTTCAAGACCGCCAACGTAACCAACGCATGGGCGCAGACATCAGTACCACTATGCAGCTCGGGCAATTCTTCGGCAAACAAGCCCGCGTATCGCTGCCATTCTACTACGGCTACTCCATCGGTGTTATTAATCCTGAATACGATCCATTCAACCCAGATATCAAACTTTCAAACTACGACATCGCCACACGCAAAGAGCGCATGCGTTTGGGTCAGGACTTCACAGAACGCCGTTCATATAACTTCACCAATGTACGCAAAGAGGCCAAAGCCGGCACCAAACCACAATTTTGGAGTGTTTCTAATTGGTCTGCTACTTATGCTTTTGCGGAGAACATCCGACGCGACTTCAACATTAAATCAGACATGACCCGCACCTGGACAGGCGCACTCAACTATAACTACACCTTTGCAGGTAAACCATGGGAACCATTCAAAAAATGGCAACCAGCCCAAAAGAATCCATGGCTCAAACCCATCAAAGACTTCAATCTCTACTACTTACCGAAAAACATCGCCTTCACCAACGACTATTCTCGTATTTACAACGAAAGGCAGATACGTAATATTTCTACCCCTAATTACGAATTTGATCCTATTTACCTCAAACGCTTTGACTGGAACCGCAACTATCAAGTTGGTTACGACGTTACCAAAGCCCTCAAAACGACCTTCACAGCCAACAATCGCTCGATTTTTGAGGAAGGAAACAATGGCGTAGACCGCCGCACCAACCCTGAAGGTTACCAAGAATTCATGGATTCCATCCGTTCGCAAATGAACACCTTTGGCCGCACCATGGATTACACCCACAACTATTCCATCAGCTACACCCTTCCATTTGATAAACTTCCTGTGACCTCGTGGTTGTCTTCGAACGTCAAATACGCTGGTACCTACAACTGGCAGCGCGCTCCGCTTGGGCAAGCTGCATTTGGAAACACAATTCAAAATACGCGTTCTATTAACATGACCGCGCAGGGTAATTTAGTCACCCTTTACAACCAAATTCCTTATTTCAAAAGAGTTCTAGCGGATGGCAAAGGTGCCAAGACCAATTCTGCGAAAACAGGAGCAGGCGGAGCGCAACCAGGAAAAGGGGGGCCACCAAAGAAAGCAGAATTCAAGCCTAAAAAACCGCTTGAAGAAATGACCGACAAAGAGCGCAAAGAATACGACCGACAACTGGCAAGGTTTGAACGCAAACAACTCCGCGAAGAAGAGCTCAAAGCCAAAGAAAGTGAACCAATCAATCCTGTTTTCGGTACTTTAGCGCGTTTGGTGATGTCCGTTCGTAACATTTCCGGAACCTACACACTTTCTGACGGTACCATGTTGCCAGGCTTCAATCAAGAATCTAGTGTGCTCGGCATGAACGCCAGCACCTTGGGCCTTACGCCGTTTGTCTTTGGCAAACAAGGTTATGATGTCTTTGGCAGGGAAACAGGCTTCCACGTCGGCGACTACGCCCGCGACAACAGCTGGTTGGTTCAGAACGAAAACATCAACAAGCAATTTATGGTAAACCACACGGCCAACCTCCAACTCAAAGCTACGCTAGAACCATTCAAAGACCTCAACATCAACCTCAATGCATCGCGCAACTACAGCACCCAAGCTGGAGAGTTCTACCGCTGGAACCCTGGCACGTCTGCATTTGAATCTCAAAGTCGTTTTGAAACAAGCACACTTACCTACACCACCATCTCTTGGGGTACGGCCTTCGCTAAAATGGACAGCTCTTTCCGCTCCCCTATCTTTCAACAAATGATAGCCAATAGCCAACAAGTTTCGCAACTCATTGGCGTGAACAACGCCAACTCGAGTTCTTTACCTAACGGTTATTACGAAGGTTACTCTGCTACCCAACAAGAGGTCGTGATTGGCTCGTTCTTAACAGCCTATACCAATTCGCCAATTGATAACAAAACCATCAATCCACGTTCCAATTTGCCATTGCCAAACTGGACCATCAACTATGCAGGTCTGAGCAAATTTGCTTTTGCCAAAGACGTTGTGAAATCCTTCAAGCTCAACCACGGCTATTCTTCTTCAGTTTCTGTCAACGGCATGCAAACCAACCTCAATGCAACCCTAGACGCCAACGGTTCGCCAACTGCTCTCGATCTCAACAACAACTTTATTTCCTCAATGCAGGTTCAAAACATCACCATCACAGAGCGTTTTTCGCCATTGATCGGGATGTTAGCCACCTGGAATATCATGGGTAAAAACATTACAACCAACTTTGAATACAAAAAAGACCGTCAAGCAACCCTTTCTCTTAACAATAACCAAGTAACAGAAACACTTGGTCAAGAAATTGTAGTTGGTACGGTGGTGAACATCCCGAAACTCAAGTTAGTGCGTAGCATCGATGCAAGCGACCTACTTATTAATGTCAATTTCTCGTTCCGCGATAACGCTACTGTTATTCGTAAAGTAGTTGAAAACACCAACATGGCCACTGCCGGGCAAACCACCGTAAGCTTCAAGCTAGACGCCAACTACAAACTCAACGAATACTTGAGTGCCATTTTCTACTACGAGCAATTCATCAATACACCAAAAGTATCCTTGAGCTACCCTACAGGTAACCTCAAAACAGGAATCACGCTTCGTTTCGACCTTAATGGCTTGAAATAATGATCCGCACTGCCAAAAGACACGACGTTTCGGCCATCTTTGGTTTAATTGAAGAATTGGCCTCTTTTGAAAGGGCTCCAGAACAAGTGATCAATACACCAGCGCAATTAGAAGTCGATCTTTTTGATGACCAAATTTGCCACGCCATTGTTGCCACAAATGAAACCGATGCAGTAATTGGATTTGCGCTCTACTATATTTCATATTCCACTTGGAAAGGTCGTTGCCTTTATTTGGAAGACTTCTACGTACAAGAAGCAGAGCGCAAACAAGGGTATGGACAAGCTTTATTCGATGAAATTGTACATATCGCCAAAAAGATGGGTGTCAAGCGCATGGATTGGCAAGTCTTAGACTGGAACCATACCGCACTCAATTTCTACCGCCGCAATCACGCCACCCTCGACCCTGAATGGATCAACGGCCGTTTATTTTTTGAGTAAAGCGCAAGTTTTGCTTGAAATAGGCATCTTTACAGGGTGAACTCTAGCGAAACGACCCCTATTTTCGAAGAAATAGTCAAAGCCTACGACGCCAGGATTTACAAACTCTGTTGGTATTTACTCAAAAATAGACCCGATGCGCAAGATTGCACGCAAGATATCTTCATTGCCATCTACCAAGGGCTACCCAACTTCAAGCAAGAAGCGAGCTTGAACACCTGGATCTACCGCATTAGCACCAACAAATGTTATGAATACCTGCGCAAAAGCCGACGCAAAAAACGCTTCGGCATTTCGGTTCCGATAGATTCATTTTTTGCTCAGACCGTTGCAGCGCCTACGCAAAACCCCGAAGAAATACAGCTCGCGGCAGAGCAATCCTTATTTTTTTGGAAAGCAGTTGAACGCTTGCCTTTACAGCAACAACTCGCCTATACCTTATCCAATGTAGAAGACTTTAGCTACAAAGAAATTGCTGCAGCACTCGACACAAGCTTGGGCGCCGTCGAATCACTGCTGTTTCGAGCCAGACGCAAGCTTGCAGAAGACTTAGCTGGTTGGCAAAAAAAGTAAGCGCAAGTTTTGCTTCAAAAAAACAACTAATACAACATGCAAAGAGAAACCCATTTTACCCAAACAGTAGCACTTCCCGAAAACTTGCGCCAACAGCTGATGGATGCTCCGCGTATCGTTCAAAACCGCAAACAAGAACGCTCCATTTGGCTTTTGACTATTTGTTTCTTTCTGGCCATTAACGTTGGCTTGTACCTAGAAAATGAGAAACAACAGCAAGAAGCGACGGCAGCGAGTTATCAATACCTTACCCCAACCTATCAGTACCCATGAAAAGTATCAGGATCTTGCGTTTAGCTATTTTACTATTAGTTTGCGTCAACCTCTTTTTGTTAGTTCAGCTTTATGGCAAGCCCAAGCACCCACCGCGCTTGAGTCATATCGTTAAGGCCGAAGGTGCCCAAGCTCAAAAATTGGATACAGAAATGCGCCGCCATCACCGCGTCGTTGTGGGGTGGACACAACAACAAGTTAAGCTGCGTCAAAAGTTAGCGCGCACACAAACGAAAGATGCGCACGTGCGCAGCGCATTGTTGGACCAAATTTCGCAATACCAAAGAAAGATAGATTCCATTACCATTGCGCATTTTGACCGCGTGAACGAACTCTGTACACCCGCACAAGAAAAGCGCTTTCAAAAATTTCAGGCCAAAATTCTAGAACCCCTTCACCCGAAGCGCTAATGCCCTATCTGTTTCTTTTCTTGTTTGCGCTCACTGGCCAGTTCTCTTTTGCCCAACAGCAAATAGCCATCAATTGGAACGGACTTGCATTTGAGCTCGACAGCACGTATTTATTAAATGACAGTACAGCTTTGCGGATCTCGCAATTTAAATTTTATGTCCAAGCGGATCCAAAAAAAGGAGGCCAGGCTATTTATTTGGTAGACGCAGCTGAGCGCTCAAGTTGGCAATGGAAAAAGCAACATGCCGTGCTCCAAATTGGCGTCAATGCTGCGTTACAAACCTCAGGTGTATTCAATGGCGCACTAGACCCCATCAACGGGATGTATTGGGCCTGGAACACCGGATTCATTAGCGTCAAATGTGTTGGCGAAATCCTTGAGCTCAAAAACGGACGCTCGCAACAATTTGAATACCATTTGGGCGCTTATCAAGCACCGTTTGCCTGTATAGCAACAGTTATCGGTAGTGGGTCGACTTTAAATTGCGACTTACAGGCATGGTTCCGTTCCATATTGGCATCTGAAGTACACGAATGGAATATCATGCAGCCCAGTCAAGCGAGTAAAGTACTGTTTGATCTTTTTACAGCCTCCTTTCGCTATGACCAATAAAGTACTATTACTTATTTTATTGAGCGGCCTGCTCTTTTCACTTACCTTGGATAGGATAAAAACCGATCTAAAATGGCCTGCACCAATTCAAAAGAAAACAGCTTATTATTCGGAGACTAGTTTTGAATTGGGTAGAGCACTTTTTTACGACCCTATCTTGTCTGCGGACAGCAGTATTTCTTGCGCAACTTGTCATTTATCCTACACCGCATTTGCACACGTAGACCACCCCATTAGCCATGGTATTGCTAATCGAATAGGCAAGCGCAATGCGCCGGGTTTATTTAACCTCGCGTGGCGCCAAGATTTTCATTGGGACGGCGGCGTCCAAACCCTCACTGGGCAAGCGCTCAACCCGCTCACGCATCGAGCCGAAATGGGCGAAACACTCGAAAATATTTTATTGAAATTAAATCAGCATCCGCTTTATGCGCAATTTTTTAAACGCGTGTATAAGCAGCCGAAAATCCAAACCTGGATGCTGCTAGATGCCTTGCAGCAATTCACAATTGCACTTGTATCTAAAGAAAGCTACTACGATAAAGTCATTCGGGGAAAGGCTCACTTTTCGGTACAACAAGCACAGGGCCTTGCGCTTTTTGAACAGCACTGTAACCGTTGCCATACTGCCCCACTCTTTTTTAGCAACCGTTTTGAGCGAAACGGCTTAGCTATTGATTCTTCAGATCTTGGCCGATTTGAAATTACTGGTTTGCTTGCCGACCAGGGTAAGTTCAGGGTTCCAACTTTAAGAAATATTAGCCATAGTTTCCCCTATATGCACGACGGGCGATTGCGCAGCCTCAAAGAGGTGCTGCGCCACTACGGTCAGCAACTTGCGCTAAACGACTCACAGCAAAAAGACCTCATCGCTTTTTTAAAAACCCTAACCGACAGTACTTTTCTTTCCAATCCCCGATTTCAATACCACACCTTAACACCAAAACCATGAAAAAAAGCTTCTTCACCATTGCTTTGTTTTGCGCAAGTGCACTGCAAGCCCAACTCAACCCCGCCATCACCAATTGGTTGATCAACACCAGTGGCCTCACCGGCTCACATTATGTGCAAGGCAACAGCACACCTATTTCAGATAATGTGGCAGCCAATGTGCAAGCGGTTCAGTATTCGACCAACTTTGTGTATGTCACCACCACCGGCATTCCCGCTTACGTAACCGGCCCATTTTTAGATGGGAATCCATCGCTGGCCACCAACCAAAACGCTATTTTTAAACTCTCCCTGAACCCAAGTGCCAACACCGGCACACTCACCTCTACAACTGGAGGTAACATCGGCATTTTCATCAATGGTGTGGCTTTATTTGATTACCGCGATGGCGTCGCTTGGAACGCGCAAACCAACTCGCTTTGCGGCGGTCCAGGCAATCCACCTTGCCCGGGAGGCCCAAATGCCAACATGCCTTGGAACCGCGATGCTGTTTTAGCCGAAAAAGGAGGATTTGATTGCGCCAAAGGACATCCGGCCATGGGCAATTACCACCATCACCAAAATCCGAGTGCTTTCAAATTGGATTTGCAAGTCATCTCGAACATCTGCGACATCTATGACGCCGATGGCTTGTATGTGATTGATTCTATGCAACACTCGCCTTTGATTGGTTTAGCAGCCGACGGCTTTCCGATATACGGCGCCTATGGGTATCAAAATACAGATGGCACGGGTGGCCTTACGCGCATACTTTCGGGATATCAATTGCGCAATATTAGCGTGCGCACCCATTGGGCCGACGGAACCGACGTTGCCGACGGGCCTCCTGTCTCTACCACCTATCCGCTCGGATATTTTAGAGAAGATTACGAATTCATCAGCCATCCTGGCCAACAAGCATATTTGGACGCCAGTAATGGCAGATTTTGCGTCACGCCAGAATACCCCAATGGAACCTATTGTTATTTTGCAACCGTTGATGCCAACTGGAATTCAGCGTATCCGTATGTTGTGGGACCTAAATATCATGGCGTAGTGACGGGCTCAAAAGTGACGAGCATTACAGAACCAGTTACCACTTACACCTCAGACGCTGGGTTGCAAGAACTCGACGCTGCGGATTGGAAAGTGTGGCCTAACCCTAGTCATGAAATGGCGATGGTACAGGTCAATGGACTCACGACACAATCTCGAAAAGTAACGCTTTATGACCAACAAGGCAGGCTTATTGCCCAAAAAACACTGGCGCAAGGAAGTACAATTGTTTATTTTGAAATCGACACGCTCTATCAAGGACTTTACCTTGTTCGCGTAGAGGGCGATGCCCAAGCTAAAACGCTAGTTGTTCGTTAAATTGAAATACCTTCAGACCGATATTCACAAAAAATGGGGTAATATTCAGCCAATCGGATAAGATGTTCATTTGACACTAACCGCTATTTAAATTCGCCGTAAGTTTAATATGAAATAAGGAGAGAAACAGGTAACTTCTTTTGCATAGCAGTTGACATGCTGCTTGGAGAGGCAGTTTCATTTTCTAGTTTGATAAGAGTTTAATAGTTTTTGTCAACGTCCGAAAGGAATATGCACAAGAAGTTCCTGTC
>JAXITO010000030.1:0-11687 GCA_034680045.1 Crocinitomicaceae bacterium | reverse complement strand
TTACAAATAATACACTTAAAAGCAATAATTTCAGTCTACCCACCATATGAATGCGTATAAATTTTACTATTTCTCGTTTTTTAAAGAATGTAAATATAGAAAATTCCATAGTCTTAACATAAAATTCATCAAAATTCTATCGGATGTTTGCGCATATTTGCAATACAAACTAGTGTTTACTCATGATATCTGTTTCAATTGATTTTCAGATGAGCTCCTTCCAATTGGTTTACATGAATTCATCTTCTGTAAATGAGCATTCAATTATTCTTTTGGAGGAAGAAGCTGAGCAATTCAAATCGCTATCGAATGATAAACGTAAAGTTGAGTTTTTAGGGGTGCGCTTTTTACGCAATTCATTAGATATCAATGAACCTATAAAGTATTTGAGTAGTGGCAAGCCGTATCTTTCCCCACTTCAGCATCCTATTTCAATTTCGCATTGTTCGAAATATATTGCCCTTGCCACATGCGCTGAGCCTGTTGGTTTGGATATTGAATTATTGGGGCGCGATACCTCTCGCATCATTAACAAATTTATTTCTGAAGGAGAAAAAATTTTATACAAAAATGACTTGACCGATGGTGCGCTAGAATTATGGTGTGCTAAAGAAGCTGTTTACAAGCTATATGACCTGCAGGGCCTTGCTTTCAAGGATGAAATCACTATTCTTAAAAGAAAAAAGCATGGGGAACTGATCCTTTTGGAGGGTAAAGTGCAACGAACTATACCTAAGCGAGAATTTATCGTGAAAATTGCAAGAGAAAATGACTTTTTAATTGCTGTCGCTACATTTACAGCTGCGCCTTCAGACTCATGTCAAGTGCCTTAACAGAATGGGTAAGCGCACCTACTGAAATAAATTGTACACCCGTCATAGCGTAGTCCTTGATGGTTTCGGATGTAATACCACCGCTCGCTTCGGTTTCAATGCCGTTTGGTATGCGTTCGAGTGCCTCTATTAATTGACTCGGGGTAAAATTATCGAGCATTATGCGGTTATAACAAATGGGGAGTTGGAGCAATTCGTTGAGTTCTTCCATTGAGCGAATTTCTACTTCCACTTTTAAATTGAGTTTATTTTCTTCGAGGTAGCGTTGGGTGCGCTCCAATGCAGGCCCTAAGCCACCTGCGTAATCGATATGGTTGTCTTTGAGCATGATCATGTCGTACAGCCCAAAACGGTGATTTGCACCGCCACCTATTTTGACTGCATATTTATCGAGCATGCGCATACCAGGCGTCGTTTTTCGGGTATCTAAAAGCGTACAATTTGTTCCTGCAATAAGCCCAACGTAATAAGCGGTTTGGGTTGCGATGCCACTCATGTGTTGCATGCAATTCAAAAGCAAGCGTTCAGTAGCTAGTATGGAGCGTGCCGAACCCTCCAAAGTAAAAGCAATTTGACCATACGAGACATTTGCGCCATCTTGTAATTGTGCGGTAAATACAAGGCTTGGGTCGTATAATTCGCAAATGCGCTTGGCAATTTGCATGCCTGCCAACACCCCGCTCTCTTTGATCATTAAGATGGCTTTTGACTTTGCTTCTTTTGGAACACATGCCAAAGAAGAGTGGTCTCCGTCTTGGATATCTTCGCGCAGGGCTGAAAGGATAAATTCATCTAGCATAGAACAAAGATAAGAAGAGCCATAGAATCCGCACAATGTTTCTAAATTTGAACTGTGAATTCTAAAGAGCAACTCCTCAACAAAGTCAGTACATTGCCTCATAACCCTGGGGTGTATCAGTTTTTGGATCAACAAGAGCAGATCATCTACGTTGGAAAAGCGATTGATCTGAAAAAGCGAGTGAGTTCTTATTTTCAGAAGGACCATCAAGATGGCAAAACAAGAACACTCGTCAAAGCAATTTGTGACCTGCGTTTTACCGTCGTTGAAAATGAGTTGGATGCTTTGTTATTGGAAAACAACCTCATCAAGAGTTACCGTCCACGCTACAATGTCTTGCTAAAAGACGACAAAACTTATCCATGGATTGTCATCAAAAACGAAGCATTTCCGAGGGTATTCCCAACCCGACGTAAATTCAATGATGGCTCCATTTATTACGGCCCCTACCCTAACGTCAAGCAGATGCACCAATTGCTTGACCTCATCCGCGAATTATTTCAACTCCGCACCTGCGCACTCGATTTGCGTCCAGAGAAAATTGAGCAACAAAAATATAAAGTTTGTCTAGAGTACCAAATTGGTAAATGTGCAGGGCCTTGTCAAAGCCACCAAACAAGTTCGCATTATGAGCAAACGCTGCAAACAGTTCGCCTTTTGCTTGAAGGTAAAAACTACTCGCTCATCCAGCAATTAAAAAAAGACATGCAAGCACATGCCGCAATACAAGCTTTTGAAGCAGCTCAACATTGTAAGCAACTCATTGAAGCGCTCGGAAAATACCAAGCAAAATCAATGGTAGTATCGGATCATACGCAAAACTTTAATGTTTGCTACGTCGAAAAAACACAAGATGACGCTTGGATGAGTTTTATGGTGATCAGCGAAGGAAGTATTGTGCATGCCTATACCTCTAAGGTTTCTAATCCTTTGAATGCGCCACTTGAAAATTTATACATGCAGCTCATTCCTCAACTCAGCACTCATTTCGAAAGTCAGGCAAAAGAGATTGTCGTTGGGATTGAAACACCGCTTTTGCTCGCTCATTCCAAAGCAATGTTTCCAAAAATTGGCGAAAAAAGGCATTTGCTTGAAATGGCTATGAACAACGTAAGGCACGCGCAATTACAAGTTAAAAAAGCAGAAATGAACAAAAGTACGGCGGTGCAAAATGCGCCGATGCAAGCTGTACTTGAACTCCAAAGTGCACTTGCACTTTCTAAAGTTCCCCTACACATCGAATGCTTTGATAACTCGAACCTACAGGGCACCAATCCTGTTTCGGCTTGCGTGGTTTTCAAAAACGGTGTGCCTAGTAAGGCAGACTACCGTCACTTCAATGTCAAAAGTGTTGTTGGGCCCGATGACTTCACTACCATGAAAGAAGCTGTTGGCAGGCGTTACAGTCGTTTAAAGGCAGAAGGCTTGCCGTTGCCTGACTTAGTTATTATCGATGGTGGAAAAGGACAGCTTGGCGCAGCACTAGAAGCCATCGAAGAAATTGGGCTGCAAAAGGAGCTGAAACTAGTTGGACTTGCAAAAAGACTAGAAGAATTATACAAGCCCGGCTTTTCAAAATCGCTCATTCTGAGCAGAAGATCTTTGGCGCTGAAATTAGTGCAACAACTCCGCGACGAAGCGCACCGGTTTGGTTTGAGCCATCATAGAAATAGACGTAGTAAAAATGCCATCGCATCAGAACTAGATGAAGTAAAGGGTCTAGGGCCCAAAACCATAGAACTGCTCTACCACGAGTTCAAGACGCTTTCAAAAATGAAAGTTGCAGACCCAGAGTTGGTCGCAAAAAAAATAGGAGCCGCCAAAGCAAAACTCCTATTTCATTATTTTAAAACGCTTGCCGACTAAACCGGCATTGGTTTGAAATAAATTATCTTACAACAAAAGATCGTGTTGTTTGAATGCCATTAACGACGAGTGTCAGTAAGTAGCTACCGCCTGCTAATCGATTGGTTTCTGTAATAACCAAGTTGGTGCCTGGCTGCAGTTGCAATGGATAGTTTGAAATGATTTTACCGCTGAGGTCGGTAATGTGAAGTTTCGCCGCACCACCTGTTGTAGAGGTAAATTGTAAATGTAGGTCGCCATCTGTAGGGTTCGGGAACACACTGAGGTCAGCAAATTCATTTTGAGACAGACCACCCACCACAAGTTCATTTGACGGGCTACCACTGTAAAGATTGATATCATCTAAGAAGAAATTGTTTCCGCCCTCCCCTTCAAACTTGAAACGCATGCGAAAATTGTCAGTGAAATAATTACTGGTAACGTTAGTCATATGAACGGTAACCCAATCGGCTTGGCTAGTTGGTGCCCAAGATGAGGACGAAATTTGATTAGAAAGCTGATTGCCACCTAAAGTTTTTCTTTGAGCCCAGTTTTCGCCGCAATTTCCTGTGATAAATACTTTGAGGAATTCGTAATCGGATGAAGTGCGTTTGCGGTAAGCATAGCGGAAAGAAAGGGTAACTGAACCAGTAGTTTGGTCAATGCCAGAAAGATCGATATTTGTTGAAGTGAGTTCATCGATATTTGAACCACCCTGCCCAAAGTTGTTGAGGCGTGCGCATTTGCTACCTGAATGACCAAAATTAGATTCCAAAGAAAATGTATTGTTAACCGGGGCATTGTAAATACTCCAGTTTGGAATGTTGCTTAATGTTGTGTAGTCTTCGAATCCTTCCCAGTATGGTAAAGATAATGGTGTTCCTAAGACCGTGATGAAGCCGATTTTGTCTTCTGAGTCGCTGTTTGTGCCATCGGTTGCAGTTAACTGAACATTGTACATTCCGGCCGCATTAAAAATCACTTTCGGATTTTCAGAACTTGCAGAAGAACCAGCTACAAAAGACCATCCCGATGCTGGGGTAATGACCCAACTCCAGCCTGTAACCGCATTGTATGACTGATCTGAGAATTGAATTTCGTTGCCTGCACAAACTGTGGTTTTATCAGCGCCGAAGTCGGCTTTGCATAAATAAGGTACTCCAGCGGCACCAACAGCTGCCAAGTTAGACGCTGAGACAACATTGGCGCGTCCGGTACTCGAGACTTGCAGTGCTGCACGCATGCGGGTGCGCTGACCTTCTGTATACATTTTGGAACAATAAGAGTAATCCATGTAGTTTTCGACGTTGTCGCGGATGTTGAAGCCCCAATAGTTGTTGTCGGAGTCACAGGTATTTGAATTGAGCAAACAAGCGGTGACACCAATGCAATTAGGTGTGTCTTGAACGTTGTCGTCGGTAGAGCAACTTGTAGTGTTTCCTGGGTTGTTGTTGCCGCCCCAAGTATGATCTAGGTTGAGCCAATGCCCTACTTCATGGGTAAGTGCTCGACTTGCACCAACCGAACCGGTTCCGATTGCACCCACATAATCATGTAAAATCCAGATGCCATTTTGCATACTTGTTGCACCCCAATTGCTCGGTTTATAGGTGTAGCCTGCTGCGCCACCGATTTCTCCACATACAAAGATGTTGAGGTATTTGTTGCCTGGCCATTGGCCATTGTATACGTTGTTTCCAGCTACAATGGCATCAACTTGATTGCCGCCGTCTGAACCATCATAACTCAAGGGTGAAAAAGTACGCGTGATACCACTAAAACATTGCCCATTTGGGGCGATAGTTGCCAATCTAAATTCAATTTCTGCATCGGCTGGCATGCCTTGGAAGTCTGGATGTACGTTGGCGGTGTCTGCGTTTTGTTTGCGGTAGTCGCGGTTGAGAATGGCTAGGGCGCTAAGAATTTGTTCGTCAGAAATATTCTCTACTCCATTGATGTGCAATACGTGGAAAACAACTGGTATAGTGTAGATAGTCGCTTTTTGAGCAGTGCCTTTCTTTGCTAGCTCATTGTATTCTGCTTCAGCAATTGCCAACCCATTTACGTAGTCCGGATTCTGAAGGAGTGCAGCGTGTTTTTTGTGCGTAAGGCAATACTCGATATTTTCACCCTCACGCATGTTTTGAGGGTCAAGGACCCTTTGAGGCTTTTGGGCAAAAACTGCAGTAGTAAACACAAGGCTACCAAATAGAAGTGCTAAATAGGTGTGTCGTTTCATAGTTGATTCGAATAGAGCATGATAGTTTGTGGTAAAAATACAATAAGTCCTACAAATTTTAATATTCTCTTTATAAATAATATCGATAACATGGATTGATTAACTTTGTTCTATGAAAGCGAATAAAGCATCCGATACACTTGCCATTACAACCAAAATTGTATTGCCCAATGACACCAATACACTCGGCAACCTATTTGGGGGTCAACTCCTTGCTTGGATGGACGTCATTGCAAGTGTTTCAGCACACCGCCATTCCAAACGCGTTGTGGTTACAGCATCTGTTAACAACGTTTCCTTTCAAAAGCCAATCAATCATGCTTCTATTGTGACACTCGAAGCAAAAGTTTCGCGCGCTTTTAATTCTTCTATGGAAGTATTTCTAGATGTTTTTGTCGAAGATGCAGTTACAGGCCAACGCGAAAAATGCAATGAGGCCATTTATACTTTTGTAGCTGTTGACCAAAATGGCAACCCCATTCAAGTTCCCGAATTAATTCCCGAATCAGACGAAGAAAAAATGCGCTATGAAGGTGCACTGCGCCGCAAACAATTAGCTCTTATTTTAGCAGGTAAAATGAAAGCATCTGAAGCAACTGAACTTAAAAAGCTTTTTATCGAGGAGTAACACTTACCTGATTCAGTGCAGCTGCAATGCCAGTAAGGTCTTGGTTGCGCATACACGCAAAATGACCTTTTGGACAGCTCTGATGCCCTATTTTTGAACAGGGTCTGCAAGACAAACCTGATACTTCATATTGAAATACTTTGACTTGTTCGAGGCGATACGGATACATTCCAAAATCTCTAATTGTGTTGCCCCAAATGACATGTAAAGGAACGTCGAAACTTGCGCCTATATGCATCAGCCCGGTGTCATGAGTGACCAAAGCCCTTGCGTTCTTCACCAGCCAAGCTGATTCGTGGATAGTAGAGAGGCCAACAGCGGATACTAAAAGCTGTCCTTGACACGCGTCTAGTATGGCGTTTGATGCAGTTTGATCTTCCTTTCCACCTAAAAGCATTACCGGACCATCTATTTTTTTAACGAGATCGATGAGCATATCTGTTGGCAATCTTTTTGTCGCAAATTGTGCGCCAATGGCAATGGCTACATAGGATTTCGGAACGAAGTTAAAGCGCGCTTGTATGTCAAATTGGGCCGAGGATGGAATGGTGTATGGATTGTTGGCTGTATCGATTTTCCAGCTTGATTCGAGGCCAGACAAAGTGCTTAAATAACGTTCTACCACATGCTTTCGCTTCTTTGGGAAGATTTTAAAGGTTGTTAGCAACCATTTCTCAAGGTTGTTTTTTGGGAAACGAAAAACGCGTTTCAAATGAAACGCTAAGAGTAAGCGGGTTCGTAAATTATTGTGCAAATCCAGAATGGCATCGTATTGAGCAAAATTGATTTTGCGGCGCAAAACATGAAGGGAATCTTCCAATAAAAAAACTTCGTCAATTGCGGGGCAGCCTTCCAACAGAACCTTAAAGTTTTTTTTAGTGACGTAATCTATCTTACAATCAGGAAAAAGCGATTTGATAGCCGCAACAACAGGAAAGGTAAGCACGATATCGCCTATTGAGCTAAATCGGACGATAAGGATGCGCTTTGGAGTACTGCTTGACATTGTACGAATGTACAAAAACTACTTTGTGTGCTGAAATAGAACGCGGTCACGGTTAATTTGCCCTTCCAACGCTTCAAAAAATGCAGCCTTTTGATTGGGCTCAATGCAATCTAAAGGAAAAGAAAGTTGCAAATCTTCGAGGTAATCAAAATAGATGGTTTGCTGACTGACCGATACTTTACGAAGGCCATTGAGGTAAATGAGGATGACTTCGCGGTCGGCAACGAGAATGGCCTTGGAACTCAGCCCCACGCGAAATTGCTTTGCGTTGATCACAAGAAATAAGATGGCGTCGAGTGCTAAAATCAAGTAGGTCAAGGAGACAAAAATAGCGACCTCACTTAAAAACAGATGTGCAATGAATAGACTTAAAAACACAAGTGCTTCTAGACTATTATAAACAAATACGCGGCGTTTGCGCTCCAAGCTAATTGGTTGGTTCCAAACAAATTTAGCGTGTTGCTTGACCATACCCACTCCCATCCAGCGCCTAATGCTGCGGCGCAAGCCGATGATCAGAAGTAGGAGGGCTAACACGAGGTAAACTTCCGTGCGAAAAGGCAAGCGTTTACCCGTTGTATGTAATACATCGATGGGAAGGTCAAAGCCAACAAAGACCGAAAGCAAAAGTGTTGGCAGACTGACCACCAACAAGATTAAATTGATGAAACTATTCATTTGGAATGAGTTTGAGCCTAGCCTTCAGGCCTTTGATTTTTTCTTGTGCAGCGTCTACTTTCTTTTGAACATCTAGGCGAAGTTGGTCTGCACCTTTTGAACGCGCGAAGAAACCAAGGTTGTTTTCTAAGGTAAAAATATCTTTTTGTAAGAAGTCTATTTGTTTGCGGATTTCTTGACGTTCTGCTTGTAACAAGCGTTGTTTGTCTGGCGATGCAAGTAGACCTTCTAATTTAGCTTGAAAGAAAACGCGCTCTTTTTCTTGACCTTCTAGTTTGAGGTCTTTGTAGAGGTCGTCCATGCGTGTTTTAAACGCTGTGTAGGTGTTTTGTTTTTCTTTGATGTCTACCGGGCCAATTGCGTTAAATTGTTGCTGAAAATCGCGCAATTGAGCCAATGCAGCTTGTTTGTCAGCTGGGAGCTCAAAACTATTGAGCGCTTCAATGAGGGCAAGCTTAGCCGTTAGGTTTTGGGTATTCTCTGCATCTTGGCCTTCAAAGTGCGTTTGACGCGCATCAAAGAAAGCATTGCAAGCTGCTCTGAATTCTTTCCAAAGTTTGTTTTCATAACGCTGACCAGCGGAGCCAATTTCTTGCCATTGGCGCTGTAGTTTTTTAAGTTGGTCTGCGGTGTTTTTCCAATCGGTTGAGCTTCCAAAAGCCTGGGCTTTTTCGATGAGCGCTTTTTTCTTGGTGACGATTTCTTGACTAGCTGCATCTATTTCTTTGGAGAAATTCTTTTTTGCGGCAAAAAATGCATCGCAAAGAGCTCTAAAAGATTGATAAACGGCTTCGTTGTCTTTGCGACTTCCAGAGCCAATCGTTTTCCATTGCGCCTGAAGGTCGAGTACAAAAGCAGTTTGGGCTTCCCAATGCTTGAAGGTATTCCAGTTGGCGCTGTCTTCCATACAGGCAGCTAAATCGGCAACAAGTTTTTTCTTGGCATCGATGTTTGCTTTCAAGACCTGTCGTTGTGCTTCGTAGTGCTCGTTGATTTTGTCGTAAATGCTTCTGACAGCCTCCCAATATGCCGTTTTCATGAGCTCCCAGTCTTCGTTTTGAACTGGGCCGATTTCTTCCCATTCGTCTTGAAGCGCATGTAATTGGCTTTCGAGGTCGCGTTGATCGAGCGCAGCAACACGCAATTGTTTGAGCTTGAAGATGAGGTCTTCTTTAAGTTGTTTGTTGCGACGGTAGTCGTGGTCTTTGAGCTCTTTGTAAATTTTGATGTTGTAGAAGAAAATCTCTAGCAAGCGGGAATATTCCTTTTGGAGGGTCTCGCGGTGCTCTCTTGGAATGGCGCCGATTTTTTTCCAGGTTTCGTGGATTTCTTTATAAGCTTGGAATGCCGTACCGATTTTCTCTTCGTTGTCAATGACTTCTTTAAGTCGGGTAATGAGGTCTTTTTTGAGTTTGAGGTTTTGTGTCTCGAGCGTTTGTTGCAACTGTTGTTGTGCTTTACGCTTGGTCACAAATTGGTTATAGGCCTCAAAAAAAGCTTCTTTTAGCGGTTTGTAGTCGTATTCTTCATAGGTATCGCCTGCATCGTTGGCGTCTAGACGCTTGACTTGCTCTTGACGCTCTAGCTCGATGAGTAGGTCTTCAAATTGTTGTTTGATTTCGCCTGCTTGGCGCCCCAATTGAAGAAGGTCTTCTTGTTGGCTCAAGGCCACAATTTGGTCGGTGTAGTGTTGTAATTCCATTAGGCTTCCAATTGAAAGGTAGATAAGGCGACAAATTCTTGCATGCGCGCACGAAGGTCGTTTTGATTGATTTCTAATAATCGCGCTGTACCAAATTTTTCAACGCAAAAAGATGCGAGGGCAGAACCGGCAATGATGGCACGTTTCATGGTTTCGAAGTCGAGGGTTGGTGCAGCGGCGAGGTAACCCATAAAGCCGCCTGCGAAGGTGTCGCCTGCCCCTGTTGGATCAAAAACTTCTTCTAAAGGAAGCGCTGGCGCATAGAAAACGTTCGCTTCATGAAACAACAAGGCACCGTGCTCGCCTTTTTTGATAATGAGAATGGCTGGGCCCATGGCACGAATAATGCCTGCGGCTTTGCGCAAAGAATAGACGCCAGAAAGCTGTCGCGCTTCTTCGTCGTTGATGATGAGTACGTCGATGTGTTTAATGGTTTCTTTGAGCTCGTCTAGTGCGATATCCATCCAGAAGTTCATGGTGTCCATGGCGATAAGTTGCGGACGGGTAGTCATTTGTTGGATAACTGACAACTGTACAGCTGGGCTCAGGTTGCCCAACATTAAGAACGCTGCGTTTTGCGCATGCGCAGGAACTACAGGCGTGAAATCGGTGAGGACATTGAGTTCGGTAATGAGGGTGTCGCGCGAGTTGAGGTCAGTGTGGTAGCGGCCAGACCAAAAGAAGGTTTTTTCGTCTTGTTTGATTTCAATACCACTGACATCAACGCCTTTGGCTTCCAATAATGTCAAAAATTCTTTTGGGAAATCTCCTCCTACTACAGAGATCAGGCTTTGCTCTTTCACGAAGAAAGAAGAGGCCAAGGCTATATAAGAGCCAGCGCCACCAACGATTTTGTCTGTCTTTCCGAAGGGTGTTTCTATGGCATCAAATGCCACACTACCAACTGCTGCTAATTTCATAGTTCTAAATTGTGCCGCAAAGATAGGTAATTTCAGCGCTTTAGCTATTAAATTATGGTGTTTTCAGTGCTCTTGGATGCGCACTGCCGTAAGCCTTGCGCAATTGCGCAAATGAATTGTGGGTATACACCTGAGTAGCCGATAAATTGGCATGGCCCAAAAGGTCTTTGAGCGTTTCTAAACCCGCGCCATTATTGAGCATGTGGGTAGCAAATGTATGTCGAAGAACGTGCGGGCTGCGCTTCTCCACCCCACTCAAGGTGCCTAACACCTCTTTTACCAATCGATAGACAAGTTGAGGATAGAGTGCTTGTCCGTTTATACGAAGCAATAAATTAGGGTGATCCAATCCAAGAGCGCGTTTGGCTGCTCTGTATTGATTGATTTTTTGAAGTAACTCCGGTGCAATAGGAATGAGGCGTTCTTTATTGCGCTTACCAAGCACTTTGATGTATTGCTGGTTAACGGCAGCATCTTTGAGGTCTATGAGTTCAGAAAGACGCATGCCCGTTTGATAAAAGAGTTCCACAATAAGGCTATTGCGCAAACCTTCAAAGTCTGAAGAGAACAATGCATTTACTTTTTGTGGGTCTAGTTCAGATTCTTTGACGAAAACCGGTAGGCGTTTTTCTCCTTTCGGACCTTGAATGCGGGTCATTGGATTTTCTTCGAGTTTGCCGTCTTTGCGCAACCATTTAAAAAAAGTGCGCAATGCAGCGAGTTTGCGATTGACCGAACGCTTACTCAGGCCTTGTTCTAGCAAGGAAACCATCCAGCCGCGAACAGTGGAGGTATTTTGCTCTTGCCAGTCAGAGAGCTGCATGCAACCTGAAAAAGCGCTGAATTGCTGGATGTCCTGAATGTAGGCCAAACAGGTATGCACCGAATAGCGTTTTTCTTGTTTTAAGTAATTTTCGAATTGTTGGAGCATAAAAAAAGGAGCCGAAGCTCCTTTCCATACGTATTTTTTAGCAATTGGTTACAATTGCGCGCTTTGCATTCTTTGTTTGTAAGCAGCGCGAATCACTTCCTGACGA
>JAXITO010000029.1:0-12286 GCA_034680045.1 Crocinitomicaceae bacterium | reverse complement strand
CGGCCAGCTACCTGAAACGTATTATTGACGCCATCGCCGTCTGGGCTAAAAGAATTTGGAATGTAAATGGCGGCGTCTTCGATGATATTGAAGATACTTGTGATTTCATTGGTGCAACCTTGGTCGGTGCTCACCACTAATTGGAAGATTTGATTGCCACTGGCGTTATTGGGGATATTGAAAATCGGGTTTTGTAAAGAGCTGGTTTGGCTGCTTCCATTTTCTGTAGTGTAGGTCCAGTTCCAAGAATTTATTTGCCCGGTAGATTGGTCTAGCATCTGAATTTCTGAGAGGCCGTATTCGATGAGTTCTGGCGTACTTGTAAATGCTGCAATTGGCTCTGCAGACACCGTTAAGTTGACCGTAATATTGCTGTCACAACCGCTGGCATTGGGAATGGTATAGGTAAACGAAGTACTTTCTGTATAAGTTTGCCCATTTGCCGCGAAGTAAGGCCCGCAAGAATTTATATTGATCGTATTTGAGCTCGCTTGGTTGATTGTTAAATTCAAATTGACCGTGCTATCGCAACCATTGCTATTTCCCGCAACAATTGTATAGATGGGTGTATTGGTTGAGCTCGTGTAGGTGTTGCCGTCAATCCAAGTGTAGCCATTACATGCCGATTGAACATCAATACCTATGAGATTTGTACTACTCGAAAGATTTAAGGTAACCAAGGAATCACAACCACCAGTATTTGTTAGGGTGACACTTTGTGTTCCTGGGCCATTGAAGGTAAGACCGTTCCATAAGTAGGGAAATTGATCGTTGCAAACCGTCTGATTGATACTCACTGCATCTGGCACACACGCGCCGCAACAATTACCGGTTTGAGCGCTCACTGTGTAGTTTGTGCTGCTATCCCAGCAAGGATACTGTACATTCAAGCCCCTGAGCACGCCGCCAAATTGGTTTTGAAAATAGGCCAATACTTGATCAACTGTATTGCAGCCACCTTGGTTGGCGTCTACGTTGCAACTATAGAGGCAAATAATGCCGTTGTTCCAACCATTTGGAATATTGAAATAATTTGGATTCGGCGGACTAATAATTGTTACGGGAGGAGCAACGTTCACCGTAAGTATGGCCGGGTTGATTCCCGTAAAACTCGAGGTTGTGATTGGAAAACTACAGTTGTTATTGTTTTGTGCGGAGTTGAATCCGGCGTACAAAACTTCTGTGACACTATTTACAAACGGGCCACTGAACGTTACATTGACCGGCTCATAGGTGCAGATGCCAATTTTGAGATTAGGGATGTTTTGATCCACAACAATGTTGAGATTGCCACCGTCATAATTGGCAAAGAGTATCCAATTTCCTGTCGGGTTACAATTTGGTGTGAAAGATGATTGCCCGAAGAGGGAGCTGAAAATGAGGAGAGGCAGGATTAAAAACCAAGCAATGGAGAGTTGCTTATGCATGGGACAAGTTCTTTTAATAGTCAAGTTGAATTCATTTAAAACAAATAAGTGCTGCGCTTGTTCTAACTTAAAAAAAAATCTATGTTCAAAACAGCACTTTTTACAGTCCTCTTTCATATCGTTTCCTTTCTCTCAGTGGCCCAAACTAATGTCTCTGGCGGTATCTACCAAAACGCAACTTGGTCTTTGGCAGGTAGCCCTTATATTGTCAATGGCCCGGTTGTGGTTTTCCCTGGCGTTACGCTCAATATCCAGCCTGGTGTTGAAATTCGTATCAACAATCAGAACAGTACCAACATCTACATCGAGACGCGCGGTACTATTAATTGTATCGGTACAGATGCGCAGCCCATTAAAATCCATGCGTTATACGATACCATGAGTACGGTGGCTTGGCAAGGTTTTGTGTGTACGAGCACGCAAGGTGGTGTTTTAAATGTTGATCGTGTCGAGATTTCAAATGCATATTTCCCTTTTTCTTACGAAACTATTCCCGCTACACTTTCTTATACCAATAGCAAGTTCATCCGCTGCTTTCAGGCAGTTACGGTAGGCACCAACCTCAATTTATCAGGCTGTGAATTCATTGATAATGAAGTAGGGGTTTATGGTTGGGCAAATTTCAATATCAACAATTGCCTTTTCAAAGACAACACAACCTCTCTCTATATTTACGCCAGCGCTTTTGCAATGAGCAATTGTAGTTTTATTGACAACCAAATTGGAGCCTCCTTTTTGTCCAATGCTGTAGACTCAATTGTCATTTCAACTTGCGAATTCCTCAACAATGGTTTGGCGGTTAATTATCCTAACAACGGAAGGGTTGAGAATTGTGTGTTCTCTGACAACGGCACCGCCATTCAAGCTGCTTACTACTGTGAGATCCTTAACAACGAATTTTTCTACAACGACCTCGCCATTGAAGCTTCTGTTCAGGCAGATATTCATAACAATTATATCAATAACAACATGGGCGGCCTACTCATCTCTAATGTATCGAGCGTACAAGACAGCCCTCAGATTTACAACAATGAAATCTGTAGCAACATCAATTTTGCAGTGAACAACAACACCAACATGAACTATTCGTTGCTCAGCAATTGCTTTTGCGACCTCGACTCAGCGGGAATAGAATCCGTCATCATCGATGGCTACGACGACATCATTAAAGGCCTCATCAATTACCAAATCTATGATTCTAGTTGTACGGTTTTACTTGGCACAGTATTAAAATACGGCCCTGGTGCTGGTCTTGATGAATTAGGACTCGATATCGTATTTGAAAACCCGGTTCAAAATGAGTTGCATATTTTAAGTGAAGCCGCATTCGAAGTCATCCAAGTAGCGGATTTAAGTGGAAAATCTTATGATTTCAAAAGCGTAGGGAATAACACTTTTGATGTATCCATGCTCCCTGTGGGCTTCTATATGTTGCAAGCCGTTGACGGTAAGTTGGCGAGAAGAGGCTTTGTGAAAAACTAATACACTTCGTTACTCTACCGCCATCACTTCAATCCAGGTTTGGTCGAGGTTTAAAGTCAACTGCGTTCCTTTTTTAGGTTGGAGTGTAAACTCTTTGTCGCTTGAAAAGATGAGTAGCCCGAGTTGGTATCCACTCGGAATAATTTGATCATCGGGTTGAAAATTAAAAGTCAGGTCATAGAATTTGCCAGGCTGCAGCGCTTCTCCTTTTTCAAGAGAACTATGATTTTGTGGGTCGGCCCAGGCGCGGTTGATTAAAATATCTTCCATTTTGATTTTCTTTGGGTCGTAGTTCTTTGGTACTGCAATAAGATAGACCGAAAGGTTGGCAGCTGCTTTACTACTCGCCACCTGCACTTGAATGCGGCTAGTGCCGGAAAGGTGCAAGGGTTGTTCAAAGGTTTTGCCCCAAAACAAGAGTCGATTATTGGCATTTTTAGGCGAAATAAGTTGCAGGGCAGTGAGGCTGGCATCGTCGGTAAAGGTCAAAGATTTTGCCTCGCTTTTTACAGTTGCTAGTGTTCCGGTATTGCTTTCTGATGTTTGTGGATACAAGCGCAAGGCTTTGGCTTTCGGATCCGGAAATGCAGGCTGTGGGTGTGCATTTTCTTCACCTTTTGGAACTATCCAAGCATCGGCAAGTCTTTCAACACCGTTATTGACACCATGTAAATATTTGGTAAACCATTGGTTCATCATCCAAAGTGGCGGCGGATAGCCATGCCCTAATTGGTTGTAGTAAATTTTGGAAGGCAAGCCCATTTTTTTGGCTTGTTCATAAAAACGAAAGCTGTGTTCTGCCATTACGTTCCAGTCTTCAAAACCATGACACATGAACAAAGCTGCTTTCATGCTGTCCATTTGAGTGAGGTAGTCTCTGGACGCCCAAAAATCGTTGTAGTCGCCGGTAATTCGGTCTTGACCTGGCACTAAAATTTTGTCGCGCACAATGGCATCGTTGTGCGCTCGGTTTTCAGGGTCGCCGCTGTGAACAAAGTCGTATAGAATGTCGGTGTCTTCGCCCAAATAACCACCAGGTGAACGCACCAAGCCGTTGGAACGGTAATACAAATACCAAGAACTGACGGGCGCATTTGGTATGATCGCCTCGAGGCCTTTTACACCTGTGCACGCTGCAGCCAAGCACAAGGTGCCGTTGTAGGAGGTGCCCATCATGCCCACTTTTCCTGTAGACCAAAAAGCGCTAACGGTGTCCATGCCAGTGCGTGTGGTGTAGCCGACAGCACGGCCGCAGAGCCAATCTATGACGGCTGCAGGGGCGAGTTTTTCGTTTTCACCGCCAATGGTTGGCGCACCGTCAGAAAAACCGGTGCCAGGCGATGAAGAATAAACAGTAATATAACCTCTTTTGACCCAAGTGAGGTCCTGAAAATAAGCATCCATTGGCCTATTTTCTTTGCGTTTCGCAACCGCGTGTTTATGCGCTGGTGGCGTTTGTCCGATTTCGTGCTTGACATCCCAAAAATAGCTTTTTGAATCGCCGCCAGTACCGGCAAAATACGGACTGGTCATATAAATTACGGGCAATTTGAGACCTTGCGTATTGGTTTGCACAGGGCGCGTCAAGAAGACGTGCATGCGGTCTAGCTTGCCATTGGCATCGCTGTCAAAGTTGGTCTGCACCCATAATTCTTCTTTGATCCAATCAGAAGGCGTACTGAATTCGGGTACAATTTGCGCTTGACCTTCTTTAAAGATGGGCTTGACTTGTTGGGCTTCTGAGGTATATAAGATTACTAAGTTAAGTAGGAGTATAATTTTCTTCATTGTAAAACAGCTTTATCTAGTAAAGTACATCAATTAATAGAAGTAATTCATATTAAAAACGTAAACCTATCGCAAGATAGAATGTCCTTGCGTTACCAGGCAAAATACCTGGGCCTGGATAGCCGCCTGCTCGACGCGTAGCATATGTAGCGTTAGTAAGATTGTTTACACCAGCTCTAAGTTGGTAAATTCCTGCCCACTGATAGGTCATGTTAAGGTCAATAATTTGATAAGCGGGGAGTTGTCCAGTGGTAGAGCTTGCATTAGCGATTATAGAATTGGCCGCATCCGTAAATACCGCACTCACGTAATTGTATTGAAGGCAAGATGAAAAGCCACGGTATTTTAAAGTAAGCCCAGTTCTGAGCATGTGTTGAGGTGCATTTTCTACGCGCTTACCTACAAGTGTAAGGTTAGGGTCATTGACTAGGGCTGGGTTATCCCAACGGGTATAACGTGCGTCGATATATGAATAATTTCCGAAAACAGACAGACCCAAGTTGCTAAATTGTGGCATAAGTTTCATGATATCAAGTTCAATATAGCTTTCAACTCCTTGACTTAATGATGCTCCTATATTGGTGCGGTATGGTGTGTTGTTTAAGGAAATGGTTCCTACGCGGTTATCATAAAACAGTTGGAATACACCAACGTCAAATTTCAATGCACTTTTGAACAAGCTACCTCTGAAGCCAAGATCGGCATTGTAGCCAGAAGCATCTTTAAGGTTTGGATCAATAATGTCTGTGGTTGCAGCTGGGGTTAATTCTGAAAAACTAACGGGTCTGTAACCCTGGCTAAAATTCGCGTAGATATTGGAAGTTTTTCCAACCTGGTATTCTGCACCTATACCAAGTAGAATAAGGATGCGATTTCTTTCTTGCATTTCAAGTAGTCCAGTGCTTGAAGTATTGATGAATCCATTGGCGGTGTTGCTGATCCATTCGTAGCGAATTCCGGGTGTGACGCTTAATTTAGGTGTAAGTTGAAACATATTTTCAGCAAAGGCTGCTATGTTCTGAGTACCAAAGTTCAGATGCGCGGCAAATTCTTGTTGGTTTTGAAGGCTAGTAATGCTCAAATCGAAATCAGTACCTGTAGAGCCAATACCTCTTTGCATACGTTCCGTTAACCCGGTGTAGGCGCGTATTCCACCAGATAGTGCTGATAGATTACCCAAGACTTGGTAGCGATGAATTCCGCGTAGCTCTACTCCATAGTTGTTATAGAAATCCCGGTCTACTTGCCTAGGATTATAGCTACCTATTAACGTATTGATAGTGTCTGTAATAGTGATGGCTTTCATGAAGCCAACACTATTTCTTTGTGCAACAACGCCAAAAGCCTTTAATGTAAATTGTGTGGTTTTACTCGGTGTAAATGTCAGTTGAACTGAACCTGTATTCCAGGGCGTACTGAACCAATTGCGTTCGCGTGAAGATTGTCTTGGGTCGGCAGCAAATTGCAAATCACTTAGTCCGCCTGCTTGCTGACTCAAGTAGTTCATGTTGGTATATTCGGCATTCAATTGCCATTTCTTGGAAAATTCGTAAGTCATGGAAATACTGGCTGTTCTCGTACGATACGCGCTATTTTCTCTCCAACCTTGCGCGCTTCTTTGATGTACATATGCATAATAACTGAACTTTTTTATGCTTCCACCAATGGCATTGAATGAATTGAACAAGCCAAAAGACCCTATCGTTTGAGTTGATTCCATGGAAATGGCTTTATCGCCAAGACTTTTTTTAGTGACGTAGTTGAGTAGGCCTCCAAATTGAGGGCCATATTGTAATGATCCGGCGCCTCTTACAATTTCAATTTTTTCAAGTGCTTCGGATGGCGGTGCAAAGTAAGCCTCTGGATAACCAAATACTTCAGAACTGATGTCAGAACCATTTTGTCTTACATTGAATTCCCAAGAGCGGTTTGGGTTTAGACCTCGGGTGGCAATGCCAGTCTGAATACCAGAACCATCATTTTCCCAAATGCTTAAACCTGGTACTTTTGCAAATAGTTGTCTAGTATTATTCGTAGATAAGTCAGCAGTACTTGCGCTGAGATTAATTACTTCATTTTTTTTACCAGCAAAGATGTCAGTGCCTTGGATTACGGGAAGGCGAGTTATATCAGCACTTTTTCCGAGCATTTCATGAACATAAACATCTTGGGTAGTTTTGATGCGCGAGGTGTCTTGTGAAAAGGAGTGAACAGAATTGATAAAAATGCTGAAGAATAGAAAGTGTAAGGCCTTGTTCATTTGCTAAAATTTGATGAGGCAAAATAACGAACACTTTCCGTCGTGTGAAATACCACAAAAGCGGTATTTAGAATTAATCTAAATAAAAAAATGAGAGAGATTTTAGTTCAAACGATACCTCAAACTCAATAGGAGGTTCAATGAATTGATTTGTGCAAGCTGCCAAGAATAGAACTGCGCAAAGAAAAAGAATACTCTAATTTTTCATGAATAGAGCCAGACATCAATTGAAGTTATACCGCAAGCCCAAAAGCAAGTTCGTTCGGTAGATATAAAAGGTATTGTCAGCAAAGAAATTGCTACTCGTGAGGGAGCTAAAGCCATGACAAAAGCTCCCTTCGGCAAAAACACCGATATGTTCATTGAGCATATAGCCGCCGCCCACTTCAAGAAAAGCTGCTAATTCGATGGGAGCTATTTGATCAGAAAGGTCAAACTTGTCATTGCTGATGACTTCTAAATTCTCATTGAAAACTGGCGAGTTTACCGCGGCATTGGTCAGATAAGATGCCGTGAGTCCTAAATTGCCGTAATAGAATAATTTGTTGCCATTTTGAAAACCGATGCGCACAGGAACGGAGATGTAATTGAATATATAGGAAGAAGGGGTAGAAGCAGCCCCTATTTCGTTCCCATTTATATCAACAAAAACAATGGGGGCATTAAATCCTGTTTGCGTCTGCATGAGCCCGGTGCCTATTTGCACACGATTTTTGAATTGAAAGTGGTAGTTCAAGCCATAAGTGCCTCTTAATAGTGGTTCTGTATTATTTAAAAAATCACCCGTTTGGTCGGACCAACTGAGCCCGCCTTTGAGGTCTAGGCTGTGTTTTTGACTCCAGGTGTTGTGTGCTACAAATACAAGTAAAACCGCGAGGAAGGCTTGAAAGGAAAAGTGGATTTTAGTCATTTGTACGGTTTGTTTCAGATGTAAGCTGTTGTTACCATCCCAGGTGGTAATATTCGTAGAAAAGGGAATTTTCAGGTACGTCGTAGAAGGTTCTGATTTCGTACCCATTATTCAAAATATCGCTAGGTGATTCCATGCGGCCTTGATTGCTTTGTTCAGAACTTCTACATAGGGTAAATATCCGCTTCCCTTGGTAGTAGACGATTGCGTTTCCCCGCTGCACAAAGTGATCGATTTGTTGTCTTAAAAAACGCGAATTCCCGGTATTTTGAGTGCTGTCTTCACGCCCTTGATAGATAACCAGGGACTGTAAATCAAGGACATTTTTTGCTTGTTCTAGCTGAGTGGCAGCGATGTCGTAGCGTGTTGCAGTGGCTTTGTAATAGTTCACTAAATTCGAGTCTTTCCCCCCGTAATAGGCAATCGCTTTGCTCATGCTTTCTTGCTCTTTTCTCAGCATCACAGCAATGGTGTCCAAGGAAATCAAAACAGTGTAATCACCAACTGTCCATTCCCCCATTCTTGTTTCGGGCATGCTCTTAGATAGCTTGATTTCCCAGTCAGCTTGAGAAAAAACCGTGAAATTCAAAAAGAGGAGCAAAAAGAAGAACAGCAGCTTCATCGAATGAAGTTACGAAAATCAAATCTACTGAAAAATACAAATTGATTACTTATCATCCAACCCAATGCCTAAACCAAACATAGCCGCCACTAAGGCCAGATGAACAATCAAAACTGCTTTTTGCCAAAAAGGGCGCTCATTCCATTTTTGTTCGGGGTCGAAGGGGTCAAATGCCATACCGATTCCAAGCGAAGAGGCGGCTTGAACATAGTCATGATTCGCTATTGCTTGGTAGAATCCTAAAATGACAAAACCTATGTATAAATATTTGTTAAATGCTGTTTTCATGCTGTTTTTGATTTATAATTTAAATACATCTACTCCAATTGCATAGCCATAGATTTTGCCAGTGGCATCTTTGTAAATTCGGATTTTGTTGCATGCACGGCCTAAATCAATTGTTGTCCAGGATTTGCCACCGTCTTTGGTTTCGTAGCCGCTGTTCATGGTGCCTACAAAGCCGTGGTTTTCGTCGATAAATCCTATGCCAAATTCACGTGCGGAGGCGTCTTCTACCAAGTTGATTTCCTGCCAAGTAAGGCCTCCGTCAGTTGTTTTAGCGATGCGTTGTTGCTTTACATTCGGATCTGGATTGTAGGATTGAATGGTGACATACCCAATTTTTTCTGTTGGAAAGGAGGCCTTCCATGTTGTTTCGTAGGGTCGGTCGGATTGATAAACCTTAAGCCAAGTTTTGCCGCCGTCGCTAGTTTTCAAGATGAGCGCATTCGATTTTTCGATGTTTTCTGCTGTGGCTGCGCAAACAATGCCGTTGTTTTGGTCGAACATTTTGATGTCAAACAACATTTTACAATCCTTATTCATGCTGCTTGAGGACCAAGAAAAACCGCCATCGTGCGACACCAGCATATTGGCAGGGCTTCCCACACGACCAACAGCGTAAATGTGAATTTTATAATCCGTCTTTCCGTGGTTGATATATTGTTCTCTTATGATATCTATGGCGCACAAGCCTTTCACGTAAGGCCCTGCATAGGAAACTGGGCTCCAAGTTTTACCGCCATCAGTTGTGCTGTAGAGAGGAATTGTATCCGATACATTTGGGAAATAATCGGTGCCAACAGTTCCTGCAAAACCGAGTAAGCTATCTACAAAAGCAATGCAGCGGAAGAACGTTCCTTTCTTTTCGATTTGCTTTTCCCAGGTGTCGCCACCATCTTTTGTGTGGTAAATGCTTCCGTAGCCGTTGACATACCAACCTTCTTTCTCATTGATGAAAGAGATGTCATCTTGTTTGCCCGGGTAGCGTTCGGTTTTGAGTTTTTTCCATCCTTTTTCAGTACTTGGCTCATTTCCCTTTTTATCTAGTATCTCATTACTCCATCTGACGGCCGTCAAACCCACCTCAGGGTTGTATTCATCGAATAATTGCTGAATCTTCCCCTCCCCAAATTTGTTGTAGGCCTCTTGCATTGTTCCCGATTTAGCAAAGTAGTGATCAGTTGAAGGGTAGGTCATTAACGTTGCATTTCCGGGGTGGAAGTAATTGACGGTATTGACAATTTGTTGGTGGTCGGTTCGTGAAAAAGCTTGAAAGTCTGACTCGCCGAACTGCACCAACACTTTTGCTGTGGTGTTTTTCCAGTTTTCCAGATGAGGGTAGTCTTGAATTTGCCTCCAGTATTCAGCGTTGCGGGAGTAAATTTTGCCGTTGCCGTCGTATTGCCAAAAAGCGCGCAACACGCTGTCTGCTTTGGGGTCTTTGGCTAAATCTTCTAATTTTTCTTTCTTGACAAAATACCTATAATTTAATTCGTATTGCTCGACCACAGATTGCTCCACTTCAATAGGATTCATGCCTGACAACGCATTTTGAACGCGGTACATTTCAATTTGGTATTCAAACCAAGATTTGGCAACCGTTCCATAAACCACTACTCCTGCCACCTGATGTTTGGCGCTAATAGCAGGTGCAATGATACCGCCCATTGAATGCCCAACAATGATGATTTGATTGGTATCTACATATGCCAGCGACTTCAATTTCTTTAACCCCACCTCGAAATTTTCAATTTCGTCCAATAAATCGCAAGACTCACAAGGCGGCGTATTTTTGCTGTCGCCCAAACCGCTTTTTTCGATGCGAAGTGTAACGTAACCTGCGTCTACATAGGCGTCCACAATGCGTTTGTACGGATGATCGCTCGTTAATTCATCAATACTTGAACACGTATAACCCGGAATGAAGAGCATTGCGGGCATTTTATTTTCTTTGAACGGTTTATTGATGATCACGCGCAGTTGCCCACCTTTGTATGGCGCTTCATCGTAAATGACTGTAGCATTATCATCGGTTTCGTAGGGCCGAGCAACAACTTTTGCTTTGAGGGTAAGGTTCTTTTTTCCACGCAGCACGGAAAGCTGGATTTCTTTACCCGGTTCGTAGCTCAGAAATTGTTTGATGAATTCATCTGTAGAAGTAAAGGTTTGTTCACCAATTTTCAAGATGAGGTCGTTTGCTTGTAGTTTTAAGTCAACACTTGTGCCCCGTACAACTTGCACCACCTTGCAACCTGAATGGCCATTTTCAGTAACGTATTCGATGCGGGCACCAAGCAGGGCTTTGCGCTGAAGTTGCGCACTAACGCCACAAGAAATACAGCAGATTAAAAACAAAGAAAGCAGACGAAACATAGCAATTTTTGTTTCAAAGAAACTATCTCTACAAGAGTTGTTGTTGTCAAAAATTGCTTTTTTTCTGTCTACATCCTCACGTAAACACCTCTAGGAATTAGTTTTAAAAGTAGGGCAATGATGCGCCATCTTTTAGTTACATAAACGACCTTTCTTTTATTCACGATAGCTTTATACATCTGATAGACTGCTTTTTCTAGGGGCATTACCCAAAACAATCCTTCGCCTTTCGCCATTTTTGTATCGACAAGCCCTGGTCGAATATCTGTAATAAGAATTGGAAGTTTAAGCTTTGTAGCCTTCTGTTGCAGTCCTTCCGTGTAATTTATTTGATATGCTTTCGAAGCATTGTATGCTGGGGCCTGGCTGCTTCCGCGAAGTCCGCCGATGGAACTTATCAATACTAAATGCCCAGTTTGCTGTTTTTGGAAATAATTGAAAGCCCAATCTGCGATGCTCGTAAATCCTAATATGTTGGCATCTATCGTTTGTTTTTCGATCTCAAAATCTAAGGATATGTTTATTTCGCCTATCCCAGATGATATAACCAATATATCCAATCCACCTAGTTCATTAGTCAATTCTTCCAATTGTTCAATGGAAGATACAATATCGGTTACATCCAAAACTTTAGTCAAATAAGCATCGGGAATTTCATCTTTCAATTCGAGTAATAATTCCTTGCGTCGACCAGTTATACCAACTTTATAGTCGTTGGCTGAAAAAATTTGAGCTAGCCCCTTTCCAATACCGGAAGTTGAACCGATAATGATGACCTTTTTCATGAATTACAAAATATTTTTTTTCACCGCCCCTGGCGTAACACCAAATTGCATTTTAAATGCTTTTGAAAATGTAGGGGTGTCCGCAAAACCATAGCGAATGGCTGTAAATAGAATTTCTTCGCCGCTCAATAGGTCTAATTTAGCGAGCTCGAGTCGTTTGCGTTTTTGATACTGATAAGGCGAAATGCCAAAAGCGGCTTTAAATACCCGAATAAAGTGATACTTTGAAATACCAGTTTCAAGCGCCATTTGTTCTAAAGACAAATTCTCAGTAATGCGTTCATCGATAAGGAGTTTAGCCTGCAGAATAGCCCTGAACACCTCCTCATTTGTCACATTCTTCTTAAAATCTAAATT
>JAXITO010000028.1:0-14350 GCA_034680045.1 Crocinitomicaceae bacterium | reverse complement strand
GAATTTTTCCCACGCAAGCATGGATTTACAAATATGAATGCCGCGGTCGTTGATGACTTGCGTACGCACTACTTTGTGCCCTACTGCGCGCAAAATTTCGGCTACCGAAGCGCCCAAGAAAATATTGCGCAAATGCCCGAGGTGCAAAGGTTTGTTGGTATTGGGAGAGGCGTATTCTACCATAACCGTTGGCTTCGAGTTGGCTGGTGCAAGCCCGTAGTTGGGTTGGTCTTGCATTTGATTGAGCTGCTCGAGCCAAAACGCATTGGTAAATACGATATTCAAGAAACCGCTCACTACATTGCAATGCGAAACCCCTTCGATGTGGCTTTCTATCCATTGCTTGAGTTTGTCGCCTGCTTCTTGAGGAGAACAGCGCAACATTTTGACGAAAGGAAAAACAACCAATGTGAGGTCGCCTTCCATGTCGCGACGGGTTTGTTGAAACTGAATAAGTGTGTCATTGATCTCAGCGCCAAATAAGTCTGGTGCGGCGGCAAGTAAGGCTTGACGAATGTGTTGTTCCATTTTAGGAGAGTTGGGTAATGATGTTTTCGATGAGGTCAAGCGTGCGTTCGGCCATTTTGTTTTTTTCGTCGTCGAGGCAAGGATTTACTTCGACAATTTCTAGTGCACAGAGCTTAGGGTCTTGAGCAAAATGATTCAGTAGCGCCTTTGCTTCGTCAAAACTAATCCCGTTTGGAACCGGAGTACCTGTGCCGTAGGAAGTTTCGATAGGGTCAATGCTATCCACGTCAAAGGAGACATAAATAAGATCGCAAGCAGCAAGTTGTGTGTGCATCTCGGCAAGGCAGTTGTTTAAACCTTTTTCACGCAGCTCAGCAACCGTGTAGTTTTTCAAATTGAGTTCGGCCATTATAGCGTCTTCTTCAGCTTCTGTATCACGGACACCAATGTAAATTAGATCTTGTGGTAAGAACGCAGTGCTTTTGAGGTTGTTCCAGTGTGCTGTTGTGGCGGTATCTAGCTCATTTTTTGCCAAATGCAAATGATCTAGGCCAAGCGCTGCAGCGATCGGCATGCCGTGGATGTTGCCCGAAGGCGTGGTGTAAGGAGAGTGGATATCGGCGTGCGCATCTATCCAAATGACACCAATACGCTGCTCTGGATACAAAAAGTGAAGCGCTGCCAAAGTGCCTGCTGCTGCACTGTGGTCACCAGATATGAGCAAGGGCAAGGCCTCATCGGCAATACATTTATGTATTTTTTCTTGAAGAGAATCAAAAACGAGGCGTAAACCATCAATATTTTTTGCAAAAACAAAAGGGCTTTTGTGGTCGAGCAGCTCGTTGTGTTGGGCAACAACTTGAATAGGATACTCAGCAAATAAGGTACTGCCTTTTGTTCGAGCAGCTGCGCGTATAGCTTCAGGACCGAGTGACGCACCGCGTGTACCTGCTCCTAATTCAGAAGGATTGAAGATGAATTGTAATTTTCTTGACATAGAGGACCCTTAGGGGGCTAACACAAAGATAGGGCTAATTTGCAAAAGCTACGCTAGCAACCGCCCGTCATTGGCTCAAGATATACAGGCTCGACAATCCGTTGTTCTTTCGCTTCACCCGAAAGATAGAGTATGCGGTTGTCAAAATTTGAACTGATGATGAAATCTGGAATTTGATCGCCGTCTAATAACCCAACAAACAAACATTCCATCAGATTCGGACCGTATTCATAGGAAGGATGCGCACTGCGCAACAACTGCAATTGTTGGGCCTGATGAGGGTCATCGGTTTGTAAATAAAGTCCGTAATTGGCATACCGTTGGTCATCTAAACCATCCGCTTTGGGGAGTAATTTTCCTTTGGAAAAAAGCCAGTAATGGATGCCATTGACTTCAAATTGGAGGGTGTCTCCAGGCAAAAGAATTGATTTTTCGTCGTGGTAACTCGGATTGGTTTTACTGGCATATAGCACTTTGAGTTTTTTAGGGTTCAAGGCACCTCTTTTCAAAGTAAAAATGCAATTTTTTGCGGTGGTCATGATTTTGCCACTCCAATTGGCGGTGTCGTTTTCGTTGTCGTCGACAATACCATCAAAAACAGTCTCCACCTGAGGTTTTACCGGATTGAGATACCAATTGTGTTTGGTTTTGAAAATACCTAGCCAGGTCTCCTGCAAAAAAGCTGCTTCTAAATCATCTTCATCTCGAAAATAAGCCTCAGGACCAAAAACGCCTATTTCAAGGTACTCCTCATTAGGATAGTTCAAGCGAAATTGCGCATTAAAGCCCTTCCTTAATTGAGTGGGCTCTTGTGCTTTGGTTTTGGTAGCGGCGCCTTTTTCTTTCTCGACACTTGCATTTCCACAAGCCAAGCACAGCAGGCAACTCGAAATAATCAGGTAGCTTTTCATTGTTTAAAAATAAGTATTCTTAGCTTTGTTTATGCCAAAGTACATCTATCTCGCCTTGTTTACTGCACTCACCCAACTCTTTGTCGCTCAAAAACCATTTGTTGGTAGCTTGGAATACAATTTAGTTTCCGTGGACCTCATCAACAAAGACACCATAGAAGGTAAGCTTTTTATTTATGCCCTCGATTCTATGGTTCGGTACAACTACCTGATGTCCGATGGCAAGAAGCAGGAAAGTATTCATCACTTACGCAAACACAAATTACTCTCTTTAATAGAGATAGACGGTCAGTATTTCGCCGTTCAGATCAAAGATACAGCACAAGAAAATTCGGATTTTCAGTACCAAAAAACCTCCACTAAAACACGCGTGCTCGACTTCAACTGCAAAGAAGCCGTCGTCAGTTTTCCGAAGGGCCAAGTGCCACTACTTTACACCAAAAAAATTGCTGCGCGCTACTTTGTAGGGCTCAAAGGTGCACCGGGTTTACCAGTCAAAGGGCAAATCCCGACAGACAACGGCTACATGGCATTTGAGCTTCAAAAATGGGATCAACGCACACCGCCTATTCAACTATTTATTCCAGACAAAAAATATAAAGTGTTGCCACTCGAGGCCTTTTTGGAATGGACACAAACCCAAAAAAGCCCCGCACCTCAAGATTAACTAACAGCTTGCTGTTTATAGGTTTGCCGGGTTTTCAATTTTGATGTACCCCTTTGCCGTATTTTCGTTTCATTAGACGCAAAAGCCTCATGGAAGAAAACGAATACATCCCAAAATCTAGCACCAAACCTGCACCAAAAACCGAAGAATCTACTAGTTCTAGGTCCAAGAAACAGGCAGACGAACCTCAGCGTCCGAAAGAAACCAAAAAAACGCCGCCAAAAGACGGGTCTTCGCTGTTGAATTTAAAAGACCGCCTGAATCTTTCAAAAATCAAGATTTTTGCAGGTGCACTTTTCAGCTTACTGAGCGTTTACCTCTTCTTAGCATGTGTCTCTTACATCTTTACCTGGACCAAAGACCAAGATCAACTTTTGAACCGTAGTTTCATCGCTTACATTTTTAACAACGAGCTTCCTCCCGCTGAAAATTGGCTCGGCAAATTTGGCGCCTGGACCTCCCACCTCCTCATTCACCGCGGTTTTGGCTTACCCTCTTTTGGCCTCATTTTCCTTTTGTTTCTCGGCGGATTTAAAATCTTATTTGGCACAGCCTTGCTTCCATTGGTAAGAGCAACGAGCGTTACGATCAGCTACATGCTTTGGGGCTCAATTTTCTTAGGTTTTTTTAGTCCGCAAATCAGTTATGCAGGTGGCGCTTTTGGTTTTTACACCAACGAGTGGCTCCAAGTAACTTTTGGGGGTTTTGGTACGCTTTTCATGCATGTCATTGCATTTTTTGTGCTCACTACCCTTCAATTCAGCCCCAACTACCAAGCGCTGTTGCAACGTCTTTTCGGCAGTAAAGGTGCGCAAGAAGTTCAAAACGAGCAGGAATTCGCCGATGCAGTGGCCCCATTTGACGATATCTATGTAGTCAACACCATCAAAGAGGACCAAATCAAAGCCGACAACATTTCACAAACAGTTGTCTTTGACGACAGCGATGAAGACGATGTTTTTGAGGAGGAAAGCGAACTCATTGTTCAGGTGACCAAAGAACCCATCATTGAACCTGTCAAAGCTCCTGAGCCCATCAAAGAAAACACCTTTGACTCCGCATTTGAAATCGAATTAGGGGAAGACCCCATTGTGCCTGCACCAGTGCGCGCACCCATGACCGACGAAGAAGACCGCGCCTCTCAACTCGTGAGCGAACACGGCGAGTACGACCCAACCAAAGACCTCGAAGGTTACTTATTGCCACCTCTCGAACTCATGAAAGACTACGTATCTACAGGCGTTTCAGTGAGCAAAGAAGAACTCGAAAACAACAAAGACCGCATTGTAGAGACGCTCTCTCATTATAAAATCGATATTGCAAAAATCAAAGCCACCGTTGGGCCAACCGTAACGCTCTACGAAATTGTACCTGCCCCGGGTGTGCGCATTTCAAAAATTAAAAACCTCGAAGACGACATCGCTTTGAGCTTATCGGCTTTAGGCATCCGCATCATTGCTCCTATTCCAGGAAAAGGTACCATCGGTATTGAAGTACCAAATTCCAACCCGGAAATGGTCTCGATGCGCTCGCTCATTGCCTCCGATAAATTTCAGCATTTCGACGGCGAGCTTCCTATTGTAATGGGCAAAACCATTACCAACGAAACATATGTTTTTGACCTCACCAAAATGCCTCACTTGTTGGTGGCAGGTGCAACTGGCCAGGGTAAATCAGTTGGTCTGAACGCCATCTTGATCTCCATCCTCTACAAGAAGCATCCGGCGCAAGTCAAATTTGTGTTGGTCGATCCAAAAAAGGTTGAGCTCACCTTGTTCAATAAAATTGAACGCCACTTCCTAGCCAAACTTCCGGGCGAAGAAGATGCCATTATTACCGACACTTCCAAAGTAGTAAATACGCTCAATTCGTTGTGTATCGAAATGGATGAACGCTATGAGCTCCTCAAAGACGCCAGCGTCAGGACCATCAAAGAATACAACGCTAAGTTTATTGGGCGCCGCCTGAATCCTGAAAAAGGACACCGCTACTTGCCGTATATTGTCGTGCTCATCGACGAATTTGCCGACCTCATCATGACGGCAGGCAAGGAAGTCGAGCATCCGATTGCGCGTATTGCACAGCTAGCGCGCGCCATTGGTATACACCTTATTGTGGCCACCCAACGCCCTTCAGTAAACGTAATTACGGGCATGATCAAAGCGAACTTCCCGGCGCGCATTGCCTTTAGGGTCTTGTCTAAAATCGATTCGCGCACCATTCTAGATGCTTCGGGCGCAGACCAACTCATTGGCCGCGGCGACATGCTCATCTCTACTGGTTCCGAAATGAAGCGCTTGCAGTGTGGTTTCGTGGACACCCCAGAGGTAGAAGACATCTGTAGCTTTATTGGTTCGCAACGCGCGTATCCGGAAGCCTTGATTTTGCCAGAATATGTTCCAGAAGGTTCGGAAGCTAGTGGCGATATCGACATGAATGAAATCGATAATATGTTCGTAGACTCCGCAAGAATTGTAGTCATGAACCAACAAGGTTCGGCAAGTTTGTTGCAACGCAAACTCAAACTCGGCTACAACCGAGCTGGGCGCATTGTAGACCAACTAGAAGGCATGAATATCATCGGGCCTTTCCAAGGAAGTAAGGCCCGCGAAGTTTTGTTCTCAGATATCGAAAGCTTAGATGAATTCTTGCGCGTAAAAGGGCTTTTGTAAGCGCTTACTTCACGCGGTTCAGGCCTAAGGCTTTGAGCATCCATTTTGGTAAATGTTTGCGTTTGCCGCCCTGTTTCAAATTGAGGTAAAGTCCGAGCTTCTTGAAAATAGGAACTTTATGGGTTTCGACAAATTCTATCCAATAGCCATCGGGGTCCTCGATATAGGCAAAACGACCCGCAGCCTCACCCATATCGAACGAATTATCGGAATCTACTGTAAAGGGGCTTCCAAATTCAGCGCAACGCGATTTGAGTGCATCCATGCCCTGAACATCGAAACAAAGGTGAATGAAACCCCAGTCGCCCCAAAAACGGTTCTCAAATATTTGACGCGCTCCTGCTGGAGCACTCAACTCCACTAATTCGATTTCTGTAATGCCTAAAAGTTGTGCAAAATAGCCTTCGCGCACGCTGGTATGAGAGAGCAAAACCCTGCGAAAATTCTCCTTACCGCGCGGTAAAAAATCAAAATCTGAGAAAACTTGGGCGCTATCGTAGGCTACCTGATCAAAACCAAGTAATTCTTGATAGAAACGCTTGCTGTTGTCCATATTGGATACGCCAATGACAGCTCCTGCAACACCTCCGCATTTGGAAGGATGCATGGAGGCCGCAAACCAAGATCGACCTTCTACAATTTGAAAGTAATTGCCATTGGGGTCTTGTACGTAGCATGTCCAACGCCCAGCGGGGTCTTGTTGTGCGGCACTTACATTTGCACCCATTTGCTGAAGGTGCTTTTGGGTGTGGCGTACATCTTCAGATTTGATTTTACAAATAAAGACGCCGTAGTCACCAAGTTGAGGCTCAAAGGTTGGTTTAACGGTAGGGCGCGACGTAAATTGCCAGATTTCAAAACCGCCACCACCTGCCATGTTTAAGGCCAGTGTTGCGGTGCGGTGCTGCACTTCTCCACCGGTATAGCGGGTCATGAGCGGCGCAGGTGCAGCTTCTTCGAAAATACGGACATCGAGGCCAAAAGCCTTGCGGTACCAAGTCCAGATCTCTTGTACATCAGGCACACCAATGCCCATTTGTTGAATGCCGTTTAAATGAAAAGTATTGTTCATGATGTTAGCGTATTGCGCGTTCGTTAAATAATAAATAGCCGAATCCTAATTGAAATTGTAAAGGTTGGGCGTATTTGGGTAGGTAATTGATGGTGGCGCGCACGGGCCCCACCGGAGAATGATAAATGACGTGTGCCGCGGCCAGCAAACTGCGACCATCTAGTGGTTTGGCATAGGTAAATGTACCGTCTGGATTCAGAACCAACTGAATAATGGGCAAAAACGCATAGGCGTCTAGTCTTAAATCAATGTTTTTGAGGGGACTCACAATGAGTTGCGCGCCCGCGCAGGCATATTGCGTCGATCGATAAGCTGCAATAAAGTAAGTATCTAAATCAGGTAAAACATTGAGTCCTGGCAGAGCCAACATACTGGCTGTATAGTTGGCAAACAACGATTGGCTATTGAGCACCGTTTTGAGATGGAGCCCAAAATTGACCACTTGTTTCTTTTGAAATGGAAAAGTGAGGAGTTCAAGTTGAATGCTCAACCAGCGGTGTTGTTTGGTTACGGTGTCGTCAATGATAGAAGTGGTTCCGGGAAAGGTAAGTTCTCTACCCCTCACATAACTTGTTTTGAACTCAAAAAAGGTGCCCGAACTCGCAAATTGCTTGCGATTGAGTGTGTTTTTTGTATAGGCCACACGGATGCTTTCTCCTATAAAAGAGGTATAATCGGCGGTGTCTTCTTTGGTGAAATAATCGGTTTGGTAGTAGGAGTCGTCTAACCAAAAAAATCGGGTGTTGGCTGTGATGACGCTGTGTGTACCGGTTGGTATTTTCAGTTGTAAACCAGTGTAACGCTCTTCTTGAATCAAAAAAGAAGGCCTGACATCTTCAAAAAAGGTGGCAAAACTCTTGAAGTAGTCCCAGCGATTGAGTACCAGGTAGGCGCTCAAGGAAACCGGTACGCTTCCGGGCAATACCAATTCGTAATTGACCTTACCCGAGCCATAGAATTTGCCAAAATACGAGGAAACTTCTATCCGTTGCCCAACCAAGCCTGCCCTGCGATAGGCCAAACTTAAAAAGCCCGTATTGATGGCTCTTGATGAAATGATACCACCGAAGTCGATGCGAAACGCATTGGCTTTGTTCACTTTGAGGTGCAAAGACAAACTCGAATCTGGTTTCATGGAAAAACTCGGACTCACGAAACTATAATATGGCGCGGCCAAAGCTTTGTAGTAGCGTTTTTCGAGAGAAAGGCTGTCTAAAATTCGCTTGCTAAATTTGGGTAAGATGGCAGCGCGCACAAATGGCAAATCTTGCTTGCGGTCCGAACTCGAGCGCACTTCACTGACACTTAGGGGTAAAAGTTGTTGTTTGAAATTTTGTCTTTTTTGCTGCAACACTTGTGGGTCAGCTCTGCTGCTCACGTACTTTAATATCGTATCCATTTGTACCATTGCTGCTAAATAGCCATCTTGAATAGCTTTTTGGACATCGTTGAAATCAAAAGTACCTACACTTGTGTTGGGTTCTATGATGAGCCCCTCTGAACAAGGCATGGTGTAATTTGTTGGGGTGGTCATCATGCTGGTGAGCAAGCCAAAAAAATCGCGATCCGAAACGGGTGCTAAGTTTTTTGAAACGTTGCTGCCAATAATGAAGTCGGGCTGAAATTCTTTGTATAAAACATCAATTGGAAAGTTATTGTAGAGCCCTCCGTCAAAATACAGTACGCCATCTACCCGAACCGGATTCAAATAGAGCGGAAAAGTCATGGAGGCACGAACAATTTGATTGAGCTTCCCCTTTGAAAAGGCGACGCTTTTTTTGGTTTCTACTGCAGAAGCCACACAGCGGTAAGGCACCAACAACTGATTGAAATCTTCTTGTACGGAAGCACTTGTGCGCCCAAATATTTTGAGCATTTCGAAATCCAGATAAGTGGGGTCGATGAAAGCGAGCGGCAAAGATTTTTGAAGAATGCTGTCTTGGGCTATACTGAAATTGAACATGGAAGCATTAGCGGCATCTTGGTAAAATAAAAATTGCTGCTGGGCCTCTTCTTGCCCTTTGACCATTAGTTGAAAAGATTCAGACAGCACATATGCTTCAATTTCGGCAGGAGAATAGCCACTGGCATACATGGCGCCTACAAGGGCGCCTGCAGAAGTGCCTACAATAAAGTCAATTGGAATTTGATTTTGTTCGAGCGCTTTGAGTACACCTACATGCGCTACACCCGAAGCACCACCTCCACTTAAGACCACCCCAACACGCTGTCTGTCTTGGGCAAAGAGCTGCAGTGTAAAAAAAAGGAAGGACAAGAGGTATTTGGTCTTCGACAAATTCGTTCTTTTGTACAAAGTTAACGAATCCCCAAACAATGCATTCAAATCCCAGCCCAAAAAGCGACCTACTCACCATCACACTCAAAAGTTTTTTTGGCTTTGAGTCCGTTCTTGCCGATGAACTCATAGAACTTGGTTATCCAGAACCAGTGTTGCTCAATAGAGCTGTTCAAATCAAGGGCACCTGGGCCGACGTCTATAAACTCAATCTTTATTGCCGTTGTGCCATTTCTGTTTTAGTCGAAATCGATAAGTTCTACATCCAAAGCGAAGAAGACCTCTACAAACGCGCCATGCGCATCAAATGGCACGAACTTTTTGATGTCAACAAAACCTTTGCGGTCAAAGGCGCCATTTTTTCGCCCATTTTCAGCAATACGCATTATCCGTTCTTACTGATCAAAGATGCAATTGTAGATGTATTCAAAGCCAAAACAGATGAACGCCCTAACATCGATGTCAAGAAACCAAGCATTCTTTTTGACCTTTATATCAAAGACAAAGAGGTAACACTTTCCGTAAACACAAGTGGGCTACCGTTGTTTCAGCGCGGCTACCGCACAGCCGTAGGGCCGGCACCCATCAATGAAGTAGTTGCAGCCTGCTTGGTTAGAATGTCTGGCTGGGACCGCAAACAAACGCTCGTAGATCCCTTTTGTGGCTCAGGTACCCTACTCGTGGAGGCCGGTCTTTTAGCCAGCGGCATTCCAAGTAACATCGAAAGACAGCATTATGCTTTCAAGAATTTAAAGAATTACGATGCAGCTGTTTGGGAAGAACTCTATCAAAATGCACCCCGCATTGTACGCGAACTACCTTGTACGCTCATCGGCGGCGACATTTCAGACGAAATGGTCTTGAAAGCGCGTAGAAACCTGCGCACCTTCTCTTTCGGACGCTTTGTTGAGATCCATTCCACCCCTTTCGACAAACTCAAAATTGAACCACCTGTATTTATCCTGACCAACCCACCTTATGACGAGCGCTTGTCTACAGATATAGAGGAGCTCTACGGAACTTTTGGTACATGGCTCAAACACCAAATGGCAGGCAGTAAAGCTTGTGTCATTAGTGGCAGCCTAGAAGGCTTCCATGCAATTGGGCTCAAGGCATCTAAGAAAGACCGCATTTTCAACGGCGACATCGAATGTGAATTCCGACAATACGACTTATTTCAAGGAAAAAAGGCGCTCAATTGAGCGCCTTTTTTGTATGCTTAAAGTAAGAATTCTTAGCGTTGTTCTACGGGAACGTAGTTGCGGTTGGTATAACCTGTGTAGATCTGACGCGGACGGCCAATTGGCTCTTTGTTTTCGGTCATTTCTTTCCATTGTGCGATCCAGCCTGGTAAACGACCGATGGCAAACATGACGGTGAACATTTCTGTTGGAATGCCCATTGCTTTGTAAATGATACCGGAGTAGAAGTCTACGTTTGGATATAAATTGCGCGCTTTGAAGTATTCGTCTTCAAGAGCTACTTTTTCTAATTTCTTAGCGATATCTAATAATGGATCGTTCACACCTAATTTTTCAAGGACGTCGTCGCAGGCTTTTTTGATGATTTTGGCGCGCGGGTCAAAGTTTTTGTAGACGCGGTGTCCAAAGCCCATAAGGCGGAATGGATCTTCTTTGTCTTTTGCTTTGGCAACCCATTTGTCTACGTTGCCGCCGTCGGCATGAATGCGCTCAAGCATTTCGATGACTTCTTGGTTGGCACCACCGTGAAGCGGGCCCCAAAGTGCAGAAATACCCGCAGAAACGGAAGAGTAAAGGTTGGCTTGGGATGATCCTACGATGCGCACTGTTGATGTAGAACAGTTTTGTTCGTGGTCTGCGTGTAAGATGAGGAGTTTATTGAGTGCGTCTGTGACAACTGGATCTACGTGGTAGTCTTGAGTTGGCATCGAGAACATCATGTACATGAGGTTTTTGCAGTAGTCGTACTCGTTGCGTGGGTACATGAACGGATGGCGAATGAGGTTCTTGTAAGACCAAGCCGCAAGTGTTGGTAATTTCGCCAATAAACGGTGAATCGTGAGGTTTTTAGCCTCTGGACTACGGTTCGGGTCTAGGGACTCTGGATAGAACGTAGCTAAAGATGCAACCATGGAAGAAAGCACACCCATTGGATGCGCCTTTGAAGGATACGCTTCGAAGAATTGTTTCATGTCTTCGTGAACCAACGTGTGCTTACAGATGCTATCTTGAAAGGAATCTAGTTCTGTTTGGTTTGGCAAGTTGCCATAAATGAGCAAATAAGCGACCTCAACAAAGGTTGCTTTTTCTGCGAGTTGCTCGATAGAATAACCGCGATAGTGAAGAATCCCTTCTTCGCCGTCGAGATAGGTAATGGCGCTTTTTGTTGCACCGGTGTTTTTGTAACCGGTGTCTAGGGTTACATAACCGGTTAAATCGCGCAATTTGGAGATGTCAATTGCTTTTTCGTTTTCAGTACCGACTATAACTGGAAGTTCATAAACTTTACCGTCTAGCTCGATTTTGGCTGTTTCACTCATGTGATGGGAATATGTCGTTTGATAAATGTGTGCCTAAATTACAAAAGAATCAGGAAATGTTGTATAAGAATTATGATAAAAACAATTAATGACGGTGAAAGTTTAGAGTTCGTCTAGAATATAATCGTGGATCATGTTAAAGAGGTGGTTTCGGGTGTTGCCCCCATAGATGCCGTGATTTTTGTTTGGATAGATGAATAAATCAAATTGTTTATTCGCCTTTACCAATGCACTGATCATTTCCATGCTATTTTGATAATGTACGTTGTCATCGGCTGCACCGTGTATAAGGAAGTACTTTCCTTGTAAATCCTTTGCAAAATTGATCGGTGAGTTGTCGTCGTAGCCCTTTGCATTCTCTTGTGGCGTGCGCATGAAACGCTCCGTATAAATGTTGTCATAGAAGCGCCAATTGGTAACGGGCGCGACTGCAATACCCATCTTAAACAAACCGTTACCTTTGGTCATAGCCAAGGAAGACATAAAACCTCCGTAACTCCAACCCATAATTCCTAAACGGCTGGCATCGACGTCAGGTCTTTGCGCAAAAACCCGTGTTGCATCTAGCACATCTTGAATTTCAAGTTTACCAAGTTGCAAGTAGGTCGACTTTTTGAAAGCAGCGCCACGGAATTGTGTCCCTCTCGGATCAATACTCAAGACCATATAACCATCCTGTGCAAGGAGGTTATGAAAAAAGTAGTCGTTGCCATCCCAGCTATCCAACACTTCGTTATGCCCTGGCCCACCGTATACATTGACAAAAACCGGGTATTTTTTGGATGGATCATAGTTTGTCGGTAAAATCAGTGAGGCATTCAAAATGACGCTAGGCGTAGGAATTGACAAGAATTTTCTTTGACTTAATTTTTGAGCATTCATTTTGTCGAGCAAGGCTGTATTATCTTCAAGTACTTTAACGAGTTCACCATTGGCCTTTCGCAAAGAAATAACTGGTGGTGTGTTCGCATTGGAATAGTTGTGGATGAAGTACTTCATGCCATTTAAAAATTCGGCATTGTGGTAGCCTAAAACTGGGGTTAAGTTTTGTTTGTTCGAGCTGTTAATTTGAATACTATACACTGATTTATAAATTGCTCCAGGCTCGGCACTGGTATAGTAAACCGTTTGAAGTTGTTCATCGTAACCTAAAAATTCGATAACATCCCAATCCCCGGTAGTAATCTGTGTTGAAGTTCCGTCAATACTAAGTTTATAGATATGATTGAAACCACTTACCTCACTTGTTCTAAGAATCGATTTGCCATCTTGTAGGATCAACAAGTTATTGTCAACATCGACGTATGTTTCTGAGGTTTCGGTAAAGAATTTCTTGGTAGCTACAGTTTTTTGAGTGGCGTCAATTAACCAATAATTCAGTTCACTTTGATGTCTGTTCATGGTCTGAACGACAAGTTGATTCGCTTGAGAAGACCATTTAATGCGGGGGATATATTCGTAAGCCCCTAAATCGATTTTTTGAATTTTGGCACTTTTCACGTCCAGCATATTTAAAGTCACCTTACTATTGACCTCCCCTGCCTTCGGATACTTGTATTTATATTGTTCTGGGTAGAGCTCACCATACATCGCCATTTGAAATTCGGGTACTTCGCGTTCGTCAAATTTTAAAAATGCCAAGTATTTACTATCCGGTGACCAGCCATAGGCTTTGGTAATGGCAAATTCTTCTTCGTAAACCCAATCAGTAGTTCCATTGATGATTTTGTTGCGCTTCCCATCGGCAGTGACCTTACTGACTTTTCCAGAAACCAAATCTTTGATGAAAATATCATTGCCATGGATAAACGAAACCTTCTTGCCATCAGGGCTGTACTCAGCGAGTGTTTGAGGTGCGTGGTCAGCGTCTAACGCTTCGAGTTTTTTGGTGGTCAAATCATAAAGAAAATAAAACGCTTCAAAACTTCGGCGATAAATACCTTTGGGTGCGGTCCAAAGCAATACTTTTTGCTCGTTAGAATTGAATTCGAAACCAGCAACTTCAATCGGTTTATCTTGCCAAATAAGCGCGGATTTTGCAATGAGGATTTCTGTTCTTAATGTTTCACTTGAAAGACTCCCCTTCACCAGATCGCCCGCTTCGGACCATTCCACATAATGACTGCCATCATTGAGCATTTGATAGGCACTTGCTCCTTTTGCACTGAATTCATAATTGCGCCAAATGCGCTCGACAGTTAAATTTTGAGCGACAGCTTGTTGGAAAAACAACGCAATAAAAAGAACTTTAAAGATAATTTTCATGACCATTTAATTGAAACCTAAAATTACACAGATTTCTGAGCTAATGATGAGCTCATCTTGCGTTCACAAAGAAATCACCTAACTTTTTGCTCAATTTTTGCATAATTAAATGTAAAAGCTCTAAATTTGCACTAGCTTTTTTATGACCTCCTTGAAGCCGATTCCGTGCCGAAACCATAAAAAATGCACCATTAAACACAAAGCTGATTGTCAGTTGATCCAAACTTAACATCATGAAGCAATCTTTACTTATACTATCTTTTGTAATTTCAGCAAGCCTTTTTGCACAAAACACTTGTAATGAACTCTTTATTTCAGAGTACGTCGAAGGTTGGTCTAATAATAAGGCACTTGAAATCTACAACCCAACCAACAACGCAATTGACCTTTCAGGTTATTTTGTGAGCCGCTATTCCAATGGTGCAACAACAGCCACAGTAGCCAACTCTGTTCAGCTTTCAGGAACCATTCCAGCCAAAGG
>JAXITO010000027.1:0-14713 GCA_034680045.1 Crocinitomicaceae bacterium | reverse complement strand
GGGTAGGTGTTCAAAAAAGAGTTCAATTGGTCGTATTTTCCAATTCCAACGGCCATAAAAGATGCCGTACAGAATGGCGATAAAATGCAATGCTGCAAGGGTAAAACCGAAGTTTCTAGCGAGTTCTAATTGAAAGGTTAGAAAAAATAAGCCGGGTACGAGGTAGATTATTGCGGGCAGGGCTAAAGCCACAAATAGTCCGAAGATAGAAAAGCCTAATTTGTAATTGCTGCGCATTTTGACATTGCGAAAACCCCAAAAGAAGAGGCCGATACTGCCCAAAATAGCGCCTAAATGGATGAAGCCAAAAGTGGCTAAATAAGTGTTGGGTAGGCTCCAAATGGCGAGTAGGAAAATCCATTCAGAAACAACGAGAAGGAGAAGAAAAAGTAAGAAGAACATAGTGAAGTTACATCCAGGAGCCGCCCACGGAGATGATATTCGAAAGCGCTAGGTAGTCTGGGTAACTCTCTTCGGTGATGCCACCAGTTGGGCAAAATTTGATATTTGGAAAAACTTGGCCGTAGGCTTTAAGCGCGCCAAGGCCTCCAAATAAATTGGCAGGAAAAAACTTGAAGGTATCCCAGCCGAACTGAATGCCTTCTATGATTTCACTTGGCGTAGCTACGCCTGGAATAAATGCAATTTTGCTGTTTTCAAAGTGAGGAGCCAAGTTGGCATTGAGGCCTGGGCTCACCATGAAGTCGATGCCGAGTTCTATGGCTTTTTCGATTTGCTCCACCTTCACAACCGTACCCATGCCAATTGCACAACGGTCGCCGTAAAGTTTTTTAGCTAGTGCGATGCAGTCAAAGGCAGCTGGCGTGCGCAAGGTAATTTCAATGCAAAAAATACCACGCGCTATGAGTGCTTCCATTTTGGGTGCTACTTCATCGGTGCTATTAAACGTGACGACAGGAATAGTGGGGTGTTTTGCAAGGACTTCGCGGATGTTGTTCTGAGCCATATTGTCAATTTGACACAAAGGTCGTTATTTTTAGATTACGACACCACAAACCATTGTTTTTCTTGCTTGTAGGGGTCGAGTTGTTCATAGATACTCGCAATTCTAACTGACAGCGCTCCGTCTGGGCAAAAACTCAGCAGGTTAGAGGTTCGCTCTTGGAGCTGCCCCTTGGGTTGGATTTTCTCGGATAATTGCTCAATTTGCTTGAGCGCCTTGTCAAATTTCGCTTTGCGCATTTTTTCAAACCTTTCTTCGAGTGCCTCTTTTTGTTTTTGAATGCGCGTGAGTTCGGCCTCGATCATTCTTTTTTCTTGAGGCAATTCTTCGGTAACAATTTTTAGAAAAGAGTCTTTGTAGCCACACCAAAATTCATCCAATTGCCCATAATTGGGTTCTTGATCCCCGGCTTGTTTGAGGTAGCGTTCTTTGATTGCAGCTTTATCTGAGAGAAAATCTTGTTGTTCAAAACCAAGTTTTTGGATGAGTTCCACCTCTTTTTGTTGAAGTAAGATTCCGCCGGCGCGTTGCAAGGTCAATGGAAAAGGCAGCGCAAGTGTTTCAAAGGCTAATGGAAGTTGCTGCCAGTAAGCAATTTCACTTGGGCCGCCGATATAAGCCAGGTTCGGAAGTATCCATTCTTGATAAAGAGGCCTCAATACAACATTCGGAGAAAGTTGGAAACTGTCTTCTTTTTTGAATTGAATTGTTCCGGTTTTTTCAATTCTTTCTCTTTTCCCGATGTCGAGTATAAAAAGATTTGATTCTTTACTCTCAATTGGGGTATTGAGTCCTTGATCTTTCAGTGTTTGGGTTTGATCAATGACGGCATTATGGATATCGTTGGTGTACAGATCTTTCTCCCAAATTGGCCATGCGCTTTGTTTCAGTTGTGGGTTGTCTGCATCGATGATGACAAGCCCATAAACGGAGAAGAGTTCATGCACAAATTCAAAAAAGCCTGAGCCGTAGTTGGGGGTCTTGAATTTTTCTAATAGATTATGAATCTCACTATCTGGCTGGTTTTGAAACTTTTCAGCAAGGTTTTGAAGTAAAGGTTGTAAATCGTTGGTGTCGAAGTGACCAACTGCTCCTTTTTGGTTGCTTTCCCAGGTCCATTTTTGGCCGAAGAGCAAAATACTCCTGATTTCTTCAAAGTCGTGGTCTTCGGAAGCCATCCAGTAAACGGGCACGAAGTGTTCGTTCGGGAAAGTTTTGTTGAGGTCTTCACTGAGTTTGATGACGTGTAAGATCTTGTAAATAAAATACAAGGGTCCTGTCATCAAGCAAAGCTGATGCCCTGTTGTAATTGTATAGGTATTGGCCTCTTTTAAGCGGTTTAAATTGCTTTTTAGTTTTTCTGAAACAGAAAGGTCCTGGTATTTTTCATCCAGGACTTTCGTGAGGAGCTCCCGCTGCGCAGCAGTATAACTTTGCTTTTTAAGGGCAATTTGTTGCTCAAACTGAGCGGAGAGTTGTGCGTTCATCATTACATATTGCGTCGGTACTGACCACCCACTTCAAATAGAGCGTTGGTGACCTGACCAAGTGAAGCCACCTTACAAGTTTCCATGAGCTCTTCAAATATGTTTTTGTTGAGTACTGCTGCTTCTTGCACTTTGACGATGCCGTTACTTGCGGCTTCTTGCTGTGCGCGGTGCAGGTTGGTCAGCATGCTGATTTGGTATTCCTTTTCTTCTTCGGTTGCTCGAATGACTTCTTTAGGCAGCACCGTAGGAGAACCTTTGGAACTCAAGAAGGTGTTTACCCCAATAATCGGGAATTCGCCGGTATGCTTGAGCGTTTCGTAGTACAGAGACTCTTCTTGAATTTTTGAGCGCTGGTACATTGTTTCCATGGCGCCAAGTACACCGCCGCGTTCAGTAATGCGGTCAAATTCGGTGAGTACGGCTGCTTCTACGAGTTCGGTGAGTTCTTCAATGATAAATGCACCTTGCAACGGATTTTCGTTCTTCGCCAAACCGAGCTCGCGGTTGATGATCAGCTGAATAGCCATGGCTCTGCGCACCGATTCTTCGGTTGGCGTGGTAATGGCTTCGTCGTAGGCGTTGGTGTGCAAAGAGTTGCAGTTGTCGTAGATGGCATAAAGCGCCTGCAAGGTGGTGCGGATGTCGTTGAAGTCAATTTCTTGCGCATGCAAAGAGCGTCCAGAGGTTTGGATATGGTACTTGAGCATTTGCGCACGGGAGTTGGCTCCGTACTTGCGCGCAAGGGCCTTTGCCCACACGCGGCGCGCCACGCGGCCAATGACAGCGTATTCAGGGTCAATCCCATTCGAGAAAAAGAACGATAAGTTCGGGCCAAATTCATTGATGTCCATGCCGCGGCTTAGGTAGTATTCTACGTAAGTGAAGCCGTTGGCAAGGGTAAAGGCCAATTGGGTAATGGGGTTGGCGCCGGCTTCTGCAATGTGGTAACCAGAAATAGAAACCGAATAGAAATTGCGCACACCGTTGGCAATGAAGTATTCTTGGACGTCGCCCATGAGGCGCAAAGCAAATTCGGTCGAGAAAATACAGGTGTTTTGTGCTTGGTCTTCTTTGAGAATGTCTGCCTGCACCGTACCGCGCACTTGCTTGAGGGTGTCGGCTTTGATTTGAGCGTAAACGTCAGAAGGCAGCACTTGGTCGCCTGTGACGCCCAACAGCATGAGGCCTAGCCCATCGTTGCCTTCAGGTAAGGCGCCTTGATAAGCTGGGCGAGCAGTTCCTTTGGCTTTGTAGATAGCGGCAATTTTGGCTTCAATTTCAGCTTCTAAGCCGTTGGCTTTGATGTATTTTTCACAGTTTTGGTCAATAGCTGCATTCATGAAATAAGCCAAAAGCATAGGAGCCGGCCCATTGATGGTCATGGATACGGAGGTCGCCGGATGGCTGAGGTCAAAACCAGAATAGAGTTTTTTGGCGTCGTCTAGACAGCAAATAGAAACGCCAGAGTTTCCGATTTTACCGTAGATGTCTGGGCGTAAGTCGGGGTCGTTGCCGTAGAGGGTAACGGAGTCAAAAGCCGTAGACAAACGTTTGGCGGGCATGCCCAAAGAAACATAATGGAAACGCTTGTTGGTGCGCTCCGGGCCACCTTCGCCGGCAAACATGCGGGTTGGGTCTTCGCCTTCGCGTTTGAAAGGAAAGAGGCCTGCGGTGTACGGGAATTCACCAGGTACGTTTTCTTGCAAGACCCAACGCAAGATGTCTCCCCAGCTTTGGTAGTTAGGGGTGGCCACTTTCGGGATTTGCAAATGCGATAAAGACTCAGAGTGGGTTTGAATACTTAACACTTTGTCTCGAACCTTGAATTCGTAAGTCGGGTTTTTGTAGGCTTGTTTTTTAGCGGCCCAATTTTGTAGGATTTCCCAGTTTTTTGGGTCAAAATTGAGTTTTTCTGCCTCAAATGCTTCTTGTAAGGATTTAATGAGGCGGTCTTTGTCTTCTAAACCCGAAGCTTGAAGTGCATCCATGGAAAGGTGGAAGCCATAAAGTTTTTCTGCGACCACTACTTGTTGGTCTGCCCATTTGTCGTAGGCGCGGTTGCTTTCAGAAATTTCAGAAAGATAGCGCGTGCGCTCCGCCGGAATCACGAACACTTTTTGCGACATCTCGCGGGTAATGGTAAATGTAGATTGGAGGTCGCCGCCCGTTTTTTGCACGACGTGGTCCATGATCACTTTGTAAAGCGTGTTCATGCCAGGGTCGTTGAACTGCGAGGCAATGGTGCCGTAAACTGGCATGTCGTCTACTTGGCTTTCCCACAAGTTGTGGTTGCGTTGGTACTGCTTTCTGACATCGCGCAGGGCATCGAGCGCACCGCGTTTGTCGAATTTGTTGAGTGCAATGACGTCGGCGAAGTCGAGCATGTCGATTTTCTCGAGTTGGGTTGCAGCGCCGTATTCAGGGGTCATGACATACAAAGAAACATCGGAGTGGTCGAGGATTTCGGTGTCCGATTGGCCAATTCCGGAAGTTTCTAAGATGATGAGGTCGTATTTAGCAGCTTTCAAGATCGAAATGGCTTCTGCCACATGCTTGGAGAGCGCTAAGTTGGATTGGCGTGTGGCCAAAGAACGCATGTAAATACGCGGGCTTTTAATGGCGTTCATGCGGATGCGGTCTCCGAGAAGTGCGCCGCCCGTTTTTCTTTTGGAGGGGTCTACAGACACCACCGCGAGCTGTTTGTCGGGGAAGTCGAGTAAAAAACGACGTACGAGTTCATCGACCAAAGAAGATTTTCCGGCGCCGCCCGTACCGGTAATACCGAGAACAGGAATGGCGTTTTTGGTTCCGGCGTCGCGCAGTGCATTTAAAAGCGCAGCGTTTTCTTCTGGGAAGTTCTCGGCTGCACTGATGCAATGGGCAATGGCAGGTACATTTTTATTTTCGATTTGGGCAAGGGTTTCAAGCGCGCTTTCTGCTTTGGCTTTGCCGACCGCAAAATCACATTTTTCAATGAGGTCGTTGATCATGCCTTGCAAACCCATAGAACGGCCGTCGTCAGGGTGATAAATGCGCGTAATTCCGTAGCCTTGGAGTTCTGCAATTTCTGAAGGCAAAATAGTGCCGCCGCCGCCGCCGAAAATTTTGATATGTGGCGCGCCTTTTTCTTGCAAGAGGTCGTGCATGTATTTGAAGTATTCCATGTGGCCGCCTTGGTAGGAGGTCATGGCAATGGCTTGGGCATCTTCTTGAATGGCGCAATTGACCACTTCTTCAACAGAGCGGTCGTGGCCGAGGTGAATCACTTCACAGCCGGTGGCCTGAATGATGCGGCGCATGATGTTGATAGCGGCGTCGTGACCGTCGAAAAGTGCCGCAGCGGTGACAATGCGGATTTTATGTTGTGGGATATAAGGTTGAACCTGTTCCATAGGGGCTTTTGATTGATGGGCAAATTTAGGTTTTTTTCAGCAATTTCAGCTATTCACGATTTTCTCCACGATGCTTGCCACAGCGGGGCAAATGAGCGTGTTTTGGGCTGTTAAGTCCATGATTTGATACATGTTTTTGCGGTCGGTGTGCGGATATTCTCGGCAGGCGAGGGGGCGGTCTTCGTAAACGGCACAGGTGTTGTCTGGCAGCAAATTAAAGCAGGGAGAGGTTTTGAGGACGTAATCGTCGTCTTCATCGAGTCTCAAATACTGCGCTACCAACTGGCTTTCTTTCATGCGCAATGCTTTGGCCATACGGCGGATGTCGGGCTGTCGAAAGATAGGGCTGGTCGTTTTGCAACAATTGGCACAGCTGAGGCAGTCGCGCTTGGCAAAGTCTTTTTCGTGGGCGTTGTTGAAGCGCTGGTCTAAATCTTTGGGTTTGGTTTTATTCCATTTCCGTAGGACTACCTGATTGGCCTTGAAGTTGGTTTTGGCTAAAGCCAATATTTCTTTGTCTTTGTCAGAGAGCTCTTGCATGTTTGTTTAACTTTGCACGAAGATACAATCAAAATGGTCTTTCCTCAATTTAGAAAACTCGAGAATGGCAGGTCATTGTATAAAATTACTGCAGCCAATCAATTTACAGAACTACAACAAGTAGGTTCCAAATGGTTTTCTTATGCTTTTGAAGTGCAGCAATTTCCTGATTTACTGCGCATTCAAGACATGCTCCAAGGAAATGCATCCTTCGTTGTCATCGATGAAGCCGAATACCAAGCCATTTTTACTCAACTTTAAACAATACAACCAAACAAATCGTTAATTGACCATGAAAAACACAGCACTCATCACCGGCGCGTCGTCCGGAATCGGAAAAGAATTTGCCCGTATCCATGCTTCTAAAGGAGGAGATTTGATATTAGTAGCGAGAAGAAAAGAATTGCTCGATAGTTTAAAAGAAGAGCTTGTACAAAAATATAACGTTGCTGTTCAAGTGATTCAAAAAGACCTCAGTGTGGTGGGTTCTTCCCAAGAGTTGTACAATACAGTGACACAAAACGGTTGGCAAGTTGACTACCTTTTTAACAATGCAGGCTTTGGCGGAAAGGGCGCTTTTTTAGATCGCAACCTCGAAGCTGACGTCGAAATGGTGCGTCTTAACGTCATGGCGCTGCTCAAGCTAACGCATTTGTTTGGTAAAGACATGAAAGCCAGAGGAAAAGGCAAAATCTTGCAAACGGCAAGCACAGCAGGGTTTTTACCTGGCCCGTATCAAAATACCTATTTTGCCACCAAAGCTTTTGTGGTATCGCACACACAAGGTTTGGCCCATGAGCTCAAAGGAAGCGGTGTAACCGTAACGGCACTTTGCCCTGGGCCAGTAGCAACCGAATTTGCCAAAGTAGCTGGTTTTGGGGGTTCTAAAATGTTTGATGGTGCAGCAAGTGCAGCTAAAACTGCCCAAAAAGGATATCGTGCCATGGAGCAGGGTAAAGTGATTTGCATTTCCGAGTTTCAATTCGCGTTCTTGATCAAAGTACTCATGCCTTTTCTTCCACAAAGCATGACCGCTGCAATCATTGCCAAAATGCAGCAATCTTAATACTTTTCTTTGTAGCTTTGCCTCATGCTGAGTATTCCACTCTTTTTAAGCGACGTCGCGGGCTCTGAGGTCATTGTTATTGTCTTTGTGGTCCTGATGTTTTTTGGCTCCAAGAGTGTGCCAGGCATCGCTAAAACCTTAGGGCAAGCATTGTATCAAATCCGCAATGCATCCAACGACCTCCAGCAAGAAATCCGCAAGTCTGGTCAAGAAATGAAATCCGAGCTCAATCTTGAAGGCATTCTCAAAGAAACAGAAGAAGCACTCGTGCAACCGCTCGATCAAATGACCACCGACATCGACAACACCATTCACTACGGCAGCATGCCCAAGCAAGTGAAACAACAAGTAACCGCAGGTAATCCTGTCGAGGATAACGAATCAAACCCGACCGCATGATACAAGTAGGCATCATTATGGGCAGCAAATCCGACTGGCCAATTATGCAAGAAGCGCAAAAAATTCTCAACGAATTTGGTATAGAATCTGAAGCAGAGGTAGTCTCTGCGCACCGCACACCAGAAAAGATGTTTACCTACGCCAAGACTGCAGCGGGTCGTGGCATCAAAGTGATCATCGCCGGAGCCGGTGGTGCCGCACATTTGCCAGGCATGACCGCCTCCATGACTTCTTTGCCCGTAATCGGTGTTCCTATTAAATCTTCTAATTCCATTGACGGCTGGGATTCTATCCTTTCGATCTTGCAAATGCCCAATGGTATTCCTGTTGCTACTGTTGCACTCAACGGTGCTAAAAATGCAGGTTTGTTGGCAGCGCGTATTCTTGGTGCGTTTGATCCACAGCTTCAGGTCAAATTAGATGCCTATATGGCCGACATGGCGCAGCAAGTGCTAGACGCCAAACTTTAAAATCGAACTACTTTCTTTTTACCGAGAGCCTTCTTGCGTTTACTCGTAGAGTAGGTACTTGCTGCGCGTTTGTAAAAAAGCGTCGAGCCCAGGTTTCCATGTGGCCCTGATTTCCCTAGCAGACCAACCTTTATCGAGTTGTTCTTTTAAAGTTGCTGTACCAGCAAGGCGGTTGAAAAATGCGCTTTGGTCTATGAATACATTGGTGTCGCCGAGCAGTTCTTTTGCTTCGATGAGGTAATTTAGATTGATTTGATAAGGTCTTTTGCTCTGCGTAAGTTCAATGCCTTGGCAAATTTTATTCATGTGTAGGGGCGTTTTCGCGCCAATTGTCGGGATTGGCATGAATTGATAGCTGCCAACCGGGAATTTAGGATGCCCGTATATTTCGAAAGGTTTGTCGGTACCGCGCCCCACACTAACTGTGGTGGCCTCAAACAAGCAAAGACTAGGATACAGCGCAATAGCGGCGTCGGTGCGCAAATTAGGTGAAGGCGCCACCGGAAGGCTGTACGGTAGTTTGTGTTTGTAGTTTTTGCAAGGAATGACCCAAAGTTGGCAGCGCTTGCCATCGTGCAACCAGCCTTCGCCGTTGATCATCATGGCGTATTCACCGATGGTCATGCCATAGACGATAGGCACAGGATGCATCCCGACAAATGATTTGTACTGCGATTCTAGAACTGGGCCGTCAATGTAGTGTCCGTTGGGGTTAGGGCGGTCTAGCACCACCATTTGTTTGTTGTTGTCGGCGCAGGCCTCCATGACGTAATGGAGCGTAGAAATGTAAGTATAGAAACGCACCCCGACGTCTTGGATGTCGTAAATAACGATGTCTACATCGGCAAGTTGTTGGTCGGTTGGTTTTTTGTTGGAGCCGTAAAGAGAAACCAAGGGGAGTCCGGTTTTGTCGTCGGTGCTGTGTCCGATGTGTTGTCCGGCATCGGCATCGCCTCTAAAACCGTGTTCAGGGGCAAAAACCTTTACTACATTGAGTTTCAATGAAAGTAAGGTGTCAACCAAATGCACGCCTTTCACAACAGATGTTTGGTTCGCAACCACCGCAATGCGCTTTCCTGCTAAAGAATCGACAAACAGATGCAGGCGGTCAATGCCGAGTTGAGGTGCAGCAAGGCTTGGCTTTTGGTGTGAAGGAATGGCTTGGTAGCCAACTAGTGTGTTGGAATCCTCTTCAATGACGATTGTTTCGGCAAAATGAACAGGTGCTGGCGTGAAAGCCTTTGCAGGAAATAAGCCACAAGAGTTGAGCAAAAATGAGAGCAGCGCAATAGATGCCAAAACCTTTGTGTATTTTTGGGCTTGTAAAATTTTTAATTTGTCATTTGAGCGCTTCATATCTTCTAGGCTGATTCGTCAAAAGCACCTCGGGCTTCGGGTATCGAGGCCTGTGCTTCGGATTTCAGTGGTGAGCATTGCGCTTGCGATATTAGTCAATTCCCTGACTTTAGCTATCGTGCGTGGTTTCCAACAAAAAATCAAGGACAAAATTACGGGTTTTAATGCTCCACTTTTCATTTCGAAGGCCGGATCTGCACATATTTTTGAAGCAGAAGCCCTCGATCGCCGCATTTCATTTCTTCCGGAACTCGAACAAATACCTGGTGTAAGCACTATTAGCCCCGTTGCTTTTAAGCCTTTGCTCCTGCAGTCTCCGCGTTTCAACGACACAATCCAAACCGCCAATGGCAAAGATTCGCTGGTGCAACGCCAAGACATGCTCGGCCTTATGTTGAAAGGTGTAGATGCCCAATACGACTGGTCGTTTATCCGTTCGCATCTCGTCAAAGGAAGGCTGCCAAAAGCGCAAAACAAAAATGAAGTTTTACTTTCATTAACATCTGCTAATAATTTGAATATCAAGTTAAATGATGAGGTGTCAGCTTATCACATCAAGCAGCAACCGCTTTTGAAAAAGCTCAAAGTTGTCGGGATCTACAATACCGGTTTTTTGGAGTATGATCAAAAATTAGTCTTCGGAAATTTAGCATTGGTACAGCAAATGAGCGACAACGGTACTAAAATTTCACTACGCCCTCAGCTTAATGGCAAAGCCGAATTTTTAATTTCTGTAGAGGTAGAAGGCGACGCCTCTAATTTGTTATTTGATTGGGGTTTAGGTAAGGACATCTATACCGCACACGGCTTTACTTCCCTGAAAGATACCACCCTCAAAGTTTACGCCTATCGCTATCGAAATAGCAACGGGCTGGCACAGCTCATCGATAGCGCGCAAATTCAAATCAAGGCCCCTGGTGTCTTGTCTTACGCCGATTTACAACTTGAAAATGGATCGCCAGTTTGCTTGGTCGACGGTTTAGAAGAGCAGGTATTCGCGACTCAAAAAGGGCCGCTGCGTTTTGCTTTCCAAGACGGCTCCGGAACCACAAGTCATTTCATTTCAGGTTTTGAAGTGGAGGTTTCCAATCTTGATGAGCTCCAAAAGGTAGAGCATGCGCTCAAAGATGCCGTTGAAATGCGGCCAGTCAATCAGCATTTGCTGCAGGTAACAAATATTCAAGATACCGAGGCTGATTTATTTTCTTGGTTACATTTTTTGGATTTTAATGTGTTGATTATTATATTTTTAATGCTAATCATCGGAATCATTAATGTAGGTTCAGCTGTCCTTGTTTTAATTGTGGTCAGGACTTCTTTTGTGGGTTTGCTTAAGGCCCTTGGCGCCAACAACCGCTCGATCAGGCGGATCTTTTTATGGCAAGCGGCTTATCTGTTGCTGCGCGGTTTGCTCATCGGCAACACCCTTGCCATTGCACTGAGTTGGCTGCAATATCAATACGGATTCATCAAACTCAATCCGGAAGTATATTACCTCGACGCCGTTCCCATCGAATTCAATTTTTGGAATTTTATTTTCATCAACGCCCTCACTTTCTCGACTTGCATGGTTGCTTTACTGTTGCCAAGTAGGGTGGTTTCGCGAATTTCACCCATCAAAGCACTCAAATTTCAATGAGTTGGTTTGTGGGCCAAGAGGTGGGCGTTTTGCGAGAAGCAGGCGTTTTCAAAGTATGTTCTATTGAAAAAGAACACCTTTTGCTCCAAGATGAAATTGGTTTTACCTACCGCTATTTAAAACAAGAGGTGGTAGCCCGCCAGCAGATCAACATTGACAAGATTGCTCCTAAAGATCTTCAAGCAAAAATCATTTCGGGTTCAAAGAAAGTAGAAGTTCCAAAAGAACGGAACTTGCCCTTTATTGACCTTCATTCAGAAGAACTATCCATACCAAGTCACCTTGCGGCTCACGACGTCTTTTTGGCGCAGATCAACGCCTTTAAAAACTTTTGTAACGGGCAAGCAAAACGTCGAAATGCTAAATTTATTGTGATTCACGGAGCGGGCGAAGGCAGGCTCAAGCAAGAAATTCGGCAAATCTGTATTGGCAAGGAAGGGATGTCTGTGCACGACGCACAATGGAGCAACGGCGCGGTTGGTGCCTCGCGTATTGAGTTAGTGCTGCATCAATTCAAAGGGTTTTAGTCAAGGCCCAGATAACCAGGTTTTCCTTTTGGAATGTCAAAAACCCAAGTGTAATAGCCCACAAAGTGCGAGCTGAAGTAACCAAGGCGCGCCTTAAGTGCCTTCGGAAAACCAATATGGGCCTCAGGAGCTAAACCACTCATGCGCCATTGTGGAGCCACACCATCTTGTTGGCAAGGTGCATGGCGGTGCGTACCGTAAAGTTTGGTGCCATACTGATACACAGCGGTCCAATTGCTGGTTTTGATTGTTTTACCCTTCGGATTTTCTGGCGAAAACGCGTAGTACGGCCCCAACTGAATTCTTCCTTTGAGCACACTGGCCATTCCTAAATAATAAGCGTGTCCCATGCTATGGCTCACTGTGTAAAGGGTGTCATTTTTGGGATCATTGCCATTTTTTGCAAGTTCTTGTAAAAGATTGCGTCCTGCTTGCTTTCCTGCGTCATAGCGTTTTCTAAAGCCATTGTAATTGGGTGTAGTAGCGAGTAAGCTGTAGGTCCGGACTTCTTGCTGCTTGGCAATTTGGGTTGTGGAACAATGGTGTTCGCCTGTGCATGGTTGAGGATAGAGCGCCGCACTACTCACAAATTTGATCAAGGAGCCATGATTGGAGGTGTTCACGCTGTGGTGGCCATCGGCAAATAAGGTTCGGTTGGGTGCAAACCGTGCTTGTACGCCTGCAATGAACTTTTCTTGTGGCCAATAGCCGAAAATATCCGAACTGTAAATTAAATTCTTGGACCTTGGGCGTTCAAGACCTTTGCTATTGATGGCCTGCAGTGCTTTTTCAGGGTCTTGCTCTGCTGAAACAGGCCGATAGCCATTGACGAATAATAAAATGCGTTGAGCGCGGTCTTTTTTGTGCTGGTACGGCACAATTTGACGGTTTTGAATCTGAAAGAGTAGGGTGGTGTCAGGTGCGTTAGGTCTGTTTTGACGAATAACTATCAGTTGTTCTTTGGCTTTATTGCGCAAGGAATCGGGATGTACTTTGTAGGATCTTTTGTCGTTTTTATAGTGTAAGGCCCCTGCTTCATCATGTTCAAAATACAAAACAGCTAATGCTCTTTGGGAGTGCCATTTGTTGCCGTTTTTTCGGTACAATTGAAAACGGATACGCGTGCTTTCTTTGGGAAGAAAATAAGTGCGGTCATTGCGGCCGTTGTCTAGTCGAGTAACCGTTGCATTTTTAAAGTCGGTGAGTTGATGAAAACGAAAATGGATTTCGGTGTTGTAGAAATCTATAGCCCAAATAGCTACAGCATTGCCTGCAATGACGGTGCCCCATAAAAAGAGCTTTAGAAAACGATAAGACCAACGCTTGAAAAAACGACTTTCGGCCATCCGGGCGTTGATGCGTTTGAAAGTGAGGATTTGAATAATGATGGTTAGGAGCAAGGCTATAAAATGAACGATTGTCCAGTCGATGCCGAGCCAAGAAAAACGAATTTTGAAAAACGGGTTGTTGGGGTCTTTGTAGTTGAGAAATTGATTGCGCTGTTCTAAAAAATAAAGACCATGCTCGGCGTTGTTTGCATTTTGAATGCTGCCGTCGCTGTTCTCTGTCCAGGCAAGGTGTACAACACGGCCGTTGTCGGCGTAGAGCGAAGGACTTCCGAGAAAAAAAAGGAGTGTAAAGAGTAAGCTTCTCAACACCTTACAAGTGCATGAAATTCTTTTTAGCTAGCAATTCGTCTTCGGATTCGCGGTAGTCGGGATCATCTACACAGCAATCTACGGGGCAAACTGCAGCACATTGAGGTTCGTCGTGGAAGCCAACACATTCGGTACATTTTTCGTGCGCGATGTAGTAAACGTCCATGTTTACAGGTTCAAAGGCGTGGTCTGCTTGTATTTCTTCACCGTCTAGCGTTTGGATGAGGCCTTTGAGGGTGGTGCCGTCGGCGAATTTCCATTCGGCTCCGCCTTCGTAAATAGCATTGTTAGGACACTCGGGCTCGCAAGCGCCACAATTAATGCATTCGTCGGTGATCGTGATGGCCATAATTCAATTTTTTATGCAAATATAACAACGACTGAGCGATTCTTTTGTGCGCTAGCCCACAAAAAATTTAGAAAAGCGTACTTTTGCACCGTGGAAAGAAGCCAAATTACCTCCGCTTTTGCTGCACTCGGAACCATCCTTGCTGCAATCGCCAAAGACCAACAACGCCCTTTAAATTGTACTACAACCGAATGGGAGTCGTTGCTTCACCTTATCCAAAGAGAGCAGCACCACAATGGTTGGTTTACTCCAGAGGTCATCAAAAATGCCTTAGGTGAAATTTCAGCTTGGCTAGATCAAGCCCAACTCGAACAATGGCTCGCTCCTTACACCTTCGCCACGCAGCCACAAACTGTTGCCCTCATCTTACCCGGCAATTTACCGCTGGTTGGTTTCCACGATTTTCTTTGTGTCCTTTGCTCCGGCAATAAAGTGTTGGTTAAACTCAGTAGCGAAGATGCGCGTTTGCTGCCGGCCTTGGCCAAAATGCTTGTCCTTTTCGAGCCCGAATTACAAGCCCGAATTTCATTTGCGATTGGCAAACTTTCAGACTATTCCGCAGTAATTGCCACAGGTTCTAATAACAGCATGTTGCATTTCAAGCAATATTTCTCGAACCACCCACACTTGTTAAGAGGCCATCGCACCTCCATTGCCGTTCTCAATGGCAGCGAAACACCTGAAGAGCTCACCGCACTTGGGCAGGATATCTTTCAGTATTTTGGCAGAGGTTGCCGCAACGTGACGCAATTATGGATCCCCGAAAACTTTGAGCTCAATCGCTTTTTTGAAGCTATTTTACCTTATGCTGAGGTCATCAATCATAAAAAATACGGCAACAACTACGACTACAACAAGGCGGT
>JAXITO010000026.1:0-15589 GCA_034680045.1 Crocinitomicaceae bacterium | reverse complement strand
CTTTTTCACTTAGAAAAATTCCTTACATTCGAGCATGCGTAGGCTCTTACTTATTTATACCGGCGGCACCATTGGCATGATTACCAATGCACAAACTGGCGCCCTTGAAAGTTTTGATTTTGCACATCTTTATGCGCATATTCCAGAACTCAAACGTTTTGAGCTCGTTATACAAGTCAGGAGTTTTGCCCAACCCCTAGATTCTTCGGAAGTTAGCCCCCAGCATTGGCAACAAATTGCTTCCTGGATCACAGACGCATACGACGAGTTTGATGGTTTTGTGATTTTACACGGCACAGACACCATGGCTTACACAGCCAGTGCCCTAAGTTTTATGTTGCAGGGCTTAAGAAAGCCGATCGTTTTTACGGGTTCGCAGCTGCCCATTGGTATCATCAGAACCGATGGCAAAGAAAACCTAATTACCGCAATTGAAATTGCCGCTGCTTGCGATGCACAAGGTGCGCCAATATTGCAAGAAGTAGCTGTTTATTTTGAATATGCACTTTTTAGAGGGAACCGGAGTTCAAAGGTATCGGCACATCAGTTTGAGGCCTTTGCAGCGCCGAATTATCCGCTTTTAGCCAAGGCAGGTGTACAAATTGAGTGGTACAAAGAGCGTTTATTTCGGACAAACTTACCGGCGCTGCAACCACAACTCCAGTTAAGTAATGAGGTGCTTATTTGGCGCCTTTTCCCAGGCATGCCAATTGCTTTGTATGCACAGGCACTTCAATTTCCTCAAGTAAAAATCTTGATCTTAGAAACTTTTGGTGCTGGCAATGCTTTTAGCACTAACGAATTTCAGTCAGTTATTCAAGGATTTATTGCTGCGGGTGGCTTGGTACTGAATATCACACAGTGCCAGAGTGGTGCAGTACGACAAGGCGCTTACCAAACCAGTACGTTTTTCGAACAAATTGGTGTTGTGAGTGGCGCAGATCTGACGGCCGAAGCGGCACTTACCAAAAGTATGTTCGCATTGGCAAATATCGAGGCTGCCAACCGAGGGCTCTTTCTTAAATCAGCAATTGTAGGCGAACTGACTACTCTTGAAAAAGGATAATTAGTTTCTTTCGACTAATTTGCCGTCCATCACTTCTAAAATTCTTCCAGGATAGTGCTGTACCATTTGCATGTCATGGGTGGCCATCAAAATGGCGGTATTTTCTTCTTTAGCGACCGCTAAGAGCAATTCCATGATTTCTTTGGAGGTTTCAGGGTCAAGGTTACCAGTGGGTTCGTCGGCAAGAATGAGTGCAGGCTGATTGAGTAGGGCTCTTGCAATTGATACGCGTTGTTGTTCTCCGCCAGATAGCATGTGAGGAAAGGAATTGGCTTTTTGTTCAATACCCACAAGTTGTAGGCAATTGAGCGCGCGTTGTTCCATAAGTTTTTTGTCTTTCCAGCCCGTTGCCCCCAAAACAAACTTGAGGTTGTCAATTACATTTCGGTCGGTGAGCAACTGAAAATCTTGAAATACGATGCCTATTTTTCTGCGTAAAAATGGGATGTCTTTGCGTTTGAGCCCCTTTAAAGTATAGCCACAAACTTCTCCTTCTCCTTCTAGTAAAGGAATTTCAGCATAAAGCGTTTTGAGCAAGCTACTTTTGCCGCTACCGGTTTTACCGATTAAATAAGCAAAAGATTGTGCAGCTAGTTCGAGCTGAACTTGATCTAAGATGAGGTTATCTTGTTGGTAGATTTTGGCCGCGGCCAGCGCAATGACATTTGACACGAGTTCTAATTTTAGACAAATGTGTTCAATATGTCGTAACCATTTGTCAAAACACTCGATTTTATCTTAACAAATTTAGGTTTAAAACTTTTGCCGATAGGGGTCTAGATGGGCCCGTACCCCTCTTAATTTTACATTCTATGAATCGTAACTTGCGTTATCTTGTCCTCCTTATGTGCTTTCCAGTTTATTTCTGGGCCCAGGAGTCCGTTAAATATAGCGGAGAGAATGCAGCATTTTTCAATGCTGAGGAATTATTTACCAAAGCTCAATTTGCAGCTGCAAAACAGGAGTTTAGGGTATTTATTAATGGTTGCAGCGCACAAAAGCGCAATGAGCACGACCCCTATTTAGTAAAGGCCCATTATTATGAAGGCATGGCGGCGCTCAAGCTCTACCATAACGATGCCATTCCCTTGCTGGAGCAATTCAACAAAACCTACCCTGAGAATAATTTCAAGAACGAAATTGCCATTGGCGTGGGGTCTTATCATTTTCAGTCCGAAGACTACCTGAATGCGCAAGTAGCTTTTGCACAAATCAATTTGTCTGGTCTGAGTGCCGAACAAAAAGAAGAGGTCTTATTTAAACTAGGCTACTCCGCTTATCAAAATGAAGATCAAGATGCAGCTTACCTTGCCTTTAAGGATGTCAAGGGTGGTAGCACGCAATATGCCAAACCAGCATTGTATTTTTACGCGCATATCAGTTATGTGCGTTCTGCGCTACAAGAGGCTTTAGAAGGCTTTCAGGCGCTGCAAAAGGATTCCACTTTTTGTAGTGTGGTTCCGTATTACATCGCTCAAATTCTATACAAGCAGAAAAAATACCAAGAGGTCATTGATTTTGCGCCTACGGTATTAACCTGCGGATTTGTCAATAATGAATTTGATATACAACACATTATAGGTAATGCTTACTATCAAATGGGAAAATACGAGTTGTCTTTACCATTTTTGGAGCGTTACCATCAAAATGCGCGCGGCACCCGCGACGACTACTACGAGTTGGGTTTTGTCTATTACAAGACCAAACAATACGAGAAGGCGATTAAAAATTTCGACCGCGTTACGCGAAGCAAGGACAGCCTGTGCCATATTGCTATGTATCAAATTGGAGACGCTTATTTACAACTCAATAAATTCTTACCAGCGCGCAGTGCCTTCGAACGCGCTGCTGAAATGAACTTCTTACCACAAATTCAAGAAGACGCCTTGTTTCAGTTTGCAGTCATATCTTTCAAAGTAGACATCAATCCTTACGATGAATCTGTACGCGCTTTTGAAAACTACTTAAGTCAGTACCCCGATTCCAAAAGAAAAAGAGATGTGTATCAATACCTGGTCAATGTCTATACCAACACCTCTAACTTTGCCAAAGCCCTTGAATCCATTGAAAAATTACCTTCAAAAGATGCACAGCTCAAAAAGGTATATCAAACCGTTGCATTCAATTACGGTGTTGAGCTATTTCAAAAAGGTCAGCTCTCCGAGTCTTATAACGCATTTAAGCGCGTAGATACCTACCCAATGGATCCGCAGATGGTAGCGCTTTCTCGTTACTGGATGGCCGATATCTCATTTAGAAAAAAGGAGTTATCAGCGGCCATCAATATGTACCGTGACTTCATCAATTCACCGGCTTCCAATTCGTTGCCAGAAAAAGTAGATGCCTACTATAATATTGGTTACGCTTATTTGGAGCAAGGTAAACGCGATGAAGCCATTCAGTCTTTTCGTACCTATTTACAACTCAATCCGAATAAAGAGAACAAAGTTGTTGATGCCACATTTAGAATTGCAGACGCATATTATGTGAACAAACAAAATTTGCAAGCCATTCAATATTATCAGCAAGCATATAATCTGAATTCTGCACTCAACGACAAAGCACTCTTTTACTTGGCAAAAGCGCAAGGTTTCAATGGTCAGCTCAACGAAAAAGCACAAACTTTAAGTAAGCTTCTTAAAGAAGAGCCCGTTTCAAAATACCGCATGAATGCGCAATACGAGTTGGCAAGAACCTATATGTCTCAGCTCAATTACGATGCAGCCCTTAGCGCTTACCAAGACTTTTTAGTGGAGTTTCCGAAAACGCCATATTTGCTTGATGTCAAGCTGGACATCGCCGATATTTATTACAAAAAATGGGACTACACCAAGTCCGAAGCGGCCTACCTCGAAATTCTAGCGAGTTACGAGCAGCAAAGAGAAGTTTGTAAGAAGGTAGTAATGAACTTGATTGATGTCTATAATGCACAGAAAAAGCCAGACATGGCATCGGATGTCATTGATCGCTATCCTTGTGCCAATATTTCTACCGAAGAGAAAGAAAATATCTTTTTTACACCAGCGCTTGCCGCATATGAAGACACCAATTTCAGAGAGGCTGTTGAGAAATTTGAAATCTATCTCAATAAATTCCCTTCTGGACGCTACGTCAACGAAACCTATTTTTATTTAGGCAATAGTTTGCTAAAGACGAAAGATTCAAGCGGAGCAATTACTCAATTTGAAAAGTATCTAGGCACTTCAGTAACTACTTACGCCGAATATGCTGCCACCAAAACGGCTGCTTATTATTATGTCAAAAAGAATTACAACAAGGCCCTACAGTTCTATCAAAAGATGGAATCGCTCGCCTCTAAACCAACGAGCACTTTCGAAGCGAAGTTAGGCATCATGCGTTGTTCGTTTATGGAGAACAATTACCAATTAGCTAAGGAAAACGCGTCATTTGTACTTGAAAACGCCGCGCTTACACCACAACTGAAGGTAGAAGCAGAATATGCGACAGGGTTGGCTAATTACCACCTCAAGCAATTTGAAGCTGCCAAGCCATCGCTTGAATGGTTGGTTAAAAACACGACAACCTCCATGGGTTCAGAAGCTAAATATTTGTTAGCCGATATTTATTATGGTCAGCAAATGTATGACGAAGCAGAAACCGAGGTAAAGGCTTTACTCAAGATGAAACCTAGCTACAATTACTGGGTTGCTAAAGGACTTTTGTTACAAACCCGTGTGCACATCGGCCGAGAAGATTTATTTCAAGCCGAGCAAACCCTGAAATCTGTTTTGGATTTTTATCCCGATCAGCAAGACGGCGTATTGGCCGAAGCGTCAGACCTATGGGACGAACTCATGCAGCTCAAAAACCCGCCGGTAAATGAAGAGCCACAACAAGAAATGAAAATTGAAATCAACAACGAAGAGTAAGCCATGAAAGGACTGATCAGCACATTCGTATTTCTGCTTACTGGGCTCCAAATTTGGGCACAGCAAGGAGAGAACATCACCATTTATACCATTACGAATCAACAAGTGGAGCCCGCGAGTCGCATTTTAGAGCATCCAAAAATCATCGATTCTGTCAAAGCAACGGCAGTAAAAGATTACCCACTTTTGTTTTTTCAGGCAGAGACAAAAATCTTGCTCGACACCATTGAAGCGGCAACTGTAGAGACCTCAGAAAAACTTTCTAAGTTATATCCGTTTTATGTCAAGGCCGGGATTGGCTCAGTTGTGATGCCATTAGGTGAAATTTACTACACTTCGGATCGTTCTAGTAAATTGCATTATGGTGCACATGTGAAGCACCTGAGTTCTTTTGGCGACATCAGAGACCGCTCCAAAACGCTCTATGCTCCTGCGCAATACGACCGTACTGCAGCGAATGCTTATTTCAGACACAACGAGCGCAATGGTCAATTCAAACTAGATGCCAATTACAACAATAACGGTTTTCATTATTACGGCATTCCAGATTCTAGTGTTTCGGCTGATAGCATTGCGCAGCGTTTTCATCTCATGAAAGGCGCAGCGGAGTATGTATGGCTTAGAGGCGATTCAGCAAGGCTCAACTTGTCTTTTCAAGCCGACTACCAACACTTTTTAACGCTCCCGACCGACTCTACTAAAGTATGGCGCAGTAAAGAAGATAATTTTGCTTTCAAGACGCGCGGCTGGTACAACTATAAAAACGAGCATTTTTATGCCGATTTAGGTGTGCGTTACAATAGCTACAAACGCGGTATCTTGGATAGCGTTTACACCATTGGCGACACCGGTTTTGTAGTCAACAATACCATCATCGATTTCAAACCAGGAGTTTGGACACAAGCGCTAAGCGACCGTTTGAAAGTAGAACTTGGTGTTACCATAACCACCGATGTGAGTACAACTGGTGCAGATTTCTTTGTGTATCCAAATGCAGAGTTCAAATACGCCATGTTCAATAATATCTTTATTCCTTACATTGGCTTAAGAGGTGGGCTCAAGCAGAATACTTTACAAGGGCTTACGCAGGTCAATCCGTTTATTCGCACCAATATTGCGCTGCGCAACGAGCACAATCCTTACGATATTTACGGCGGTTTCAAAGGTTCTTTGAGCAAAACATTGAGTTTCAATGTGGGTGTTCACTTCATACACATCGAAAACAAAGCTTTCTTTGTGACCGATACGCTAGGAATTTACGACAACTACCTTACTGTTACTTACGATACTTTGAATCAAACAACATTCGAAGGATCCATGACTTACCAAGCAGGTGAAAAACTGAAAATTGACGTAATGGGCCGCTATAATTTATATCAGCTCTACCACAATGCTTATGCATGGAACTTGCCAGTGTTGCAATTTACGGCAAGAGGTGCGTATAATTTATACGATAAGTTTTACGCACAAATTGATGCGAATGTCGAGACAGGAAGAAAAGCGCTTGTTCGTTCGGGCACGCTTGATGCGCAAGTAGAAGGTGCGCAAACATATGTTGATTTAGGCGCTATTGTCGATGTCAATTTAGGTTTGGAATACCGTTATACGCCACGCGTTTCCTTATTCTTACAAGCGAATAACTTGGCTGCACAACGCTACAACCGTTGGTATAGCTATCCAGTGCAACCTATCCAAGTGATGGGCGGCATCACTGCCCGTTTCTAATGCGCACGCAAGGTTTTGTACTCACCCAAATAGGAGCAGCACAAAGCGCTTTTTCTTTACAAGAAATTGAAATAGCGCCTTTGCAGCCCGATGAGGTGCTGATCGCATCTGAAGCGTTCGGACTCAATTATGCCGATGTCATGGCGCGTATGGGTTTGTATAGGGAGGCGCCCCCACTGCCTTGTGTACTCGGTTATGAACTTGTTGGGCGCGTGACCGAAGTTGGTGCAAATGTAGATCCCAGTTTAGTGGGGCAGCGCGTTTTGGCCTTTACCCGCTTTGGAGCCTACGCCAAACATGCCAAGACCACCGCAAACGCAATTGTATCCATAGACGATATGCCGGCCCACGAGGCGCTGCCTTTTGCCACCCAAGGGGTTACGGCTCACTATATGGCTGAGGTTTTGTCGCCGATCCAAGCACATGATCATGTATTGGTGCATGCAGCAGCCGGTGGAGTAGGTAGTTTCTTGGTGCAATTAGCCAAGTTAAAAGGCGCTACTGTCTACGGCAAAATTGGCAGCGATGCGAAGATGGCCTACCTGCAGTCTTTAGGGGCCGACTACATCCTCAATTATAAAAAAGAAGCTTATTTAAAAACCCTTGAGCAATATTTAGGCGCACAAAAACTTTCCATTTCTTTTAATGCGGTAGGAGGGCTGACATCCAAACAAGACCTCAAGCTGATGGGGCCTGGTGGCAGACTCTTTCTTTTTGGTGGTGCCGATTTAGCTACGCGCAAAGGGCTTATTGGCAAATTATCTTTTCTCTGGGAAATGGGCCTTTTGCTGCCTGTTGGCCTCATGATGCAATCCAAAAGCCTGTTGGGCGTAAACATGCTTAAAATTGCCGATCAGCAACCTTTAGTGATACAGCAGAGCATGCAAGCGATGCTAACGCGCTACAAAAATGGCGAACTTCAATTGCCGCAAATTAACAATTATAGTTCTTCGGACTTTGCGCAAGCACATGAAGCGCTTGGAAAGGGGCAAACAACAGGAAAGATAGTTGTGAGTTGGGCTTAAGCCTTTGCCTTAAAAAAACCCTTCACAAAGCTGAAGATGGGTTTGCGGAATAAAAACAACAAGATGAGGTAGGGGATGAGCATGAGGTAGAGTATACCACCATTAATGTTGCCTGCAAAACTGTTTTCGTCTAGGCCATTGCCTTGTTCGGCAAGCAATTTACACTGGGAGCATTGTGCTACGATTTCTTGAGTTCCGACAAGCAAGAAGAAAACAAGGAGAAAAATACTACGCTTCATGGCTCTAATTTACGTTACAAATTTACGCAACAAACAATCCAAATCAAAATCTTAATTTTGTGGTATGCGCATTTTCTTTTTCTTAGCTTTAAGTAGTTTGTTATTTGTCGCTTGCGGCAACCCTGAAAAAGCCTCAGGCAAAAAACAAACCCTCGACCAACTCCTTGTGGCTCATCCAGATTCCGTCGAATTATTAATCGAGAAAGGCAATATTTTGATGGATTCCCTCGCCTTTGACAAAGCACTTACTTATGGCGCAAAAGCCTACCGCCTCGATTCCAATAATACCGAAGCGCGCGTGCTTTATGCAGAGTGTCTGATCAACAAGCCAAACCGCAGTGCCGACGACATTTTTCGCTCCTTTACTATGTACCGCAATTTGGTCAAAAAGGCACCCAAAAATGTGGCTGCACTCGTAGGTCTTGCCAATACTTTTGTCTTGCTCAACGACCACGACAACGCTTTTAAATACATCAACAAAGCGCTGCGCATCGACAAAACTTTCCGAGACGCTTATATCCTGAAAGGCACCATTTACAAACTTGAAGGAAACGTAAGGCTCGCTGTTTCCTCTTACGAAACAGCTGTTCAGCAAGACCCGAACTATTACATGACCTACCTTTTATTGGGTTCTCTTTACGAATATGAAAACAACCCATTGTGTATTGAGAAGTACCTGACGGCTTATCAACTGGAGCCAAAAAATACAGAAGTCATTTATGCCTTGGCTTTTGCCAAAGAAAAATTTGGTCAAGAGGCTTCTGCCCAGCGTTTGTATCGCAAAATGACCAAAGTAGATTCCACTTTTGCCGATGGTTATTTCCACTTAGGTTACCTCGCCCAATTTACCTACAACCAACCCGATAGCGCTATGTTCTTTTACAAAAAAGCGACTAAAGTGAATCCGCAACACATCCCATCTTACCACAACATGGGCTTACTATACGAAGACCGCAACGACCTTTCGAACGCACTTTTTAGTTATGCAAAGGCTCTAAAAGTAGATTCTACCTACCAATTGTCCAAAGATCGTGTGAAAGTTTTGCGCAAACGCATATGAAAAAAGCACAACTGATCAGCGAAATTTTAGGTGATTTCTTATTGCCACTCTTGGGCTTCCTTTTCTGGTCTTGGGATTTATATTTTGTTTTACTTTTCATCATTTTTGACCTGAGTATCCGCCTGATTTTTGCTTTTTTCAGACCTGAAACCCGTCAGCTTGCGCTTCTTTTGCGCCCCGTTTTATTTTACCTTACTTTTCTCATCATCAGTCATTTTTATATCGTCCTTACCGAACCAACTTGGCGTTTTGCAAGCGCTTTCTCGGCTTTCTTTTGGTACGAAGATTTTTTCATCCCACAAGGTTTCATTCTCATCCCTCTGCTCATTTACACTGAACGCTCCAGACAACGCATGGAACTAATGTTGCACGGCAGTTACAACGCAGTTTTGTATTTGAAAAAACTTGGTGCTCGCCTCCTCGCAAGTACGGTTATTTTCATGCTGATGTCTATCTGCTTAGCCATTTTTTCTTGGTCTGAAACCGTAGAAATCATCTTCTTTTTGAGTGCCTGGCTGCTGCTGATTATTTCTGAAAACAAAGCTGCTTTTTTGAAGGACTAAATTCTGTATTTTTGTTGTTCAAGAGCAATATGGGAAAAGAACAACAACTCCACGATAAACGCGAAGCATTGCACCAAGGTGGCGGTGCTGAACGCATAGAAAAACAACACCAACAAGGCAAGCTGAGTGCGCGCGAACGCATCTCCTTACTCCTCGACGAAGGAAGCTTTCAAGAAATAGGTGCTTTCGTAGAACACCGTTCAACAAACTTTGGCCTCGATAAGCAAAAATACCTTGGCGATGGCGTTATTACCGGTTACGGCAACATTCATGGCCGCTTGGTTTATGTTTATTCTCAAGATTTCACCGTTTTAGGCGGGTCTCTTTCTGAAACACACGCTGCCAAAATATGTCGCATCATGGACATGGCCATGAAAAATGGTGCACCCATCATCGGTATGAACGACTCCGGTGGGGCGCGTATCCAAGAAGGTGTGGTTTCTTTGAGCGGTTATGCAGATATTTTCTTTCGCAATACGCGTGCGTCAGGAACCGTTCCTCAACTTTCCTTGATCATGGGTCCTTGTGCCGGCGGCGCGGTATATTCGCCAGCGCTCACCGATTTCATCTTTATGGTGGAAGAAACATCCTATATGTTTGTTACTGGACCAAATGTGGTCAAGACCGTTACCCACGAAGAGGTCAGTTCCGAAGATTTGGGCGGCGCCAAAACCCATGCTGAAAAATCAGGGGTCAATCACTTTACGGCAGCCAACGATGTAGAATGTATCCGCAAGGCAAGAGACCTGATCACATACTTACCGCAAAATGCCAATGAAGAAGCGCCACTGACGCCAGTTTTTAGTTTTCAGGCTTCAAAGAACAAGCAAATTGATCAAATTTTACCCGATAATTCTAATACGCCATACGACATCAAACGCGTCATTGATTGTTTGGTCGATGACAACAGTTTTAGAGAGGTCCACGAAGATTTCGCCAAAAATATTCTTGTAGGGTTTGCCCGCATAGAAGGCCGAACCATTGGTGTCATTGCCAATCAGCCTGCTTCAATGGCGGGGGTTTTAGACATCGATGCTTCACGTAAAGGCGCGCGTTTTGTGCGTTTTTGTGACTCCTTCAATATTCCTTTGTTGGTACTTGAAGACGTACCTGGTTTTTTACCTGGCACCGACCAAGAATGGCGCGGCATCATTACGCACGGCGCCAAGCTGCTTTATGCTTTTGCAGAAGCTACTGTTCCAAAAATCACCGTCATTACCCGCAAGGCCTACGGTGGCGCTTATTGCGTCATGAACTCGCGTAGCCTTGGTGCCGACCTCAGTTTTGCATGGCCAACAGCAGAAATCGCAGTAATGGGAGCAAAAGGCGCTGCAGAAATCATCTTTAAACGAGACATCGCTTCTGCCCCAGACCCTGCCCAAAAATGGTTAGAGAAAGAAGCCGAATACGCCGATACTTTCGCCAATCCTTACAGAGCTGCAGAAAGAGGCATAATTGACGAGGTGTTACTGCCTTCTGAAACCAGAGCAGCACTCATTTCTGCATACAAAATGTTAGAGAAAAAAGCGGAGGCGTTACCCCAGAAAAAACACGGCAATATTCCACTCTAAAATTGCCAACGTTAATTTAATATGAAAAAGGCAACCTTTTGGGGGCCTTTTTCGTTATAATCAAGCTGTTAACTCTCCAAACAACTGCATGAAAAACAACTATACGCAAAGAACAACCAATTTTCTGAAATGCATTTTCACGCTTTGGGTCATTTTTTGTGTCCAGTTTGCTGCTTTTTCTCAATTGGTTAGTCCCTTCACAATTCGCTACCAATCCCAACAAAAAGGTGGGATTCGATACATCAGTAATGTTTCGGTAAACTGCACTGCGCCATTCCAAACAACTGTCTCCTGTAGTAGTCAACAATCACAGGTTCCGCCGAGTGGGACAGGTCAAAATAATACGGCAACTATGGATTATGTCGATATTGACACTGATCCTACAACTTTCATGTCATCTAGTGATAGCCTGAATTTACCAAACTGTTCTGAGATCTCTTGGGCTGGGCTCTATTGGGGTGGAAAAATCACCAATTCTACCTCTAACTACGCCAACAGGAGTAACATCAAATTAAAAGTTAATAATGGCACTTATCAGCAACTCACAGCTGATCAAACCATTAACAACACCACGGGTGCCGTCTCCTATTTTTGTTTTAAAAATATAACAAATATTGTACAAGCTGCGGGTAACAAAGGCCGTTTTACCGTAGCCGATCAAGTTCAACAAACCAATAGCTCAAATCTTTTTGGAGGTTGGACCATCGTCGTTGTTTACAAAAACACCTCAGAACCGTACAAAAACCTGACTGTTTTTGATGGTTTGGCCAATGTTCAACAGAATCCCCCTTCTTCTAATACAGTAACTATCCCAATTTCAGGTTTTTTAACGCCCCTGTCTGGTGCCGTTTCGTTTGAACTAGGTGTAATTGCCTACGACGGCGATCGTTCTCAAACTGGTGACCAACTCTTGTTTAATGGGGTTGGAACCAACTATGTTCAAGTGAGTGATGGCTTACACACTGCAACAGACATGTTCAACAGTACAATTGCCTACAATGGTGTGCTAACTCCATTTCGGAATCCGAACTATAACAACTCTCTGGGTTATGATGCCAGCATATTTATCCCTAATAATTCGACCCAAAATTACCTTAATAACGGCGCTACGTCTGCTAATATTCGCGTTACAACTTCGTCAGAAACTATTTTATCAAGGGTTATTACATCGGCAATCGATATTTACGAACCTGACCCAAGGGCTACGGTATTCGTAAATGATTTAAATGGTGGGTCTGTAAACCCTGGAGATATTCTCGAATATACCATTTCAGGTAAGAATATTGGTTCTGACGTTGCTGTTAACTGTTACATCACCGATACCTTAGACATTAGAACAGCCTATGTCCCGAACTCTTTGGTTGTGTTGAATGGCCCTAGTGCAGGGCCAAAAACAGATGCCGCCGGAGATGACCAAGCTGAATATGACGCTGCAAACCGTTTTGTGAAATACCGCGTTGGTACTGGCGCAACGGCAAGTAGTGGCGGAAGTATGGTCAACACAACTTTGGATAGCGTTTTAGTCAAATTTCAAGTTCAGGTATCCAACGACTGCCTTATTTTGAAATGTGACTCTACGCTTGAAAACCGAGCTTACATTTTTGGAACGGGTTCACTTTCAGGCAATACTGTCACCAACAACGGTACTTCTGACGTTTACGATGCTTTTGGTTGCCCGACCTCTGCCAATAATGAGGTAACAATATCAACTGCATCTTGCCTGCCAGTTAATTTCTCTTACAACAACCCTCTTTGTCCGGGCGACACACTCCAACTCAGCACCTTGAATTCAACTTGGGCAAATTATTATTGGTCAGGTCCTCAAGGTTTTACATCAACAATCTACAATCCATTTGTTGCCAATATAAGCACCTTAAATACCGGTGTGTATGAATTAGATGTCACCTTCAATGGTTCTACATGTACTTTCAGCAACATAACCAACAGTATTGTTGTAAATCCTGAGCCGACGATATCTTTGGTTTCGCTTTCAAATATTACCTGTTACAATGCAGCGGATGGCTCAATTGCTACAAGTGTTAATGGCGGAGCACCGATTCTTTATCAATGGACAAGCGGACAGTCTAGCCAAAACATAAATAATCTAGCTCCAGGATTGTACAGTCTTCAAGTTACGGATGGTTTTACTTGTCAGTCTGATACTAGCTTTACTATAACACAACCTAACCTATTAACAGTCAATCTTTCCATTACAAGCGACTACAATAATCAACATATTTCTTGTTTTGGTGCTGCTGATGGAAGTATATCCAGTTCTGTTGCAGGCGGAACAGCCCCATATACCTATTCATGGAGCAACGGTGCTGCCTCTGCAGGCTTAACAAATATTCCGGTAGGCACATATACACTAACAGTTACGGATGCAAATGCTTGTGTTGCCACGGCTACTATTACTATGACGCAGCCGCAACCAATTGCTTTGACAGCTGCACCAACAGCTGTTCTTTGTTATGCGGGGACCAACGGAGCTGTTTCTACTACTGTTACTGGTGGAACCCTACCGTATACCATTCTCTGGAGCAATGGTCAGATTAACCAAAATATTTCTAATCTACAGGCAGGGCTCTACGAAATGATCGTTACAGATGCCAATAATTGCAAAGATTCCGTTGAAACCACTATAGTGCAACCTGCTCAGCCGTTGTCTGTTACACATAACCAAGTCAATGTGTTGTGTTATGGAGAAGCAACCGGCTCAATTGACATCACAGTTGCAGGTGGAACACCAGCCTATGTCTATTCCTGGAATATGGGAGCGCTTACACAAGATATTTCGGGTCTGCCATTTGGATCTTATACGGTTCAAATCACAGATTTAAACGGATGCTCGATTTCCTATAGCGCCACGATACAGCAACCTATTGCACCTTTGTCGATGTCGGGATTGGTTACACCAATTGCTTGTTTTGGAGAGAACATGGGCGCGGTGAACATTGCCGTATCGGGAGGAACAACTCCTTATTTTTATAATTGGAATACGGGTACATATTCTACTCAAAATATCAATACTTTACCTGCAGGTTCTTATTCGGTATTGGTAACCGATAACCATCTTTGTACAATTACCCAAACATTTGTCGTCACGCAACCTCAAGCACCACTTTCACTTTCAGAAGTACATCAAGATGCGGGTTGCTCTGGCCCTGGGTCTATCAACTTAACTACAACAGGCGGATCTGCACCATATTCATATGTATGGAATAATTCTGGGAACCTCACTTTTACCGAAGATGTGAACCCAGCGTCTATTGGCGTGTATTCCTTGCAAGTCGAGGATGGCAATGGTTGCTCTGAGACCCTTTCGGTCGCGATTTTAGATTTGGCAATTCCTATTTTTACCTCTATTTCTGGTCAAGATATCCTTTGTTTAAATGACTCAACAGGGACAATTGATCTTTCTGTTACCGGAGGCGTTGCGCCATTTACATTTAGCTGGTCAAATGGGGCAACTACGGAAGATCTTATAGGGGTTCCTGCAGGTACCTACACCGTGACGGTTACCGATGCTAATAGTTGCTTCAAGTCAGATAGTATTACCTTGACGCAACCACTAACCTCAATGTCGTTTACGGAAACCCACACCAATGCTAATTGTTTGGATTCTATTGCAGGGTCCATAAACACCAGTGTAAGTGGGGGCACACCAGGTTATTCATTCAGTTGGAATAACGGGGCAACCACACAAAATATCGCTGGAATCCAAAATGGTATATATGTTTTGACTGTTACTGATGCGAATGGTTGTCAAGAGGCTTTGCAGGTAGAAATTCTAGATCCATCAAATACCGTGGCGGTGGCTTCAATAATGCACCCAGTCAATTGTTTTGGTGGTGCCGATGGATGGATAGACTTAAGTCCTTCAGGAGGAATGCCTGGCTATGTATACGAGTGGGGCACAGGTGCCGTAGAGCAAAATGTTACTAATTTGGCCGCGGGTCAGTATTATGTAAACGTTCAAGACGTTTTAGGTTGTGGAATGTTCTTGAGTTTCAACCTTACCCAACCGGTTGGTCCTTTAGCAGTCAATGGAACCATTTATGACGTAGTTTGTCTCGGAGATACTAATGGTATTATAGATTTAGCAATTACAGGCGGAACGGCACCCTATTACTATCAATGGAATATTGGTGCAACTACCCAGGATATCTATGATTTAAATGCAGGGACTTATTCAGTCATTGTTACTGATACGAATGGTTGTCAAGAGTTATATTCGGGCGTGGTTACTGCGCCGGGAAGCGCACTAGCGGTTACGTTGTATCCAACGGCTGCATTATGTTTTGGCACACCAACGGGCGGCGTAGACTTAACAGTTTCAGGCGGCGTGCCGGGCTACACATACAGTTGGAGCGGTGGGCAAACCACCCAAGATTTAACAGGCGTAGTAGGTGGTCAGTACACGGTAACGGTTCAAGATGCAAACGGGTGT
>JAXITO010000025.1:0-16019 GCA_034680045.1 Crocinitomicaceae bacterium | reverse complement strand
TTTTTTGACTTTGATTTTGTAATCGATGTATTTGCGCTTGTCACGGGCACTTACCTTTGGCGCATCTTTGGCGCCGGTTGCTTTAGGTTTTGCACCTGTTTTCTTTGGTTGTCTCATTTGACTACAAAGATACGTAAAAAGAAAATGCTTTATTGTGGTTCTTCAAGCAGTTGCGCTATATGTGCTTGAAGCAGACTCACTTCTTTTGGATTGGTGCCATCGTAATAGCCCCGAATACGCAATTGGCGATCGATCAGCACAAAATTGTTGGTGTGAATGAAGTCACTGCCGGCATCGCCTAAGTTTTGGGCCTCAGCGGGCTTCAGCACGAAAAAGGAGCGCCTGGCCAGACCATATAAATCAGCCTTTTTACCCGTTAAAAAATGCCACTGACCGGCTTTAGCCTGATGTGCTGTGGCATAACGCTTCATTTGCGCAACAGTATCCATATCTGGATCTACGGTAAAACTAAAAATACGCACGTCGTTTTGCTTAGCATATTTGCGTTGAATGCGTTGCATTTGCGAATTCATGATGGGGCAAATGCTTTTGCAAGTGGTAAAAAAGTACTCCACTACACTCACTTTTCCTTTCATGTCTGCGTCGGTAATCCAAGCGCCATCTTGGTTTTCAAAACGAAAAGAACCCACCTTATGGCCTCGGCCTATTCGAAGCATTTCAGGATCTACCATCTCTTGCTGAACATCGATAGGATTGATAACGGGAAGTGGCTTGGTTTGGCTCTTGTCACTTAAAAAATAGTAGCCAATGGGCACTACAATCAAAAAAAGTACGACTAAAAATAGAATGCGTTTCATGCAGCAAATTTAGGCAATCAATAAACTTAAAACCTTGACTTTAATCAGTTCTTGGCGTTTTTCGAGCGATCCCGACAAAATGGTAAAACTTCGTTCATCTTTCTGAAGTGCAGCAAGGTAGAACTCAAACAATTGCTGGCGATCATCGGGGTTTTCCCTGAGCGGATCCGGCTCCCAAGGGATGTCTGGCGCGCACAAAAAATAATGATCGAAGTGCTGCAGTTTCAAAAGCTCACGGATCACAGGGCTTACCTCAGCATATTTCACCTGCGACCAAACCTGAAAAACATGCATTTCGGTGTCAGCTATCAAGCCACCTTTGGGCCATAATGCTACCTGTTTGCTAGCCATCAGGTCTAAATCTTCTTGCCGATAATCGGTTTTTTCAAAGAGATACGTTCTGGCATATTCAGCAATAAATGGAAGTTCTAAAAACGAAGAAAGCCAAACAGCAAGGGTCGTTTTACCACTAGACTCTGGACCTGTAAACGCTATTCGGAGAGGGATTTTTTCCATTTTTTGAGTCCGTTGATCGCTAAAAAGAAATAAGCTAAATAAAGTACAGACGAAGACCACCAATGCTCATATGCAAACCAAATGGTGCCCACAATATTGACGACAATCCAAATATGCCAATTTTCAATTATTTTGCGGGTTGTCAACCAAGTGGCAGTAAGGGAAAAAACAAAGAATTGAGCGTCTAAAAAAGAACGCCAATTTGGAAGGCTTGTGAATGAAAAATGACCAAGTACATCATCTTTTGTGAACCATTGAACGATAAAAAACATAAGGCCCAACATTAAAGACCCTAAAATCCATAGCCAAATCGATTTGCCCAAGGTTCGGATGGGTAGCTCATCGGATTTTGACCAATTGAAGAGTCCATAAAAACCTAAAATAATATAAGTAATTTGTTGACTGAAAAGCCCCCAAGTGTGGACGCGATAGAAAAATAAGGCGTAGAAACTCGCACTCGCTATTCCGAAAATCCAACCGCTCGACCTATTCGTTGCAATAAGATAAACGTAGACAAAACCAAGTACGGCAGCCAGCAATTCAATAAGCGGACTCAAGAAATCAAAGCCTACCATATCAACGGATCACGAGTACTTTAGCAACTTTGCGGTCGCCACCTTGGTAATTGTTAGCTGTCCAGAAGAAATAGACCCCAGTTGGGACTTTCTCACCGTTGAGGTTTTGCCCGTTCCAAGTTGCGGTGCCGCCGTTTGATTGCATTTTATAAATCAAATTACCGCCAGCATCGGTGATTTTTACATCCGAATTATAGCGAATGCCTTGGATGGTAATGGGTCCGAAATAATCTGGCTTGACCGGATTGGGGAACACATTAAGGGTTTCGTAAGTAGGATCTTCGTAGGTGGCGTCTATGCGAAAAGACACCAATCCTTTATCGGTAATAATAAAGAGCTCACCTGAAGTTTGGTTGAGTTCGATGTCGTAAATGGTGTTGGAAATCAAGGGGGAGTTGTCTATGGTGTATTGGGCAATGATTTCGGTACCGTCGGGTGAAAGTAATAGAAGACCTGCGTTGGCAGTTGACATCCATTTGCGGTTGCCGCCATCTACTTCGATATCTGTAATGCTAGCTTCACCCAAAACAATTTCAAAGTTGCCTTCATATGGTATTTTGATCCGTTGAGCATCAAAATTTCCCGTACCTGCTGAAAAAGCACCATTAGCATTGTAAAGTACGGCAAAACCAGCGTCGGTTCCAATCCAGAGTTCACCGTCGAAATCGGCTGCAAGAGCAGTAATTTTATTAGAAGGAAGATTGCCCATTAACTCACCGGTTGTCAGCTGGATGGTTTGGTCGTCGCTGGGGTCGTTGAGGGTGCCTTGATGCTGTAAACCCACAAGGCCATTGGCATATGTGCCCATCCATATGTTATCTTCGAAGTCAATTTCGATCTTAGTGGTGAGTTTGTTTGAGGCTCCTGCTCCAAGGTAATAACTGGCCCATACGCCATCCGATTGGCGCACTTTCAAGGGCCTATCCGTGTAACCGTTGACGGTCCAGAGATTGCCTTTTGGATCAAATTTAAGTGCTGAAACCAAAGACCACCCATTGCCAATTGTTACGGGTTGAATTGGCGAGTTATTTTGATCGAAAACCAAAGTGTCAGTTTCGTTAAAGAGCGTTAAAGGTGCAAACGAATAGGTGCCCGCAGCGATTTCCTTAGGGTTTTTAGGATTCACGGCAATTGAAATGAAATCCCAAAGGGCGTTGAAATCCCAGGCGGTAACGGTTGGCGTATTGTGAAAACGCCATTGTTGATCCTCGAAGATATGGATGCCATTTCGGGTAAATGCAGGTGCAATTTCTGCCTCTAAACGCCCAGAACCAATGGCCAAAACACCTTCTTCGCAAGCCATTGAATACACATACCGGTTGGCCAGCCCTTCAATCAAATAACGTTTGCAGGTGTAAGCATTTAAATGCTCTTGTAAGCCCCATGATTGGTCTGCACTCCAATATGAAGTGCCAAGTTGGCAAACGCGGGCTGGGTTGATCCAGCGGTCGAGTAAGGTTGAAGAATAAGAACTCAGCTGCAGACCATCAGGAGAATAAAGTAAAAATCCACCATCTGTAGAAATAGCTACTTGGTTTCCGAGTGATTGAATGCTATTGATTTCATAGCTAAAAGGCTCATTAATGACATTGACTAAAAGGTCGTTTTTCAAAAGAAAAACGGAGTCCTGACCGTAGGTGTCATTGACTCTTAAGACCCAAAACCGCTCATTAATAGAGAGGAGTTCGCGGTATTTGTTTTCGGCCTGATACGGAAAACGAAGGTCGGGGTCCCATTGGGAGTAGTCTGGCAAAGCAGGGTTGCTACGCAAACCCTTGAGCATTTGAGTTGGGGTGAGGGCGAAAATAGAGTCTGCAGTAATTTCGACATCGACGATTGGCTCAAGGCTATTCGTAGGGTAATAGGTATCTTTGATTTCCTCTTTTGCGACGTCTATCAAAACAATTGAAAAGTCGTTGGCGGCATAAATGTAAGCGCCGTTTCGCATGAACTTATTAATGCGCTTAGAATTGGAAATTTGAGCCAACTTGATAGCTGGTAGGTTGGTAATTTTACCCGCTTGCCATTTGTCAATATTGCCGTTTGTATAGCCGATATAGACAGCATTATCGAGTGCATCAAAATACAAACAAGAAATGTCGATGTCTGATAAACCATTTAACGCAGTTTTGAGCACTCCCTCTTCGGTATTTGGATTGTAGATGTACAAGCCATTTTCTAAGGCCGTAAAGATGCGTTCGCCGTCCGTAGCGATGTCGATGGCTTTGGCGCTAGCTACATGGTATTTCCAACTGCCCATGGGCAGTTGTGCCTTTGCAAATTGGGCAAAAATCAAGAGTATAAAAAGAAATAAATATTTATGCTTCATGACTTGCCGTTGAGGTTAGGGTGTCGGATTTGATAATGTAGGTTGGCCGTTGTTTGCTTTGCACAAAAAGCTTGCCTAAATAAATACCTACAATGCCGATGAGTATCATTTGTATGCCGCCAATAAACAAAACCGAGGCAATAAGGCTGGTCCAGCCGGTAATGGCTGCGTCGGTAAAAACAGCGATGTAAATGGCATAGCAACCGTAAACAAAGGCAAGAAAGGCAAAAAAGAGACCTAAATAAATGGAAAAATAAAGAGGTTTTGCACTTGAAGAAGTGATGCCGTTGATGGCAAAATGGAACATTTTACCGAGAGAATATTTACTTTGACCGCTGAAACGAGCTGCTGGCTCGTAGTCGAGGGCTACCTGCTTGAAACCAAGTGTTGGAATCAGGCCACGTAAAAATAAATGCGATTCTTTAAAAGTTTTGATGGCGTCTACCACCTTTCGGTCTAGCAAACGGAAATCAGCAGTTCCTTCTTCAATGGGCACCTCTGAAAGCCGATTAGCCAACCAATAAAATGCTTTAGCACTGAGCTTCTTGAACAAGCCTACATTTTGCTTGTCTTTGCGGCGCGTATAAACAACCTCAGCACCTTGACGCCAAAGTTGAACCATATTGGCAATAAGCGCTGGCGGATGTTGGAGATCGGCGTCCAAACTAATAACCGCTGCACCTCTAGCGTGGTCGAGCCCAGCCTTAAGGGCATGTTGGTGGCCAAAATTGCGGCTAAACTGCAAGTAATGAACATTGGGGTCTTGCGCGCGGAGTTGATCGATGCGTTGTAAGGAGTGATCTGAACTTCCGTCGTCAATAAAAATGACTTCGTAGCTGGAGATTTGGAGTTGCTTCAAGACGACGAGGATTTCGTTGTATAGGCGCTGCACATTACCTTCCTCATTGAAGGTCGGAATAACGAGTGATAGTTCTATTTGGCTCGGGCTACTCATGTCCTACGAAATTAATGAATAATCTGTTCTTTTCGCTAGGGTTTACACCCGAGTTCGGCTTAAATCGCTCGCCTTTCCCTATATTTGCGTAAATTCTGTGAAATGTCCGCAAATGAACGTATCTCTACAGACAACGCTCCCAAACCAGTAGGTCTGTATCCGCACGCGCGCCGTGTTGGCAATTTGTTATTTTTATCCGGTGTGGGCCCGCGCGTGGCTGGCTCAGACGCCAATGACTCGTCGGTGCCTGGCTTAAAGCTAGATCACAACGGCAACTTTATCACCTTTGACTTCGAAGCACAGTGCCGTAGCGTCTTTGATAACGTACGCATCATCCTTGAAGCATCAGGTTCTTCCTGGGATCAACTTGTCGATGTTACGGTGTTTTTAGTCAACATGAAACGTGACTTCCATACATACAATAAATTGTACGCCGAATATTTCAAAGACAACTTGCCTTGTCGCACCACGGTAGAGATTTCTTCACTCCCTACCCCTATTGCCATCGAACTCAAATGTATAGCCACTATTGAATCTTAACCTATGACTGCATTTATTATCCGTATCGCACTCGCACTTGTTGCCACCTTTTTCAATGTCTACCTTTTCATCTCCGGACACTGGGGTTGGGGAATCTTTTTTATCTTCATTACAGCCCTGATCATCCTATCCTTCTTCCGCAATGAAAACATGATCCTTGCGCTCAACCAAATGCGCGTGGGCAACCAAGACAAAGCCAAAGTTTATATCAACAAGATTTCGCACCCTCATTTATTGCCTAAAAAGCAACATGCATATGTGTTGTATCTCAAAGCCGTCCTTGGCGCCCAAGAACTTGGTTTTGCAGCTTCTGAACAACTGCTGCGCAAAGCCATTTCTCTAGGCTTGCGCACCAACGAAGACAACGCCGTTGCACGTATGCACCTTGCAGGAATTAGTGCACAAACAGGGCGTCGCCAAGAAGCTTTAACGCTACTTTCAGAGGCAAAAAAGCACGACAAAAACGGCATGCTCAAGGATCAAATCAAAATGCTCCAACAACAACTTCAAATGGCCCCTTCCAAAAATCAAATGCGCATGGCGCAAATGACCGGCGGTCGCAAGAAAACCCCAAAAATGCGTTAATATGTCTCAAACACCCCACGCCATAGCACCTTCTTGGCCAGATTACCAATTACTCGATGCCGGAGGTGGCAAGAAGCTAGAACGCTGGGGTAAAGTGATCACCATCCGACCTGACGTTCAGGCATATTTTCACAGCGGGAAGCCATTTACAGAATGGAAAACCATTGCCCATTGGGAATACACCGAAGTACCCGGCAAAAGCGGTCGTTGGAAAGCACTCAAAGCAGACGCTCCTACCGAATGGCAAATTTCCTACGGCAGACTCAAATTTGTGTTGGGCACTTCCACCTTTAAGCACGTTGGGCTGTTTCCTGAACAAGCTATCAACTGGGCACATATCGACAAACATGTAAGTTCAGACGATAAATTCCTCAATTTATTTGCCTACACAGGTGCCGCTAGCTGCATGGCAAGGCTCAAAGGAGCTGACACCTTTCATGTAGACTCCTCTAAATCGATTCTCAATTGGGCGCGCCAAAACATGGACGCCAGCCGCCTACTCAATATTCACTGGGTACTAGAAGACGCGCTCAAATTTGCAGAAAGAGAAGCGCGCCGAGGCAATCAGTACAACTACATCTTAATGGATCCGCCAGCTTGGGGTAACGGCGTCAAAGGAGAAAAGTGGAAACTCGAAGACAAAATTGACCAACTTTTTGCAGCTTGTGCTCAAATTCTCAGCCCAAGTGGCCACCTGACCCTCAATACCTACTCGCCGTCCATCGAAACGAGCCTCTTGACTGAATTAGCCGAGATGTACTTCCCTACGCGCAAAGCGACGCACGAAGCACTCTATCTAGAGTCCACGACTGAAAAAACCTTGTATTGCGGCGAATTACTGCGCTTAGAGTAAGTCATTGGCCAAGTTAGCCAATTCAGAGCGCTCGCCTTTCTCTAAACGCACATGCGCAAATAAAGGCTGTCCTTTCAAGCGGTCAATTAGATAAGCCAAACCATTACTGTTTTCATCCAAATATGGGGTGTCTATCTGATGCACATCGCCGGTAAATACAATCTTTGTGTTTTCACCTGCTCTTGTAATGATCGTTTTGACTTCATGTGGCGTGAGGTTTTGCGCTTCATCAATAATAAACATAATGTTGCTCAAGCTGCGCCCTCGTATAAAAGCCAAAGGAGTAATAACGATGCGCTTGGTTTGTTCCATTTCGAGAATAGCCTTGTATTTCTTTTCATTCTCTCCAAATTGTGACTTGATGAACTTCAGGTTGTCCCAGAGTGGCTCCATGTAAGGGCCGATTTTGTCGTCGGCATCACCAGGTAAAAAGCCAATTTCCTTATTGGAAAGCGGCACCAACGGGCGGGCTAAAATAACCTGATTGAACTTCTTATTTTGTTCTAAAGCCGATGCTAAGGCCAATAAAGTTTTACCGGTACCAGCGACTCCTTGCATGGCTACTAATTTCACATCAGGATTCAAAAGCGCATGAAAAGCAAAGGCTTGCTCTGCATTTTTAGGTTTGATGCCATAGACAAATTCTTTTTCTATGCGCTCTATCTGATCGGATTGGTGATTGTAAAATGCCAAGGAAGAGGTTTTCCCATTTTTTAAGATGTAGTAACCATTGGTTTCTTTCTTATCGCCCAACAAACCGTTTTCTTCAACGCTGCCGCGTGTAAATATTTCGCGAATTACTTCGGCATCTATGCCCTCTACACCGTATTTGCCTGCTGTTTGGATATCAGTGGCGTCAACTTTCCCGGTTTGGTAATCTTCGGCAACTACACCAAGCGCTTTGGCTTTGATGCGTAAATTGATATCCTTCGTAACCAAAATTACCGATCGCTTTTGCTCGAGTTCCATTAAGCTAAGGGCTGCGTTGATAATTTTGTGGTCATTCTTCCCTATTGCATAGACCTTTTCGGCATTTAGACCAGTTGGTTGTTCGTCCATGGCTACTTTGAACTTACCGAGTCCTTTACCCAAGGATATCCACTCTTGAAGTGAACCGCTTCCGGAGAGTTTATCAATAAATCGAATCACCTCTCTTGCCGAAAAATTCTTGGTGTCGTTACCAATTTTAAACTTATCGAGTTCTTCGAGTACAGTAATTGGGATCGCTACAAAATGTTCTTTAAAATTGACAATTGCATCGAAGTCGTGTAGCAATACAGAGGTGTCTAGTACGAAGATTTTTTCCTTTTTTCTCATCCGCTATTTTTTATGAATTTACTTATTTCTCTCTTTGAAAATAAGTTACGGTGAAAATAAGGGCCTAATGTGAAATAAATGTTAGCCCTTCTTAAAGAACGACTTAAAGACGCTGTCTAACGAAGTATATTTAAAGGAAAAACCTGCATGCTTGATTTTTTGATTGCTAGCGCGCAGGTCTGACAAGACTAAAATGGCGCGTTCGCCCAAAATCAAACGCAACATAAACGCCGGAACCTTCGGCAAAAATAAAGGGCGTTTCAGCCATTTAGCAAGCCTTTTGGTCATTTCAGTATTGGTGTCGTTGCCACCAAGAGCATTAAAAGTGCCTTCTAAATTGTTGTCTAAGGCAAAGAGCATGAGTCTGCAGAGGTCGTCGATGTGTATCCAGGGATTGGTTTGCTCACCGCTGCCAATTGGCGATCCTAAACCTAATGCGATAGGTAGTTTCATGAGGTGTAGCGAGCCGCCATGGCGAGAAAGCACCATGGATATACGTAAAATTGAACCAGATACTTGCTTGAGAACCAACTGATGCGCTGCTTCCCACTCCTTGACAACTGTTGCCAAAAAATCGGTTCCGTAAATATCGTCTTCTGTAAAAACTTTACCTGGTAAGTTCTCGTAGCAATTGACTCCAGATGCACCAATGTAGTATTTGAGGTTGGTCATTTGTGGAATCATGGATACTAAGAAATGAGTGCTTTGCACACGCGAAGACAAAATTTGCGCCTTGCGACCAGACGTCCAGCGCTTAGAGCCAATGTTTTCGCCAACGAGATTGATCAAGACATCGATTTTATCAAGTTTGCTTGTACTCATTTTTTCGGACTGAGGATCCCAGAAAATATGGCCATGCTTAGAAGGCTTCCTGGTGAGTTTGTATACGCGAAAGCCTCGGTCTTTAAAATGACGGGTTAAGTGCCCACCAATAAGACCGGAACCGCCCGCAATGAGCACTGTGGGCATGGAATTTCTTATTGTGGACATATCGCTTTCAATTCTTGAAGTGCTTTAGGCGCGCTTTCCTGTAACGATTTACATAATTTATCTTTTTTAGCTAATGCCGCTTTGAGTAAAAGAGAGTCGTTATGTGTGGCACCAGAGGACCAAATCTTGGAAGAGAGCCGATTCACTTTTTGAGCTTGTTGTAAACAACCACATTGTGCTTGATCTGCTTGTGAACAAGCCGCAAACAACAAAAGAATGGTCAGAAAAGAAATCGTTAATTTTATAGTATTCATAACAGAACAAATTTAAACTAATCTCGTAGAAACGCGCATGCGCATCCTGACTTCTTTCACTTTTATTTTCTTGTTTTGGACGGTCAGCTTGTCTCAAAATTGCCAAAGCGCTTTCAAACCCAAAAAAGAACTCGCTTCACAAACCTACTTGTGTCCTGCTGCCATGCAAGCTGATTTAGCGCAATTACACAAACACATCTTAGAAACTCACCCAAACCCCACCTATTATGGCAATATAGATGACCTCAGTATTGCCTATCAAACTGCAAAAAACAAAATTCTTTACCCCTTAACTGTATTCGACTTTATTCTAGTTGTCAATAACTACCTCTACGCGCTAAAAGATTCACATACAGGGATCAACCCCAAACAATTCCTCTATAGCGTAAATGGCAAACGCAGAGTGCTGCCCTTTTATGTAGAAAATATCGACGATAAATTCTTCATCAGTTCAGCATTTGATTCAGACTTTATCATAGGCGCCGAACTCCTGCAAATTGATACATTTAAAGTTGAACAACTCTATCAATACGCCCTTGACTTGAGTTTAACAGAAGGCAATGCATCTTCAGCCCAAAAAGAGGTTGCTTGTGAATACATCGGGATTGTTTACAACCTTTTGTCTATGTCTCTAAAAGAGCCGAAAAGTGCTAAAATAAAGATGGTGAGCCCAAGTGGCGACACCCTTCTTACCAACATTGACTTCAGTGCATCATGGCGGTATTTTCTAGCAGGTATGTTGAGTAGCCAAGCAGATGAAGTGCGCTACAGTTTTGATCAAAATAACAACGGAATACTTGTTGTTGAATCATTTCAACCCCTTTCTTTGTCCGTTTTCAAAAGGAAAATTGATGCATTTTTTGAAGAAGTACAAGCTAAAAATTGCACCTCTATTTATATCGATTTGCGCAACAATTTAGGCGGCTTATTGCGTGCCGAGGAATACCTTTTTAGTTATATCAACACCAAACAAATTGCCATCAAAACAAACTACCTCTATAAACGCAGCGACTTCGACCGCTTTGCTCAGCTGAGCCCCATGCAACAAATGCAATTTGAAAACCAAGCCAAAAGTGTGTATCCAAATGGACTGATCTCCAAGGAATACGATTTTTATAAATTACCAAAAGGGGCCACACATACTATTCTCTACGACTACATTCCTGAAAACAACCGCAATTATATTTATAAGGGACAATGCCAATTGGTGCTCAACGGTAATTCGATGTCTGCATCTGTATTATTCGCTGCTTGGTTCAAGCATATTGAACGAGGTTCGATATTAGGCTCGGCCTGTATGGGTGGTATGGGCGGAACTTTCGGAAACCCAGCGATTATATCACTCGACAATTCCAAAATTGATGTCATGGTGGCAACGCTTAAATTTACGCCACTGCACATACGCGAACGCGCCTTGACAGCCATTGTGCCAGATATAACCATTAAAGCCACCAGAGAGGATTTAATAGAGCAGCGCGACCCGTTTTTAGAGTATCTAAAAGCCTACCACAAATAAAATCCTGCCCAAACCAAAAGATAACGGAGGAGTTTACCCACTCCCATCAATAAAAAGGTAGGCAGCCAAGGCGCTTTGAAAAACCCCAGCGCAATGCCAATTATATCTCCAATTACGGGTAACCAACAAAGCAAAGCCATTGTACTGCCGTAGCGCTGTATTCTCAGTTGCCAACGGTTAATAGCCTCTGGTGTTGCGCCAACTTTAAGAAGCCATTTAGGATTGCCTAGGTAACCAATTCCATAATTCAACCAGGCCCCTGTTGTGTTGCCAATGGTAGCGACGGCCACGCAAGTCCAAGGTTCATAACCCAAATACAGCATGGTGGTCAGAAATACTTCAGAGGCGACCGGCAAGATGGTCGCAGCCAAAAAACTAGCCAAGAATAAACCGAAGTAACCGTATTCAAAACTCATAAGGCAAAAAAAAAGCCGGTTGCCCGGCTTTTCATATTAGGATTTAAACTTAACGTTTTACAAATTTCTTTGTAGTGGCGTGGCCATTAGAGGTGATGCTCACAGTATAAATACCTGCAGCCCATTGCTCTGCAGCAAGTGTAATTTCTTGCGCACCAGCGGTAAGTTGCTTGTAGTTATTTGTTTGCATGATTTTACCTGCAACGTCAGTTACAACAACTACAACATCAGTTGAGTTTTGTAAATCAAAACGCAAAGTAGCGTTTGCTGTAGTTGGGTTTGGCAAAACGACTGCTTGTGAAATTTCAGTTTGCTCAGCAACGCTCAAAATAGGGTCAAAATTTAGAGAAATAAAAGGCGCAACTGACCATCCTACATAATAATTCACGGCATTTCCGGATCCAAAGGGGCCCCAACCAATTGTAGATAAATCATCATTCCCTTTAGAAGTAGCTTTGAACCGAACCTTTGACGAAGATGTTTGATAGTATTTAACTATAACCATATATAATTTACCTGCCTCCAAATCTACTGGTGAATCAAACGCGATATCAACAGGGGTTGAGGTGTTCACAGGTGAAGGTATTACAAAAAATGCTTCAGTTAAATAAATATTATTTGGATCCTGTATATTACTTATTACCTCGTATAATTCAATTGTAATGTCTGTATTTGGTGTGGTTCCTGTTCCAAATAAAACGCTTATTCCATTGAGTTGTTGATCTTGATTACATTGATATATATTTCCCATACCAAGATTGGCATCAAGCGTATTAAAGCCAAATGTCAAGGATCCTGATATTGGATAATTGTGCCCGTAGATATAATCAGTCACCACAAATTCATCAGTTAAAGAGTTGTTAGCTCCAACACCTTGGTCTTGTACAGTAACAGCTAATGAAAAAGTACCAATTTCTGTTGGCGCATATGTATTTAAAAGCCAAATAGTATCAAGAGTTCCTGGAAGTAATGTTACGGAAGCAGAATCTTCAAATACAATATTTGATAAAGAAACTGCAAAATTGATGTATTTAGTGACGGTTTGTGAACCTAGATTTTCAATTATTGCACCATAAGTCATTGGAGCAACTTGGGTTAGAGGAGTTGAGTAATAATCATATGCATTGACTACATCATTAGTGAAAACCTTTTTAATTGCTACTTCATCCATGTAAGGTTCTATTAACTTAACGTCATCGATCATCCAACCATAACCACTCCCATAGTCATCACTATCAGAATCACTTTTCCAGCGAAATCTTATCATAGTCTGAGCGCTAGGCGTTATAGGAATTAACTTTAAAATTGTATTTTGAACCGCTGGGTCATTTGTGGCATATTCATCGTTCACTATATAACTTGACCAGGTAATTCCACCATCATTTGAAACATCAATAAGCGTCGAATCATAATTTAAATGACGAAATCGCTGGTTAAAACTTAATATAATTGAATTCTGTGTGTAAGAAGATAAATCAATTGTATCCGATAATACCCATGTTTCTTGTGGATCTACAGACCCTTGAATTAAATATTGAACTCCATTGAAAAAGGCAAAACCATTATTTGCCGTTGTTCCACTTGTAGCCATGGCACCCATGTACCCACTCAGTCCATTTGTTCCAGCAATTTCAGGATGATTATTGTTCCCAATAATGAATGTCCCTTGTCCGTTTGTGCCAATTGCCCAACTTGCAGGAGTTGAAAAATCATTTGACCAGATAATATCACCACCGTTTTTTTCATACGTCATTATTTGACTATGGAGTTTTCCAAAATCTGTATTTGGAATAGATTCAGCCTGTTTTACTGCGATTGAAGATTCTATTAACTGGGAAAATACAACCACGTTAATAAAAACAGAACTGGTGAAGAATAAAATTTTTTTCATTTTAGAGTATTTAGGTAATAAAGATAGTGATTTCTATGCGTCCTTTAAAAAAGGGAGGCTATTTCTGCCTTCCGAAAGAGAATTCTTAGCTAAATGAACAACGAAAATTCCTTCTTGTTCGTGGGGCTTTAATAGATAATTGCCGACCATATCAATTGCCTGACTATGACCATTATAGCCCAATTCATTACCGTCTGTTCCCACACGGTTGCAAGCGGCCACATAACATTGGTTTTCAATTGCCCTCGCTTTAAGTAGTGCATCCCAATGAGCAATGCGTTTCTCTGGCCAATTCGCAACATATAAAAGCAAATCATATGCAGTTTGACCCGCTGCGTCTATCCGATTGCGGATCAACTCTGGAAAGCGCAAATCATAACAAATCTGTAGATTTATATTCCAGTCTTTGTAAGAAACAATAACTTCTTGGCTACCCGGTGTAAAGTATTCATCTTCACGGCCAAGTCCAAATGCTTTGCGTTTGTTGTAGCAATGAATTGCGCCGTTAGGCTCCACAAAAACCCCTCGATTGAAATAAGCATCTTGATCTTGAATCATCAGGGAAGTATAAATAGCTGTTCCCTGTTTCCTTGCAAGTTCTTTCAGAAAATAAAGTCCTTCGGAATCTGTCCAACTGTCGGCAAGTTCAATTTGCATAGAAAATCCGGTGTGGAACATTTCAGGTAGTAAGAGTAAGTCTAGTTTAGGTTGCGCTTCTAATAGTGTCTGAACACGTTCAAAATTGGCTTTCTTGTCTTGCCAAATTTGATTGAATTGTAATATACCAACGCTTAAATCTTGCATAACTTTTCGATTGCAACCAAGAGTGTATCATCTGTCTTGGCATAACAAAACCTAATCAAGTTGCGGTCTTCACCATTGGCATTAAAAACAGACAACGGTATTGCAGCTACACCAAAATCCTTCGCCATGCGAATGCAAAAATTGGTATCAGGTTCGGTGGAAATAGGAGCATAGGATGCTACTTGAAAATAACTTCCTTGCGAAGGCAAAAGTTCAAAGCGACTTTTTGACATACCCGACCTAAAAAGATCGCGCTTCTTGCGATAAAATTCACTCAAACTAGCTACATCGACCCTTTTCAAATAGAGCGCAAGCGCATGTTGGGCTACACTATTAACCGAAAAGACCAAAAATTGGTGCACTTTATGAATCTCCTTCATAAGTGCCGCAGGGCAAACGATATAACCAAGTTTCCAACCTGTGATGTGAAAAGTCTTGCCAAAAGAAGACACGATGATAGCGCGGTCGCGTATTAGCGCACGTTCATTGATAGATTGATGACTATCCGAATACGCTATGAATTCATATACCTCGTCGGAAAGCAAAAGTAAGTTTGGATGCGCTGACAATATATTTTCTAGTGCAAGAAAATCAGACTCATCCCAAATCGTTCCGCTCGGATTGTGCGGATTATTGATGATAAGCAACCGGGTTCGGGTACCAATACGCAAATTGATCAAATTCCAATCAGGTTTGAAGTTTGCTTTCAAGGGCAATCGTACTGGTATTGCACCACTCAATAAAACAGGAGCTTCATAGCAGTCGTAGCTTGGGTCTAATATTACAACTTCGTCACCAAGATGTACGAGCGCTTGTATGGTAGTAAAAATAGCTTGTGTGGCACCTGCCGTAACTAAGATTTCAGAAATGTCAATGCTTCTGCTATACTGCTGGGCTATTAACTCGGCGATTTGCCCTCGCAGAGAAACTAAGCCGGCCATAGGCGCATACTGATGTGCATTGGCATTTGCTGCTTCTATAAGACTATCTTGAAGTAAGGGATCTATCTCAAAATTAGGGAAACCTTGTGCAAGGTTAATGGCATCGCACTCCTGCGCCAAAGCAGACATGGTGGTAAAGATGGTTGTACCTACATGTGGGAGCTTAGAAATCAAGCTACTAGTTTTGTCCAGTAAGCAATTTTTTAGCTTGATCTAAGGTAATGCGCGTTCTGTTGTTGAATGCAACAATAAATGCCTCAGGATAACCACTTGCTCTTAACTGATTTTGTAATATGACTGCATCGTCAAGTGAATGATGCCCTGCACCTAAACAATATTTGTATTTACCTTCGTGCTCGTATTCATAGACATCATCACGCATATACTTAGCAGTAGGATTAGGTATTTGAGCTACGGATGATTCAACTTGTACACGGAAGTGTACTCCTTGCATTTCTTCAGTGTCTTCTAGGTTCTTTAAGCGAAAATCAGCCGTGTTATTGTCCGAAATAATAAAATTGACTTCGCCATTACTGTTTGGATTAGCCATTGTTGTTGTGCTCAAGTTACCTGTAGAGATATTCAATGACTTTATAATAAACTCTGTTCTACGATTGAGTTGGTTTTCTTGATCGGTACAGGTAGTGCCTAGAGCTTTGTCACAAGCACAACTCATTTTTGGTTGGGTTTCTCCATATCCTTTGAAGGTAATGCGCTCA
>JAXITO010000024.1:0-17477 GCA_034680045.1 Crocinitomicaceae bacterium | reverse complement strand
TTTCCTTGTAACCAAACACCTTTTGTTATTTCGCTATTGATTTGCTGTTCAATAGCGGTTTTTGATTCTGTAAGGATTGGGCTTAAATCTACGTCTATGTTCGCAGTAAGTTGTTCTTTTAGTTTGGAGTTCAGCATCCATTTAGCCGAGTGTAACAAGACGCTTTTGGTGCGCAATTCATAATCAACCTCTCGGATTCTTAAATGTTGTTGCAGGTCAATATAAGGTTCAACAACCAAATAAAGCGTTCCTTTTTTTGTCCCAGAAAATTGTACAGAGAGCACCAAGCGCTCACCTTGCGGACCAAGAATCTGTACTTTATCTATATTGATATACTTTTTATCGGTGATTTTAATTTGTTGTGTATCAAAGTCGCGCAACAAAAAGCGGTTAATAGAATCATAAGATGCAACAGTCCGCAGATTAAAAACGCTTGTGGTTGTAGCATTTGGCTGAGGTGTGTTTTTTGGTAAGCGCGATGTTGGTAATGCTACGGCGTTTGTATAAAATAATGGTTGGGCAATCATTTGCGTAGTAAAATAGGCCTTTTGCCCTTCGTTTTTTAAAGTCAGGTCGTCAATCCCAATTTGCTGAGGTCGCAAATAAAAATAACCGTAAGGTTCAACCAAAATAGGTTCTTGCAGGGACTTCCAAACTTCGGTCATCGTGCTGTGAATAGGCGCCGAAGCCAATTGTTTATCGACTTCTTTTTCGAGTTGTACTAAGGAGGCCCTTACTTCTTTTTCGATGGTTGGGGTTGCGTCGTACCTAAAAACCGTGATTTTACAGGGGTCTATAAGTGTAAAATCATTTAATTTAGTTTGAGACTTTAACTCAAAATTTTCGCTAATTGCAATTTTACTTTTGTAAGAAATGTGAACTTTTCTTTTAGGCTCACCTACACCGCACGAAGCAGAAACGCGCGGAATGATACACATTTCTTCTCCAAAGACATTTTGGCAATCTGGGCAGTAAGACAAACTAAGGTCAAACTTGCCGTCTATATCACACAACACCTCTTTGTCTTTTAATTGAAAGGTGAGTGGCTCGCGTTCAAAATGGTAATTGTAGCGGATCCCTTCGCATTGATATTCCTCCCCACTGAACTTTTTATCTAAGCTTTTATCGGCTTCTGTTAAATACGGTTTGAGGGCTAATTCAGTTTGTAAAGAAAGAAAGGAGGGCTCTGGTGCGCTGACCTCAGATACAACTTTGAAATCCGGAACGGGTAATTCTATTGTAATTGTTTTACAAGAAAATAAACCAAAAAGCAGAAAGAAAACGATGTTGAAATACTTCATTTTTTAGGTTTGAGCAGCACGCTTTGTAGAAAGTCGAAATGCAAGCTTTCCACAGAACATTCAATTTCTTTGATGTATGGACTGATATAGGTTGGTTTTTTTTGTCCACCGGTAATTTGGAACACCAGGTTTTCATCTTGTTTGCAGAGCGATGAATTGAAAAACATGTCGCTCATTTCAAAGTGGTCATAAAAGCAATTGCCTAAACGGGTCATTTCGATCAGTAAACTATCGCCTTCGTCCAGCCAAAGCTTTTTGGTTTCCTCTACATAAAATATTTTGTATGCTTTTGTAGTGGCTACTTCATCGTTTTTTAGATTGATATAAGACATATTATAGGTCCAATAATTATGCCTATCCATGATTTGTAAGTCAAAGTTGATCCCAATTTTTTGTTGTAAACCGTTGTTATTATAGATTTCCATTACCCCCTCATAGGAGCCAAGCCATTCATCAGTGATTCCTTGACCAAACGCAAAAGAACTTAAAAAGAAAATAAAAAGTAGTCGCATAAAAAAAGGGGCCTTAGCCCCTCTAAATTAGTTCATTTTTGCTTTCAACCCTTGATCGAGAGCGTCTAAAAATTCTTCAGTATACACGTAGTGTTCACCATGGTTGACTTTATTGCCATGGATACACACTGCTAAGTCTTTGGTCATGATGCCACTTTCAACGGTTTCAATACAGACTTTTTCAAGTGTAAGACAGAAGTCAATGAGTTCTTGGTTGTGGTCAAGTTTGCCGCGGAAAGCCAAACCTCGTGTCCAGGCAAAAATAGATGCGATGGGGTTGGTCGAGGTTTTTTTACCTGCTTGGTGGTCGCGGAAGTGACGCGTAACAGTGCCGTGTGCAGCTTCTGACTCCATAATTTGACCGTCAGGGGTAATGAGTACAGAGGTCATGAGGCCGAGTGAACCAAAACCTTGTGCAACGGTGTCAGACTGAACATCGCCGTCGTAGTTTTTACAAGCCCATACAAAATTACCGTTCCATTTTAAGGCAGAAGCTACCATGTCGTCGATGAGGCGGTGTTCGTAAACAATACCCGCAGCGTCGAATTGTGCTTTGAATTCAGCTTGGAAAATTTCTTCAAAAATATCTTTGAAACGACCGTCGTATTTTTTAAGGATGGTGTTTTTGGTAGAAAGGTACAAAGGCCATTTTTTGGTCAAGGCCATATTGAAACAGCTTCTTGCAAAACCAGCGATAGATTCGTCGGTGTTGTACATCGCCATTCCTACGCCGTCGCCTTTGAAGTTATAGACTTCAAAAGTTTGTGTTTCACTGCCGTCTTCAGGCGTGAAAGTCATGGTGAGTTTACCTTTTCCTTTGAAAACTGCATCAGTAGCGCGGTATTGATCGCCGAAAGCATGACGCCCAACAATGATAGGAGCAGTCCAATTTGTAACCAAGCGAGGGACGTTTTGCATCACGATCGGCTCGCGAAAAACGGTTCCGTCGAGGATGTTGCGGATGGTGCCATTAGGAGATTTCCACATGGATTTCAAGTTGAATTCTTGAACGCGTGCTTCGTCAGGAGTAATGGTGGCACATTTGATACCTACTTTATATTTTTTGATGGCCTCCGCCGCATCGATTGTGATTTGATCGTTGGTTTCGTCGCGTTTTTCAATACCGAGGTCGTAATATTTAATATCGAGATCGAGGTAGGGTAAAATGAGTTTGTCTTTGATGAATTTCCAGATGATGCGGGTCATTTCATCGCCGTCGAGCTCTACAACCGGGTGGGCTACTTTAATTTTTGACATGTAATTATTTTATGTACAAAATTAATCATTATTATGTTTAAAACAGGTCAAATGCAAAGAAGCACATGTGATTTAGTCTAACGAACCAATCATTTTGGATGGATCCACAATGAGGTCGTATTCTTCTGCACTGACGTGGCCAAGGCCTACAGCCGCCTCTTTTAAAGTGGTGCCGTTTTTGTGTGCGTATTTAGCAATTTCAGCTGCTTTATAATAGCCGATTTTTGTGTTGAGCGCCGTAACAAGCATCAAGGAGTTGTCAAGGTGCTGTTTCACCATTGGTAAATTTGCTTGAATGCCTACAGCGCAATTGTCAGCAAAAGAAACACAAGCGTCTCCAATGAGACGAGCCGACTGCAGCACATTTGCGGCAATAACTGGCTTGAATACATTGAGTTCAAAATGACCGTTAGATCCAGCAATACTGACCGTAACGTCGTTGCCCATTACTTGGGCACAAACCATTGTAAGCGCCTCTGGTTGTGTGGGGTTCACCTTCCCTGGCATAATAGAAGAACCTGGCTCGTTGTCTGGAATGATGATTTCACCAATACCACAACGTGGCCCAGAAGACAACATGCGGATATCGTTGGCAATTTTCATCAGTGAAACAGCGCTTCTTTTAAGTGCGCCAGAAAGCTCGACCATTGCGTCATGTGCGGCGAGCGCTTCAAATTTGTTGGCGGCAGTAATAAATGGCAAGCCTGTAAATTCGGCGATTTTTTGAGCCACGAGCACGTCGTATCCTTTTGGTGTGTTTAAGCCTGTCCCAACAGCAGTGCCGCCTAGTGCCAATTCAGAAACCACCACCAAAGCATTATTGATAGCGCGCATGGAGTAATCGAGCTGCGCTACATAACCACTGAATTCTTGACCCAAAGTCAGCGGGGTTGCATCCATAAAGTGTGTGCGGCCGGTTTTGACGATGTCTTTGAATTCGACTACTTTTTGTTGAAGAATATCGCGCAAATGATTCAAGCCAGGAAGGGTTACCTCGACCGCCATTTTGTAGGCAGCAATGTGCATTGCGGTAGGGTAGGTGTCGTTGGAAGACTGCGATTTATTGACGTCGTCATTTGGGTTGAGGACTTTTTGCTCGTCTAATAAGTCTCCACCATTTACGACATGGCCACGATTGGCTATCACTTCATTGCAGTTCATGTTAGATTGTGTGCCTGAACCAGTTTGCCAAATCACTAAAGGAAATTCGGAGTTGTGTTGACCTGTTAAAATTTCATCACACACTTTAGAGATGAGGTCTCTTTTCTCTTCGGCTAAAACGCCAAGTTCGTGATTGGCGTGTGCGGCTGCTTTTTTGAGGTAAGCAAAAGCGTGGATTACTTCAATAGGCATCGAGCCTTCTGGGCCAATTTTAAAGTTGTTGCGCGAACGTTCGGTTTGTGCTCCCCAGTAGCGTTGAGCAGGTACTTTTACCTCGCCCATGGTATCTTTTTCGATGCGGAATTCCATTTTTTGGTGTTTATGAATTAATTTGTGTAATTTTGGTCTGTATTCAACTGCAAAAATAATAGAAGATGAGCACTTTCGGTATTGTAATGTTTCTTTTAATTGGCGGAATGGCCTTTTGGATGTTATTCTTTTTATTAGGATTTATTCTTCCTTATTGGTTAACGTTAGGTTTGTTCGAACAATTGCGTCCAAAACGTATTTTTGACGAAGAGACCAAATAAAGACAACTCTTTATTCCGAAAGCGCCCAAAAGGCGCTTTTTTTATACCCCAAAGATTTGTTGGCAGTTATTTTGAATGGTGAGGCAAAGCTGATCTGTAGGCAAATCGTTTTGGTCCGAACCAAATGGGTCTTCAATTTCCTCGGCTAGTAATTCCATACTCACTAGTGCATAAAACACGAATGTTGAAATAAATGCAGACAAATAGCCAAACAATGGCACAAATGCCAATGGCATCGTGACGACATAAATAAAAATGAATTTTTTGATAAACAGGCTATAAGAAAAAGGAATAGGTGTGTTTTTAATGCGCTCACAAACCCCTAACGAATGAATTAATGAATCTAGATCTCGGTTGAGCGCGAGCCAAGATTGGTTATGTATAGTTTCTTTTAGAAGCAATTTTTCGATTTCAACGCGCAATAATTGGACAATTCTTAATGGTTGATGTCCGCTTAGATCCAAACCTTCTAAATGATGAACCGAGGTAGCCTCCTCTTTCAAATCTTGATTGCGCAAATGTTGTTTGGTAGCAAAAACAAAAAGAGGGATGAGCTTATTAAATGTACTTTTCTCCTCAGGTGTTAATGCGACCGCACTTAATTTAGAACTCAAACTTCTGGTGTCGTTTACAAAAGACCCCCAAGCCTTTCTGCCTTCCCACCAGCGGTCATAGGCAGTGTTGGTGCGAAAAACCAATAAAAGTGAGATCACAAAACCGAGTAAGGAATAAACAGTGGTTAAGTTTTTCAAGAAATAGGCTTCCGGAAAAAATGTCATTTCAACATAAGCAATAAGAATAGAAAGTAAACTGATGTAAACGAGTTCTTTCCACATCATGCGAACGGTGTCGCTTTTGTGAAAAGAAAAAATAAAGTTGAGCCAGTTTTTGGGATTATAGTTGATCATCAGTTTTCAGTTGTACTACAAAAGTAAAAATTCTTTAAGCACTTAAATTTTGTTTAATTTCGAAGCAGCAAATCAAGCAATATAAAGATGGAAATCACACCCGAACTCAAAGAGAAACTCAGTCAACTGAATGAAAAGTATGCCGCGTTAGGAGAAGACTTCAGTGCTTATTTAGAAGGACTTTTATATGCCGAGGTAACTACTTATTGGGACTACATAGAACTCGACACCCTTTTGAGCTTGCAAAAACCTAAAACCGCTTTCCCTGATGAGGTGGTTTTTATCATGTACCATCAAATCACCGAACTCTATTTTAAGCTTGCACTGCGTGAGTTCGAAGCTCTTGGAAAAATTGCCACGCCAACGAAGGCACATTTCATAGATCGCGTTACCCGCATCAATCGTTATTTTGATGCGTTGATCAAAAGCTTTGAAATCATGATCAATGGAATGGATAGAGAAGAGTTTTTAAAGTTCCGCATGAGTTTGCTGCCCGCTTCAGGGTTCCAATCTGCTCAATACCGAGAAATCGAAATATTCAGTACCGATTTCATCAATCTAGTGGCTAAAGACGAGCGCGAGGCACTGCGCAACCAAACAGACATTGCACAGTTGTTTGAACACATTTACTGGAAAGCCGGCGCGACAGAAGTCGATACGGGTAAAAAAACGCTGACACTTATTCAGTTCGAAGAAAAATATAAGGACCAATTCATTGCACTGGGCAACCGTTGCAAGGATAAAAATTTATGGCAGGTGTATTTGCGTTTGAGTAAAGAAGACCAAGCCGACGAACACGTGAAAGAAGCCCTGCGCCAAAACGACACCAACGTGAATATCAATTGGCCACTTGCGCATTATAAATCTGCTGTTCGTTATTTAGCCCGACAAGACAAAGATGTTGCGGCTACTGGCGGCACCAATTGGCAAAAGTATCTACCTCCACGATTTCAAAAGCGTATTTTTTATCCTTCCCTTTGGACCCCCGACGAATATGAAAATTGGGGCAAGGCATGGGTAGAAGAGAGCCTCAAGTAAATTTTCAGCTTAGTTCAGCTCCTTGATAAACAAATTGGCGTAGTCTAACAAACCAGAATCATCTAGTTTAAAGTTGCGCACGCGCAGTTGTTGCAGCACAATAAAGTCTTCGGTATATATGGGCACTAGCGCCTGTAGATCTATAATTGCTTTTTCACAGCGTTTTTGCACCCAGTTTCTCGTGTTCAGGTTCTTGGCAAAAACAGAAGCTAGGTAAAGGGAGTCAACAAGTGCATTTTTGAAGTATACTGGATTTTGAGCCCTGCTGTAAAAGAGCCTCAAGTAAGATTCTGAGCCCGGATAATCTCCAACCCAACCAGTTCGCCACATACTTGCTGCAGTCATTTTGAAGGGCGCTAGTTGCTCCATCAATAAAACCTGAACACCAAGTTGCTTTTCGAGCATTTGAGCCACGGCTTTTGACCATTTGTAAGCCAGGGTATTTTTCTTGCTTCCTACGTAAAAAGAGATAGGAGGGAAGGCTCGCATGTTGGTATAACCCCCTTTGATAAGCAAGGACTTCGCTTCTAGAATTCTAGCAGCCATGGATCTGTTATCCGCTTTTACAAGTGAATTTTTATTCCATGAGGTTGTTGGTATAAACTGCTTATTGAGTTGACGACCTTCACCCATTAAAACCTCGTTACAAATCGTATTTACATCAATTGCCAAAGCAAAAGCCCTTCTAACTGCTGGTTGGTTAAACGGCGGTGTTGTGCAATTGAATTGAATAAAATGAACCTTTGCGGCACTTTTTATATATACTTCGTGCAGTGGATTTTTGCCTGATTTAGCATCAGTCAAGGTTCCGAAAGCATCTCTTAGGTCATCAATAGGAAAATCAAAAAGTAAATCGAGTTGGTTGTTTAAAAAAAGCTGATGCGTACTTTGACCTTGTATTCCACACTTCAATTCGACTTGATCAATATAGGGCAACTGATTTCCATAATGATCATAGCGCCAATAATCGTCGTTTCGCTCAAAGAAGAGTCGTTTTCCTTCTCGCTGTGCCAATACAAACGGACCCGTTCCGACCGGGTTTATTGAACTATTTTTACCGTAGTATTTGGCCGCTTGTTTACTAAGAATACCTAAGCTAGGACTAGAAAGCACATTTAAAAAATGGTTGTAAGCACGAGTTAAGGTAAGTTCTAGGGTGTAATTATCAATAATGCGGATGCCGCGCACTTTTCTTTTGAGTGGGTCTAATTTTGCTTTGTAGAATTCTACACCGCCTAAAATCAATTCTGCTAAAATGAGGTCTTGTTTGATGTTCGCTTGCTGCGAACAAGCGAGGCTGAGGCTAAATGCGACATCTTCAGCGGATAGTTCAGAGGAACGGAACCGAAAACAAGCGTTGTCTGAGAAATGCACATTTTTGCGCAGATGAATGACGAGCTTTTTGCGCGTTGTATCGGTTGTAATTTTGGTCGCCAAACAATATTTCCAACCCCGGTTACTTTTACTTGGTTTGAGTAAGGGCTCAAAAATAAGTTGTTGAACGCGGTGGTGTTCTAGCGTGTTGTCGGCGAGCGGAAAAAGTGTAATGATGTCACTTTTTGAACTTATTTTGAGAACGCCACCGTAGGTCTTGTCTCCTTTGGCACTTCTATTTTTTGGATACAGGAAAATACCAATTAGCACACCAATTAGGAGGAAGGTCCCGATAACAATAAATTTTTTGTGGCCAATCATGTATGGCAAATGTAAAGGTATTGATCAAAAAAAGGGGGCTCAAGCCCCCTTTTCATTATTTCTTATCAACCAAATGCAAGAAGCCGTGGCCCTTAACCTCTTGGTTGTTCAAGCCAGCACCAACATATTTGTAGAAGTAAACACCTTCACTTGCAGGTGTGCCATTGATTTTGCCATCCCAAGCAGGGTTGTTATTAATGAGGTCATATGAAGTGGCATCGTATAGTACATTACCCCAACGGTTCAAGATAATTAGTTGTAAGGAGATAACATTTTTTGTGTCTAAGTAGAAACTTTCGTTGTTGTTATCGGCATTTGGGCTGAAAACGTTAGGCGCTATTACCACTGGCTCTGGGATAATACAAGAGCCGTCATCCACAGTAGCGTTAGGGTTATAGTTAATAGCCAATGGATCAGTACAACCACAAATTGCTACTGAGATTGTAAGACTTGTTTCGTCTGTACATTGTGCTCCTTGTTGTGCTGTAAGTGTGACAACATAATTTGGATTACTTGCGTCGTATGTTGTACTTACTGGACCGGAAGAATTTGAAGTTTGTCCGTTGCCAAAGTTCCAAATATAAGATTGTGCATTTTGACTTGTGTTTGTAAAAGTGACGGTTAGTGGTTCACAGCCTTGTTGAACAGAGGCGCTAAACTGCGCTACAGGAGGGTCAAGTAAATCTACAAATGCACTATCGGTAATTGAGCAAATATTATCCTCAACAGTAATGTAATACCAGCCGGTAGGAATGTTTTGCCACACAGAGGCATCGATAAAACCACCCGGCCCCGGCCCTGTCCAGTTGTATTGCGGAACACCTTGAGTACCTGAGACTTGAACAGAAACATATCCCGTTGGAACGCAAGTAGATGCGCCCACATAAATGGTGTCAATGGCTAAAGTTTGATTCATGGTAATGGAAACCGTGTCTGTATGGGTGAAGTTACAGTTGTCGGTCGCGGTTACTAAATAGTAAATGGTTCCGTTTTGACTAATTCCTACTGAAATAGAGTCGTTGGTGCCTAGGTTTGCACCGGCTAAACTTTCCCATTCGTAGTCATAAGGAGCATAGCCACCCGATGCACTAGCTGCTAACCAAACGCTATCAGTTGCACAATAAACAGTAGGATTGTTTCCTTGAATATTTATAATCGGCCCCTCACCAATATAAATAGTTCCTGACGAGGTGATGGTATCGCCACAAGGGTTTATGATGTCTACAGTAATCACTACTGATTCAAAACCTTCTGTGATGCCATCTTGTATTGGTGTAAGGTTGATGATAACGGTGTCTTCACCTGGCAAGAATGTAATTGGGTTGATGAGTGTGTTGTAGTCGATGCCTTCTTGGGCAACTCCACCGATGGTATAGTTGATTATAAGGGTATCATTGACTTGTCCTGGAGGGCGGGTAAAGATGAAGTCAGCGTAAGTACATCCTTCAATGATGGTGGTGTCTCCTGAAACCGTAGCCACAGCAACATCTACGGCAGCAGAACTAAATGAGCCCGCTTCTAGAAATACGCCTGAATCAAGTGATTCGTCTCCCACATTTGATATAGCTAATTTAATGTGGTAAAGTTGGTTACATTGTACACTCGATGCCGCTGTTAGTAAAGTGGTGGTGCCGTCGTATTGAACTGCGTCACCATAAGCTACTCCAGACCCATTATTTACATAATATGCTGTATTTGACGACGGCCCAACATTATTAATCGTTACTGGGATTCCCCCAGGAATAGTTGCGAGATTTAATCCCCCATTTGGATATCCTGCCAATACATGTGGGCCTGTAATCCCTGGGCCCCATAAGAAAAGTCCAAACGCATCGTTAAAAGACGACGGCGACCATTCAGGATATTCATCGGAACCAAACATGTAGTTAAAAACTAAAGTATCTCCAGAAGGAATAAAGTCGAATTCAAGTACAACACCATTTTCAACACCTGCATTTGCAATATCATTTAAATGTGGATCCGACGACACACTAGGAGTTGCTGGCATATTAAAGGTGGCGCCGCCGTTAGCGTTTGGACCTACTGCTCCACTTGCGTTTCCTGTTGTAAGGATAAGTCCATTATTAATAGGAAAAGAAGCATTGGTATTAGTAAAATAAGCAACATTTGGTTGAGTTGAATTTGCCAAGGCAGGGTTGCCATTGATCGTGACATTGAAAGCTGTTACACCAAAACCCAACAAGACGTTGTCTACTAATTGTTGTGGGGTTTGTGTTGTAGAGACTGCAATAGGTTGTGCGAAAACCGTGCCGCAAGTCATTAAAAAAATGAAGTGTATAAATTGTTTCATAAGTGCAAAGTTGACCGTTAGACGTCGAAATAGACAGTTTAGTTGCATTACAAAATTAATATAATCTCTGACGCAGCAAAACACCGCGATTTTTCGCAACTTTGAGGTATAGAATGATTATGGAAAAAACACAACAATTTATTGGCCAGCACAAAGACAGATTTGTTGCTGAATTATTTGCGCTTTTGCGCATTCCTTCTGTATCTGCGGACCCTTCTTTTCAGCAAGACGTTGCTGACTGTGCCATCTATTTAGCTACCCATTTAAAAGAAATTGGCTTGGATGGAGTAGAGGTGATACCAACTGCTGGGCATCCAATTGTTTATGCAGAAAAAATCATAGATGCTTCTTTGCCAACAGTTTTAGTGTATGGTCACTACGACGTTCAGCCAGCTGACCCGCTCGAATTATGGCATACGCCAGCATTTGAACCTGTCATCAAACAAACGCCGATCCATCCGGAGGGCGCAATTTTTGCGCGCGGTGCTTGCGACGATAAAGGTCAGTTTTTCATGCACGTAAAAGCTGTTGAAGCCATGCTTCAAGCACAAGAACTTCCATGCAACCTTAAACTAATGATTGAAGGTGAAGAAGAAGTTGGAAGCCCCAACTTAGCAATTTTTGTCCGAGAAAATAAAACCAAATTAAAAGCAGATATTATTCTTGTATCTGATACCGGTATGTTGGCCAACGACACACCTTCCATCACCACTGGCTTGAGAGGCCTTAGTTATGTCGAGGTTGAAGTGACTGGCCCCAATCGTGACCTTCATTCAGGTCTTTACGGCGGCTGTGTCGCTAACCCGATCAATACGCTCACTCAAATGATTGCAAGTCTACACGACGAAAACATGCGCATCACCATTCCTGGTTTTTACGATAAAGTCGTAGAACTTTCCGCCGCGGACCGCGCCGAAATGGCAAAAGCTCCTTTTTCCGAGCAAGCCTATTGCGAGGCCTTGGATATCCGCGCTACACACGGTGAAAATGGATACAGCACTATGGAGCGCGGCTCTATTCGTCCAACGCTAGACGTTAATGGCATTTGGGGAGGTTATACAGGCGAAGGCGCAAAAACCGTAATTGCTTCAAAAGCATTTGCTAAAATTTCCATGCGCTTGGTACCCGACCAAGACCCAGAAGAAATCACCAACCTCTTTCAACAACACTTTGAAAGCATTGCGCCTCTGAGCGTGCTCGTAAAAGTTACACCACACCACGGTGGCGAACCGGTTGTTACGCCAACCGATTCTCCGGCATACGCAGCTGCAAGTCGCGCTTACGAAACCACATTTGGAAAAAAACCCATACCGGTTCGCAGCGGCGGAAGCATCCCAATTATTGCCATGTTCGAACAAGAACTTGGGCTCAAAACCATCTTAATGGGCTTTGGCTTGGATAGCGATGCCATACACAGTCCGAATGAACATTTTGGTTTGTTCAATTACTTTAAGGGCATCGAGACCATCCCTTATTTTTACAAGCACTTTAGCGAGATCTAAGCATGAAAAACTTTTTCTTTCTCTTTGGCTTATTTGTCTTGGTGTCTTGTAAAAGCTTAGAAGAACCTGTTGAAATGGTCAGCTTAGACGGCACACAAATTGAACAATTTAGTGGTCAGCTCGTGAAGTTCAAAGCCAGTTTTCATATACAAAACAACCTTTGGGTTCCTGTAAAAATGAAACCAGGTTCTTTTGAGGTATTCGTCGATCAACAAAAAATAGGAAATCTATACATAGACGAACCCATTAAAATTCGTGGTCACCGCGAGAGCGAGCTTACTATTCCCCTGCGCCTCATTCCAGAGCCGGGTTTTATGACCACAGCTTATAAGGCGGCCAAAAAACCTCTTTCCACGGTTAAAATCAGCGGCTATCCAAAGGCAGGAGCTTTGTTCATTTACAAAACATTCCCGGTTTCTAAAGAGACCCAAATTGAACCCGCTCAATTTATTCCCTACATCCCAACTTTCTGATGCTCACACCTGTTGCTCCTAAAAAACTTTTCTTACTTGACGCATACGCACTTATTTACAGAGCATATTTTGCGTTTGCCAAAAATCCGCGTGTCAATTCAAAAGGAGAAAACACATCTGCAGCTTTTGGTTTTACAAATGTCCTTATAGACATTCTCAAAACGGAGCAACCCACCCACATTGCTGTTGTTTTTGACCCGCCAGGAGGTTCTACGCAGCGCCAAGAAGAATATGTGGAGTACAAAGCGCAGCGCGAACAAATGCCAGAGGACATCCGATCTATGATTCAGCCTATCAAGCAAATTGTTCAGGCGTTTAATATTCCCATATTGGAAGTGGCAGGTTTTGAGGCTGACGACGTCATCGGAACCTTTGCCAAGCTTGCTGAGCCAAGAGGTTTTCTCACCTACATGATGACTCCCGATAAAGACTACGCGCAATTGGTAAGCCCACAAACGTTTATGTACAAGCCCGGGCGCGGCGGAAACCCGCCAGAAATCTTAGGTGTGAAAGAAGTTTGTGAAAAATTTGAAGTCACCTCGCCTATACAAGTCATTGATATTTTAGGTTTGTGGGGCGATGCCTCCGATAACATTCCCGGAATTCCCGGAATTGGCGAGAAAACCGCCAAGGCTTTGGTAGCCAAGTATGGCTCCATGGAAGGCCTATTTGAGCATGTCCATGAATTGAAAGGCAAGCAAAAAGAGAATGTAGAGAATTTTCAGCAACAAGGCCTTATGTCCAAATCTTTGGCCACCATTATCAGAGATGTTCCTATTGAATTCGACGAGAAGGATTTAGAAGTTTGCCCAGTCAAAGCCGATGCCATTCGCGACATCTTTACCGAATTAGAATTCAGAACCCTTGCCAAGCGCATCATCGGCGAAGAACTTGTAGTTACCCAAACTACAGTAAATAAAGAAGAGTCGCAACTCGACCTCTTTGGAATGCAAAGTATGCTAGAACCTCAAGAGGCTGCACCGACGTCGAACTATAAAACCATCGCTACAGAAAAACCGAGCTATCACCTTATCACTTCTGAAGAAGAACGCAAAGAATTGCTAGCACTACTGTTGGTTCAAAGCGAAGTGTGTTTTGATACAGAAACGACATCTATTGATGCGCTTCATGCCGACCTAGTAGGTTTTTCGTTTGCTTATAAGCCGCGAGAAGCATTTTATGTAGCTGTACCCTCAGATTTTGAAGCCGCAAAAGCCATTGTAAACGAATTTGCATTGGTTTTTGAGGACATCTCTATTGAGAAAATCGCCCACAACATTAAATACGACCTCAAAGTATTGCATCGCTATGGTATCGAATTAAAAGGCCCGCTTTTCGACACCATGATTGCGCAGTACCTCATCAATCCGGAGTCTAAACAAGGCATGGACTTCTTGGCTACTTATTACCTGAACTATCAGCCCATTTCTATTGAGGCGCTCATTGGTAAAAAAGGAAAGAACCAAGGCAATATGTCAGATTTAGCGCCTGAGCAAATCAAAGACTACGCTTGTGAAGACGCCGACATCACCTACCAACTCAAAAAACTTTTAGAGCCAGAAATTGAAAAGCCGCACCTGCATCATTTGTTTTACGACGTCGAAATGCCTTTGGCAAAGGTGCTCAAAGAAATAGAACAAGAAGGAATAGCGATAGACACTGCAGCGCTCACTGCTTTTTCAAAAGAACTCGACGAGCGCCTGATAGAACTCGACCAACAAATCAAAGAATTAGCAGGTGAAGCATTCAATATTGATTCTCCTAAACAACTCGGAGAAATTTTATTTGAGAAACTTCAAATCTCAAGCAAGGCAAAGAAGACCAAAACAGGTCAGTATGCGACCTCTGAAGACATCCTGCAAAAACACGAGCACGACCACCCCATTATCGGTCACATTTTGGAGTACCGTCAGTTGCGCAAATTGAAAAGTACTTACGTCGATCCATTGCCAACGCTTTGCGACCCTATTGATGGCCGAATTCACTCGAATTTCATGCAAACGGTTACGGCAACTGGCCGCCTAAGCTCTAATAACCCCAACCTTCAAAATATTCCAGTGCGCTCGGCTAAAGGCCGAGAAATTCGCCGCGCATTTGTACCGCGCTCTTCAGACTTCCAACTCATGGCCGTCGATTACTCTCAGATAGAATTGCGCATCATTGCTGCACTTTCTGGCGACCCCAATATGATTGCTGCCTTCAAAAGCGGCCACGACATCCATGCGGCCACAGCAGCAAAAGTATTCCACACCCCGATTGATGAGGTCAGCCGCGAACAGCGCAGTGCTGCAAAAGCCGTCAATTTTGGCATCATTTACGGCCAATCGGCTTTTGGTTTGGCTCAAAACCTTCAAATTTCGCGCACCGAAGCAAAAGGCATTATCGATGCTTATTTTGAACAATACGGCACTATTAAAACCTACATGGACAAAGTAATTGCTCAGGCCAGAGAATTGGGTTATGTAGAAACCATTCTCAAACGCCGCCGTTATTTGCCAGATATCCATTCTGCAAATGCAGTGGTCAGGGGCTTTGCAGAAAGAAATGCCATTAACGCACCCATTCAAGGTTCGGCGGCGGACATCATCAAACTAGCGATGGTGGCCGTACAAAAAGCCATGAGCAAAGAAAAGTTGCAATCCAAAATGATCCTTCAAGTCCATGATGAACTCGTATTTGATGTGCATCAAGACGAAATCGAACAAATGCAAGTGCTTGTTAAAACAGCAATGGAACAAGCCGTTTCCATGGAAGTACCGATGGAAGTCGAAATGAAAACTGCCAACAATTGGCTAGAAGCACACTAATTAAACTTAAGGTATCTTTGTAAAATACAATTTATAAAATGGAAATTCTCATTAAAGCAGCTCAGCTCATCACCTCCCTTGCAATTCTTGTTACCCTTCACGAGTTTGGACATTTCATTCCGGCTAAACTTTTTAAGACCCGTGTCGAGAAATTTTATTTGTTTTTCAATCCGTATTTTTCTTTTTTCCGTTGGAAACGCGTCAATGGCGTCAAAAGAAAATCATGGTTCAGCAGTGCCCCTCCAAAAGAGTGGTCCGAAGATCCTGATACAACAGAATGGGGTATAGGTTGGGTTCCTTTAGGAGGCTATGTCAAAATTGCGGGCATGATCGACGAATCTATGGACACCGAGCAGCTTAAAAACGAACCACAACCGTGGGAATTCAGAAGTAAAAAAGCTTGGCAGCGCCTGATCATCATGATTGGTGGTGTTACCGTCAATTTAGTACTTGGTTTCTTGATTTACATCGCGGTGGTTTTTACTTGGGGCCAACTCACCTTGGACCAAAATAAATTGCAGGCAGGTTTAGGTGTGCATCCATACTTGGCAAAATACGGCATCTATTCTGGTGACATCATTTTAGACATCGAAGGCAAGAAACCCCTCAATCTCGATGAAATCAATAAGTCTATTTTATTGCGTGGTGCGCACAAGATTACCGTTCAACACCCAGACGGAACAACCGCACACCTTACACTTCCTTCAGACATCGATCAAAAATTATTTGAAGCGGGCGCTTTACCCGCGTTTTCACTGCGCGCTAAATCCATGAAAGTTGTAGAGGTGAGTAAAGACTCTCCGGCACTTAAGTCTGGCTTCAAAGCTAAAGACCAAATTTACGAGGTGAACGGAACACCTATTCATTATTACGACGAATTTCAAGCTATTTTATTTGCCAACAAAAACAAAGTGGTTGATATCAAAGTTGCTCAAAATAGCGATTCAAAAGACACCATCACCCGTGAGGTTCGGGTCAAATCAAATGGCACAATTGGCATCATGACGAACTCCGCTTTCGTTGACCGCAAAGCACTTTCCGAGAAAAAATACGGCTTTGCACAAAGCATTGGTATCGGCATGAGTTATGGATACAATACTTTATCTGATTATGTCAGCCAATTTAAATTTGTGTTTACCAAGAAAGGAGCCACGCAAATTGGAGGTTTTGCTTCTATTGGCAATATGTTCCCGCCGCTATGGGATTGGCATACCTTCTGGCTCACCACAGCTTTGCTTTCTATTATCTTGGCGTTCATGAATATTTTGCCAATTCCTGCACTAGACGGCGGCCATGTTGTGTTCTTATTATATGAAATGATCACCGGTAAAGAAGCGCCACAAAAAGTATTGGAAGTTGCGCAGTATATCGGAATTTTCTTACTCCTTTCTTTGATGATTTACGCCAATGGCGCCGACTTGGTTCGTTGGTTAATGAAATAAGCACTTATGCAACGTTTTCAAAATTACATTCTCGGACAATGGGTAGATGGCCAAGGTGTCGAAACCCCTTTATTCAACGCAATTACCGGTGCTCAAATTGGTGAAGTATCCAGCGCGGGCATAGATTTCTCTTCCGTATTAGCTTACGGGCGTCAAAATGGTCATGCATTGCGCAAAATGACTTTCCAAGAACGAGGCCGCATGCTCAAAGCACTGGCGTTGTTTTTAATGGAGCGTAAAGAGAAATATTATCAAGTATCAGCATTAACAGGGGCCACGAAGGTTGATTCCTGGATCGATATCGAAGGAGGAATTGGCAACCTATTTGCAAATGCAAGTTTGCGTCGTCAATTTCCAGACCTTCCTTATTACGTTGATGGCGTTGCAGCTCCACTGTCAAAAAATGGCAGCTTTATTGGTCATCACATCATGGTTCCAAAAGAAGGTGTTGCGGTGCACATCAATGCATTCAACTTTCCTATTTGGGGCATGCTCGAGAAAATCGCGGTCAATTTAATGGCAGGTGTTCCGGCGGTAGTG
>JAXITO010000023.1:0-17603 GCA_034680045.1 Crocinitomicaceae bacterium | reverse complement strand
CTTTTTACGTATCTTTGTAGTCAAATGAGACAACCAAAGAAAACAGGTGCAAAACCTAAAGCAACCGGCGCCAAAGATGCGCCAAAGGTAAGTGCCCGTGACAAGCGCAAATACATCGATTACAAAATCAAAGTCAAAAAAGGCGATCCACTTCCAAGTTTCCGCGAAGATGCCATCCGCCTCAATAAGTTTTTATCCAATGCAGGTATCTGTTCGCGCCGTGAGGCCGATGTCCTGATTGATACAGGCGTAGTTTCTATCAATGGCGTTATCGTTACCGAAATGGGCTACAAAGTGAAGCCCGGCGACGTCGTTCAATACGACGGTGAAACCATTACAACCGGAACCAAACGCTATGTTTTGCTCAACAAACCGAAGGGCTACATTACTACATTAGACGACCCCCGCGGTCGCAAAACAGTCATGACCCTCGTCAGCAAAGCTTGCCGTGAGCAAATTTTCCCGGTAGGGCGCATGGAACGCGACACCACCGGCCTCATGCTCTTTACCAACGACGGCGACATGATGAAAAAACTCTTGCATCCGCGTTACCACGCCCGCAAACTTTACCACATCGAAACCAATAAGTCAGTAGCCAAAGAAGACCTCGAAAAAATGACCCGTGGCCTCGACCTCGAAGATGGTCGTATGAAAGCTGAGGCAGCAAGTTTTGTAGAAGGCGGAGGCAGCAACGAAATTGGTGTTGAAATCCGTTCGGGTAAAAACCAAGTGGTACGCCGCATGGTAGAAGCACTCGGGTACGAAGTCATCAAACTCGACCGCGTAGTGTATGCAGGTCTTACTAAAAAAGATTTACCACGCGGTTATTACCGCCACCTCACCGAACAAGAAATTGCTTTCCTAAAAATGTCAAAATGAAAAAATGGGTTTTCTTCGGCTTGTTAGTGCTTGGCGCCACCCTAACCGGATGGTATGTCAAAGGATATGTTACAGATGAAACCCTGACCTATACAAGTAAAAACCCAAATGCAGCTTACTTTTATCCGCTGGACACCGTTCCAAAAATATACCATTACCGCGATATCGCAAATGGTTTAGACGAAGAGTTTCACCGCATTTATACGGTTGAAGACGCCGTTGGACCGCACCTAATTGTGGAAGTATACGCGCCAGATGGCCGTTTGCGCGAAGCCATCAATTACAACATCGACTCCTTAGTAGTTCAGGATCATATGGTTGTCAATCGGGTTCAAAGCAAAGAAAAAACAGTACTTTACAAAAATCAGCTCTTCCCTTTTGATCTTCACAAAGAAACTTGGTTCGCCTCCAAGTTTAGTGGCGTAGTAGACTCCACTGTGCTTTTGCACGAGGTTTTTAGAAAGTTTCAAAACAGAAAACAAACGGTCTTCTTAGGAAAAACAAATGCAGAAGCACTTTTTTTCCAAGATAAAATCAGAAGAACCGTACTGAATCCTTTTACCCGAACAGAGAAAGAAGTAATAGGCCTTCAAACAACCGTTTTTGCAAAAGGCTATGGATTAGTAGCTTGGTACACTCGTAACAAAACCATTCACTACCGTTTGGAACGTATTCTGACGCAAAAGGAGTGGGTTAAAATAATTTCTCGATGAAAAAGGTAATTTTCATGCTGTTGCTGTGCGTTATCGGAACACAAGCACAAGCACAGTTCAAGCCGCAAAAAAAATCAACAGCAGCAGGCACAATGTTTGCTTATTGGGGCTACAACCGCAGTATTTATACGCCAAGTACCATTCGTTTTATCGGGCCTGGCTATGACTTCAAGCTCAAAGGCATAGAAGCCGTAGACCGCCCATCTACTGACATCAACGAATACATCAACTTCAATACTTTTACGGTTCCACAGTTCGATGTGCGCATCGGCTACAACTTCAAACGCAATTGGGCAGTTTCATTGGGTTACGAACACATGAAATACGTCATGAAGCACGGTCCCACTTATTATTTGAGCGGCACCATTAGCCCAGGTATTGACCAAGCAACAGGTTGGTCGGGTACCTACAGCGGTGACTCCGTTGTCACTAGTGAAAACACCTTTCATTACGAAAACACAAACGGCCTCAACTACATCAATGTCCAGCTGACCAACGTCTTTAAGGTGTACCAAACCGAAAAAGGTAATTTTGCACTCACCACCCTGATGGGTGTTGGAGCTGGTCCAATTTTGTCCTACAACGATTTTACTTTTGCTGGTGAAAAATCCATGGAAACCGTTTCACTTTCAGGTGTTGGCGCTTCTGGTCACTTTGGTCTGCGCGCCGAGTTCTTTAAGCACCTGTTTATAGCAGCCAACATTCAGGGTGGCTTCATGGGTCAATACCGGGTCAAAACACGCCCCAATGACTACGACTCCAATGCCAAACAAGTATTCTTGTACGGCCAGCGCGATATCGTTGTAGGTGCGTTGTTTTATATCAAGCAATCCGATAAGTGTAATACCTGTCCAAATTGGTAAAATGAAATACCTGATTGTCGGTTTAGGAAACCCGGGTTCTGAATACGTCCAAACCCGTCATAACATCGGTTTTAAAGTGCTAGATGAATTGGCCGCAGATCTCGGCGCTACCTTTTCTTTAGACAAGGCTGCTTTTCGCGCAGAAGCTAAATATAAGGGCAGGCAGCTTATATTGATCAAGCCCATTACTTTTATGAATTTATCGGGTAAAGCAGTAAACTATTGGCTTCAAACCGAAAAAATTCCCATTCAGAATTTATTAGTCATTACCGATGACATCGCTTTGCCGTTTGGGACTTTACGCATGAAAGGCAAGGGTAGCGACGGTGGCCACAATGGCCTCAAAGACATCCAAGCACTGTTAAAAACGCAAGAATACGCTCGCTTGCGCTTCGGTGTTGGCTCAGACTTTGCAAAAGGGCGCCAAGCAGATTACGTCTTGGGCGAATGGAAATCCGAAGAACAATTAGCCTTGCCCGAGCGCTTGCAAACTGCTTCTGCTTCTGCCAAAAGTTTTGTATTCGATGGCCTTCCAATGGCCATGACCAACTGGAACAACAAGTAAGCCAACCTGTGTTAAGCTATTGTTAACTAGCTTTTTTTTCTTACCTTTCGTCAAACTACTAGCTAATGAAACACAGTTACTTACTGCTATTTTTACTGTTTCAAATTACCCTGTTTGCACAGTATTGCACCAATGTAGGCCCTACCAGCACCGTAGATTCCAATGTGGAAAGCGTTGTATTAAGTGGTGTTGTTGGCAATATTAATTACGTAGGTTGCCCTGGCGTAGTTGGCTTGCAAGACCTCACTCAAAGCATGAATGTTTCACTGAATGCCGGTGGCACATATACCATTTCAGTTAAATTTGGAACTTGCGGTGGTAATTATGCTGGCGCTGGAGAGGCTTGGATCGATTTTGACCAAAATGGCAACTTTGACCCTTATGAAAGCCTTGGTACATGGGTGGGTACGCCGCCCGCACCTGTTCAAAACTGGTCATTTACAGTTCCGCCAAATTCAGTAAATGGTCCAACACGTTTAAGAGTAATGCAAAGAGAGCAGGGCACTATTCCTTTGAACCCTTGCGGTACGTATCAATGGGGATCTGTTACCGATTTTGGCATTACCTTAACAAACGGCCTCAACTGCTCAGGTTATCCTGGTGATGACCAAAACGACGCAATCACTGTTGGGTCGCTACCTTACACAGACACGCGTTCTACCGAAGTGTGTTATTCAAATCAAAATTACGTGTATCCGTCGCCAGACATCTATTATTATTTTGAACCAAATCCTTTACTTGCTGAGGTGCAGGTTTCGTTGTGCGGTGCCAATTTTGATACGTTTTTGAGTGTTGTAGACATGAACGGAAATGTAGTTGCCTACAACGACGATTCAAATGATTGCGCACCACAATCTGCGCTTTCTTTTGATGCGACAGCACTTGGCCCACTTCACATTATTGTAGAAGGTTGGGGTGCTTTTAGCGGCGATTACACTTTACAGATTACGGCTAGTTATGTTGGGCTCGATGACACCGAGGCAACAGCGTTTAATGCTTATCCGAATCCGAGTCAGGGGAGTTTGCACCTCACGCCAAATACGGGAGCGTATCAACTATTCAATATGAGTGGGCAAATGCTCCAACAAATCGATACCGAAAGCGAGTCTGTTTTTGAGATGAACCATCTTGAATCGGGGGTTTACTTGCTTAAGAAATTAGCATCAGGTCAGGTTCAAAAATGGCAAAAGATATGAGGGCTGTCATCTTGATTTTTTGTTTTGCGCTAGCTCCTCAATTATTTGGACAATTCTGGATCCAGAAGTCTAGCTTTGGTGGCCCGGGCCGTCACCGTGCAACGGGCTGTGCTACATCGCACCGCGGCTACATGGGCCTTGGGCATGTCAACGGTACGGGGCAAGATATCTCCTATAAAGATTGGTGGGAATACGACCCTGCATCAGATACCTGGACGCAAAAGGCAGATTTTCCTGTAAGCACCCATGGAGCTGTTGCTTTAGTTGTAGATAACTGCCCAATTGTAGGCGGTGGTTCGGCGCTCAGTACACAGTTTTATAAGTTTGACCCCGCACTCAACACCTGGGCTCCGATTGCCAATTGTATTTTGTCAAATCCCGGAGACAGCCAAGGCTTTACTATCAATAACCGCGGTTTCGTGTATCAGGGCAACCAGTTAGCCAAATACAACCCCAATACGGATTCTTGGTCTATGTGCGCCACTGCACCTATGACCTTTGGGCAATGGACTTGTGCTTTTGCAATTGAAGGCAGCGGTTTTATCAAAGGTGGAAATCAACTCTGGGAATACAAACCTTTGCACGACCAATGGTATCAACGCGCTAACTTTCCAGGTGTTTCAACTGGCGGTAGCTCTGCCTTTGCGATACAGCAACACGGCTACGTTACATGTGGCTATGTGGGAGGCTTATCCGTTGTTACCGATCAGGTTTGGTCTTTTCATCCGGCTACTAATTCTTGGAAACAAGAAATTGAATTTCCTGGTTCTAGCCGCCGTTTTCCTGTTGCATTTGCTATCCATGACCGTGGTTATTTTGGTACAGGAACAAACGGCATCAACTTCAATGATTTCTGGCAGTTCAACCCGACAGATAATAGCATTGGTTTCGCAGAAAATATAATGGATGTCAAAGTATATCCGAACCCAGCCGTAGATGAACTTCATATTCAAAGTTTAGGTCTTTCATTTGATCAATTGGAGCTAAGCCTCTTTGATATGAACGGAAGGTTATTATTGAAAGAAGACTTGCTTAATTTCCAACAAAAAATAGATGTCACTGCATTGAAAACAGGAACATATATCTTGAAAATAGGCAATTCAAGCCAAATTCTTCATCAACAAAAGCTCCTGAAACGATGAGGTTGGTTGTATTTCTTCTTTTCTTTCCTTTCGCGGTCTTTGGGCAATACAATACCTGGACAAAGCTCAATGATGTTGGCATGGGCAAACGCGAACGCGCTACTGGTTTTTCTATTGGCAATTTAGGTTACTTGTGCGGAGGAATAGATACCGCTGAGGTCATTCATAAAGATTTATGGGCCTACGACCCTCAGACCGATGCCTGGACGCAAAAAGCTGACCTCCCCGGATCAGCACGTCGCGACGCCATTTCATTTGTGATCGACAATTTCGCTTATGTAGGATCAGGAATGGATAGCATTTCGGGGCCAATCGGAACAACACTTAAGGATTTCTGGCGCTACAACCCAAGCACGAACTCGTGGTCTACTGTCGCAGATTTTCCTGGTGCTGGAGGTGACGGGGTTTATTTCGCAACCGGTTTTTCTGTAGGTGGCAAAGGCTACCTCTGTGGTGGAAAAACAGGGGCGAGTTTGTACAGCAATCAGCTTTGGGAATACAAACCAAGTAACAACCAATGGATCCAACGCGCCAATTTCCCTGGAGGGGTGCGTTACCAAATGCTTTCTTTCGTTGTCGGCAACAAAGCATACGTTGGAATGGGCATCGATCAAAATATTTTTAAAAAGGATGTGTATTGCTATGACCCAGGTGCCAATAACTGGCAAACCATAGCCCCTTTTCCAGGTTATGAAAGGGGGTCGGCCAGCACGTTTACGCTTGAAGAACGCGGCTTTGTTTGTCTGGGCAACAACGGTGGCTTACTGACAGATCTCATTGAATACAATCCAAAAACTGATACTTGGACGCTTCGTGCCGCGTATGGTGGTAGCGGCCGCAAAAGCGCTGTTTCATTTGTAATAGACGGCAAGGCGTATGTGGGTACGGGTAAAGGATATTCTGGCAAAAAAGACAGTTGGTATGTGTATGCACCATCTTATTATGCTGCGCTTGAAGAGCTCGAAGCCTCCATTCAAATTTATCCAAATCCGGTGGTTTCACAGCTGAATATCAGTGGGATCAAAGGGAAAATTAAAGATTTTACTATTTATAATACCTCCGGCAGAAAATTGCTGTCTGTAGATTTTATCAATTCTTACGAAGAATCAATTGATATTTCAGCATTGGAAACTGGCGTATTTATACTCAGTTTTAGGTTGGAAGATGGCCAAGTGTTGACTAAGAAAATCGTGAAGTCATGAAGTTAAAAACAGCTTTATTCTTATTCATCTTTCTTGTCTTGCATGTGATGTATGCACAAGACTATTGGTTGCAAAAAGATACCGTAAATGGTGCGCCAAAGTCTGCTGCGAGCTCTTTCGTGCTTGAAAATCGGGCGTATATTGTAGCCGGCACCGATGATTTTGAATACAAACGAAAAATGTATTCCTACCGTGCCGATCAGGACGACTGGGACGATGAAGTGTCATTAGGCGGTGATAGTGGCGATGGCTTGGCTAGAATTGGCGCCACCTCGTTTGCCTTGACCCACCAAGGACAATCAAAAGGTTATGTTTGTATGGGCCAGACCCAAACCATTGCTTTTATGAACGATTTATGGGAATACGACCGCAGCACTGAGGCCTGGACCCAAAAAGCAAATTTTACAGGTGCGCCGCGTCGGGAGGCGGTGAGTTTTGTCATTGACAATAAGGCTTATGTAGGCACGGGCTCAAGCGCTGCGGGCCTCAAAAAAGATTTTTATGTCTATGATCCGAGCAATAACACCTGGGAGCAAGTCAGCGATTTTACAGGCACGGCCCGCAGCGCTGCTGTTGGTTTCTCCATGGACGCTTACGGATTTGTCGGCACCGGAGACGACGGCACGCTGTGTCAAGACTTCTGGATGTATAATCCGCAAACAGATCAATGGATCCAGAAAGCAAATTTCCCTGGAGGCGCACGCTCGGGTGCTTGTGGTTGGGCAGCTTTTCCTGTTTGTTATCTCGGCACCGGTGAAGATGCCGCTCATACCTTTCACAATGACCTCTGGGAATACAATTATTTCTTAAACTCCTGGACGCAGCGCGCCAATTTGCCTGGCCCCGGACGCAAAAATGCAATAGCCTTTTACCTCGATGGTTGGGGCCATATCGCCACTGGCTACAACAATGGTGTTTTCCTCGACGACCTCTGGGCGTATAGCGGGACGGCCGCAATAGCATCTTTAGAAAAACTTGATTTTGTTGTAAAGCCCAACCCAACCACCGATTATCTTGAGTTTGAAGTCCAAGAACCTAACGCAACGGTTCAAGTTTTTTCCGCAACGGGTCAAGCGCTGGCCTTCAACTGGAGTCAAAACAATTCTAAAATAACTCTTGACACCAGCCCATTTCCACCTGGAAACTACTTTTTAGTGGTCAAATCAGACCAAATGCAGTATTGCACTACTTTTGTCAAATGCAACGGATAATCTTCATTTTTGCCATTTTAGTAGCTTGTCAAGCGGGTCCTCAAAAGGAAGTAGCGGTCAAAACAACCCCTGCACCTTCTGAAGCCACAAAGAAAAAACCTTCTTCCAAAAGTACTTTTGAGATCAGCACCTTGCAAAGTGCAAATGGTTGGTCTTATCAAATTCGACAAAATGGAAAATTACTTGTCGATCAGCCCACCATTCCAGGTCGTCCAGGAACTGCTGGTTTTCAGAGCCAAGAAGACGCACAAAAGGTAGCAGAATTAGTGAAAGCAAAGTTGCAAGCGAAGGTGTTTCCGCCAAGTATTAGCGAAGCTGATTTGCAGAATTTAAACATTCACTAACTTTGCAACATGAAAAGAATCCGCATCTCGCAAATTTTAGCAGGCCATGAGGCGCTGCAAGGTCAAGAAATCGTTGTAAAAGGATGGGTGAGAGCCTTTCGCTCGAATCGTTTTGTACAACTCAACGATGGTTCTTGTATGGCCAATTTGCAAGCGGTTATCGATTTCGAACAATGGGATGAAGCGTTGTTGAAACGCATTACAACTGCCTCGGCGCTTTCTCTTAAAGGAACCCTCGTTGCCTCTCAAGGCGCAGGGCAAGCTGTCGAGCTTCAAGTAACAGGCATCGAAATTTTAGGCGATGCGCATCCCGACGACGTTCAAAAAACAGTCATGCAGCCAAAGCGCCATAGCTTAGACTTCTTGCGCGAACAAGCGCACTTGCGTTTCAGAACAAATACGTTTGGAGCTGTTTTCAGAATTCGTCATGCGGTTGCCTTTGCCATTCATCAGTTCTTCAATGAGCGCGGTTTTTACTACCTCCACACGCCAATCATTACAGGTTCCGATGCGGAAGGCGCCGGAGAAATGTTCAGGGTAACTACCCTCGACGCTAAAAATCCACCATTAAACGACGACGGTCAAATTGACTACAAGCAAGACTTCTTTGGCAAGCCGGTTAACTTAACGGTGTCGGGTCAGTTAGAAGCTGAATTAGCAGCAACGGCTTTAGGTCAGGTTTACACGTTCGGACCAACTTTTAGAGCAGAGAACTCCAATACGTCTCGCCACTTGGCAGAATTCTGGATGATCGAACCCGAAGTTGCTTTCAACGACCTCAAAGACAACATGGACCTCACCGAGGATTTCCTCAAATACATTTGTGCTTATGTACTTGAAAATTGCGCGGCAGATGTTCAATTTTTAGATGAACGCGACGCACAAGAACAAGCACAAAAACCTGTTAACGAGCGCCACGAAATGAGTCTCTTGGAGCGCCTCAAATTTGTTATTGAAAACCCTTTCAAGCGCCTCACTTACACCGAAGCAATTGACGTACTTCTGAATTCTAATCATTACAAGAAAAAGAAATTCAAGTATCCAGTGGAGTGGGGTATCGACTTACAAAGTGAGCACGAGCGTTACTTGGTCGAGAAAGAATTTAAGTGCCCGGTTATTCTTACCGATTACCCAGCAAAGATCAAAGCGTTTTACATGCGCTTAAATGAGGACGGCAAAACGGTTGCAGCCATGGACGTACTTTTCCCTGGTATTGGCGAAATTGTAGGCGGTTCACAGCGCGAAGAGCGCCATGATGTTTTGGTTCAAAAATGCGAAGAATTCGGTATTCCGGCCGAAGAACTTTGGTGGTATTTCGATACGCGCAAGTTCGGTACGGTTCCGCATGCAGGCTTTGGCTTAGGTTTTGAGCGCATGGTGATGTTCGTAACCGGTATGTCTAACATCCGAGACGTCATTCCATTCCCACGCACACCACTCAACGCGGAGTTTTAGAAAACGTGCTTACCGGCAATGAATCCGGTGGTCCAGGCGGCTTGAAAGTTATAACCTCCTGTGATGCCATCGATGTCTAAGACTTCTCCAGCAAAGGAAAGTCGTGGATATTTCTTGCTTTTCATCGTCTGAAAGTCAATTTCTGAAAGCGCTACGCCGCCGGCCGTAACAAATTCTTCCTTAAAGGTGGTTTTGCCCTGCACTTCAAAACGGTCATTGAGTAAAGTATTGACCAGTTTATTGATGGCTTTTTTACCCACTTCTGCCCAACGCTGATCAGCAGAGATTTCTGCGCGTACAAGTAAATGGTTCCAGAGGCGGTTGGTAAGCGGGGTAGGGTTCCAATTGCTGAGTTTCTTTGCGCCGTGGGCGTTGATGGTATGTAAAAGATCTTTGCGCAAGTCGTCTTCCTTTTTTTGATCGAGCCAATTGACAAGAATGGCAAACTGGTAATTTTTCTCGGCAAGTAGGCGTGCACCCCATGCCGAAAGCAACAATACTGCTGGCCCACTCATGCCCCAATGGGTAATCAATAGAGGGCCTTGCCCGCTTAATTTGGTTCCTTCAATTTTAACAGTCGCATTTGGCACCACCGTTCCCATTAATTCTGAGATGGGGTTTTTAGGCATGTTGAAAGTGAATAGAGAGGGCAGAGGCTCGATAATTTCTAGTCCGAGCGCTGCCAACCAATCTAAACCGCTTCTTTTCGGTTGTCCTCCAGCACAAATGATGACTTGATCAAAGATTTGTAATTCGTCGTTGTTGTGTAAGGTAACCTTGTTATTGGAGACTTCTATTTTGGAAATGTATTGTTGAATTTTGAGGCTAATTCCGAGTTGCTTACAGGTATTCATGAAGCAATCAATGATCACTTGTGAATCATTTGCAACGGGAAAAACACAGCCGTCTGGATATACTTTGAGGGCAACTCCTCTGGATTCAAACCATTCGAAGGTATCGGTGGCGGCAAATTGATGAAAGGCTTTGCGCAGTTGGGTGTTCCCTCTCGGATAAGCATTGGAAAGCTCCTTGATGTCTGGGCAGTCGTGGGTGACGTTGCAACGCCCACCGCCAGAAATCTTGACTTTAGACAAAAACTTATTGCTTTTTTCTAGGATGCTCACTTGGGCATTTGGCCAATGCTGTTTGGCAGATATGGCTGCAAAAAAACCTGCTGCGCCTCCTCCAATGATGGCAATTTTTTGCTGGCTGTCCATTAGTAAATCTTGTTAATTTTCCAATTTCGTCCGTTAAACACAGCGCTCTCTTGTTCCTTTTTTCCTTTGAGGGCTTGGTAAAGTGGTGCTTCAGTGCTCAAGCAAAAATAGTTGGTTTGGTCTAATTGAATTGGCCCAAAAGGCACGCTACAGTAGTACCAATTTTGGTCAATTTCAAAAAGTGAGCCCACCAGAATTTGGTCGAGTTGCACGCTAGGATCTAATTTTTGCAATACCGATAATTGTTGTTGAACGAGCGCAATTTGTTGGTCGAGTTTTCCAATTTCGATTTGCGCCATGGCAATACCGACTTCGTGTTTGTCGCCCGCGGAGCCCTTACCACTTTCGGTACTATCGATACTTAATTGGCTTCGCCCGAGCTGTAGTGTGGATTTACGACTTTCTAGTGCGTTAAATAATTGTTGGTGGAGCCTTGTTTTGAGCGACATATCTTGCAAAAATAGCCCGATTTGTCGTAAATTCGCGTCTTTACAAAGTTATCGTTCATGAAAGCAAAATATCCTGAGTACAAAGGATTAAATCTCCCTAATGTCGCTGCCACCGTTCTTGAAAAATGGCAAAAAGAATCCATTTTTCAGCAATCCGTGGCACAGCGCAACGGAGCTCCCTCTTTTGTCTTTTATGAAGGGCCGCCTTCTGCCAATGGCTTGCCCGGCATTCACCACGTCATGGGCCGTGCCATTAAAGATATCTTTTGTCGCTACCAAACGCTCAAAGGAAAGCAAGTGCACCGCAAAGCAGGTTGGGACACCCACGGCTTGCCTGTAGAGCTCGGTGTTGAAAAAGAGCTCGGCATTACCAAAGAAGACATCGGCACCAAAATCAGTGTTGACGCCTACAACGAAGCTTGTAAAGAGGCGGTCATGCGCTACACCGACATCTGGAACCAACTCACCGAAAAAATGGGTTATTGGGTCGATATGCAAGACCCTTACATTACCTACACTCCGAAATACATGGAGAGCGTTTGGTGGTTGCTGGCTCAACTTTACAACAAAGGCTTGTTGTATAAGGGCTACACCATTCAACCGTACTCGCCCAAAGCAGGAACGGGTCTGTCTTCGCATGAACTCAACCAACCGGGTTGCTACAAGGACGTCAAAGACACCACAGTTGTGGCTATGTTCGAGGTTTTAGCTGGCCAAAAACTCCCGTTCGAAGCAAGTTTTTGCGACCAAACGCATTTACTCGCCTGGACCACCACACCTTGGACACTTCCATCTAATACGGCATTAACGGTAGGCCCGCAAATTGAGTATGTACTCGTTGCAACCTACAATCAATATACATTTGAGCCCATGCAAGTAGTACTCGCCAAAAATTTGGTGGGGTATCAATTCGCAAAAGGTTTTGTTGCTGTCGAAACTACAGCTGAGTTAGCTTCTTATGAGGCGGGTGCCAAGCAAATTCCTTATTGTATCATGGGTTCTTGCAAAGGAACAGACTTGATTAATTTGCGCTATGCGCAACTCTTGCCTTATGCGCAACCTGCCGAAAACGCAGCTGCAGCTTTTCGCGTCATTGGCGGCGACTTCGTGACTACCGAAGACGGAACTGGTATTGTACACACCGCCCCAACTTTTGGTGCAGATGACGCCCGTGTGGCGGCTGACGCCGGTGTGCCAGGGCTGCTCGTCGCAGACGAGCGCGGCAACCTCGTGCCACTCGTAGACCTCCAAGGCCGTTTTCGTCCGGAAGTCGGTCCTTATGCTGGCATGTACGTCAAAAACGAGTATTATGATGCTGGTCAGGAGCCAGAACGTTCCGTAGATGTGCAAATTGCCATTCAACTCAAAGAAGAAGGGAAAGCCTTTAAAGTGGAGAAATACGAGCACTCCTATCCACATTGCTGGCGCACAGACAAACCAGTCTTGTATTATCCGCTAGACTCCTGGTTTATCCGTGTGACAGATCAAAAAGACCAATTAGTTGCCCTCAATAAAGAAATCAACTGGAAGCCAGAAGCAACAGGCACTGGCCGCTTTGGAAAGTGGCTCGAAAACGCCAACGACTGGAACCTCTCGCGTTCGCGTTATTGGGGTATTCCCATCCCAATTTGGTCTACCGAAGAGGGCGATGAACGCAAATGCATCGATTCTATTGCCACGCTTCAACAAGAAATTGACCTCGCTGTTGCAGTTGGTTTTATGTCTAGCAACCCATTTGCAGAGTTCAAGCCTTCTGATTTTTCGGCTGCCAACTACGAGCAAATTGACCTTCACAAACACAAAGTTGATCCTATCATCTTGGTGTCGCCATCTGGTAAACCCATGAAACGCGAGGCCGATCTCATTGACGTTTGGTTCGACTCCGGCGCTATGCCTTATGCACAATTGCATTATCCTTTTGAAAACCGTGAGCTCATCGACAACAACTTGGCTTTCCCGGCCGACTTTATCGCTGAAGGCGTTGACCAAACACGCGGATGGTTTTATACCCTCCATGCCATTTCAACTATGGTTTTTGGTTCTAAAGCCTATAAAAATGTGGTTTCAAATGGTTTGGTCCTCGACAAAAACGGACAAAAGATGTCCAAGCGTTTGGGCAATGCCATCGACCCGTTCTCCACTTTAGACCAATACGGCCCCGACGCCACACGTTGGTACATGATTACCAATGCCCAACCATGGGACAACCTCAAATTTGACCTAGAAGGTATTGCTGAGGTGCAACGCAAGTTTTTCGGAACGCTTTACAACACTTATTCTTTCTTTGCGCTCTATGCCAATATCGATGGCTTTACTTTTGAAGAAGAAGCTATAGCACTCTCGCAAAGACCGGAAATTGACCAATGGGTACTTTCTAAATTGAACTCCTTGGTAGCTGAGGTAGATGCAGCCTATGCAGCCTATGAGCCCACTAAAGCTGGCCGCGCTATCCAAGAATTTGTAAGCGAGCAATTATCCAATTGGTATGTGCGTTTGTGCCGCCGCCGTTTCTGGAAAAACGACGACGCTCAAGACAAACTAGCTGCCTACCAAACGCTCTATACTTGTTTGGAAACTGTAGCTGTGTTAGCTGCGCCTATTGCGCCGTTTTACATGGATCAGCTCTATTCAGATTTGAATCAAACTACTGGCCGACAGGCTAAAGCATCGGTACACCTTGCTGATTTCCCTCAAGCCATTGCCGATCAAATCCTACCGACACTAGAAACCCAAATGGAACTTGCACAAAAGGCTTGTTCTTTGGTACTGGCCTTGCGCAAAAAGCAGCACATCCGTGTGCGTCAGCCCTTGCAAAAAATCATGATTCCTGTTCTAAATGCGCAGGAGGCAGCTAATTTCCGACATGTCACCGACCTCATTTGCTCAGAAGTCAACGTCAAAGAACTCGAGCTCCTTACCGATACCGGTATCCTCGTGAAGTCCATTAAACCAAACTTCAAAACAATTGGGCCCAAATACGGCAAGCAAATGAAAGCAATTAGTGCTTTTGTGCAACAGTTTGACCAAAACGATATCGCACAAATTGAACAAAATGCAGGCTGGAGTGGCCTCATCGACGGCGAAACACTCGTGCTCGACCTCAGCGATTTCGAGATCCAAGCTCAGGATATCCCGGGTTGGTTGGTTGCCAATGAAAATGGCCTTACCGTTGCCCTCGACGTCACTATTTCTGCCGAACTCAAGGCTGAAGGTTTGGCTAGAGAAATTGTAAACCGCATTCAAAATTTGCGCAAAGAAAGCGCGTTTGACGTCACGGACCGCATCCATGTTCGCATCGACACTACCGAACAAATTCAGGCGGCAATTACAGCGCATAAAACTTATATTTGTACAGAGGTATTGGCCAACGATATTCAATTTGAAACCCTGGATATTCCAAAAACAGAAGAAATCGAAGCCGAAGCAGATACCGCAATTCAACTTTCAAAATGACGCACATGAACAACTGGTTCCTAGACGATAAAGAAACGCAAACCTTAAGTGGTGCAGCTGTCAAATGGTTTGACCACCGTTTTTTTGAAATCAAGTTTGACGGTAAAAAATACCACGGCGAGCTCGTATCTGACCAATCTGAAACGGGTCAACTCACGATCCGTATCAATCACCGCACTTTTCAGGTCAAAAAAGCACATGCCCTAGACACCCTCATTGCAGCAATGGGTCTAGACCAACCAAAGTTGCGCAAGTTGAAGGAAATGCAAGCCCCAATGCCGGGCCGCGTGACCGCTATTCATGTGCAAGTAGGCCAAGAAGTAGAGCCAGGGGCGTCGCTCCTTTCACTCGAGGCCATGAAAATGGAAAATGTCTTAAAAGCAGAAGGTGTTGGTGTTGTTTCAGCAATTGCGATTCAAGAAGGAGATGTCGTCGAGAAAGGCGCGCTGCTTATCCATTTTGAGTAATGATTTACGCTAGGTTCTGCTTAAAAAGTTGACCTTTATTTGTTGAGAATTCTATTTTCGGCGTTATTTGATCCGAATCTGACATTTTTTGTCGCGGTCTAGGACTACTTTAGCTGATTCAAAGCTTGGTGCTGAAAACGTTTCTCTGGCATTATTCGAAAAGCCATAGGCTTCTGTTGGAGCACCAAATAGGTTCTTATCGAGCTTGCCATTCTTGTTTTCGTCGTGATAAATAGCCAATGCATAGGTATCTTTTGGTAGGTTTTTGAAGCGATACGTATGGCTTTTGCCCTCATGCGTAACGACCACACCTTTGTATTGTTTGCCGAAGAGCGGGAAGGTACTACTTGAATTGAATAAACCGATGAAAATGGTTCCTTTGGTGTTGGGGATACCCTCCACCTCCACCTCGAGGTCGTACGAACTGCCGAGCAGACTCAATAAAGAAAGAATAAGGATCAGTTTCATATTGCTACTAACAAACTTAAAGCAAAGCTGTTCAGCTACCAACAGATTCTCTAACTTTGTTTCATGAATAAACACATCTTAGTTACTGGAGGTGCAGGCTATATTGGCTCACATACGGTTGTTGCATTGCAAAAGCAAGGGTTTATACCCGTTATTGCCGATGATTTCCGCAATGCAAATCCAGTAGTTCTGGAGGGCTTGCGACACATACTAGGACACGACTCCATTGTACACCGCGTTGATATCTGTGATAAACCGGCAATGGAGGCACTCTTTGAAAAATACACTTTTACTGGCGTGATCCATTTTGCCGCCTATAAAGCCGTTGGTGAATCAGTACAAAAACCGTTGGCCTATTACCAAAATAATTTGGTGGGTCTGCTCAATATCCTAGCTTTAATCGAAGCTTTTCAGGTTCAAAATTTTGTCTTTTCATCTTCTTGCACTGTTTATGGCGAGCCGCAAGGCGCCAAAGAAGTGAGTGAAGCCACACCCAAACAACTACCGGAGTCTCCGTACGGTTACACTAAATGGATGGGCGAGCAAATTATAGCTGATTTTCACCGCAGCGCCCCGCAGCTCAAGCTCATGAACCTCCGTTATTTCAATCCTGTTGGTGCGCATCCGTCGGCAAGAATAGGTGAGTTCCCAATCGGGAAACCCAATAATTTGTTGCCATTTGTGACCCAAACAGCCATTGGCAAACAAGCGCATTTAACTGTTTTTGGCAACGATTACCCAACCCGAGATGGTTCTTGTATTAGAGACTATATCCACGTAATGGACCTCGCCGAGGCGCATGTGGCGGCCTTGACTTATTTAATGGATCAAAACGAAGGTTTATTAGAAGCCGTTAATATTGGCACTGGTGAGGGCACTTCTGTGCTCGAAATTGTAAAAGCTTTTGAACGCATTACAGGCCGAGCTTTACCGCATGTAATTGGCCCACGAAGAGCCGGCGATGTGATCGAAATTTACGCCAATGCCGCCAAAGGCAAGGAGTTGCTTGGCTGGAATGCCCGCTTGACAATTGAAGATGCCATCAGAGATGCGTGGGCATGGGAAAACTATTTAGCTACCTTATGATCATAGATACACATTCACACCTATATGCCGAGGAGTTTGATACAGACCGAGCTGAGGTCTTGCAACGCGCCAAGCAAACCGGGGTAGGGGCTATTTTATTACCTAACATTGACGTCGAGAGCATTGCGGTACTAGAACAACTAGCCAACGAACAAACTACTTGTGTGCCCATGATGGGCTTGCATCCGACTTACGTCAAAGACAACTGGCAGCAAGAACTTGCCACTATTGAAGCTCAGCTTTTTGCAGCGCCAGAGCGCTATTGTGCAGTGGGCGAAATTGGTCTAGATCTTTATTGGGATGATACCTTTTTGGAAGCGCAAAAAGAAGTGTTCCGAATTCAAGTACAATGGGCTAAAAAATTGCAATTGCCCATCGCCATACATGTGCGCAAGGCTTTTGAAGAATTATTTGCTATACTTGATCAGGAATGGACACCAGAATTAAGTGGCGTTTTTCATTGTTTTACTGGCAGCAAAGAGCAGGTGCAGCGGATTTTAAAGTATCAGCATTTTTATTTTGGCATCGGTGGTGTCATTACGTATAAAAATGCGGGCTTGGCCGAGGTGGTTAAAGACATTCCGCTTGATAAATTACTGCTCGAAACCGATGCCCCGTATTTGTCGCCTGTGCCGTATCGTGGCAAACGCAATGAGCCTTCCTATCTTATTGAAGTGGTCACTAAATTACAAGAAACCCTAGGTTTATCTTCCGCTGAAATTGAAGCCCAAACAAGTGCCAATGCCATTCGTCTTTTTCACTTAGAAAAATTCCTTACATTCGAGCATGCGTAGGCTCTTACTTATTTATACCGGCGGCACCATTGGCATGATTACCAATGCACAAACTGGCGCCCTTGAAAGTTTTGATTTTGCACATCTTTATGCGCATAT
>JAXITO010000022.1:0-17834 GCA_034680045.1 Crocinitomicaceae bacterium | reverse complement strand
TATAGCAGCACGGTCCACCTCTTCCCATTTCGAACAGAGAAGTTAAGCCTGCTTGCGCTGATGGTACTGCGGTTTTGATCGTGGGAGAGTAAGTCGATGCCGATTTTAAAAGCCTCACAGTAATGTGGGGCTTTTTTTTTGGCCTAGCTTTTATGCCTTTACCGTTTAGGCCAAAAAAATACCCCTCACTTGCGTGAAGGGCAGTACAAATGCTAATCGGTAAGATTAATGACCTTACTGGCCTTTACCAATAGCAAATATCGTAGGAATTTTAGCAAGATCATATGCTTTCTCTCTCCAGTCTAGAACGGTCATCGTTCGAATAGATTCTGAAGGAAGTGTAAGATTAGATGCGATACATAATTCTGTGAGGTCTCCAACTTCATTCAGAAGATCTTCTAACACGTTCATGTTTCTAAATGGCGTATCCATAAAGAGGTGTGTAGTGCCATTTCTTTTGGTATCCATCTCGAAATCACGTAGTTTTTTGATGCGTTCTTTGCGTTCTTTAGGTAAATACCCATGAAAAGTAAAGTGTTGACCGTTAAATCCACTACCAATAAGCGCCAATAATATAGAAGAAGGACCCACAAGTGGTTTAACTTGTATAGATTGTGAGTGTGCTAAATGAACTAGTACCGCACCAGGATCAGCAATACCTGGGCAACCTGCCTCAGAAATGATTCCTACATCTATACCTTTAATGAGAAACATCAAGAGATCCATAAGTTCGGACTCTTTCGTGTTTTTATTTACTATTCTAAATGTGCAGTCGTCAATAGGGAAATTCCGATCCATTTTGCGTAGCAAACGGCGTGCACTTTTGATTTCTTCCACGGCAAATACACGAAGTTGAGTAGCTTGTTGGATCACTTCTTGTGGAATGATATCAGCAGTGCTTTCACCACCTAAAGTGTTAGGGATCAGTAATAAACTACCTTTTTGTTTAGTGCTCATGTATTAATTTTTGTATAAGGGCATCCGTTGCTTTATCTACGAGATGATAGACTTCTTCGAAGTCTTTTAAGGTGCCGTAATAAGGATCCGGAACAGCTGCTTTTTGATTGGGGTATAAGTAATGTAGGAAGTATTCAACCTTTTTAAGGTCGTCGGCATGGCGAGCAAGTTTGGCTACGTTATCGTAGTTGGATTGATCCATGACGAGGATATGGTCGAAACTTTGAAAATCTTTGCTTGTAAACTGACGTGCACGTAAAAATTCAAGGGCTGTGCCGTGTTTTGCTGCCGTTTGTATCATGCGAGGATCTGGCGCCTTACCGATGTGGTAGTTGGCAGTACCTGCTGAATCGACAATTACATCGAGACCTTGCTCTTTGATTTTGCGTAAAAGCAAGCCATCAGCTAGTGGTGAGCGGCAAATGTTGCCTAAGCAAACCATGAGGATACGCTTGGTCAAAAGCTTTTTATTGGATGGTCAGTTTCTTCTCGAGTTCTTCGAGGTAGTGACGGAATTGTTTATCCGTTTCTGATAGATTGACAACCGTACGACAAGCGTGTAATACCGTAGCGTGGTCTTTGCCTCCACAATGTGCACCAATGCTCGCCAAAGAAGATTTGGTCATTTTTTTGGAGAAATACATAGAGATTTGACGTGCTTGAACAACCTCGCGCTTGCGCGTTTTGGATTTGAGCATTTCGATAGGTAGGTCAAAGTAGTCACAAACAACTTTTTGGATATATTCAATAGATACTTCGCGGGCAGTGCTGCGGACAAATTTGTCTACCATTTGTTTGGCGAGCTCTAAAGTAATCGCTTTTTTATTCAATGACGCCTGTGCAAGAAGGGTGTTGAGTGCTCCTTCAATTTCGCGCACGTTTGTATTGATGGAATAAGCGAGGTATTCGACTACTTCGCGTGGAAGTTCGATACCGCTTCCGTACATTTTCTTTTCGAGAATGGCAATACGTGTCTCGAGATCAGGTGTACCGAGATCAGCAGACAAGCCCCATTTGAATCGGGAAAGCAAACGTTGCTCCATGCCTTGCATTTCTACAGGTGCTTTATCGGAGGTCAAGACAATTTGCTTGCCGTTTTGGTGCAAGTGGTTAAAGATGCTAAAGAAGACATCTTGGGTACGCTCTTTGCCAGCAAAGAATTGGACGTCGTCTATGATCAAGACGTCAATCATTTGATAGAAATGAACGAAATCGTTGGTCGTTTGGTTTTTAATAGCGTCTATGAACTGGTGCGCAAACTTTTCTGATTGCACATACAATACGGTTTTATTTGGGAAACGCTCTTTTATCGAAATACCGATGGCATGCGCCAAGTGAGTTTTGCCTAAGCCAACTCCACCGTAAAGTAACAATGGATTAAATGCAGTGCCACCTGGTTTGTTTGCTACGGCAAAACCAGAAGCTCTGGCCAAGCGGTTGCATTCTCCTTCAATGAAGTTCTCAAAAGTGAAATTTGGAATCAGGTTGGATTCGATGTTTACTTTTTTAAGACCAGGAATGACAAAAGGATTGCGTATTTGCTTTTCGTCGACATTGATAGGCATGTTGACAGGCGCATTTTTTAAACTGCTGGAATTATTGGTAGGGAGTTTAACAGTGTAGGGGCTACGTGACTGCGTGTTGTTTTCCATCACGATGCTGTACTCCAAAGTACCTTCTTGCCCAAGTTCTTTTTTGATGACCTTGCGCAGTAAGGTGATATAGTGTTGTTCGAGCCATTCGTAAAAAAAATGAGACGGCACTTGGATGGTAAGCACATGACCCTCCAATTTGACGGGTACAATTGGCTCAAACCAAGTTTTAAAGGCCTGTAATGAAATGTTATCTTTGATAACTTTTAAGCAGGACTCCCATGCACTTTCGTGACTCGTATTCATAGTTGTTAAGGTTGTTCTCGTTGTTTGTAAATAATCGTGTAGACACGAAATTCGCTTGAAATAAAGAGTAAGCAAATATTTACATAAAAAAGTTAAAAAAAAAGTGTCAAGGGTATTGCCTATTAAAAAAAAAAGACTTGTGCCTAATATTTATTTAATTTATGTTTAATAACCCGAGACCTTGGTAAATTTACGATAGACTTAAGGAACTCACAAGTAAATCACAAGTAATTCATCATAATTCTTACAAAAATGCGAAGCGAGCAAAAAAGTGGCCTTTTAGAGTTTTCAACAAAAATCAGAGTGCGTTACTCGGAAACTGATCAAATGGGTTTTTGTTATTATGGTAATTATGCCAGTTATTTTGAGGTAGCACGAGTAGAAGCCTTGCGCGAGTTAAATATATACTATAAAGAATTGGAGAAGATAGGCGTTCTCCTACCTGTAAAGAAGTTTGAAATAGCCTATCACCATCCTGCCAAATACGATGATTTACTGGAGATACGGACTCGAATTGTCCAGCTGAAGGGTGTTCGCATTGGATTTGAATACAAAACTTTTAATGAAGAAGGTGTACTTTTGAATGAGGCCTATACTTTATTGGTATTTGTGAGTGCAGCTACACAAAAGCCTATTGCAGCTCCGGCTGAGTTTTTAAACTTAATGACGAATTAACCATGAGTGCATTTGAATTTCAACTTTTTAATCCGAGCCTTCGCAAACTCCAATTTCAAACTAGAAACGGAGAAACTCGTGTTGGGGAGTATGTTTCTCAGCAAGAGCTAAGTAAAGCAAAATATGTGCTTATAGGCATTTCTGAAAACGTTGGGCCTCAAGCAAATTTAGGTCGACAAGGCAGCGAAAATGCATTTCAGGCCTTTTCTAAGGTATTTTTTAATACCCAATTTTACCCAGAAGTTCCGCTTCAACATTTGGCATTTTTAGGTCAGATCAAACAGGTCAAACAACCTTTGGACAGGTCAGAGACGACCGATATGGTCAAGGAGTTGGATCAGTTTATTTTCGATGTTTTAATGCAACACCTTTCCCCGCAGCAAATTCCTATTCTTGTGGGCGGCGGACACAATAATGCCTTACCACTCATGCGCTGGGCTGCCACCAAAGGCAAGTTGAGTGTTGTGAACATTGACGCGCATGCCGATTTACGCCCTACAGAAAAGAGACACAGTGGCAATTCTTTTTCATTTGCTCTTCAAGAGGGTTTGCTAGAAAATTACGGTGTTTTTGGCTTGCATGAGGCCTTTAATAATTCAGCTATTCGCAATCAATTGACCAATCCTCATATAAGTCACCGCTTTTTTGAAGATTACTTACAAGGACCTTATCACTTACTCGACGACGTCATGGGTTTTGTATCGCACCAACACCATGCGGTGGGCATCGAAATCGATATGGATGCAATTGCCTACATGCCAAGCTCTGCATTTAGCCCTTCAGGTTGGACTTTAGATCAAATTCGCGCTATCATCCTTAAGTTAGGGCATATTAGGCCGCAAATTGCGTATTTGAACTTAACAGAGGCTGCGCCATTAGACGAGCGCGACGATTTAATTGTAGGAAAAGCCTTAAGCTATTTAGTGCGAGACTTTGTACGCATGGCATAAACAAAAAGAGGCCCCAAAAGGAGCCTCTTAAAATCAACCTGTAGCAAAGTTAATTTGGAATCTTGGTAAACGGAGGAAATTGCAAAAGGTTACACTGAATTAACACTTGACCCTTGAAAAAGATATTAAAGGCCTGCTACCCATGTGAATTCAGCGTCTATTTTTGTCTCGAATGGATGCAAATGCAACAATACAAGCCTTGGTTCGCCTCATTGATGATCCCGATGAATTAGTCTATCGACAAGTTCGGGATGAGCTCATGAAGTTTGGCACAGAGGTATTGCCGGTATTAGAACTGTCTTGGGAGCAAGATTATTATGGTTTGCTCTTTCAAGACCGCATTGAAAACCTCATTCACGACATCCAATTTGAAACCGTCAAAAGTCAATTGAGTGCTTGGTTGCAATCTCCAGATAAGGATTTATTGAGTGGAGCTATCATCATTGCCAAATACCAATATCCTGGCTTAGACGAAGCCATTTTGCACGAGCGCATTCAAGCGATTCGCCGCGATATTTGGCTCGAACTCAATGATCATCAAACCGCTTTTGAACAAGTTAAGATTTTCAATCGCATCTTTTTTGGCATGCATAAGTTCCGGGGCGATGGTCAGAACTACCATACACCTTCTCATTCTTATGTCAATACCGTTTTAGAAAGCAGAAAAGGAAATCCGCTGAGTTTATGTATCATCTATAGCGTAATCGCCCAATCCTTAGACTTGCCAATTTACGGTGTGAATTTGCCTAATCATTTTGTATTGGCTTATATGGATAGCAAGTATTCTTCCTTTGGCCTTCAACAAGAAGATAATTATGGCGTGTTGTTTTATATCAATGCCTTTGCAAAAGGGAGTATTTTTGATGCTGCTGAAATCAAGGCCTTTATTCAAGGTATTCATTTACAGCCCGACCGCAGTCATTTTGAACCTTGCTCAAATTCGGCAATTTTGAAGCGCATGCTCTCAAATTTGATTTACGCTTTTCAACAAGTAGGTAGTGCTCAAAAAGTTGCCGAACTTCAAGAGTTAAGGAGCCTGATTCCATAAGTCAATTGCGCTTTTCTTTGTATTTTTGACTAAAACAAATTCATGTCGACAAAATACAATGTGGCGGAGCGTTTCATGCGTTATGTTCAAATAGACACCACCGCAGACCCCAACTCAAGTTCGTTTCCATCGAGCGCCAAACAGCGCGACCTCGCGATAATTTTACATGCCGAATTACAGAAATTAGGTTTACAAGATGTAGAAATAGACGAGTGGTCTTATGTATTTGCAACCATTCCTTCTAATGTGTCGCAACCATTACCGACCATTTGCTTTTGTTCGCACATGGATACCGCGCCAGACTGCAGCGGAACCAACGTGAAGCCTATCTTACACCAGAATTATACTGGTGCACCAATTACTTTGCCCCACGATACCAATCAGGTACTGCGCACAGAAGACCACCCTTATCTACTTCAAAAAATTGGCGACGACCTCATTACGGCAAGCGGCCTCACGCTTTTGGGTGCCGACGACAAAGCAGGCGTAGCCATCATTATGGAGCTCGCAGCCTATTTAATGGCGCATCCGGAAGTCAAGCACGGTCCCATTCGCATTCTATTCACTCCCGACGAAGAAGTTGGAAGAGGTGTAGAGCAGCTCGATATGCAAAAACTAAATGCCGATTTTGGCTACACCCTCGACGGCGGCCCTTTGGGTGACATCGAAGACGAAACCTTTTCTGCTGACGCGGCCACACTCGTTTTTCACGGTGTAAGTGCGCACCCGGGTTATGCAAAAGGCAAAATGGTCAATGCCATCAAACTTGCTTCAGAATTTGTGGCGGCGCTTCCCAAAGAGAAATGGTCGCCAGAAACTACCAAGCACCGCGAAGGTTTTGTGCATCCTACTTCAATTGAAGGTGGCCTAGAGAAAGCAACAGTGCAACTTATTCTCCGCGACCACGACACCCAACTCATGGAAACCTATCCGCAAATATTGGAGGCGCTGGCCCAGAAAGTTGTGTCTGCATATACTGGTGCACGATTTGAATTGAGTATTCAAGAACAATACCGCAACATGAAAGAAATACTTGTGGATGTTCCTTTTGTTACTGACTACGCAGAAGAAGCCATGCGCAAAGCAGGTTTAACTCCCAAACGTTCCATCATTCGTGGTGGCACCGACGGCTCCCGACTTTCATTTATGGGCCTACCTTGTCCGAATATATTCACTGGTGAAATGGCGATCCATTCCAAGTTAGAATATGTGAGTGTTCAAGACATGGAAAAAGCCATTGACACCCTTGTTGAACTCGTCCAAATCTGGGAAAAACATCCATGGACGCAAGCTTAATCATCAAAGACATACAAGCCAAAAAGTTTGCTCCGCTGTATTTTTTACACGGCGAAGAAACTTATTACATTGACCTCATTACAGAAGCGATCCAAAAGCATTGTTTAGAGGAGCACGAGCGCGATTTCAACCAAACCATTCTCTACGGCAAGGACGCAGAGCTTTTGGCGCTACAAAGCGAGCTCAAAGCTTATCCAATGATGGCAGAGCGCCGTTTGGTCATCTTAAAAGAGGCCCAAGATTTTAAACACCTTGAAGCACTGGAGCCCTATACAGAAGCGCCAAGCCCAACAACCATTTTTTTAGTTTGCTACAAGCACAAATCCTTCGACGCCCGCAAAAAAATCCTCAAAAATTTTGCAAAGAATGGCCTCATTTTCAAATCTGACAAAATCCGCGATTACCAGCTTCCAGACTGGATTGCCAAATACGTCAGAACACAAAGCCTGCAAATTAACGGAAAAGCAACCATGCTTTTGGCTGAATTTTTAGGTGCCGACCTCGGGCGTATCGCCAACGAAATTGAAAAACTCCGCATCATTTTAGGGCCGAATGCCAGTATAAATGAGCAGCACATTGAGCAGCACATCGGTATTTCTAAAGACTACAATATTTATGAGTTGGTCAATGCCGTGGCGCAAAAACAAGCAGATAAAGTATTTAAGATTGTTCAGTATTTCGAGTACAACCCCAAAGCAGGTGAGCTCGTGGTCATAGTCCCCGCCTTGTTTAAGTATTTCTCACAACTGATGCGCGTGCATTTTACGCCCAACAAAACCAGAGAAAGTATTGCCAGTAGTGTTGGGGTCCATCCTTTTGTGGCGGGCGAATTACTCGCCAATCGACAAAATTACGATCCTAAAAAAATAGCTGCAATTATTGCGCTACTCCACGACTACGACCTCAAGGCAAAAGGGATGGGCAATAGTCAAATGTCTGGTCCTGAATTACTCAAAGAGATGGTTTTTCAAATTTTGTACGCATGAGTACTTTCTACGCACCAAGCCTGCAAAGTGGGCAATCTCACTACCAATTAAGCGAAGAAGAATCCAAACATTGCGTGAAGGTATTGCGCATGCAAGTAGGCGCGCCAATTGAACTGATTGATGGAAAGGGCTTACAAGCCTTTACAATTTTAGAAGACGCGCATCCAAAGCGTTCCTTATTACGCATAGAATCCAGTATTTTTCATGAAAACACCCCGCCTTTGCACATTGCTATGGCGCCTACCAAAAACATGGACCGCATAGAATGGTATCTTGAAAAAGCAACTGAATTAGGCTTGTCTAAACTGACTTTTTTATTGTGTGAACATAGTGAGCGTAAGCAAGTGAATATGGAGCGCCTCGAAAAAATAGCCATTGCAGCCATGAAGCAATCCAAAAGATTTTATTTACCCGAACTTCAAGGGCCAATACGTTTGGAGGATTTCCTTCAAAGTCATCCAAAAGGATATTTTGGTCACTGTGAAGAGGGTGAGAAGATTGCAATGAGCGGCTTGAAAAGTACTTTGCCTTTTTTAATTGGTCCGGAAGGCGATTTTTCGAATACAGAAATAAATACAGCCCTTCAGTCAGGCTACCAAGCAGTTGAAATGAGTGCTTTTCGACTCAGAACTGAAACCGCAGCGCTTTTGGCAACCACAGCATTCCTTCCTCAGTAAGTGCTTATTTCGTGTACTGATACACTTCAAAATTGGCCTCGTGTTTTTCGTCGATGGCTTGGCTAAAAAGCAAGGTTTTTTTGTAGGCACTTGAATCAAAAACAGGGAAGAAGGTGTCTGCACCATACGTTTTGTCGATGTGCGTCAAGAAAATTTCTTTGACCAAACCGCTTTCTAGCGCTAGCGCATAAATTTGCGCCCCTCCAATAATAAATGCTTTTTGTCCGTCTTGGAGTTCTAAATTTTGCAAACAAGTAGCTAAAGAATCGTATACCAAACAGCCTTCAGCTTCAAAATTGACTTGCTTACTCAAAACTACATTGGTGCGCCCGGGTAAAGGACGGTATTTCTCTGGAATGGAGTCGTAGTTTTTGCGGCCCATGATCACGACATGTCCTTTAGTCGTGTCTTTGAAGAATTGCATGTCGGTAGGCAAATTCCACATGAGGTCGTTGTTTTTACCTATACCATTGTTGGCATCTAGTGCCGCGATCATAGAGAGTGCGCTGATCATATGGCGACTGCGGCTTTGATGTGCGGATGCGGATCGTAGTTGAGCAACTCAAAATCTTCGTACTTGAAGTCAAAAAGATTTTTGACCTCGGGGTTGATGCGCATAGTGGGCAAAGGTCGGAAGTCTCGGGTAAGTTGTAGTTGCGTTTGTTCGATATGATTGCTGTACAAATGCGCATCACCAAGCGTGTGGATGAAATCTCCGGGCTGCAGCCCACAAACTTGTGCCATCATCATGGTGAGCAGGGCATAGGATGCGATATTGAACGGCACGCCCAAAAAGGTGTCGGCACTGCGTTGATACAACTGACAGCTCAATTTGCCATCGGCTACATAAAATTGAAAAAAAGCATGGCAAGGCGGCAATTTCATTTGTGGGATTTCGCCGACATTCCAGGCCGAAACGATGATTCGTCTGGAGTCTGGGTTGTGCTTGATTTGGTCAATGACTTGTTGGATTTGATCGATGTGTTCACCGCTTGCCGTTGGCCAACTGCGCCATTGGGAGCCATAAACTGGCCCGAGTTCGCCATTGGCATCGGCCCATTCGTCCCAGATGCTGACGCCATTTTCTTTCAAGTAAGCAATGTTGGTTTCGCCTTTTAAAAACCACAAAAGTTCGTGAATGATCGAACGCAAATGCAATTTTTTAGTTGTAATGCACGGAAATCCTTCGGAAAGGTCAAAACGCATTTGATAGCCAAATACAGAAATAGTGCCCGTTCCAGTACGGTCTTCTTTTTGAACGCCGTGTTCGAGAATGTGGGATAGGAGGTCGTGGTATTGTTTCATTTACAAAAACTTGCTAGACTACGAAAATAGTAATTATTTTAGCCCTATGAAGTGTTACAAAGGCATCTTGCTCCTGCTTTTTTCCATAAGTTTTACACAGCTAAACGCACAGGCGTTAAAGCGTAAATACCGTGGAATTTACGTGGGGCAGATCGGCGCTTACGAAGTAAAAATGGGAACCAGTACCTACGTTGTAAACGCGAGTGAAATGAAAGCTTATGTAGATCGAGATAGTATTATTTTAGAAATAGGTTCTTACCGTTATGCAGCTCCCTATAATTTGGAGCAATCAAAGGAAACTTTAACCCTCACTGCAATTCGAGAAAACTCTGGGATTATCGAACAACTGACACTCGATCCAAAAACCAAGACAATAATTCGAAAAGGGCTTTATCCTCAACCCGATGCCGTATTAACACGTACAGGAAAATTACCGCGCAGGTAACCACAAGCTAAAAGTAGTGCCTTTATCTGGGGTGCTTTTGGCATCGATTTTTCCATGATGCGCTTCAATAATGAGTTTCACGTAATACAAGCCCAGGCCAAAACCTTTCACATCGTGTATGTTGCCAGTAGGTACTCTATAAAATTTATCAAAGATCAAGCGCAGGTCTTCTTTTTTGATGCCAATGCCATTGTCTTGGATATCAATGCGAAACCCTTCTTTTTCTGCTTTAACTGTAATGAGAATCACAGGAGCAATTTTGCAATATTTGACCGCATTATCCACAAGGTTAAATAGCACATTGGTAAGGTGAACAGGGTCGGCAATGAGTTGGGTTTGTTCGGTCTCTTTTTGAATGGTCAAAGTACCGCCACCCATGGCTTGATTGAATTCAAAATTTTCTTTAACGTCGTCTAGTATGCTAAAAAGCGAGACTGATTCTTTGTTTAAACTGACCTTGTCTTTGTCTAGTTTGGCTATATTGAGAACGCGTTCAACTTGTTGTTCGAGGCGCTTGTTCTCTTTGTAAATGATACTCGCGTATTTGCGCATTTGGTCAGGGTCGGCGTTGTCTTCCAAGCGCAACAATAATTCACTGGAAAGACTGATCGTAGAGATGGGTGTCTTGAGCTCATGCGTCATGTTATTAATGAAGTCGTTCTTGACCTCAGAAAGCCTTTTTTGGCGGATAATTATACCCAAACTAAAGGCAAAGAACACGACCACAAAAACCACAACAATCATCAGATATACCAAAGGAGAAAAGCTAGATGCTGCTTCTATTTGATTGAGCTGAAGGTTGGGAAAATAAACCGTAAAGTAATGTCCGTCTTTGGTGAGGTTCAGGCTTTCAGGTGTGATTCCTTTGGTTTTCTGCGCTTTTTTGGCATATATTGAATCGCTATCAAAAACGTAAAGCCCAGAGAGTGCGATGGAATCTGTGAAGCAATCGTAGATGCCAAATAAGAAGTCTTGCTGAATATCTTGTAGGTAAAACTCCTTTTTGAGGAGCGTTTCTAGGTAAAACGGTTGAATTTCGTCACTGATGTCAACGGTATAGTGCTGGTAACTGATTTGTTTGATGGCACCATACACCGCACTCGGGTCTTCGTTCTGATTGACCGACGTAAGTACATTTCGCAAGGCAGCACGAGCTTGTTGGGCAAATTCTCTGAGGTTGAGGCTGTCTTCGCGCTGCTGAATGTTAATGTACTCTTGTTGTAATTGACGGGTATTGTGGATCCAGACAAACTGAACAATTAAAATGCTCAGAATGGAAATGACGCCTAGAATGGCAACCGCATTAACCGTTTTGTTTTTCATCATTTAGAAGCCATTCACGCCATTTACAGTTGTATATTTCAAGACATTCTTCTTTTCCGGATGAATGCGTGCAAATGCCGATTGAACAGCGAGTGTGCCTTCATGGAAACCACAGAGGATGAGCTTGAGTTTGTTCTCGTAAGTATTGACATCGCCAATTGCGTAAATACCTGGGATATTCGTGGAATAATCGAGGGTATTGACTTTAATTGCACTTTTTTCAATCTCTAAGCCCCAGTCGCCGATTGGTCCGAGGCTTGGTTTGAGGCCAAACAACGGAATGAAATGATCGGCAGGAATGCTGCGTTCACCGTCTTTTTGATGCGTAACAATGACATGCTCGAGCTGATCAGCACCTTGCAAACCTGTTACTTCTGCTTCGGTAACGAGGTCGATTTCGCCACTTTCAGCCATGTTGATGACGCGCTGTACGGAGTCGAGGTGCCCACGGAAAGAGCTACTGCGGTGAACTAAAATAACGCGTTTGGCAATTTTGCGTTCGGCTAAATAAATAGACCAATCTAGAGCGGAGTCGCCACCGCCTGCAATTACACAAACTTTGTCTTGGTAAATTTCTGGATTTCTGATGATGTATTCTACACCCTTGTCTTCAAAATCGGTGATGTTTGCAATAGGTGGTTTGCGCGGTTCGAAAACGCCAAGGCCGCCAGCAATCATGACAATTGGTGCGCGGTGTGCAGTGCCTCTTACCGTTGTTACGATAAACTGACCTTCTTCGTCTTTGTCGATGGTCATGGCTGCTTCACCAAGTGTAAAACCAGGCTTAAAGGGCGCAGCTTGTTCCATCAAGTTGTCGATGAGTTCACCTGCTAAAATAGAAGGAAAACCAGGGATGTCGTAAATCGGTTTTTTAGGATAGATTTCTGAACATTGCCCACCAGGTTGTGGCAATGAATCGATGAGGTGGCAGCGCAATTTGAGTAAGCCGGCTTCAAAAACTGTAAATAAGCCAACTGGGCCTGCACCAATAATGATAATGTCTGTTTGAATCATGATGAGAAACGATTAAAATGCGGGAAATTCAGGTTTGTTTTGTAAAATATCTTCGATGCGTTGCATGACCTCTGGCGTCAAGAGTTCTTGTGCGCCAAGGGCTTGCATGTTCTCTTGCAACTGCTGCAATTTGCTTGCACCAAGAATGACGGTAGACACATTGGGGTTTTTCAAGCACCAAGCCAAACTCATGACTGGCAAAGACAAACCAAGTTCTTTGGCTAACTCACCAAGTGCCAAAACGGCCGTAATGCGCTCTTGCGTTAAGTTGCGTTCTTTGAGCCACTCTAGGCCATCCATGCCCAAACGCGTACCGTCTGGGAATTGGTCGTTGTATTTGCCACTGAGTATACCACTTGCTAGTGGAGACCAAATGGTGGTGCCTAAACCAACACTTTTATAAATTTGAGAGAATTCGACTTCTACTTTATTGCGCACAAACATGTTGTATTCAGGTTGCTCTACAATTGGGCCAATCAAGTGATTTTGTTTGGCAAACATGTGTGCCTCCATGATTTCTTGTGCAGACCATTCGGATGTCCCCCAATATAAAATCTTGCCTTGCATAATGAGCTGGTGCATGGTCCAGACGGTTTCTTCAATTGGCGTTTGTTTGTCCGGGCGATGGCAGTAGTAGAGGTCTAGATAATCCAATTGAAAACGCTTCAATGCAGCTTCACACGCTTCAACAAGGTGTTTGCGGCTCAAGCCTTTTTGCGTAGGCATTTCTCCGCCAATGCCAAAGAAAGCTTTACTGCTCACAATATAGGAGTCTCTGGACCATCCTTTTTTCTTGAGAATGGCTCCCATGACTTCTTCGCTTTTGCCACGCGCATAAATTTCTGCGTTGTCAAAAAAGTTGATTCCTTGCTCATAAGCGTAACTCATGAGTGCTTCTGCGGTGTCGTCGGAGATTTGTTTTCCAAAAGTAAGCCAAGACCCTAGGGAGAGACGGCTCACTTGTAAGCCACTTTTTCCTAGGTTTTTATATTGCATTTCCATAGTTTGTATTTGCTATTTTTCGTTGTTTGTGTTTCCAGATGCCGTTGGCGAGTACAACCATCAAAATCATGGCTGCACCCCAATAAAACGAAGTTTGGAGTAATTTGTGCTCTTTTAGCAGCACAATTGCTAAAAGAATGGTGTAAATCGGTTCTAAATTGATGCTGAGTGATACACTAAAAGCCCCGAGGCGCTTGACGATATCTATAGTTGCTAAGAAGGCAAAAGAAGTACAAAGGATGCCTAAAAAGAGCAACCAATAAAAATCTGAGGCAGTCATTTTAAAGAGATCCATGCTCCATTTCCCTTGACTCATAAAAAAGATACTGAGCGCAATAAAACCTGTCGTGAGCTCTGTAAGGCTGAGGCCTGGAGTATCGGTTTGTTGGGCAAGTTTGCCGTTGGCTACAGAGAAAACTCCGGCACATAGAGCTGATACCAAGCCAATGAGCACAGCTTTTAACTCTTCACCTTTGAAATCATGGGCCACAAAATAGATGCCGCCAATGACCAAGAGCCCCATTGTAAATTCAATCCAGGAGAAGCGCTTGCGCATGATCAGCGGTTCTAGCCAAGTGACATGTAGGGTGGTGGTAGACAAGCAAAGAATACCAAGCGATGCGGTAGACAACTGAATAGACGTGTAGAAGGTAAGCCAATGCAGCGCAACCACTAAACCAACCATGACAGCCCAAAAAAGTGTTTTGCCTTTCGGGAAAATCATTTTTTTGGTAAAAAACATATAGACAGCCAAAGCAAGCGCAGCTATCCACAAGCGATGCCAAACAATGAGCAGCGCGTCTAGATGGATGAGTTTACCCAAAATACCGGTAAAGCCCCACATAAAAATGATGAGGTGTAATAAGAAATGATAGCGGTATTGTTGGAACAACTGTATTGTTTTGAGTTGATTAGCGTTTTTTAGACCATTCTTCGATAGACTTCTCGTTGGCGCGTACATAAGCGTCATCGCCGTCTGCTTTGGCAGCTTCGATAGAGATTTTTGCCGTTTCGATAGCACCTTTGAAGTCGCCGTTGGCTGCTTGTAATTGTGCTTTGAGGCGGGTCATCCAGTAGGCAGAAGGGCCGCGAAGTTCGACAGCTTTGGTAGACCATTCGAGCGCTTTTTTGAGGTCGAGGTTTTCATTGAAATAATAGGTTGCAGCTGCGTGGTAATCGTTGGCCGCAGGCCCAGCCATAGTTTTATCAATACTTGCCAAAACCTTTGCTTTTGTGTTCAGGCTAAAAGGCAAGCTTACTTTTGTGTTTTCCCAGGTGATGAGGAGGGTGCCGCCGTTGTTGGTAAGCGCATCGATATTGATGGCTAAGTTTTCTTGAAAATCTTGCGTTTTTTGTACGCCAGCATTTACTTGTAAAACCACTTTTTTAGCGTCCCATGGCTCAGGTAAGCCCCAGTTGGAGTAGTCTGCATAAAAATAGAGTTCCCAATTTGTTTGCCCTGGTTTGGCAAAAAGGGCGTAGGTACCAGCTTTGAGGGTGTCTTTGTCAAAAATGAGGGCCTCGCTGGTTGTTACTTTTGTATTTTCGTTGGCTCCTAGACGCCACATTTGCCCGTAAGGAATGAGGTCTCCAAAAATGACGCGGCCTTTGGCGCCCGGTCTTGAATAGTCAATTTGGATGTCGGCTAAGCCAACCTTTTGTTGAAGTTTGGCAACTGGACTTGCTTTTGGAGTCAAGACTTGTGCGTTGCTGCTCACTGACAAGCCAACTGCGATAACAAAGAGTAGTTTTTTCATAGGATTTTAATTTGTAAACAAGCTGTTAGGCGGGATGTTCACCGGAAGTGAAAGTTCCCAATTAGGACGAATTTTGATTTTTTCAGGGTAAATATAAAGCGCTTCTGCACGTTTTCGCTTTTGTAGGTCGATGGGGTCCCACTTTTGATTGTTATTTTGGTCCGAGACAATTCTGAGGGTGTAAAGCCCTGCTTGAAGAGAATCGATGACGATAGTTTGCTTTTCGACGCGAACCTTTTTTGAAAGAACATCACCTAAATAGAGTTCTAACAATAGGGAAGGGCTGATGGTATCAATCTCGACGATAAGTGAGCTCAATTGACTTTTAACAACACTAGAGTCCGATTTTTTATCGATGTTTTTATGGCTTGTAGCGCTGCTATCTTTGTCATTAAAGGGCTTCGACAGAAAGAAAGAGAGCGTGTCGCTTTGAACTTGACTTAGTTGAATTGGTTCAAAAAACACATCCTGACTTTCAGTTGTCGAACACGCACCATCTTGGTTGTCATCGATATATGCTTTGAGGAAATACGCACCATCTTTAAGCCCTTTCAACTGCAATTTGCCTTGCTGGTCAAAGCGCCCGATGTAACGCGCCGTGCGGCTAGTGTCTGTTAGATACAACCCTAAATTGATGGTGGCTGTTTTGGCATTGGGTAAAAGTTCTTTCGCATGAGCAAAGAGTTGCAACGAATCGAGAACAGGCCCTGTAGAAAAAGTCCAGGTCATTAATGAATCGTTGCCTTCGGTGAGGTCTTTGATGCCGCCGTTGCTCATGAGCGTGTAGGTGGTTTGGGGCTGTAAAGAATCGAGGAAGCGGATGTTTAATGTTTTGCCTTTGAGCTCGTAATTGAGCCGGCTATCAGCAGGCATGAGTGTAATGCGCTGTTGCGCTTGATCTAGTTTGATGAATTCGTCAAAAACCAAAAGTTGTTCAGTGGCGCGCACATTGCATTGTTTGTCTGTAATGGTTTGCCCAAGCACCTGAGGCGCGCGTTCGTCTGCCGGGCCACCGCTGATGGTGCCCACCTGAGCACAAGCGCCAAGTAGTAAAGCCATTACAAAAGCCCAGCGAACCATGTCATGAGTTTTTCGATTTCTACTTGGTCAATTTCGTCAAAGTCAGCAATTTTGGTACTATCGATGTCGAGTACTCCCCAAACTTTTTGGTCTTTGAAAATGGGAACTACTAATTCACTCTGAGACAAAGCACTACAAGCAATATGCCCCGGAAAATCTGCAACATTGGGCACGAGCATGCTTTTTTGTTCGGCCCAAGCACTTCCACAAACACCTTTTGCAAAAGCTATTCGAGTACAGGCAATAGGGCCTTGGAAGGGACCTAACACGAGTTCGTCCTGGCGCACAATATAAAAACCGATCCAGAACCAACCAAATGCTTCTTTTAAGGCCGCACAAAAATTGGCCATATTCGCAACCACATCTGTTTCCATGCCAAGGAGCGCTTCTAACTGAGGTCGGAGTTCTGTGTAGCGCGAAAGTTTGTCTTCTGAATTAAAAAAAAGTTGCTCTGCCATAATGCGTTTACAAATTTCACGTTTTTAAAGTGATTGACAATCTTTTACTTTGTAAATTTCCACTATGAATAAACAACTTCAACTCGAAAAGATTCTTTTTCTTGACATAGAAACAGTACCGCAGGCCTATCAGTTTGAACAACTCGATGAAAAATCAAGGGCATTATTTGAAGCAAAAAATCGTTTTCAGATCAGTCCTGATAAATCAATCGAACAAATTTTTGAGGAGCGCGGCGGTATTTTAGCCGAATTTGGCAAAATCGTTTGCATTTCTGTTGGCATGCTGCACGAAGGAAGCCAAGGCAAGAGCATCCGTTTGAAATCTTATTACCATGATGACGAAGAAACATTACTCAAGCAATTCAAGCGTTTATTAGATGATCACTACAACACACAGTACCATGTGCTGTGTGGCCACAACAGCAAAGAATTTGACATCCCTTACATTTGCCGTCGCATGCTGATCAACGGCATTGCATTGCCAAGTATTTTGCAGATTGCAGGCAAAAGACCATGGGAAATCAATCATATTGACACCATGGAGCTTTGGAAATTCGGCGACTATAAATCGTACACCTCGCTTTCCTTGTTGTGTCACGTCATGAATATTCCAACGCCAAAAGACGATATTTCAGGAGCTGATGTTGCACGTGTGTATTACGAAGAAAACGACCTGCAACGCATCATGGTTTATTGCGAAAAAGATGTGGTGGCACTTATTCAGCTCTTTTTGCGCCTGCAAGGCGAGCCATTGGTAGACGAATTCAATATTTCATCTGCGAGCGCATCGTAAGTAGAGGCATAAAAAAAACCTGACTTTATAAAGCCAGGTTTGTGGTGAGTGATACTGGATTCGAACCAGTGACCCCTACCCTGTCAAGGTAGTGCTCTAAACCAACTGAGCTAATCACCCGAGGAGTGCAAAGATACAAGTTTTTTTGAGCATGCAAAGTCAATAGTGTG
>JAXITO010000021.1:0-18592 GCA_034680045.1 Crocinitomicaceae bacterium | reverse complement strand
TTCAGCAGCGCGTTTCACGATTTGAATACCGGTCATTTCGTCTTCGTTGGCACCTTTGAGTTTGTCGAGGGTTTCGATGGCACGAATAAGTGCAACACCTCCACCAGGCACAATGCCTTCTTCGACAGCAGCACGGGTTGCCGCTAAGGCGTCGTCTACACGGTCTTTCTTTTCTTTCATTTCCATTTCGGTTGGCGCGCCCACATAGAGCACAGCCACACCACCAGCTAATTTAGCCAAGCGCTCTTGTAGTTTCTCGCGGTCGTAGTCTGAGGTCGTTTGCTCAATTTGCGCGCGGATTTGCCCTACTCTAGCTTGGATATCAGCTTTTTTACCTTTGCCATTGACAATAGTTGTGTTGTCTTTGTCAATTTCGATTTTTTGAGCAGATCCGAGCATGTCCATGGTGACATTTTCGAGGGTCATGCCGCGATCTTCTGAAACAACCACACCACCTGTTAAAACAGCGATGTCTTCGAGCATCGCTTTTCTGCGGTCGCCAAAGCCTGGTGCTTTAACAGCAGCAACTTTGAGTGAGCCACGCAAACGGTTCACGACTAATGTTCCTAACGCTTCGCCATCGACGTCTTCGGCAATGATCAATAATGATTTTCCTGCCTGAACTACTGGCTCCAAAATAGGAAGCAATTCTTTCATGCTGGAGATTTTCTTTTCAGAAATGAGCACCAAAGGATTTTCCATTTCGGTGATCATTTTTTCGGCGTTGGTCACGAAGTATGGAGATAAATAACCACGGTCAAATTGCATTCCTTCAACCGTTTTCACTTCAGTTTCGGTGCCTTTTGCTTCTTCGACGGTAATAACGCCATCGTTGCCAACCACTTTCATGGCTTCGGCGATGAGTTTACCAATTGCCTCGTCGTTGTTAGCTGATATTGTAGCAATTTGCTCGATTTTGCTGTTGTCGTTACCTACTTGCTTAGAGATTTTGCGCAAGTTGGCTACAACCTCTGTCACTGCTTTGTCGATACCGCGCTTGAGGTCCATTGGATTGGCACCTGCAGCAACGTTCTTCAGACCCGCCGTTACAATGGCTTGCGCAAGAACAGTAGCTGTTGTTGTTCCGTCGCCAGCGATATCTGCGGTTTTAGAGGCCACTTCTTTGACCATTTGTGCACCCATATTTTCAATTGGGTCTTTGAGCTCAATTTCTTTTGCTACGGTAACACCATCTTTGGTTACGTGTGGTGCACCGAATTTTTTGCCGATTACGACATTGCGACCTTTCGGCCCAAGTGTAACTTTTACAGCATTTGCCAAAGCGTCAACTCCTTTTTTGAGTTTTTCGCGTGCTTCTACATCAAAGTGAATTTCTTTTGCCATTTTTTTGCTTAATTAAGATTAAAAAATACCGTAAATGTCTGATTCTCTCATGATGAGAAAAGTATTCCCATCGATTTTAATTTCTGTTCCAGCATATTGACCGTACAAGATGGAATCGCCAACTTTTACTGACATAGGCTCATCTTTTTTGCCCGACCCAGCCGCTACAACAGTACCGCGCAAGGGTTTTTCTTTTGCTGTGTCTGGAATGATGATTCCGCTTGCTGTTTTTTGCTCTGCTGGCGCAGGTTCTACCAGAACTCTGTCTGCCAAAGGTTTGAAATTTACTGACATAAAAAATATTTTAAGTTGTTGGACGCTCTTCGAAAAACATGCCAATTGCAGTTTTGCGTCAAAATTGCATAATGGACAAAAAAAATGTCAGTATGGGTGACATACTGACATTTTAAAAATAAAGGAAAATGAATTACTGACCTTGGCTTTGACCTTGACCCTGGCCTTGGCCTTGATTAGGTGCTTGCTGTTGGGTTTGTGGTGCGACTTGTTTTGGTGGTTTTGGCTGGCTAATTGAAATGCCAAGGCTAAAAACAACGATGGCAGCTGCTAAGCCCCAAGTGAGTTTGTCGATGAGTTCGTTGGTGCGCTGAACGCCACCAAGCTGTGAAGCTCCTCCGAAATCAGCGCTCAAGCCCCCACCTTTTGGATTTTGAACATAAACAACGAGAATCAGCAATGCGCTGGCTACGATGATTAAAAAAGAAAGTATTCCTGTCATGATTAAGCGTTGAGGTTTTTCTTAAGTACTTTAATTTGATTTGCAAAGAAACTCTTTTTTTCCGGATTAAGCAAAATTAATTGCTCATAAACCCCAATTGCTTTGGCGACAGCCCCTTGCATGGCGTATACTTTGGCCAGTGTTTCCGAAACAGGTATCTGGTCTGAACTCAAGCTTTCTTTTGCTTTTTTTGCTGGCGAGTAAAAGTCTTGTTTCGGTTTATCGAACTTGAGGTATTCCTTTGGATCATCTGGAGCATCAGCATCAGTAAAATGCAACCATTGCGCAAACGTCTGTCTTTCTTGCGGAGCGCTTGGTTTTGCGACTTCTTGAACCTCATCATCATTATTCTCTAGCACCTTAGGTTCTTCTTGCTCTTCTTGCAAGGACTTGAGCTCATCGGTATAGGTGAGGTCCACAAAAGAGCTACTAATGAGGCTTGCACGGAGTAATTGATCGAGCGGGTCGGGTTCTAAAGTTGGTTCGGGTTCTTCGGTTTGGTTTTCCGTAACTAGATTTTCCGCAACAATATGCTCCGCTATTGCATTTTCATCTAAATGAGATTCATTCGAAAGTATTTCTACAATTGGATTCTCCTCTATTGCATTTTCTTCTAAATGAAGTTCATCGATTGGCTTTTCTTGAAGGACTTCACTTTGAATTGCTTCGTCGGCTGAAACTGTAGATGCTTTATATGAAGTTTCTTCATGCCTTGACTTTTCTTCAATTACTGAACTTTCGACCAATAAATCGTATAAAACGACTCTGTTTTGAATCGTGAAGGCGTGTTGTTCGAGCGCTTTAGAAAGTCTGACGTCTTGCTCTTTAGCTAGAGTTTTGAGGTAAAGAATCGAAAAACTTGTGGCGTAGGGATACGTTTGTTGCAGCGCCTCCAAATCAGAAAGATAAGAGGCCGAACACAAATTTGGATCCGCTATTTGGGCATGAAGTTGTTCTTGACTTAACACGCTGCTAATTTACCAATTACTGTATAACTTATTGATGAGGTCTTGCACCATTTGCTCAGAGATTTCAGCAAAGAGTTTTTGCTCGACGTCGGCCAAGTTGGAAGATGCAGAAAAATCGGCAAAGCGCGTACTCACCATTTGCCACTCCTCCTCTTTGGGAGCCTTGATTTTTATTTTGAGCGAAAGCGCCATGGTGAGACGGTTGCTACTGGCGTTGTCTGAACCTTGAATGGCTACTGGCTGAACTTGGTAGTTGGTAATTGCGCCTTCTATATTGACTTCTCCAGCGCCTAGTTTGGTATTGAGCACGAGACGTGTGTTGTTTTGAACGCCGTCTTTGAGTTGTTCGGTGAGTAATGGCGCAAAGGACAGCGGACAATTTGGGGCTGTATTTTCCAGATTTTGAATAGTGAAACTCTGCCACTCTACTGGCATGCCACCGCTGTCTCGAAAAGAAAAGCTTTCAGGCCAACAAGAGGTAAGTACCAAAGCTAGTGCGCTATATAAAAACCAACGCATCATTCGACTAAATTGAATTCTTTGATTTTTCGGTACAAGGTGCGTTCCGAAATACCGAGTTCTTGCGCCGCATATTTGCGCTTTCCACGGTGCTTTTCAAGAGCTTTTTGAATGAGTTCGCGCTCGCGGTCTTCTAGGCTCAAGGATTCTTCGAGTTCGATGTGTTCTTCGAATTCTTCATGGAGCGGTGCACTTGAGAGCTGCGGGATATCGGTATGAACAGCTGACGCAGCTAAAATTCTGGCTGGGGTTGCCGATTCCTCGTAAACTTCTTGATACAGACGCGTAACCGCAGCAGACTGATCTGCGCTTAAGTTGATATTTTGGGTGCCGCTGGCGAGGTCTAAAACCAATTTTTTGAGTTCAGTGAGGTCTTTTTTCATGTCAAAAAGAAATTTGTACATGAGTTCTCTCTCTGAAATAGATTCTGAACTTTGGTCGTTGATTTGGAGCCCGTTGCTTTTCTCGGTAATTGGGGTGAGATAGGCATTGAGGGTGAGCGCATCGATTTCTCTGGCTGTTTCGATTACGGAAAGTTGTTCTACTAAATTTTTGAGCTGGCGGATATTTCCTGGCCACGGATAACTTAAGAGTAGTTCAACAGCTGTATCGGTTAATTTGATGGCTGGCATGCGGTATTTGTCTGCAAAATCATTGGCAAACTTTCTAAACAACAAGTGGATGTCTTCGGCGCGTTGACGCAAGGCCGGCAGCGGAATAGGAACCGTACTGAGGCGGTAGTAGAGGTCTTCGCGGAACTTACCCGAGGCAATTGCTTTTTGCATGTTCTCGTTGGTTGCAGCGACCACCCGAACATTGGTTTTGAGCGGTTTAGATGAACCAACTCTGATGTATTCGCCGGTTTCGAGCACGCGCAACAAACGAACTTGTGTTTGCATGGGTAATTCGGCTACTTCGTCCAAAAAGATGGTGCCGCCGTTTGCCACCTCAAAATACCCCTGGCGGCTACCTTGGGCGCCGGTAAACGAGCCTTTTTCGTGGCCAAATAATTCGGAGTCGATGGTGCCTTCGGGAATAGCGCCACAGTTGACAGCGATGTATTCACCGTGTTTTCTGGAACTAAGTTGGTGTATGACTTGAGGGATGATTTCTTTACCCGTGCCGCTTTCGCCGGTGACAAGCACAGAAATATCGGTAGGAGCCACTTGCATAGCGATTTCCAAAGCCCGATTGAGCAATGGTGCCGAACCTATGATGCCAAAACGCTGTTTGATCTGTTGAACGTTCATGGGTGCTGGGTTTGTATTACGGTTGCGCTACGATTTCGCCCATAAGGGTTGCGGAGGTGCAGCTGTTGATGCGCACATGCACATAATTGCCTTTTTCTTGGTTTTCTTTAGGGAAAACAACCATTGCATTGCTACCCGTTCTGCCACAAAGGTGTTCTTCTGATCTTTTAGATTTTCCTTCGATCAGGACTTTTTGAATGGTACCCACCATGCGCTGATTCGATGCCAAAGAATGAGCAAGTTGCTTTTCGATGATTTCGTTCAGGCGGCGGCCTTTAACCTCTTCTGGGACGTCGTCGGCGAAGCGTCTTTCTGCTAAAGTTTTTGGGCGCTCTGAATATTTGAACATGTATGCAAAATCGTATTGCACGAGGTCCATCAGACTCAAGGTTTCTTGATGCTCTTCTTCGGTTTCACCACAAAAACCTGTGATGACATCGGTTGAAATGGCACAACCCGGTATGATGCGCTTGATGGCGGCGATGCGCTCGAGGTACCACTCGCGAGAATACCCGCGGTTCATGCGGTAAAGTACGTCTGTGTTGCCAGACTGCACTGGAAGATGGATGTAAGGACAAATATTTTCGTATTTGGCCATTATTTCAAGGACGTCGTCGGTCATGTCTTTGGGGTGCGAAGTGCTGAAGCGCACGCGCAACAGCGGAGAAACCAACGCGACCATTTCCATGAGCTGTGCAAAATTGGTAGTAGGTTCTGCTTCATTTTTAATTTCGCCTTTCGCACTGATGTTCCAGCGATAAGAATCGACGTTTTGGCCAAGCAATGTGACTTCGCGGTAGCCTTTGTCAAAAAGATCTTTACATTCGGAAACTATTGTTTGAGGATCGCGGGAACGCTCGCGGCCTCTAGTAAAGGGAACAACACAAAAAGAACACATGTTGTCGCAGCCACGCATGATGGTGACAAACGCCGAAATACCACCTTGATCTAGTCTGACCGGGGAGATGTCCGCGTAGGTTTCGTCGCGAGATAAAAGCACATTGACCGCCTTTTGGCCGGTTCCGACTTCATCGATGAGATGAGGTAGGTCGCGGTAGGCATCTGGGCCCGCCACTAAATCGACGAGTTTTTCTTCGTCGAGTAAGTTTTTCTTCAAGCGCTCGGCCATGCAACCTAAGATACCAACCACTAATTCTGGATTGCGTTCTTTTTTGATTTTGAATTCGGTGAGGCGATTGCGCACGCGTTGCTCTGCGTTTTCACGGATAGAGCAAGTGTTGAGTAAAATGACATCGGCGTCGTCGATGTTGCGCGTAGTTTGGTAACCCTGATCTGAAAGAATGGAGGCAACGACCTCGCTGTCCGAGAAATTCATTTGACAACCATAACTTTCTAGATACAATTTCTTTGCGTCTGTGTTGTTTTGAGTTGGTATTTCTAAGGCCGAGCCCTGAATGGACTCATCTATAACTTTATTTTCGTATTCCATGGGTTTTCTTGAACTGCAAAAATAAGGCAAATTCAAACTACTGACAAATTGGCAGCAAAGGAAGTCTCCAAACAATTCAAAAAAAGTAACCATAGGTTAAGGAAAAATCCGCACAAAAATGCAACTGACATGTTGATGTATGAATTGTTTTCCTTTTACATTTGTCCCCTAAAATCTCCTTATGGCTAAAAATCTTGTTATTGTCGAGTCTCCTGCAAAAGCAAAAACAATCGAGGGTTACCTCGGTAAAGACTATATTGTAAAATCGAGCTACGGACACGTCCGAGACCTTGCTAAAAAAGGAATTGCGATCGACCTCGAAGCCAATTTTACGCCGCAATACGAAGTCAGTCCAGACAAAAAACAAGTGGTTGCCGAACTTAAAAAATTAGCAAAGGCAGCCGAGACGGTATGGCTAGCAACCGATGAGGACCGCGAGGGAGAAGCCATTTCTTGGCACTTATACGAAACGCTTGAGCTGCAAAAGAAAGATACCAAGCGCATCACATTTAATGAAATTACCAAAACGGCGGTAACACGTGCGATTGAAAATCCGCGTCAGATCAACCAAGAACTTGTAGATGCACAGCAAGCACGCCGTGTACTAGACCGTATTGTCGGTTTTGAACTCTCGCCTGTTCTTTGGAAAAAGGTGCGCCCAAGCCTTTCTGCAGGACGTGTTCAGTCTGTAGCTGTCAGGTTAATTGTAGAGCGCGAACGCGAAATCGACAAATTCAATACCGAAGGATTTTTCCGCGTTCAAGGGCAATTCATGAGTGAAAACGGCTTATTAACAGCCGAGCTCAACCAACAACTCTCCGACAAAAAAGCAGCACAAGCACTTTTAGCCGAGGCACAAAACGCCAAATTCAGCGTGGAAGATGTGCAACAAAAGCCCGCTACCAAAACACCTGCAGCTCCGTTTACAACCTCAACACTTCAACAAGAGGCCAGTCTTAAAATCGGATTTTCAGTAAGCAAAACCATGAGTGTTGCCCAAAGACTTTACGAAGCTGGACACATTACCTATATGCGTACCGACTCCGTCAATTTATCGCAAACTGCTATTGATGCGGCTCAAATTGCGATTACTGAATTGTATGGTGCAAACTATTCCAAACCAACAAAATACAGCACCAAAAGTGCCGGCGCTCAAGAAGCTCACGAAGCCATCCGCCCTACTGATTTCACCAAGCCGAGCATCAATGCAGAGCGCGACGAACAGCGCTTGTACGAACTCATCTGGAAACGCGGTATCGCCAGTCAAATGGCTCATGCACAACTCGAAAGAACGACGATTAAAATCAATGGACTCAGCGCTCCTTACTATTTCCAAGCCAAAGGCGAGGTCTTGATTTTCGACGGATTTTTAAAAGTGTACTTAGCTGCCAATCTCGACGACGACGCAGAAGAAGGCAACGAAACAGAAGGCCTGCTACCTAAAGTAACCGTTGGCGCACCACTCACCTTACAACAAAGTACCGCTACAGAACGCTTTAGCAGACCGCCATCGCGTTATGTGGAGGCTTCTTTGGTGAAGAAACTAGAGGAGCTCGGTATTGGACGTCCGTCTACCTATGCCCCCACAATTTCTACCATTCAAAAGAGAAATTACGTCGAAAAACAAGAACGCGAAGGCGCTATTCGTACCTATGCACAGCTGATCTTAAATCAAGACGGCATTCAGGAAATCGAAAAATCTGAGACCACAGGCAAAGAAAAAAACAAGCTCTCCCCTACTGATATTGGTATTGTCGTAACCGATTTCTTGGTTTCAAATTTTGAGCAAATTCTTGATTATCAATTCACGGCGAAAGTAGAAGCCTCTTTCGATGAAATTGCCAATGGACAACTCAACTGGACCGACATGCTCCAGTCTTTTTATGGTCCTTTTCATTCAACCGTAGAAAACACCCTCGAACACTCCGAACGTGCTACAGGTGAACGCGAGCTCGGAACCGACCCCAAAAGCGGTCGCAAAATCATTGCCCGCATCGGTCGTTTTGGCCCCATGATTCAAATTGGCGACGAAAAAGCCGATGGGCTCAAACCGCAATTTGCTTCTTTGCAAGCCACGCAATCGATCAATAACATTACGCTTGAAGAAGCGCTCAAACTTTTTGAATTGCCAAAAGTTCTCGGCGAATTTGAAACAGAAGTAGTAAAAGTCAACATTGGTCGTTTTGGTCCTTATGTGCAAATTGGAAAGCGCTTTTGCTCGATTCCAAAAGAAGAAGACCCGATGTCGATTAGCTTGGAAAGAGCGATAGAACTCGATGCTATCAAGCGCGACGAAGCGGCAAAAGCCATCATCAAAACCTTTGATGAGAATCCTGATGTGCAATTACTAAATGGTCGTTACGGCGCCTATCTAAAGATTGGTAAAGACAACTTTAAATTACCAAAAGACTGTAAGCCAGAAACTTTGAGCTTAGCTGAATGCTTGGAAATTGCCGCCAATCAGCCTGCAAAAAGTGCAAAAAAACGCCCAGTTCGAAAAAAATAACTATTATTGATTGAAAAAAATCAAATGAACGGTAGTATCAACAAAGTTATTTTAATCGGAAATTTGGGCAAAGACCCAGATGTCAGACGTTTGGAAAATGGCGCTGTTGTTGCCTCATTCCCCCTCGCTACTTCAGAAATTTACACCGACAAACAAAGCGGCGAAAAAAAAGAAAGTACCGACTGGCACGACATCGTACTTTGGCGCGGTTTAGCTGAAGTAGCTGAAAAATACCTTCGAAAAGGCACCAAAATATACGTAGAAGGAAAGCTTAAAAAACGTTCCTGGACCGACAAAGAAGGTCAAACCCGCTACGCAACAGAAGTTGTTGGAGACGACCTCACCATTTTATCGCGCCCCGAACAACAAGAACGCCCTTCAAATTACGGCAACGAAGGCAAACCCAATCCGCCATCACCCATGACAGGTTTGAGCGCCGCTCCCGACGACAACCTTCCTTTTTAACTTATGAACAGTTCCATAGAACCTCCGAGTCTTCGTGCATCGCTAATTGGTCTTCCTTCCCACATCAGCGATGCAAGTTACCTCTATCTGCTCATCATTATTTTGCTCCTCTTGCTATCGGCTTTTGCGTCAGGTTCTGAAAGCGCTTATTTTTCGCTCAAACCAAAAGACAATGCAGCGATCAAAGAAAATCCTTCAGCACGTGCCAAACTGATCCTCAAGCTACTTGCAAAGCCTCAAGAACTACTTGCTACCATTCTCATTTTCAATAATTTTGTCAATGTAGGCATCGTCATTTTGTCGTCATTTGTACTCAACGACATCTTTCCTCCACAAGACGGTTTTGCCCCTCTCCGCTTTATAGTAGAGGTTATTGGTATCACCCTCATCATTTTGCTATTTGGAGAGGTCATTCCTAAAATATTTGCCAACCGAAATGCCCTTAGCGTCAGCTTACTAGCCGCCTACCCCTTGCGTTTCATCAGTAAATTACCACCCATTTCTTGGCTGAAAAATATTTTAGTTTGGGGTACCAATTTCATTCAGAAATTAAACAATAAAGGTGCAGCCATAGACCAAAACGAACTCGAACAAGCCGTTGCGCTCACCAAAGCAGAAGCAGGATCTGAAGAAGAACAGCGCATTTTAGAAGGAATTGTGCGCTTTGGACGAACAGAAGCCTCTGAAATCATGACCCCTCGCGTAGATGTCGAAGACATCGATGCCGCCGATTCATTTCATGACGTATTGGCAAAAATCATTGAGGTAGGCTACTCGCGCATTCCAATTTTTGAGCAAAGCCCAGATAATATCATTGGCATACTTTACATCAAAGATTTACTGCACCACTTAGATCAAGACGCTGCTTTCAATTGGCAACAAGTACTCCGAAAGCCCTATTTTGTGCCAGAAAACAAAAAAATCAATGACCTCCTGCAAGAATTTCGCAATATGAAAATGCACATGGCGGTGGTGGTAGATGAATATGGTGGTGCAAGCGGTATTGTTACTTTAGAAGATATCCTTGAAGAAATCGTTGGTGATATTACAGATGAATTCGACGACACAGAAATTCAATACACCAAACAAGCTGAACACATCTATGTTTTTGAAGGCAGAACCTCGCTCAATGACCTACTCAAAATTATTGGCGAAAAGCACGAAGAACACATTGAAGCTGCTCGTGGCGAAGCGGAAACACTTGGTGGCCTGATCATCGAAGTTGGTGGTCGCATTTTAAAAAACAACGAGTATATTGTGTTGGGCCCACTTAAATTTATAGTGGAATCTTCAGATAAAAAACGGGTTAAATCGGTTAAAGTTCAGATAGATGAAAACGAATAGTTTCCTTTTAGGCTTGATAGTAATTTTTCTAGCAGCAAGCGCTTGTAATGATGCCAATCCGGTACCTAAACCAAGCACTTTTCTTCGAACAGAATTCCCTGAACACGCGTATCGCCCCTATTTGAGCCCGCAAAACTTCAGCTTCAGCTTGGCCGATTTATATATGCCCAAAACCTTTGAGCAAGCAAAATCTAATTACAGCGTTCAAGAAATTGACTTAGGCCCCTTAAACGGAACGCTTTTTCTCTACTACTTGCGCTTGCCAAACAAAGACTCCCTTTCCGAAATCATCAATTTTGCCAACGATAAAGTAGATGAGCACAAAATAATGGCTGATAAAATCGATTTTGAACAAATTATCGAACCTAAAAAGCGCGTCTACGGTACGTTCTTTGAACTCAAAGGAAATGTCGCTACGAATTTTCAATTTTACCTCACCGACTCTACACAACATTTTCTGCGCGGTGAAGTCTTGCTCAATTGCAGACCTAATTACGATTCCCTGCGTCCGACCCTTCAATATCTAAAAACCGACTTACAAACCCTGATCAAGAGTTTCAAATGGAACTAACGGGCAACAATAGAGTGGTCATTGCATTTGGGTCTAATCTCGGAGATAAAGCAGCAAACATCAATAATGCTATTGCTCAAATCAATAAAACCTGTGGAAAGGTTGCGCAAGTCTCTTCGTTTCACAGAAGTGAACCAATGGGTTTTAACTCTACCAATGAATTTCTGAACGGTTGTCTTTTATTGTTGACCGATTTACCACCCAAAAAGCTTCTACTTCATTTAAAAGAAATAGAGGTCTCAATGGGCAGAATCAAAACATCCGATAACTACGAAGATCGCCTCATTGATCTCGATATCATTTTGTATGAAAATCTGTGTATCCATACGCCAGACTTACAAATTCCGCACCCCAAATATCAAGAGCGGGCCTTTGTTCTTGAACCCTTAATGGAGCTTGATTTAGGTTTTTCTCCCTTTTGAATCTATATTCTAGCAGCTTAATTGCAACATCTTTGAGCAAAAAAAGGGCATGTTAAATTAATTCCTTAATTTTGCAAGGAATCATAAAATTTAAACTCATGAATTTCACTCGCTTAAACGGAACCTTACTCATTGGAACTGCTGCGTTTTTTGTTGCTTCTTGCGACCTCGTTAAAGACATCACTTACACAGTCAATCCCAATCCATTAGAAATGCACGGTGATTCCGTGAAAGTAAGCATTACCGTCAATGTCCCTGAAAAAGGAATTCAAAAGAAAGCAAAAGCGGAAATCACCCCTAAAATTGGTTCAACAGCAATTGGTACTTGGTATGTAAATGGTTCCAAAGTTACTGGTAACGGAACAACCATCGACTTCAAAACAGGCGGTACAGCTACCTTTGAAGAAACAATGGCATATGATCCATCTATGGAAGCAGCCGATGTCGTCATCACTGGTAAACTCTACAAGCAAACCAAAGAAAAAGGTGCTTTGCCAGAAACCAAAATTGCCGATGCTACCATCATTACACCTTCCTTAGTAGACAAAACCTTCAAGGTTCTTACTGAGCAAGATGCTTTGGTGCGTCAGTTCGACAAAACAACTTCAGCAACCTTTAATTTTGAAAAAGGTAAGTCTGACGTGCGTGCCAACGAAATCAAAGACGCAGACATCCTTGCACTCATGACCTGGTTGCAAGCTGCTCAAACCAATCCTAAAATCAAAATCACTTCCATCGAAATCAACGGTTATGCTTCACCAGACGGAGAGGTTGCTAAAAACGACAACCTTTCATCTGACCGTACTATTGCAGCACGCAAAGCGCTCACCGAACTCATGAAAAAAGCGAAACTCACTGCATATGCAGACACGAGCGCTTACAAGCTTTCTAAATTTGGTGAAGATTTCGAAGGCTTCAAAAGCCAACTCGCTGCTACAACATCTATTCCAGAAGCCGATAAAAATTTGTTCATCCGCATTCTTGAAATGACCAAAGATCCAGAGCAACGCGAAAAAGACATGATCAATCTCGGTAAAGCATATACCGAACTTGAGTCCGACGTATTCCCAATGATTCGCCGTGCTGTTGTGGTCGTAAAATATACTGAATATGGTCTTACTGACGACGAATTACGCACTGCTACGGTTCAAAACCCAAACAGTCTTTCAGTTGAAGAATTGCTATTTACTGCAGGTAAATTAACTACCGACGCCAACGAAAAAGCACGCATTTACGGTATTGCAGCAGCCAACTATTCAGCAGACTTCCGCACACACACCAATCTAGGCGCTACACTTTTTGAATTAGGCAACACAAAAGACGCCGCTATATCTTTCAAAAAAGCAAACGAAATCAAAGCCAATGCAGTGTCAGACAACAACCTTGCAGCAAGCTTGATTTTAGAAGGCAACCGCGCTGCTGCTAAAAAATTACTAGCCAAGTCTAAAACAGCTGTTTCGGGCTACAACTCAGGTATCATCGATATCATGGAAGGTAATTACAGTGCTGCAGAGAAAAATATCAGTCAAGATAGCTACAATAAAGTGCTCGTACTCATCCTTGCCAACAAACTAGATGCTGCTAAAAAAGCAAGCGCTGCCCTCAATGAAACTGCCGAACTCGCTTATCTCAAAGCCATCATCGAAGCGCGCAGTGGCGCCAGTGCAGATGTCGTTGTAGCGAAATTGAAAACGGCTATTTCTAAAAACAGCGCGCTTAAAGAAAAAGCAAGCAAAGACCGCGAATTCATCAAAATCATGAACGACGCTTCTTTCATCGATTTGATCAAATAACACTTTATCATACTCTTAAAAAAATCCTGGATTCGTTCAGGATTTTTTTTTGTCAAAAAGTAAGGTTCAAAGCCAACCTTTATCACTAAATTTGAGACTCTAAAAATAAAAACAATGGACAGCAACGAATTTCGCAAATACGCCACCAAACACATGGGCATCAGCAGCATGAACGTGGATTACTATATCGAGTCTTCGATGACTCCTTATATCATAGAAGAACGCCCTTTGAACATGACACAAATGGACGTTTTCTCTCGTCTCATGATGGACCGCATCATTTTTTTGGGTACCGGCATCAACGACCAAGTAGCAAACATCATCAATGCACAGTTGCTCTTTTTAGAATCTGTCGACGCTAAAAAAGACATCCAAATTTACCTGAATTCACCAGGTGGCTCTGTGTACGCAGGACTAGGTATTTACGACACCATGCAGTACATTCGTCCTGATGTTGCAACTATATGTACAGGTATGGCCGCTTCAATGGGCGCCGTATTACTTTGCGCAGGTGCCGAAGGTAAACGCAGTGCGCTCAAGCATTCGCGCGTCATGATTCACCAACCACTCGGTGGCGCACAAGGACAAGCCTCAGATATCGAAATCACGGCTCGCGAAATCCAAAAGTTGAAAAAAGAACTTTACGATATCATCGCCACGCACAGCAAGCAAGATTTTGACAAAGTTTGGGCCGATTCCGACCGCGACTACTGGATGACCTCCGACGAAGCAAAAGCTTACGGAATGGTAGACGAAGTTTTATTGCGCAATCCAAAATAAAAAATGGCGAAAAAAGAAACAACTTGTTCTTTTTGTGGTTCTCCGCGCTCGGGGGTCAATATGCTTATTGCTGGCATCAACGGCCACATCTGCGACTCCTGTGCCAATCAAGCCAGTAAAATTGTACAAGAAGAACTCTCCCTGAGCCCTAATGCAGCTAACGCGGGCACACAAGGACTCAACTTACTCAAACCACAAGAAATCAAAGCGCATTTAGATCAATACGTCATTGGTCAACAAGATGCCAAAAAGGTCCTTTCTGTTGCGGTCTATAATCACTTCAAAAGATTAAAGCAAAAAACAACAGAAAACGAAGTCGAGATTGAAAAATCGAACGTTATTCTCGTTGGACGCACCGGTACAGGTAAAACCTTACTTGCTAAATCTATCGCTAAACTTCTAAACGTACCGTTTTGCATAGCCGATGCTACTGTTCTTACCGAAGCTGGTTATGTAGGAGAAGACGTCGAAAGTATTCTATCTAGATTACTTCAGGCTGCAGACTACAACGTTGAAAGCGCACAAATGGGCATTGTTTTCATTGACGAAGTCGACAAAATTGCGCGCAAAAACGACAACCCAAGTATCACGCGCGACGTTTCTGGCGAAGGTGTTCAACAGGCCTTGCTGAAACTCCTAGAAGGCGCAACGGTCAACGTTCCACCACAAGGCGGACGCAAGCACCCTGAGCAAAAAATGATTTCCATCGATACCAAAAACATCTTATTCATTTGTGGCGGAGCTTTTGATGGCATCGAACGACTCATCGCTAATCGTGTCAATCGCCAAACCATTGGCTTCTCGACCGCCGACGAACAAAGCATTGAAGAAGACTCCTTGCTCAAATACATCACGCCAAGCGATATCCGCACCTTCGGACTCATCCCAGAACTCATTGGGCGCTTCCCGGTACTCACCTACCTCGAGCCACTCAAAGAAGCCGACCTCAAGCGCATCCTGACCGAGCCCAAAAATGCTTTAGTGAAACAATACACTAAACTTTTCGACATGGATGGCGTGAAGCTTGAGCTCGATCAAGAAGTCTTAGATTTCATCGTGAAAAAAGCCATGGAATTCGGATTAGGCGCAAGAGGGCTACGTTCCATTTGCGAGGCCATTCTCACCGACGCCATGTTTGAACTCCCTGGATCCTCCAAAAAAACACTATCCGTCAATCTTGATTACGCCAATCAACAATTTGGCAAATCAAAAATAGCAACACTTAAAGTAGCATAAGCATTTGTAGTTTCTGACTTATTTGTAATTTTGCTAATTGTAAAAATGACACTATGAAAACCCTACAGTTCAGAGAAGCCCTTAGAGAAGCCATGTCCGAAGAAATGCGCCGCGATGACAACGTATTTTTACTCGGTGAAGAAGTAGCCGAATACAACGGCGCTTATAAAGTATCTCAAGGGATGCTCGACGAATTTGGTCCAAAACGCATCATCGATACCCCAATTGCCGAACTCGGTTTTTCAGGAATTGCGGTCGGGGCAGCCATGAACGGCTTGCGCCCAATTGTCGAGTTCATGACCTGGAACTTCGCTATTCTTGCCGCCGACCAAATCATCAACTCAGCAGCTAAGATGCTTCAGATGTCGGGTGGTCAGTACGGTTGTCCGATTGTATTTCGCGGTGGCAACGGCCCTGCTGGTCAATTAGCAGCCACACACTCACAAAGTTTTGAGGCTTTTTATGCGCACGTGCCAGGTCTAAAGGTCATCACACCTTCCAACCCAGCAGACGCAAAAGGACTTTTAAAAGCGGCTATCCGCGACAACGACCCTGTTGTTTTCCTAGAATCAGAAAAAATGTACGGCGACAAAGGCGAAGTACCTGAAGGAGAATACATCATTCCAATCGGCGTTGCCGACATCAAAAGAAAAGGGACAGACATCACACTCGTTACCTTTGGTAAAATCATCAAGGTAGCTCAAGAAGCAGCTGACGCCTTAGCCAAAGAAAACATCAGTGTAGAAATCATCGACTTGCGCACCATCCGACCAATTGATTACGGTTGTATTGTTGAATCAATCAAGAAAACCAATCGTTGTGTTGTTGTCGAAGAAGCATGGCCTTTGGCTAGCATCTCCTCAGAAATAGCTTACCACCTCCAACGCTATGCATTTGATTACCTAGATGCGCCAGTACAACGCGTTACCCAAACTGACACCCCATTTGCGTTCTCACCAACACTCATAGACGAAGCATTACCAAATGTAGAGCGCATCGTGAAGGCCGTAAAAGCTACACTTTACAGATAAGAAACTTTTCATTTCAGTTGAAAATCAAAAGGAATCCTAACCGGGTTCCTTTTTTTTGGCCAAAATTTTAATCCTACCTTTATTACATGAAACATCTATTTTTCCTTGCGCTCATAATAGCCACTTCACAACTCTTCGGCCAAGCACCCATCCATTTTCTCATCACGAGCGACCAACAGATCAACATCACTGAGCCGTTGTGTGAAGAAATGGTAAAGGAAACATCAGCTCTTTTGGAGCAGGGCATGAAGCGCATTGACAAAGCAACTAAGAAAGATAAGGAGCTTACATTGGAGCAAAAATCTATCCTGGAGGCCTACAAAACCACTGCCCGAAACCCCCGAACTGAAGTACCTTTGTACAATCTCGGTAACAATTTGATGGGCGCTTATCAGTATTTTTCTGAAGAAATTGAAACTTATCTTAGCCAACAAAAGATTCAAGATCCTGCACTCGGGCAAGCATCCGTCCAGATCACCTTATCAAACATTAACGTGAGTCCTAGTGAAACCTCAATGGATATCACAGTTGGCAATCCAGCTACAAACACCCCGCCTACTAGCTCACATTTCAGTATCGCAACAGGAATCCTCCTTGAGCTAGTAGAAGGCCAAATGGAAGCAAAATGGTATTTCTACTGGGAACATTTTTATTGGCAAACAGAAATATACGCATGGTTAGAAGATGCTTTTGACAGTCAAAATCCAAGTCTAATTAGTCCGAGTAAAAAAATGAAAATGCTCCGTGAACCCATTAAAGCATCAAAGTTTATGACGGCTGCTTATCTCGAAAAAGCAAAAACCGATGCACAACGGATTTTAAAAGAAGTGCCCTACCCGATTCCATTTGATCAGATCAATAGCATTTTGATCAGTCAAGATGAATCCAAGATTTATTTCAGAACAACTATAAATAGCAATTCCTCTTGGAATCAGGAGAACTATTCCCACTCAGTAAATTGGGCCTTTGCTAAAAAAGACAACCATTGGCTTTTATCCAATGACGACGCACTTGATATGACAGAAAATATCGTAAATGAAGAAGACAGTATCAATTGGAAAATTGACTTTTACAAAATTGCTTTTGACTTCACACAAACACCCTGTACTTATAAAGAAGAAGAATGGACACAAATCGTGGATGAGTTAACAGCAGACAGCTATAACTCAATTGAATTTAAACATGTGATTTCTTCCGAAACCAACCACCAATTGATTGAGCAATACATCAAACCACAGCTTGCTAAACTATTGCAACAAGACACATACATCTACAACAACTTTTACCAACGGCAAAGTGCTGAATTTGGTGATTACTCACAAGAGGACAACACTATTTATACAACAACTGATTTCTTAATTTCCAATCCTGCACAAACTGCTTTCATTTATCCGGTGTTGCTCCATCACAAAAAAGGACAAGAGCGCGATTACTATTACACCAATGAAGACTTCAAATTTTATATCCTGCTCAAAAATGAGCAGGGTACTTTTGATCTTTACGATTGGCATTATTTCAAGACGATTCCTTACAAGAACTATTATAACTTAACCAACTGCGTCGAAAGCCATTTAACGAATATCACGGATTACAATAGTGGCCAGGAAATAATTAACGACACCAACTTCTGGAATAACTATGTAGTCAAGAATTCTGCACGGGGTTACGATTACTTAATTCCCGTGGTTGCAATAGAAGAATCGATTCGCATTAGCAGTGCGCAATTTGACGCGCAAGTAATCGATTGTATTGAACTCATTCAGCAGCACGATATTTCTGATCTCTACCCAAATCAGTTGCAACAAATCATTCGCTGCGTCAATACCATTGAAAAATGGAATTTACAAGGTGTGATAAATGATAAAATACGTAGCTTAAGCAAGGAACTATATTTACAGAAACGAATCAATAAAGTGCAGGAAAATACAAATGGGTACTATCCAATGCTCAATTTGGAATTCAAAACAAGCTTGAATCCACACTCCTATTATATACTAGAATAAGTTTTCCTTATTCGGAACCGTTCAAGTCAAACACAGCTTATTTTTTGAAAATCAAGCAATAAAAAGCCGATTATTTTTCAAACGGTCTTGGTTTATAAAAATATATAGTTATCTTTGCACCCCTCAAAGTGCGTTTGGGGGTTATTATTTATTATTAAAAACAAGAGTATTTTA
>JAXITO010000020.1:0-21393 GCA_034680045.1 Crocinitomicaceae bacterium | reverse complement strand
TAGGTTTGGAGCTGTCTTCGCTGACCTTATATGTGTTGCGTTCTTGCCAAATTTGACGCCATTTGGCTTCGATTGCGTTGAAAGTGTAGTCCATGTTTGCTTATAGAAAGCACAAAGATACAAAGCTTGAACTTAACGGAGCAAAAAGTAGAGGCCAAGAACGAAGAGCAGCGCATCATAGCTGCGCTTTGGCAAAGGAAACTCACGTTGCAAAACAATTAATGCCAACATGATCCAAACCCAAGGCAATCCGATGAAAAAAGCAAACAATGTCAAAAGAAAAATCACCAGGTAACCTGCCGTTTCTTTACCTAAAAGACTCGCCAAAGTTTTGATTTTCCCTGCATCCTCATCGATATCCTCGATGTCAACCTGAATGCTTAGGGCAAGATAAAAGATAAAAAATGGCGCGAAAATTAAACTTGCATGGCCTGCCAAACCTGGAATTAAGTTCAGTTGAACGAACCACATGGCAGCAATCAATAAATTTTTCAGAGCAGGTATTCTTCTCCATACAAACCATTCTTCATAAGTCACTATCATAACAAATTGAAGCAATAACAACGACCAAAACCACAGAAAAGGCAGTGCAGACTCGTAAGCCTCTAGATATAATGCAACTGGGGCTAAAAAATGTAATTTGTGTAACCAATTCGTATCCAGGTAAAATTTCGTTTGCAATCCTAAATATACAAGCGCAATTAGCCATCCTTGGCCCAAGGCTTTTTGTAGGTATTCATGTTCAAATTCAGCAACAGAACTACCCCAGCTAAATAAACCTGCGCTAAAGCAGATCACATAAGCTGCCAAAAGCAAATAAGACCAAAAACTATTTTTCAATGGCATGAAGAATATCCTGAATTTCGATTTTTTCTATGCAATTACAAGGCCTGCCTTCTGCACAAGTTTTACAATGCATCGGAAAGGTAAGCGCAGCCGAATTGGCGCCTAAGGCCGCCCAGCGACCCGGATGAATCGGTTTGCGTTGTGCAAATAAACCAATCGCATGTATACCGCACAAACCAGCGATATGGTAGGGCCCAGTTGAACAAGCGACCAATGCTTTGGCATTTGAAATGACCTGTATGAAGGTTGGTAAGTCCCATTTGCCCGTTGCATCAGTAATGGCAGTATGCACCGGAATTTGCGCGCGAAACTGAGCTCCTTCTTTTTCGGTTCCTGTAAAAAAAACCTGATAACCCTTCTTAACGAGTTCCATTGCTAATGCCATGTAATTCTCCAAAGGATACTCTGCTCCGCTTCCATTTGATTTGGGATGGATGAGAACGGTTTGACTCCAATCGTGTGATGCAAGTTCAAGTGGCAAGACTTTAACATTGAAGTTTAATTCTTTATTGATCTCTGTTACAGAAGGTAGCTCCGTAATGCCTAGTGGTGCCAATAACTTAAAATTCAATTGAGCCTCGTGTAAATCAGAGCGCTTGCGTGTAAAACGCGGTCTAAAATTACATGTCAATAAATGAAATAAGCGATGTGCGGTGCCAATGCGCATTGGTATCTTGGCTTGTTTGCACCATTTTGCAACCATTTTATTTGGAAACAAATGGATGACGACATCAAATTTACGGAGTAGCTCATCCCGATCCTGTTGTGAAGATTGCTCAAGTTCTTCAAGAATCAGAATTTGATCAATTGGTTCAAAACAAGCCACAACCGCTTGGGTATATCCCTTACATAAATAAGTAAGCGTGCTATTTGGATATGCCGCTTGAATGGCTTGACAAGCAGGCAAGGTAAGGCAGACGTCACCGATGGCATCTGTTCTTGAAATTAAAATATGGATTGGATTAACCATTTTGCCATAGTTTTCGAAGCAATTGATACTTCTGTTGGGTAGCATAGGCGCTTCTAACAGCAATATGCCAGCCAGCCACGCCATCTAAAAAACCTAACTTAATGAAATAGCTCTTGATAAATTGGGCTGCTACCTTTATGATAATAGTGGGTATTGAACTCTTTATCCTTCGCGCATGTAACTCTTTTGCTGCAATTGCAGAAAAATAAGCGATCTGTTTGAAATGATCAGCTTTGGTATAATATGAATAATGCAGTAAATCACCTTTTAAATGCTGTAGCTGAAGTTCTTTGGAAGGCAATAGTCGGTCATGCGGGTTGATTCCGCCCCATTGTGCGTCTGCTTTCGTAACGAGTCTTAATTTAGTATCCGGATACCAGCCGCTGTGGTGTATCCATTTGCCGCAATAGTTGGTAAGTCGGTTGAAGGTAAATCCGCCTTTTTGTGGGCTTTCTTTTTTAAGCGCGAGAATGGATGCGTGCAATTCAGGACTTAGTGCTTCGTCGGCATCTAAGGATAAAACCCAAGGATGGCTTGCGCGCTGAAGCGCTTCATTCTTTTGCTGAATGTGTCCTTCAAAAGTGTTTTGCTCAAAACGCACCCCAAAGGAATGACAAATTTGTGCGGTGCTATCGGTTGAATAGGAATCTAGGACTAAAATTTCATCGCAAACCACCTGAAGAGATTGTAAACATCGGGCAATGTTCCGGGCTTCGTTGTAGGTGATAATGACGCCAGAAATTTTCATCGCAAGTTATTTGATGCGGATACGCTGCCCAATATCAATGCTGTTGATTTTTACCCCAGGATTGAGGCGTTGTAATTGCGCTTGTGTGAGGTTATTTCGTTGGGCAATTTTTCCAAAAGTGTCGCCAGGGCGTACCGTGTAATATTTTTTGACTGGTGGAGGCGGTGTGGGTGTGGGTGCAGGAGTCACTTGCACCTGAGCTTGGTTGGTATAAATGGTGAGTTTCTGACCGACATAGATATTGGTGGTTCGGAGTGCGTTCCATTCCATCACTTGTTCTATACTAACGCCATAACGCAAGGCAATTTGCCTCATGTTTTCACCACTTTTTACTTTGTGGTACATGAGGTTGGCGGTGGTGGGAGCATTGGTTTGCAAGGTGTCGGCAAAAGGCGTGGTGGTTGCCAAGGTATCATTTTGTGTTGAATCCTTGATGACAACTGGAACGATGATTACAGGTTTTGGATGGTAGATGGCCTCTTCTAGTTTGTAAAGAGAGTCTTCATAACTGACCAAAAGTCCTATTTTTTCTAATGGGCCCGTGACACATCGTGCAGGTGTCATTTTGGGGATATAGGTTGTTTTGTATACAGGATTGAGACTTTGAATTTCGGTGAGTTCCCAATCGGTAAGCTTGGCAATGGTTTGCATATGAACACCGCTCTTTACACACATCGTGTCTAGTTGGGCGTTGTGAATTTTGGCATCCATAGGAATGATGTTGTACTCAGCATGGTAGGTCATCATGTAGGCCGCTGCAATGAAATTAGGAACGTAGCCTTGTGTTTCTGCAGGTAAAAAAGGGCGTACTTCCCAGTAGGTGGTTTTTCCTCCTGATTTGCGAATGGCGTGGTTCACATTGCCTGGCCCGGCGTTATAGGCGGCAAGAGCTAAATTCCAATCGCCATAGATGCCGTAGAGTTGCTTTAAATACCTACAGGCTGCATCTGTTGCTTTTTCTGGATCCATGCGCTCATCTATGTAGGAATTCTCTTCTAAGCCAAAATAAAGACCTGTTTTGTACATAAATTGCCATAGACCAAGTGCGCCCGCTCTTGATTTGACTTGTGGACGCAAACCACTTTCAATTACAGATAAGAAGCGTAACTCTAAAGGCAAGCCATATTCTGTGAGTTTTTCTTCAAATAAATCAAAATACAAAGCAGAACGCCCCAAAGCAACGCGAATGAAGCCACGGCGCTGAGCAGCAAAAAACTTGATCGTGGAAAGCGTAGCTTGGTTGCAATCTAAATGAAAGGGTGTGAGCTCATTCATTTTAGAAAGGCGCTCACAAATTACGGAGTCAGAAAATGTTGGGATTTGCCCAGGAGAATAATTGAGAGCAGTTATAATGGAATCGTAGGTATTGGTATTCGCGTAATCGGCGTAAAATAATTTGAGACTTTGCTGAACTGTATTGACAAACGGATCAGAATCGAGCGAATCTGAGGGGCGCACTAGATGTGGTGGTTTTTGACCCTGCGCAAGTGCAGTAGTGAAAAATAACAACAATAAGCAAGCCCATTTGATCATAGTACTTTTTGAATTTGTTGAGCAGCATGAAAAAGTAAATCTTCTTCGAAGTCACGGGCCATTAATTGAATGCCATAAGGCAATTCGTTGCTATGTATACCAAATGGCATGCTAATAGCCGGGTTGCCTGTAAGGTTTGCATGTACGGTAAAGATATCCTGCAAGTACATTTGAATTGGATCTTTAACAGCGTTCATTTCGAATGCTGTAGTTGGCGTCGTTGGAGACAAAAGCACATCGCATTCTTGAAGGAGCGCGGTAGTGCGGTCTTTGAGCACACGGCGCACTTGTTGACCTTTGGTGTAGTAAGCATCGTAGTAGCCATGAGAAAGCACAAAAGTGCCGGTCATGATGCGGCGCTGTACTTCTGGTCCGAAACCTTCGCTGCGCGACTTAACGTATGTTTCTTCAACTCCTTTGGCATCGGCACTTCGGTAACCAAAGTGGACGCCATCAAAACGAGACAAATTAGAGGACGCCTCGGCGGTGGTAAGTATGTAATAGGTTGGTACCATGTAGTCGAGGTAAGGAAAGCTCACCTCGATGATTTCATGACCTTGGGCTCGTAAGTCCGTAAGTGTTTGATCGAGTTTCGCTTTGATTTCAGGATCTAATCCAGGATGATTGAGGCATTCTGCTAAAACGCCAATCTTGAGTTTATCCGGAAAATTCGTTCGGGTTTGATACGACTTGCTTGAGCTTGTGGCATCATAGGGGTCTTCTCCGGCGGTAAGGTTTAAAAGCAGTTGGGTATCGGAAAGCTCATTGGTAAAAAAACCAATTTGATCAAATGAAGAGGCGTATGCGATGAGGCCATAACGACTCAGGCGACCATAGGTAGGCTTGATGCCAAAAGTACCTGTCCAGGAAGCGGGTTGACGAACAGAACCTCCGGTATCAGAACCAAGAGAAACGGTACAAAGTTGAGCGGAAACAGCTACAGCGCTACCTCCAGATGAACCACCAGGAACGTAGTTGGCTTTCCAATTATTTTGGACGGGGCCAAAAGCTGAATTTTCATTGGAGCTGCCCATAGCAAATTCATCGCAATTGAGCCTACCAATAATGATGGCATCTTGATCGATGAGGCGTTGCAGAACAGTTGAGGTATAGATGGATTCAAAACCTGCTAATATTTTGGAAGAAGCAGAGACTTTGTGGTCCTTGAAACAAATGTTGTCTTTGATGCCAATAATGACGCCAGCAAGCTGACCAGCGGTACCTGCCTTTAACTTTTGATCTACTGCTTGGGCTTGGGCACGCGCAGAATCAGTAAAGACTTCTAAAAAAGCATTGAGGTGCTTGTTAGCTTCGATGAGAGACAAATGTTCCTCAACGAGGTCCAATGCCGTTTTTCCAGAATGCAAGGCCATCTGAATCTCTGCGATAGATCGGTACATGCAGTTATTTTTCTTCTTTGGAAATTTCTGTAGAAGTTTCTGCGGTGGTGTTTTCGCCTTTAGATGCATCTTTGAACTCCTTCACCCCTTTGCCCAAACCTTTCATGAGTTCAGGTATTTTTTTACCACCAAAGAATAGTAAAACAATTGCAAGGATGAGGATGATTTCAGTTGGTCCGAATTTGCCCATAATTTCTATTTTTTTGTCTTACAAAACTAATGAAAATAAGCTTTGCACTTGGGGTTTATAATTTTCTTGCCACTTCAACTTCTTCGTAAGCTTCGATGATATCGCCAATTTTAATATCGTTGAATTTATCGATATTCAAACCACATTCGTAGTTGTTTTTGACTTCTTTCACGTCGTCTTTAAAGCGTTTCAATGAGCCTAGGCTACCTGAGTGTACCACAATTCCGTCGCGGATAAGGCGTATTTTGGAGCTGCGTTTGATGATGCCATCGAGTACATAACAACCTGCAATAGTACCAACTTTCGTGATGTCGAAGGTTTCGCGCACTTCTGCTGAACCGAGTACTTTCTCTTCGATATCTGGTGAAAGCATTCCTTCCATAGCCGCTTTGATTTCTTCAATGGCCTTATAGATAATTGAATACATTCTGATATCGATTTGTTCGGTCTCGGCGAGTTTACGAGCTGATAAAGTAGGACGAACTTGGAAACCAACGATAATTGCATCAGAGGCAGAAGCCAAGTTGACATCGGCTTCGGTGATGGCACCAACGCCTTTGTGTACGATATTGATTTGGATTTCTTCTGTCGATAGGTTGAGTAAGGAGTCTGAGAGTGCTTCGATAGATCCGTCGACGTCACCTTTAACGATGATGTTGAGTTCTTTGAAGTCTCCGATAGCCAAACGACGCCCGATTTCGTCGAGGGTAATGTGTTTGGTGGTGCGCAAACCTTGCTCACGGTAGAGCTGCTCGCGTTTTTGCGCAATTGATTTGGCTTCTTTTTCGTCGTCTAAGACGTTGAATTTGTCACCTGCACTTGGTGCACCGCCAATACCTAGAACGGATACTGGCTGCGCCGGACCCGCTTCTTTGAGCGCTTGCCCATGTTCGTCTTGCATGGCGCGAACGCGACCGTAGTAACGACCCACGAGGATGACGTCGCCAATGCGCATGGTGCCTGCTTCTACAAGCATGTTGGTGACATAACCTTTTCCTTTGTCAAGGGAAGATTCGATGACGGTTCCGACAGCGTTTTTGGCTGGGTTTGCTTTGAGGTCCAGGAGTTCAGCTTCTAATAAAACTTTATCCAGGAGGGCATCAATATTTAAGTTCTGTCTTGCAGAAATTTCTTGTACTTGGTATTTTCCACCCCAGTCTTCAACGAGGATGTTCATGGCAGAAAGTTGTTCGCGGATGCGGTCAGGGTTAGCTCCTGGCTTGTCGATTTTGTTGATCGCAAAAATCATTGGAACGTTGGCCGCTTGCGCATGCGAAATGGCTTCTTTTGTTTGCGGCATGACGTCGTCGTCTGCAGCTACAATAATGATAGCGACGTCAGTAACCTGCGCACCGCGAGCACGCATCGCCGTAAAGGCTTCGTGACCTGGTGTATCGAGGAAAGTCATTTTGCGGTTATCCTTGAGCGTAACGGAATACGCACCGATGTGCTGTGTGATTCCACCTGCTTCGCCTTCTGTAACGTTGGCGTTTCGGATGCGGTCAAGTAAGGAAGTTTTACCGTGGTCAACGTGACCCATAACGGTAATAATTGGCGGGCGTGAAATGAGGTCTTCTGGCTGATCTTCAACTACAGTAATGGCATCTTGAAGTTCAGCACTGATGAATTCGGTTTCAAAACCAAATTCGTCGGCGACAATATGAATGGTTTCTGCATCTAATCGTTGATTAATAGAGGCAAAAATACCCAATGACATACAAACAGAAATGACTTGTGTCGGCTGTACGTTCATCATGGAGGCAAGCTCAGAAACGGTCACAAACTCGGTGAGTTTAAGTGTCTTTTCTTCGAGTTCAGCCATTGCCATTTCTTCTTGGCGACGTTGAGCGTAGTTATCGCGTTTTTGACGGCGATTTTTGGAAGCCTTAGACTTACCACCTTGATTTGAAAGGCGCGCTAGGGTATCTTTGATCTCTTTTTGAATGTCGTGTTCAGAGATTTCGGCCTTGGCGGCTTTTGGTTTGTTGGTATTGTTGTTTGGCGTGTTGCTGACCTCTACCTTTTTAATGCGTTTGCGTTTGCGTTTGGAGTTGGCGTCTTCAGATGAAGAAGCAACTGGCGTGCGCTGACGCTCAACTGGTAGCTCAATTTTACCTAATACGGTGGGGCCAGTTAGGGTTTGGCGTGTGGCGCGAATGGTTTCGATTTCAGGTGCCTTAGCTGCTGGTTCTTCTTTAGGCTCAGGTTGAGGGGCAGGAGCCTCTTTTACAAGCTCTGGCTTTGGAACAACTGGGGCAGCAACTGGTTGTTTTTCAACAACTTTTTCTTTTTTCTTGTCTGGACGCGTTCTTTGATTAATGGCGTCGAGATCAATTTTACCTATGACGTTTACTTTGTTCTCGCTTACTTCCGCGATAGGTTCAACAGGCGCAACTTCTTCCACAACAGGGGCTACTTCTTCGACCTTAGGCTCTGGCGCTTTAGGCGGCGCTTCGCTAAGCACTTGGCGCTTGATTTCCTCTAAGTTGATGTCTCCTTCGTCTTCATCTTCGATGACAGGCGCTGGTTTTTGCTCATCTAATGGTTTGTCTTTTAAAGACAAAGACTCTCGCTTCTCGCGACGCAAAGCAGCTTTAGACTGCTCTTTCATGCTTTGGTCTGCAGCAAACTCTTGGCATAAAATCTCATAGTGCTCCTGCTCCAAACGAGATGTTGGAGTAGGGTCAATGACAATTCCTTTTGAACCTAGAAACTCGACGATTGTCGGTATTCCTACATTCAATTCTCCTGCTGCTTTTCCTAAACGAATCGGTTTTCCCGCCATAATCTACTGTTGCGCTCCTTATTGGTATTAAAGTTATTCAAATTCCGCTTTCAAAATACGGAATACTTCTTCGATAGTTTCTTTTTCGAGGTCGGTGCGCGACACGAGGTCGTCTACACTGATTTCAAGCACTGATTTTGCGGTATCGCAACCAATTGCTTTGAGTTCATCGATGATCCAGCTATCAATTTCATCTGCAAATTCTTCGAGGTCGACATCTTCGATATCTACTTCGCCATCTCTGTAGACGTCGATTTCAAATCCGCATAATTTACCTGCGAGTTTGATGTTGTTACCCCCTTTACCAATTGCCAAAGAAACTTGGTCTGGACGAAGGAAAACTTTGACGCGTTTGTCATCTTCTAGGATTTCCATGGAGGTAATCTTGGCAGGCGACAGGGCGCGTTGAATGAGTAATTGTTGGTTAGACGTATAGTTGATGACGTCGATGTTTTCGTTGCGTAACTCGCGAACGATTCCGTGAATTCTGGAGCCTTTCATACCGACACAAGCCCCTACTGGGTCAATGCGGTCGTCATAGGACTCAACTGCAACTTTAGCACGCTCTCCTGGTTCGCGGACAATTTTCTTGATGGTAATGAGGCCATCAAATACTTCTGGCACCTCGAGTTCGAACAAACGCTCTAGGAATTCTGGAGCGGTACGTGAAAGAATAATAACAGGTGTGCTATTGCGCATGTCAACTTTAGCTACAACTGCACGAACAGACTCCCCTTTTTTGAAGAAATCAGAAGGAATTTGCTCTGATTTCGGCAAAATGAGTTCGTTGTTGTCGTCGTCCATAATCAGGATTTCTTTTTTCCAGACTTGGTAAACTTCGCCGGTAACGATCTCGCCAATACGCTCTTTGTATTTGTTGTATAGTTGGTCTTTTTCAAGCTCCATAATACGCGAAATGAGGTTTTGACGCAAAGCCAAGACATTGCGACGTCCGAAATCGCCGAATTTGAATTCTTCGGTAACTTCTTCTCCGATCTCGAAGTCAGGCTCAATTTTGATGGCATCAGAATAAGCGATTTCTGTATTCGGATCTTCAACTTCGCCGTCGTCTACAATTTCTTTATTCAAGAAGATTTGGACATCACCTTTGTCAATATTGACAACGATATCAATATGTTCGTCGGTGTTGAACTTCTTTTTGAGCATGGCACGAAAGACGTCTTCGAGGACGTGCTGCATCGTTTGTTTGTCAATGTTTTTAAGTTCTTTAAACTCCGAAAATGAGTCAACAAGTTCCAAACTGTTCATGGGGCTTACTTAAATGAGATTACAATTTTTGCTTCTTTTATTTGATTGTAGGGCAGTTCTATAAACTCTTCTACCCAAACTTTTTTCTTTTTTACTTCGTCGCGAACTTGCATACGCTGCTTGAAAACCAAGTTGTCGTCAGACATTTTAATAAGTTCAGCTTCAAACTGCTCTCCGCCTTCTGGTAAAACCTTGAAACTGCGACCAACATTTTTAGCAAATTGGTTGATATGACGAATTGGTTTGTCCAAGCCAGCTGATGAAACGTGCAACTCGAAATCAGCTTGCTCGCGATCGAGGTTGTGCTCGATATTGCGAGAAACTGACATGCAATCGCTTACACTTACACCGCCTTTTAACTTGTCTAACTCGACATGAATGACGTTGGTAGGCGAAATACGCAAATCGACAACATAAAGGCCGTTGCCTAGTTCTGCGATGCGTTCGTCTATAAGTGCTTGTATCAGCTTTTGTTCTAACATATGGTGTTGTTCTTGAATTCGCAGGGATAGCTGAAAAAAAGAGGGGACTTGCGTCCCCTCGTTCCTATCATCTACAAATGTGATGCAAATATATAGATTTTAAATTAATCCACAAAATCATCGTGTATCTTTGTAAAATGTTAGTAGAAATCCAAGATAAAATTGTCTCTACCCAAATCTTTGAAAGACAATTTGTTTGCGACTTAACCGCGTGCAAAGGTGCTTGCTGTATAGAAGGCAACGGAGGCGCTCCCGTTAAGAAAGAAGAAGTTGACATTATGGTGGCCAATCTAGACAAAATACGCCCGTACATGCGACCTGAAGGTATTGCAGCTATTGAAGCTCACGGCGTTGTTTACGAAGATGAAGATTTTGAACCCGCCACAACCCTAGTCAACGGAAAAGAGTGCGCATTTGTCTACTTCGACCAAACCAACACAGCCAAATGTGCTATTGAAAAAGCGCACAGAGAAGGCCAAATTGATTTTATCAAACCCATCTCCTGTCACCTCTACCCTATCCGAACCAAACAATTCAACGAATATACTGCGCTCAACTATGAAAAATGGGACATCTGTGAGCCAGCCTGTGCTTGTGGTGAAAAACTTGATGTACCCGTTTACAAATTTTTGAAAGAACCACTGGTCAGAGCTTTTGGACCTGAATTTTATAAAGAGCTTGAGGTCGTTTCTCGAGAATTAGATATGGAACGCTAAACTTGAATTGCTTGGATCGTTTGAAGATCAAATCAAGCGTCTGAGTTTCGAGTCATACTTTGAATTCAATTGGAACTCAAAACATAATCGTCCTCCATCCGATATTTTATACAACAAAAAAGGCCCGATATTTCGGGCCTTTTTTGTATCGTTTAATTTGAAGACTAATGTTCTTCTTCGCCTTCTTCAAGCGGCGTAATTTGCGTAATGAAATCTTGTGATGCTCCAGGCTTAGAGTAGTCATAAGGCCAACGGTGTACAGTTGGTAGATCGCCTGGCCAGTTGCCGTGGATTGCTTCTACTGGAGTTGTCCACTCAAGTGTAGTTGAATTCCAAGGGTTTTGCGGTGCTTTAGGGCCTCTGAAAATGCTATAGAAGAAATTAAAGAGGAATATCACTTGACCAAGTGCAGCAAGAATGGCAAACACAGTAATGATTTGGTTGAGGTCCATCATCAGTTCAAATGAATTGTTGTCAAACTCACTGTAAGATGAGTAATCGTAGTAACGACGTGGAGCTCCTGCCAAACCAACAAAGTGCATTGGGAAGAATACGCCATAAGCACCAATTAAAGTTACCCAAAAGTGTGCATAACCTAAACGGGTATTCATCATGCGGCCGAACATTTTAGGGAACCAATGGTAAACACCTGCGAACATCCCGAATACTGCTGACATACCCATTACAATATGGAAGTGAGCCACAACAAAGTAAGTATCGTGCAACATGATGTCAAGAGCGGAGTCAGCTAAGATGATACCCGTTACACCACCAGTGATGAACGTAGATACCAAACCAATAGCAAATAACATTGCTGGTGTCAAGACGAGTGAACCCTTCCAGAGTGTCGTGATGTAGTTAAATACTTTTACAGCAGATGGAATGGCAATTAAGAGGGTGGTGAATACGAATACACTTCCTAGGAATGGATTCATACCAGTCACAAACATGTGGTGACCCCATACAATGAAGGACAAGAAACCAATGGCCAAGATAGAACCAATCATGGCTTTGTAACCAAAGATTGGTTTGCGTGAATTCGTGGCAATAATTTCAGAAGATAAACCTAGTGCTGGTAACAATACGATATAAACCTCAGGGTGACCTAAGAACCAGAATAAGTGTTGGTAAAGAATTGGTGAACCTCCGTGATTGGTGAGCATTTCGCCTCCAACAATGATATCAGAAAGATAGAAAGACGTACCCATTAAGCGGTCCATTGTTAATAGCAACGCTGCCGACAATAGAACTGGGAAGGAAAGTACACCTAAGATGGCCGTTACAAAGAACGCCCAGATTGTTAATGGCATGCGTGTCATGGTCATGCCTTGAGTACGCAAATTGATGATTGTAACGATGTAGTTGAGGGAACCAATTAAGGAAGATGCAATAAAGATGGTCATGGATACCAACCAAAGTGTCATACCCAAACCTGAACCTGAAACAGCTTGAGGTAAGGCAGAAAGTGGTGGGTAAACTGTCCAACCAGCCATTGCAGGCCCTGACTCAACAAACAAAGAAATCAACATGATAATAGATGACATCGCAAACATCCAATAGGAAAGCATATTGAGGAAGCCAGAAGCCATATCGCGTGCTCCCAATTGTAATGGAATGAGGATGTTAGAGAACGTACCAGATAAACCACCTGTCAACAAGAAGAATACCATGATAGTACCATGAATGGTAACCAAACCAAGATACATGTCTTCCTTTAAAACACCGTTTGGCGCCCATTTCTCACCTAAAAAGAAAGAAAGGAAATCTGAACTTTCTCCTGGCCAAGCCAATTGAATTCTAAAAAGAATAGACAACATCATTGCAACAAGACCCATGAAGACAGCAGTCATTAAGAACTGCTTTCCGATCATTTTGTGATCTTGCGAAAAGATGTATTTAGAGATAAAATGCTCCTCATGATGGTGGTGATCCTCATGATGTCCGTGTGCGTGTGCGTCGTGTGAAGCCATTACTTATTTTTTTATCGTTGCTAAAAATTAATTCATTGTTACTGCCGTGGTGTCAGCCGGTGCCGCTGTTGTAGGAGCTGCTGCTACAGGGAAGTATTGGTCTTTGAAAGTCACTTTCTTTTTACCATCCATCCATTTTCTGTACGCCGCTTTATCAAGAACTACAACTACCATTTTCATTTTGTAGTGAGCACCTCCACAAATTTTGTTACACATCAAGATGTAATTGAAATTTTCATCATTCTTCTCTTGACGCATTTCTTTTGTGGTCATGTTAGGCGTAAACTTCATGCGCGTGGCCATACCCGGTACAGTGTTCATTTGGGCACGGAAATGCGGGAAGTAAGCTGAGTGAATGACATCTTTTGAACGAAGCGCAATTTCGTACTCTTGACCTTTGCACAAGTAAAGGGTGTCTTTTTGAATGATGTCGTCCCAAGCACATGCATCCAATTTAGGATTGTGATTTTGCTTCATTTGAGTAAGGAAACGATACAATCTTTCTTTTCTTGAAAGGTCCATTTTCAATACATTCAGTGTGGAGTCACTGAAAATGGTGTCGCGGTTGTTCAATAATTTTTGAAGACTACGGATACCAGTTGCACTATTGAACATGTTGTTCAGGGCAGAATCGATGGTATTGGTTGTCAAGAGCGCCAATTCATTGTTATCAAGGGTCAGTTTGTAATCATAAAGACCTAAGGTATTGTCGGCTCCTGAATAACGTGCAGTCCAGTCAAATTGCTTAGAAAACAACTCGATTTTTTCTGCTTCAGGTTTTGATGGGCCTGAAAGGTTACTCCAGGTTTGAAGACCTAAGATAATGATAACAGCAAGCACTATTGCTGGAACAACTGTCCAGAGCATTTCCAGCTTGTTGTTGTGCGGGTAATAGAAAGCCGGAACGCCAGGTTTTCTTACATAGCGCCATGAGAAAAAGAACAATAAGAAATTGGTCAAAAAGAAAACGGCGACAATGATCACAAAATTTAGATTCAACAACCAATCCATTTCTACACCTTCAACAGATGCTGCGGAACCACGGCCGGTCCAACCATAGGCTTGCATTAAGTAAATAAAGAAACCGAAGAACAAGAACATAAAGGCAAACAACATGCGGCCATTAAGATTGTTGTCTCGGTTAGAGATCTCGTGCTCTTGCGTTTTGCGCAACTTGGCAGAGATTTCATAGATGCGCACCAATTGAGCAATAGCAATAGCGCCTAAAACAATGACAAGTAAAATGATTAATTTATTTTCCATGACTTTTTATATTGTCTTCAAATTAAATTTCGTGGTGGTTACTTTCATCCAAGAATGGGTGATTGACAGGAGTAAGTGGTGCTTTTGTAAGATTGCGAAGTACTACAAAAATAAAAACACCTGCCATTAATAAAGCCATTCCGATTTCCAATGCTCCAATTTTAGCGTTTGCTCCTAAAGCTCCTGCTGAAACCATGATGTAGACATCTAACCAGTGACCAATTAAGATCATGAGACCTACAAACATGAGGATACCTGCATTGCGCTTTGCATCGCGAGACATAAGGATCAACATCGGGAATGCAAAGTTGATAATGAACATTCCGAAATAGAGGTACTTGAATTCTGCAATTCGAAGTTGGAAGTAAACCACCTCTTCACCGATGTTTGCGTACCAAATGAGCATGAATTGTGAGAACCACATGTAAGACCAAAGGAATGATGTAGCGAAAGTCCATTTACCGAGGTCGTGGATGTGTGAATCATTGACATTTGGAAGGTAACCGAGGGTCTTGAGGTAAAGAGTAGTTAAAACCAACACTACCATAGTAGAACACCACATACCTGCAAATGTATACCATCCGAAAAGTGTAGAGAACCAATGCACGTCGATTGACATGATCCAGTCCCATGCAGATGTAGAACTAAATACAGCAAAGAAGATGAGGAAGTGCGCACCTCTTCTGTAGTTCTTAAAGTGAATTTCGGTACCGCCTACTTTGTCTTCTTCAAGGGAACGGTTTCTGAAACCACGGTAGAATAAGTAGTAAGTTGTGAAATAAACAAGTGTTCTGATCCAGAAGAAAATTGGATTGAGGTAAGCAGCTTTGTGACGCACAACTTCATCATGCGCCTTCACTTCTGGATCCATCCAAGAATAGATGTGGGCACCATCAGCAATTGTAATGACTAACAATACCACGCCAAGAACAATCATGCCCACTGGTAAAAAGCCAGCTACTGCTTCAATGACGCGTTTTACCGCAGCGTACCAACCTGTTTCAGTTGCATATTTAAGGGAAAGGAAGAAAAGAGCCCCTAAACCCAATGCAAAAAAGAAGAAACCGCTAATAAGGCCTGAAGCCAAGAAACGTGTCAAAAAATGGTGGTCTGACGCAGTAAGCGCAACACCGATTATAGTAAGGAGCGCACCAAAGCCCATTAGGCCAAATGCTACGTTTTTCGCTTTTTTGGTGATTTGAAATTCCATTGCTCTTCTTGATTAATTCGCGTTTGTCGTGTCTGAAACTGCGCCTACAACTGCTGCACCTGTAGCATCAAATTTGCCGTAGTTTGCATCTTGTAGACGACGGATATAATGAACGATAGTCCAAATTTCTTTTTTATTTAGAATAGAACCATGTGCGCCCATCATTCCTTTACCATAGTATATTGAATAGAACATTTGCCCTTCAGTAGCAGCTAACCCAACGTAGTTAGGCACTCCGGCATATGCACCTGAAGCCACCATTGGGCCGTTTCCGTCACCTTTTTCACCGTGACAATGCTGGCACATAGCAGTAAAGAGTTCTTTACCTTTAGTGATGACTAGTTCTGCATTTGTTGCATTCAACAATAATGGATTTTTGTCTGCAACGGCAAGCGTATATTCATCGGCAGTTGAGTAGTCCCAACCAAACAAACCGTGTGTTTCGCGGAAAGCAACATTTGGTTTGCGGAAATAAGGCAACATTAACTTGACCTCAGATGAATCGGTTCCATAAAAAGGAATGGTATTGCGAGGTGGCGTCATTGCCGACAAATTACCTTTCTTAGATTCATCGATACGACCACGAACTTCGCCGTAATCAACGTAAGTTTCGATGCCAGGTGTGCGGTACATATCTGGCGCATATTCTAAACCCGGGCTGTCTGCATTAGACAAGCAGGAGTTCAATAGCAATGACATTGTCAAGGCTGCACCACTAAATGCTGTGTAAACGATTTTTTTCATGTGGCCCTGTACTTATTTAATTTCTTTTTTATCCAATTCGAGGTAACCGATTTCTTGCAACATGCCGTCAAGCTCTGCTTCAGTTACTTTATGGTTTTCGCTGAGGCGAATCTCCATTACAAATTTGTCATCTGTAGTGCGTGGGTCAGGATTTTGAGCTGGCATACCTGGCAAAGTCTTGTTGCGCAGTAAATAGGTAATTGCCATTCCGTGAGCTGCACACATTACTGTGAACTCAAATGTAATCGGAACAAAGGCAAGCATATTCTCTAAATAAGAGAAGTTTGGTTTACCACCTATGTTCATTGGCCAGTCTACGATCATGAAGTAGCGCATACCGACGGTTGCAAGGGTTAAACCAGTTAGGCCATAAAGGAAGGCCATGATGCCCAAACGTGTGTTTTTAACACCGATGATTGGATCGATTCCGTGAATTGGGAACGGAGAGAATACTTCAGAGATCTTCACTCCTTTTGCGACGAGCTGCTTAGCGCTGTTTTTGAGCACTTCATCGTCATCATACATTACGTATAGAACTTTATCTGACATAGCCTTTGCTTAATGATGTTTGTGATAATCTGGTGACTCTTTGTAAGATTGACCAGAGCCTTTCAAAATGGTTTTGACTTCGTTGAGTGCAAGTACTGGGAAGTAACGTGCAAACAAAAGGAAGAATACAAAGAATAAACCGATGGTACCGATGTAAACAGCGATATCGATATGGCTTGGGAAGTGCATACTCCATGCAGCCGGAATGTAATCGCGGTGGATGGAAGTAACGATGATCACGTAACGCTCAAACCACATACCGATGTTTACTACGATAGAAATAAAGAATGTGAAAAGCAAGCTGCGACGCAAACTGCGGATCCACATTAATTGCGGAGAAATCACGTTACAGGTCATCATCGACCAGTATGCCCACCAGTAAGGACCAGTAGCACGGTTGATAAATGCGTATGATTCGTATTCTACACCTGAGTACCAAGAGATGAAAAGCTCAGTGATGTAAGCTGTTCCTACAATTGAACCCGTTACCATGATAACGATGTTCATGTACTCTACGTGCTTGGTGTGGATATATGCTTCTAAGCCCATGGCCTTACGCATGATCAAGAGTAGTGTTTGTACCATGGCAAAACCAGAGAATACCGCACCAGCAACGAAGTATGGTGGGAAAATGGTAGTGTGCCATCCTGGAATCACTGAAGTAGCAAAGTCAAAGGATACGATGGAGTGAACCGAGAATACAAGAGGTGTAGCCAAACCTGCTAAAACCAATGAAACGAGTTCAAAACGATTCCAGTGCTTTGCACGACCCGACCAGCCAAAAGAAAGGATGCCGTACATCTTTCTTGCGAGCGGCTTTTTAGCGCGGTCACGAATTGTTGCGAAGTCAGGGATGAGGCCGATATACCAGAACACTAATGAAACTGATAAATAGGTAGAAATCGCAAAAACGTCCCAGAGAAGTGGTGAATTGAAGTTCACCCACAAAGAACCGAATTGGTTAGGAATAGGCATTACCCAATAACCTACCCACAAACGACCCATGTGAATGAGTGGGAATGTACCCGCCATGAATACCGCAAAGATGGTCATGGCCTCCGCTGAACGGTTGATTGCCATACGCCATTTTTGACGGACAAGGAGAAGTACTGCCGAAATGAGTGTACCGGCGTGACCAATACCTACCCACCATACGAAGTTGGTGATATCCCATGCCCAGCCAATAGTTTTGTTTAGACCCCAAACACCGATTCCGGTTCCGAGTAGGTACAAGATGCTACCTACACCGTAAAGACCAATTACAAGGGCTATTCCGAAAAGAATATACCACATTTTAGGTGCTTTGTCCTCAATCGGACGACAAACATCTTCTGTTACGTCATGATAGGTTTTGTGACCTAAAATGAGGGGCTCTCTGATTGCTGCTTCCTTTTGCATTGCAGTAGTTTAATTGATAATGATTAATGATGAGCTTGGTCAGCTACTTGAATATGATTGAGCAAGGAATTGTCTTCATTGCGCACTTTCACTTGATACCATACGTTTGGTTTCACACCAACTTCTTCGAGCGCTTGGTAGGCACGAATACCTTCTGATTTCTCGCGGATCATTGATTTGAGGTCGTTCCAGTCGCCAACAACGATTGCGTCTGTAGGGCAAGCATCAGAACATGCTGTTGCAAACTCGCCATCGGCAATTGTACGGGCTTCTTTCTTCGCAACCAATTTAGTCGCTTGAATGCGTTGCACACAAAGTGAACATTTTTCCATGACACCACGTGTACGAACAGTAACGTCTGGATTGAGCACCATGCGGCCGAGGTCGTCTTGTGCAGGGTTTACTTCGGTGAACTTCTTGTATGAAGGGTAGTTGAACCAGTTGAAACGACGTACTTTGTAAGGACAGTTGTTAGCGCAGTAACGGGTACCGATACAACGGTTGTAAGCCATTTGGTTCAAACCTTCGTTAGAGTGTGTTGTTGCTGCAACCGGACATACGGTTTCGCATGGCGCGTGGTTACAGTGGTGACACATTAAAGGCATGTGAACTACAGCAGGATTTAAAGCTGCAATTTCTGCGTTGTCGTAGCTGAATGTCTCTTTGTCTTTTTTAGTACCAACTGCTGCTTCTTCATCAGATGCAAAGTAGCGGTCAATGCGCAACCAATGCATTTCGCGACCACGACGTACTTCGTCTTTACCGACAACTGGTACGTTGTTTTCTGACTGACATGCAATGAGACATGAGCCACAACCAATACAAGAAGAAAGGTCAATGGAGATTCCCCAACGGTGACCAATTTTTTCTACTGGGTGTGCTGCCCACAAGTCAAACTCCGAAATTGGAGCCTCGACGTGCTTGCCGTGCTTGTCTAGTTTCTGTAATTTATGACCTTCGTTGAAGGCGTCTTTTTCGTTGTTCTTAAAGATAGAAAGGGTTGTTTCACGCACAATTGAGTGGCGACCCATCACGGTGTGGTGAATTTGGGTTGCGGCAATTGGGTAAGTACCTTCAGCAGCTGTTACTTTAGCAGCTCCACTATAAAGAAGCGTAGCACCTGTGGCAACCATTCCAAAAACATTTGCCCCGATTGGCGTTAATTTACCATCTTCGGATTTAGCGTGTCCGCCGTATTCTTTAGTTTGGAATGCAGCTTTACCAATGTTTTCGCCATTGGCGCCACGGCCGTAACCTAAAGCTATACCGATTGTTTTAGGCGCTTGGCCTGGCAATGGATATACAGGAAGAGTTACTGATTTTCCGTTAACTGAAACTGTAGCTAAATTAAGGCCATGTTCTTGGTCGTAGGTAGTGGCGTATTTACCTTCCATCTCGACTGGGTTCATGGTGATGTAGTTGTCCCAGGTAACTTTAGTAATTGGGTCTGGCATCTCTTGCAACCAAGGGTTGTTTGCGAAATCACCGTTGCCAATTGCTGCTTTTTGATAGAAAACGACCTCTGTGTCTGAAGACTTAGGAAGTTCTTTAAGTGCTGCAGCAGCGTAAGCTAATGTCGAAGGAATTGTTGCGACAGCTGTGCAGCTGTTGTGTGTAAGGTAGTTGAAATCACCTGTTGGGTTCATGGCCATAAAAGTGCCTCTGATGTAGTCGTAAGCAACAGCGGAGTCTTGACCGCCGCGCGTTGCGCTACCATTCCAAACTAAAAGTGATTCTAAGGCACTTGCTGTATTGTGCAAAGGACGAATAGTTGGTTGCCCAACTGCGTATACGTTTGACTTCGCCATGTGATCTGTCCAATTTTCTAATTGGTGGTGATCAGGACATACATAAGTACACTGGCTTGCTGTTTCGTCTTCGAAAGAAGAAATAGCTACCGTTGTAATTGATTTCAATCCTTTTGCAAATGCAGCGCCATTTGGCATGCTGTATACTGGATTGACACCCATCATGATAAGTACCTCAGGACCTTTTCCAGCGGCAACATCTGCAGCTAATTTGAGGGCTTTGGCATCTTGTGACTGATGTAAGTTAATGGTTGTGTTTAGATCTATTGTTGAACCATAGGCACCCAACATGTTGTTGAGTTGGTTTGCCAATTGCTGCACACCAATGTTGTTAGAACCAGCAACAACAATAGATTCTTTTTTAGATTTTTTAAGGGCTGCCACAGCTTTGTCGGCTGCTGCTTTCCATGAACCAGCGTTTGCTGTTGTGCCTGGATTACCGCCTAAAGCTTTGATGATGTAGGCAAGTACTGCAGCTTCTTCAGATGGTTTGATCATGCCACGAACATCGGCATTAGAACCTGTTACTGAAAGAACGGATTCAAATTGGAAGTGTTTAGACATCCAATCTGCTTCTGGGTTGCGTCCCATACCGTATTGTACTGCAAATTCTGTAGGCAACAACCAAGTGCTCAAGAAATCGGCAGCGATACTGACGATTGTTTTTGCTTTTGAGAAGTCGTAGCTTGGGATGATGCGTGCTCCGAAATTGAGCATGTTGGCCTCGCGCATACCTGCGTAAGAAATGGCATCGTATTGAATATGTTCAAACTTCGAACCTCCTTCTCCATTCAACTTAGTGGCCATTTCTGAGATAGCGCGTTGAATAGATGGTGAAATAACTGTATTAGAAAGTAGGGTTACTTTTTTGGCTTTGGCAATAGCTGCGCTAATTGCGGTGTCGACAGTTGCCCAACTTGCCTTTTGTTGATTTGCAAGTGGCTGCGCCAAACGAGCGGAATCGTAGAGACCTAAAACAGATGCAATAATTTGTGGATTGGTACCGCCTTTGGTAAAACCGAAGTCTTTGTTGCCTTTGATAAAGATCGGACGACCTTCGCGTGTCTTGACCATGATGCTCGCGTACGAAGCACCATCGTAATACGTACTTGCATACCAAGTTGGCATACCGGGTGTAACGTTCTCAGGCTTTACTGCATAAGGAACAACTTTCGTGACCGGTGCCTCACAAGCTGCAAGTGTAGCTGCAGCAACTGAGAAACCTAAGAATTTCAAGAAGTCGCGACGCGCAGTAGAAGACTCAGCGAGGTTTTCATCGGCTAAGAAGTCTTCAACTGTTTGTTGGTTTGGAAATTCTTGATCTTTGTTCTTGATGAACTCAGGAGTTTGCTTGAGTTCGTCAATACCTTTCCAATATTTTTTTGACATTTCCATGGTCTTATTTCGACAAGTATGGTTATTACTTAATTAATAGTGGCATTTTGCGCATTCCCAACCGCCAAGTTCGTTGACAGTTACTTTACCATCGTTATTGAGGTATTGTGCGTAAAG
>JAXITO010000019.1:0-22741 GCA_034680045.1 Crocinitomicaceae bacterium | reverse complement strand
GGGCAAATGCCCACAGGATTTTAAGTCCGGCGTGTCTACCGATTCCACCACTCGAGCTCAAAAGAGCGAGAAACGGGATTCGAACCCGCGACCCCGACCTTGGCAAGGTCGTGCTCTACCAACTGAGCTATTCTCGCTTAAAACCCCCATTGTTGCGCGGCCTTTGCTTTGCTAGGGGCGACAAAGTTAATTATTTTTTTAATTTTTCAAAATACAAAATCAATTTTCCTTGCGATTTTTTAAAGAAAAATACATCCAGGTAAGTGGCAAGAGCAAGGAATAGTTGTAGTAGAGGTCTTCAAAAGGGATGCTGATCATGCGCCAGCCAATGATGTGTTGTCCACTGTACCAGACAATTGGAACTTCCGTAACCGCTCCGGTGAGAATGCCATTGACGATAAAAAACGGAATGAGACAGAGCAAATACGCCCACATAAAATCTTGGTACCAACTTTTGTTGCGCAATAAAATTGTAAGTACGGCACTTAAAAATGTAGCCAGGAAAGTGTAATAATTGGTGCCGTACAATAAAATCCAAAGGGCAGAAGTAGCTATAAAGATAAAGGCAAAAAACGGCGCGATGCGCTTTCGATTTCTATTTGGAAAATAGGCCTGAATGACTTTCAATATAAAAATGAAGTTGTAAGGAATAACTATAAAAAACAAGACCTCTTCTAGTGGTAGTTGCCCCAAATAAACCTTTAATAAGTATTTAGGGTTGAAGCCCCAAACGCCCCATTGGGTAAACAACTCATCCCAAATGAGAAAAGGAACAGCAACAATAAGTGTTGCGATGATTACAAAACGCCATTCTTTAAAAAAAGCCACCTTTTTATCAAAGCTGAGTGCAAAAGGCCCTGCAAAAGAAAGTAAGATGACCCAAGCGTACAGACTCATGCGTTGTGTTGTTTTTTAAATTGTTTGGCGCTGTCGATATAAAAACGGATAGGTACTAAAAGCATCCCAAAACATTCGCCATGTGCTTTACCTAGATGTTTGTGGTGCATTTTGTGTGCTCTGCGGATGGCATAAAAATAAGGATGCTCAATATCGCGCAGCCATTTAAAACGGCGGTGGATGTACACGTCGTGGATGAGGAAATAAGCCAATCCATAGGCGGCAATGCCGAAGCCAATCCAAACAGGGAGGTAGTTTTGGTTCATGAGTCCAAGCATGATACACAACCAAGAAGGAATAGCATAAATCAAAAAGAAGACGTCGTTTTTCTCGAAAAAACCTGGTTCTACCTGATGGTGATCTTTATGAAAATACCACATAATGCCGTGCATGACATACTTGTGCGTAGCCCACGCCATAAATTCCATCCCGAAAAAAGTAGCAAGTGTAACTACCGGACCCCACCAACTCATAAGCGAAAGTTTAAAAAAGTAAAGAAAATTGTCATGTAAATAAACAACGCCACCGCCACATTGTTTGCCTCATTGAGGCGCCATTTGCGCAAGACAAACTGTAAAAAAACAGCGGTAACAAACCAACACACATAGTTATAGATTGGAATTATTCCGCCCTTCCAGCACCAAAACCCGAGCTTGACTGCCACAGGTTCCATTAAAAAGTCTAGAAATACCATTAAGGTTGCCGCGACAAGCACTTCAATCCAAAAATTCAATTTGAGCGTGGAAAGCAGTGCAGCACTCACAATGCTGAGCATCGCCCAGTTGATGCCTATAATGAGCGGAACGCCTAAAAGTTTTGGTCCTAAAACCGTTCCGTAGCCGTAGCTGCCGAATAAATAACCAGTATGCACGCCGATCCATTCAACTAGCATTCCGGTTGCAAAGGCTATGCCGATGAAAAGCCAAAAGGTCGGTGTGTGTGTTTTTCTGCCTAATAAGAGAATGCCAAAAGACAGCAATAAATGAAAGAAAGATAAGCCCACAAAAAAAGATTTGTAGGCCCCAAAAGACATACCAACGATACCTACAAGGTAAAATATACCGATGAAAATGATCAGTTTTCGACTCAAGGTGTGACGTTTTTTTCTATAAAAGCTTGCCCGGCGATCATGTTTTGAATGATATCTGCCAATGGCGTATATTTAAATGACAATTGTTGTTCGATTTTGTTGCGGTCATAGCGCAAGACTTCATGCGAAGAACGCGCTGTTTCAATGGTGAGTCCCTCGCGTTTACCTGAGATATGGCACCATAGTTCGTGAACAGCTGCAAAGAGTAGCGTAAGCACTCTAGGCGCAGCAATACTAGGCGCTTTGCGCCCGAGCTGCTGCGCAAATGCGCCAAATAAGTCTCTAAAAGTTTGTTGTGGCCCAACTACTAAAAAGCGTTCGGCATGCACATTTTGCTCAACGAGCTCCACCATTGCCCACGCTACGTCTCGGGCATCTACAACCGCGTTGGCGCCACTTGTGTAAAAGCGCAAGCCTTTTTGAGCTGTACCGAGCATTTGCAAAGACGGACTACCTGGTGCTGCAGGGCCTAAAATAACGCACGGATTCACAATGACTGCACGCAAGCCTTCTTCAATTCCTCTCCAAACTTCTTTTTCAGCCATGCGTTTGGAAACGCCGTAGCCGCTGTGCTGTCCGCCTTCATCCCATTTAGACTTTTCACTTACGAGGTCCTCTTTACCGCCAATAGAAGCAGTGGAGCTCACGTGGCAAAAGTGTCGGACACCCATTTCATTGGCTAGATCAACTAAATCGGCAGTAATATAGCGGTTTTGTTGAATACAGGCTTCAAAGTCGGCTTTGAAAAAGGAAACAAGTGCTGCACAATGATAAATAGTTGTGCTTCCTTTCACGAGGTGCTTTAAGTCTTCTATGTCGAGAAGGTCAGCTTTTATCCATTCGACGAGTGCCCATTTTTCAGCGGCATTTTCTTTGAAATAGTATTGAAACAGCGCTTGCACGGCTGCAATTTTATGTTCGTTGCGATATGCGGCCCGAACCGGCATATTGCGTTTGCTTAACTCAATTAAGACATGACTTCCGAGAAGTCCGGTGGCACCAGTTACTAAATTCACAGCCTAAAGCTAGGGATTACTTTTGATAGAAAGCCGCTAGTGCTGCTTTGATTTGTTCGGCTGCAAATGCCAATTGCTCATCGGTATGGGCCGAAGACACAAAACCAACCTCGTAACCACTTGGTCCGAAATAGACACCCACATTTAATAGATAATGGTGCATAAAATTAAAGGCAGTCATGTCGCCGTCAATCTGATCGGCAGCGGTGATGCGTTTTTTGCCGTTAAAAGAGAACCAAAATATAGAACCCACGCAGACAAGTTCCATTGGATACTGTTGTGCAAGGGCAAAACTGTTGATGCTATCTACAAATTGTTGGGTGCGTTGTGCTTGATTGATATAAAAATCATCGGCTGCACAAAGTTCAAGCTGGGCAAGACCTGCGGCCATAGCAACTGGGTTTCCAGAAAGTGTGCCTGCTTGGTAAACCGGACCTTCTGGTGAAACATTCGCCATGATTTCTTTTTTGGCTCCGTAGGCACCAACAGGTAAGCCTCCGCCAATAATTTTACCATATGTAACGATATCAGGTGTTATACCAAAAAGCTCCGCTGCGCCTCCAAATGCTACTCTGAAGCCCGAAATCACTTCGTCAAAAATGAGTAGCACACCGTACTTTGTACAGAGTGAGCGCAATAGATTTAAAAAGGATTTGTCTTGCAATAGCAAGCCATTATTGGCCGGTATGGGCTCTATAATGACCGCGGCAAGATCTTGGTGCTGGGTTTCAAAGCACTTGGTTAATGCGTCGGCATCATTGAGTGGTAAAACGAGTGTTTCATTGGCAAAGGCTTCCGGAACACCAGCACTAGATGAGGTGCCAAAAGTAACCAAGCCACTGCCCGCTTTTACCAAAAGTGCATCGACATGCCCGTGGTAACAACCTTCAAATTTGAGAATCTTATTTTTACCTGTGGCTCCTCTTGCCAGTCGCAAAGCGCTCATGACGGCCTCGGTACCAGAACTTGTAAATCGAATTTTATCTATAAAGGGCAGTCTTTCGAGCATAAATGCGGCGAGCTCGTTTTCTTTACGCGTTGGCGCACCGAAACTAGCGCCATTTTGCAGCGCTCCTACAATTTTTTCAAAAACATGCGGATGGTTATGTCCATGAATCAGGGGTCCCCAACTGCAACAAAAGTCGATGAAGTGATTGCCATCTTCATCCCAAATTTGAGCGCCATCGCCTTTTGCAATAAAAAGCGGTGTGCCCCCAACAGATTTAAAAGCGCGCACTGGTGAATTGACACCACCGGGAAAATATCCTTTGGCTGCTTCAAATAATTCTGCTGAACGGCTGCGGTCGATAGGAGAGGGAGTCTTCATTCTTGTGTATATTTGTGGCCATAAAGTTACGAATAAAGCCGTGCATATGAAATTTGAAAATAGCTTAACCTTCGCCCAAGAATTAGATCAACAAGACCCTTTGGCGTCCTTTCGTTCGCGCTTTCATTTTCCGACTTTCCACAATGAAAACCCGGTGTACTTTACGGGTAATTCCTTAGGGTTGCAACCTAAAACGGCGGCAACCTATATCCAAGAAGAACTAAATGCTTGGGCAAATTATGGTGTCGAAGGACATTTTTTAGCCAAAAGACCGTGGTTTTCTTACCACGAAAACCTGACCAACACGGCGGCAAAGGTAGTGGGTGCCTTGCCACTTGAAGTCGTCATTACTCATTCCCTTACGACCAACTTACATTTATTAATGGTCTCATTTTACAGACCATCTGGTAAACGCGTCAAAATTCTTTGTGAAGAAAAAGCTTTTCCGAGCGATCAATATGCTTTGGCTTCACAAGTTTCATTTCATGGCCTACCTGCTGATACTTTAGTAGAAGTGGGCCCAAGAGCTGGCGAACATTTAATTAGAGAAGAAGACATCCTTCAAAAGATAGCCGAACTCGGCGATGAGCTTGCATTAGTCATGATTGGCGGTGTCAATTATTACTCCGGCCAATATTTTGACTTGCAAAAAATTACAGCGGCTGGCCATGCTGTAGGAGCGGTCGTCGGTTTTGACTTAGCTCATGCTGCAGGCAATGTTAACCTTTCACTTCATGATTGGGATGTAGATTTTGCGGCTTGGTGTGGATACAAATATTTGAATTCGTCCCCGGGCGGTGTGTCAGGTCTTTTTGTGCACGAACGCCATGCACACAACAAAGCCTTGCCGCGTTTCGCAGGATGGTGGGGTCATAACAAAGAAGTGCGTTTTCAGATGGAACCTGGTTTTGATCCGATTCCTGGAGCCGAAGGTTGGCAACTGAGCAATGCCCCGGTTTTAGGAATGGCAGCACATTTAGCTTCGCTTGAAATCTTTGAAGAGGCCGGTATGGAGCGCATTGCACAAAAACGTGATCAACTGACGGCGTTTCTTGCTTTTTTAATAGAAGATGTTTCTGTTCGCAATCAAGAAAAGTGCTCGTTTGAAATCATTACGCCCAAGAATCCTAGCCAACGAGGCGCCCAACTTTCGATTTTAGCAAAAGGTCAAGGCAAGCAATTATTTGACCGCTTAACCGATTTAGGCGTTATTGCCGATTGGAGAGAGCCAAATGTCATTCGCATTGCTCCTGCACCACTTTATAATTCTTACGAAGATTGTTTTCGCTTTGCGCAAAATTTAGAGCGCGCTATTTTATAACACTCGTTACATACGCCTCGAGGTCTGGAGCAAAGTGTTGAATTTCTAATGCCCGCACTTTTTGCTCAATTTCGGCCGCACTAGAATGAGGAGTTAAAGCCACCCCATGCTGAAAAAGGAGCTTCCCTTTGTCGAATTCTTCGTTGACAAGATGGATGCTAATGCCACTAAAGGCCTCTTTTGCGGCACTTACTGCAAGGTGCACATGTTGCCCGTACATGCCGGCACCACCATAATTTGGAAGTAGCGCAGGGTGAACATTGATAATGCGTTCTGGAAAAGCCGCAATGAGCTCAGTAGGCACCTTTTTAAGAAAACCAGCTAAAATTACCCAACTGGCATGCAATTCTTGACTTATTTCAAGGTACGTTGTAAAATCTTTTCCTTGTAAGTTATAAAAAGGAAGTTGCTGTTCGGCACAAAACTTTTCCATTTCTAAATTAGCCTTACTAGATAGTACACCAACTACCTTAACTCGTTCATTTTCTTTGAAATAACGAATAATTTGACGCGCATTGCTTCCGCCACCAGAAATAAAGAGAATTAAATGTGCCTGCATTTCGACTACAAAGTTAAGCATAGTGAAGGATTCCTCCGCTTTAAGTCAAGAAGTGTTGATAAATTAAATGGGTATAAGTTTTGTTTATTGGGCGATAGTTTTTTTCTTTGCAAGCTGAAACCTTTAAAATTTAAAAAATGTCTGATATCAAAGCTAAAGTTATCGCGATCATCGTAGATAAACTGAATGTTGAAGAAAGTGAAGTAACTAACGAAGCTAGCTTCACCAATGACTTGGGTGCTGATTCACTTGACACAGTTGAGTTAATCATGGAATTCGAGAAACAATTCAACATTTCTATTCCAGACGATAAAGCAGAAGGTATCCAAACAGTTGGTGACGCTGTTGCTTACATCGAAGCAAACGTTTAACATTTCCCACTAATTCTTTAGTTTACGGGTATGCAATTAAAAAGAGTTGTTGTAACAGGTCTGGGTGCACTTACGCCAATTGGAAATACAGTACAAGAGTACTGGGATGCCCTAATGGCGGGCAAAAGTGGCGCTGCACCAATTAAACAATTTGATGCCTCTCTTTTCAAGACGCAATTTGCATGTGAACTCAAAGATTTCAATGTGGAAGACCACATCGACAAAAAGGAAGCTCGCAAGCTTGATCAATTTTCGCAGTATGCCATAGTTACCGCTACGGAAGCTATGGCAGATGCTGCCTTGCTTGAGTCCAATCCAAACCTAGATCGCATTGGCGTCATTTGGGGTTCTGGTGTTGGTGGGCTGAAAACATTCCAAGAAGAAGCTAGAGAATATTTTGCTGGCGACGGTACCCCGCGCTTCAATCCATTCTTTATCCCCAAAATGATTGCAGATATCGCAGCTGGTCATATTTCTATTAAATATGGCTTGCGCGGTCCTAACTACGTTTGTGTGTCCGCATGTGCATCTGCAACTAATGCCATCATCGATGCTTTTAACCTCATTCGTTTAGGCAAAGCCGACGCTATCGTAACCGGTGGTTCAGAGGCTGGTGTCAACGAAATGGGTATGGGCGGATTCAACGCTTTAAAGGCGCTATCTACCCGCAACGATTCTCCAGAAACCGCTTCCCGACCATTCGACCTCGATCGCGATGGTTTTGTACTAGGTGAAGGATCTGGCTGTCTTATTCTTGAAGAATACGAACATGCCATTAAACGCGGTGCAAAAATTTACGCTGAGGTGATTGGCGGCGGTATGTCAGGCGATGCCTACCACATGACCGCTCCTCATCCAGAAGGCTTGGGCGCGCGCAACACCATGCTTGCGGCTCTAGAAGACGCAGAAATCGATCCGTCAGCAATCGATTACGTCAACGTACACGGAACCTCTACACCGCTTGGCGATATCGCCGAAGTAAAGGCCATCCAACACGTATTTGGCGAACACGCCTACAACCTGAACATCAGCTCTACCAAATCCATGACTGGCCACCTTTTAGGTGCTGCCGGCGCCATCGAAGCAGTAGCTTGCGTATTAGCTGTTAAAAACGATATGGTTCCACCAACCATCAATCACTTTACCGACGATCCCGAACTTGACCCTAAGCTCAATTTCACTTTTCACAAACCACAGGCGCGCACGGTCAATATTGCTTTGTCCAATACCTTTGGCTTTGGAGGCCACAATACCTCCATTATTGTAAAGAAATTTAAAGCTTAAGTTGCTCAAAATACCTCTCTTCAATAAGAAAAAAACAAACGAAGAGCTGCAAGTTATTCGCTTTGTTTTAGCTGAGTTTGGTTACAAACCACAAAAGGCATCCTATTTCATTCAGGCCTTAACTCACAAAAGTTCGCTCACCGATCAGGAACAATTAGCTGCTAATGAACGCCTGGAGTTTTTAGGCGATTCCATTTTAGACGCTATTGTAGCATCCTTTGTTTACGACAAATACCCTGAAATTGACGAAGGTCAACTTACCAAAATCAAGTCTAGAATTGTAAACCGCAAGTCACTTTCTGCAATTGGCGAGCGCATGGGCATCAGAAAGCACCTCATTTACAGTCAAGGCAGAAGCATTAATTTAGCAGGTTTGGAGGGCAATGCATTTGAAGCGTTGATCGGCGCCATATACCTTGATGGCGGTTTCGACAAAACCCAGAGCGTTCTCAAAAACACAGTTTTCAGAAAACACCTGAATCTCAACAAATTGTTAGAAGAAGAACTCGACTTTAAGTCTGCACTCTTTATTTGGTGTCAGCGCAAGAAGTTGGCCTTGGAGTTCATACTTTCCGACGAGCAGTTTATCGAAGGAAAAGCTGTCTATCAAATGACTGTACAGATCAATAGAACTGCTTACGGCAAAGGCAAGGGGCATTCTAAGAAAGAGGCTGAGCAAGCTGCAGCAAAAGAAACACTTGCTTTAATGGGAGAAATTTAAAGCTGTATCTGATTTTATAAAATTTGTAGTACATTTGCCATATAAAAGAATGATACATGACTTGGACAGACTTCGTATACAAAATTGGTGACACATTTCAATGGGCTTTTGGCTTTTATGAAATGGTACAAAACTACTTCAACACAGCACTTATTTTGCTTGGTTTCTATGGTTTTTATTACTGGATGACTACCCAAAAACGCCTCAGTGCAAAATCAAATGTCCCTGTAGACATCAAAGAAAACGAAGGTTGGTACAAAAAAGAAGGCCAACAATTGAAATAACATTTATTACTCATCTTGAATGAGTTTTACATACGTTTATCAAAACAAAAAGGGCGGTCATTGACCGCCCTTTTTATATGGTGATAAATTTTGGTCTTATTTGTTTGCGGTGAGTGCTGCACTTAAAAATTCGCGGTTCATGCGCGCGATGTTTTCTAAAGAAATGCCTTTCGGACATTCTACTTCACATGCACCAGTGTTGGTACAGTTACCGAATCCTTCTTCGTCCATTTGACGAACCATATTCATGACGCGGTCTTTTGCTTCAACTTTTCCTTGTGGTAAGAGCGCGTATTGTGAAACTTTTGCCCCTACGAATAGCATGGCCGAACCATTTTTACAAGAAGCTACACAAGCACCACAACCAATACAAGCAGCTGCTTCAAATGCTTTGTCTGCATCAGCTTTTGGAACAGGAATGGCATTGGCGTCCATGGTGCGTCCGGAAGTGTTCACAGAGACGAATCCGCCGGCTTGTTGAATGCGATCAAATGCTGAGCGGTCAACAACAAGGTCCTTGACAATAGGAAACGCACGAGATCTCCATGGCTCCACATAGATGGTATCACCATCGTTAAAGCTACGCATGTGAAGCTGGCATGTGGTGGTGCCGGTTTCAGGACCGTGCGCACGCCCGTTGATGTACAAAGAACACATTCCGCAAATTCCTTCACGGCAGTCGTGGTCAAAAGCTACAGGAGCTTGTTGTTCGTTGATGAGTTGCTCGTTAAGTTGATCGAGCATCTCTAAAAAGGAACTATCTGTGGACACTTTTTCTAGGCTGTAGGTTTCAATACCACCCTTTGCGTTGGTATTTTTTTGTCTCCAGATTTTGAGTGTAATATTGATAAATTTTGAAGCCATATCTACTTATTTATAGTTGCGTGCTGCAATTTTGATGTACTCATAATTAAGAGCTTCTTTGTGAAGCGCTGCTTTTTTTGCATCGCCATCTTGGTATTCCCAAGCGGCAACATATTTGAAGTTTTCGTCGTCGCGGAGTGTTTCTCCTTCGCTGTCTTGGTATTCATCTCTGAAGTGACCACCGCAAGACTCTAGGCGATGCAAGGCATCGACAGCCATTAACTGACCCAATTCGATGAAGTCAGCAACACGCATGGCTTTTTCGAGTTCAGTATTCATTTCGTTGGCGTCGCCAGGAACAAAAACATCTTTGTAGAATTCTTCGCGTAGTGCTGCAATTTCTTCAATAGCTGTTTTTAGACCCTCTTCATTACGGCCCATGCCCACTTTGTTCCACATGATAAGGCCGAGGCGTTTATGGAAATGATCTACGGACTTACTTCCTTTGTTTTGAAGGAAACGATCGATGCTTGATTTTACATCGGCTTCTGCTGCCTCAAATTCTGGGCTGTCAGTAGGAATATGACCTGTTCGGATATCGTTTGCGAGGTAGTCTGAAATGGTATAAGGCAACACGAAATAACCATCGGCCAAACCTTGCATAAGTGCAGATGCACCTAAGCGGTTGGCACCGTGATCAGAGAAATTGGCTTCTCCGGTCACGAAGCATCCTTCGATGCTACTTTGAAGGTTGTAGTCTACCCAAACACCACCCATAGTGTAGTGAACGGCAGGGTAAATCTTCATTGGTGTTTCGTATGGATTGTCGTCGGTAATTTTTTGGTACATCTGAAAGAGGTTACCATATTTTTCTTCGATCCATTTTTTACCCAATGCCAAGATTTTTTCTTCTGTTGGGTTGTGGTCACCTAAAGCAAATGCGGACTGACGCCCTTTGCTGCGAATTTCGGTTGCAAAATCTAGGTAAACACCTTCGTTGGTGTCGTTGGCTTCAATACCGAAACCTGCATCACATCTTTCTTTGGCAGCTCTAGAGGCAACATCGCGAGGTACGAGGTTACCAAATGCAGGGTAACGTCTTTCTAAGAAGTAATCGCGGTCTTCTTCGGCAAGTTGAGTAGGTTTCAAACGGCCTTCGCGAATAGCTTCAGCGTCTTCTTTTTTCATAGGAACCCAAATGCGTCCGGAGTTGCGCAAGGACTCAGACATCAGCGTGAGCTTAGACTGATTAGTGCCATGCACTGGAATACAAGTTGGGTGAATTTGAACAAAACAAGGGTTTGCAAAATGCGCTCCTTTTTTGTGTACTTTCCAAGCAGCGGATACATTACTACCCATTGCGTTGGTAGACAAGAAGTATACGTTTCCGTAACCACCTGATGCAATGACAACTGCGTGTGCAGAATGGCGCTCGAGTTCGCCAGTAACGAGGTTTCTGGCGATGATGCCGCGCGCCTTGCCGTCAACTTTAACGAGCTCCATCATTTCATGACGATGGTACATTTTGACACGACCAAGGCCGATTTGACGAGAAAGCGCAGAGTAAGCACCTAACAAAAGTTGTTGACCTGTTTGGCCAGCAGCGTAGAAGGTGCGTTGTACTTGCGTACCGCCAAATGAACGGTTGTCTAACAGACCGCCGTATTCGCGGGCAAAAGGAACACCTTGCGCCACACATTGGTCGATGATGTTACCAGAGACCTCGGCCAAACGGTAAACGTTTGCCTCGCGTGCACGGTAGTCACCACCTTTAATGGTGTCGTAAAACAGACGGTAAACGGAGTCGCCGTCGTTTTGGTAGTTTTTAGCTGCATTGATACCACCTTGAGCTGCAATGGAGTGCGCTCTACGCGGAGAATCTTGGAAACAAAACGCTTTCACGTTGTAACCCATCTCACCTAAAGAGGCTGCAGCAGAAGCTCCTGCCAAACCTGTCCCGACAACGATAATATCGATTTTCGGACGGTTGTTTGGCGCAACCAATTTCATGTGATTCTTGTGATTGGTCCACTTTTCTGAGATTGGACCTTCTGGAATGCGCGAATTTAATGTTGACATAGCCTAATTCCTAGAGGTTGTAAATAATAATGGGAATGATCGCAAACAATAATGGAACAATGACCGCAAAGCCCGTTCCGATGATTTTGATCAGTGGGGTGTATTTGGGATGATTGATACCTAACGATTGGAAAGCACTTTGGAAACCATGTAAAAGATGGTAGGCCAAAACAATCATTGAGATGACGTAAAATAATACGGCAAAAAGTGCACCTTCATTTTTACTTTTGTTGAAGAAGTCCATGACCAAGGTGTGTAGGTCGCGGTAGCCTTCTGCCACTTTAACGTTTGTGCCTTTGATGTAAAGATCCGTTCCTTTTTCTACAATATTTTTACCGTCCTTTGGAATAGGCTGAATCCCTGGCACATGTGTGTAGTAGAGTTCTGCATTGGCTGCACCCATCATTGGGTTGTCCATTTCAAGTTTGTAGGTATGGAGTGGAACATCTTCTTTTACTTTCATTTTCCACCAGAAATTGGCCATGTGCGTGGCTAAGAAAACCAAGATAAGGGTTCCTAAAATAGCCATGCTGCGGCTTGCAGAGCTAGAGTTTGCACCTGGTTTGCTGTAAGCATAGGCCACTGGGCGGGCTTTTTTATTTTGAATGGTTAGTGCAAAACCGTCAATGATGTGAATAATGACCGCTGCGTAGGTGACGTAAGAAAGGATTTTGATAAATGGATTGTGCCCCATGAAGTAAGCGTACTCATTGAATGCACGTCGGCCTTCTTCACCGGTTTTGAGGATAAGTTGAAGGTTGCCAAGTAAGTGGCCAACCAAAAACGTACACAGGAAAAGCCCGGTGAGGGCCATAAAGACCTTCTTGCCGATAGAAGATTTAAAAATTACAGAGTTACTCATAAGAATCTTTCATTTGTAGTGTTGCAAATTTAAGTGAACAACATTTAATAGTGACAAATGTTGCTAATATAATCTGTTTAATATGGCTATTTAGAACGATTATAGATAGCTCAGCGTGCTTGTATTTTCATCGATGGTTAAATGTACGTCAGCACCAAAAAGCAACGCTTGATTATCATCGATGTGCCCTGCTGGAAAATCAAAACAAATTGGAATTTTTCGATAAGTGAAATGAGCCAAAATAAGCGCTTCAATCGATTTGCCAAAAGGCACGTCGGTGTCTTCTAAATCAGTCATGCCGCCAATAATTAAACCCTTGATTTGTTCGAGCGCACCGCTCTTGCGCAGGGCGTGGAGCATGCGGTCAATATGGTAGAGGTGTTCAGCTAAATCTTCGATAAATAAAATACTTTCTGAGAAGTTATAGCGCTCAGGCGTGGCCAACATACTGAAAACAATACTCAGGTTGCCTCCTATGAGCACACCGTTCGCGTTGCCCAATTTATTGGAGATATTTGTCTGTAATTCAAACGATTTTTTCTGTCCAAAAAGCAATTCTTGCAAACGTTGTTTGGCCAAGCTACTGTTTTTATCAATGTTCAGTGCCATGGTTGCGTGTATACTCTGAAAACCTAAAGACTGAATTTGATGATGCAACACACAGATATCAGAAAATCCAACTACCCACTTGGGTTCTTTGATAAATTGCGCCCATTGCAAGCCATCGACAATTTGGATACAACCGTATCCGCCACGCACACACCAAATGGCTTTAGCTTCAGGATGGTCTAGCCCTTCTTGTAAGTCTGTCAAGCGCTCAATTTCAGTGCCTGAAAAATAATGGTATCTGCCCATTAAATTTTTACTTCTGATCGCACGAAGCCCAATACTGTGAAGCCATTTTTCAGCTGCCACCACATAGTTTTCTTCGATGGCTTTTGCCGGCGCACAGAGATACACTAAGTCGCCAATTTGTAAAGAGGGAGGAGCAATAAAATTCATCCTTAAAGAATTGCACTTAAGATTTTTAAATCGATCGGGCTTGTAATTTTGATGTTTTCTTCATTGCTCAAGACCAAAAGAGGGCAAACACCAATTGCTTCGACAACACTGGCATCGTCCGTAAAACGCGGATTGAATCCTTGTAAATATGCTTTTTTGATTGTTTTCGCGTCAAAACACTGAGGGGTGTGCACCAAAAAATACTGGGATCTATCCACACTTTCTGATTTTTCAAAAACACCCGTACGTAGAGAATCTTTTAAACCCATAACAGGAACTACAGCAGAAGCGTTGTTCAGCCCTGCAAAACACCTTTCAATAGTTGCTAGACTCACCAGCGGACGCACGCCATCGTGAATAGCAATTTGATCACCGGTACATTTGTCGAGTGCATTTTGTATCGAATGAAAGCGTTCTATGCCGCCGTCAACGAGTTCGTGTGGAATTTGGATCTTGTTTTCGTCCAAAAGGATCTGCCAATAACTGACCCATTCTTTTGGGAGTGTAAGGAGTAGCTGAGCTGTTGGGTCAAAGGCAAAAAAGCGTTCGAGCGTGTGTAGCAATACAGGCTTGTTTCCTAAGCGCAAAAATTGCTTGGGAAGTTCACTTTCCATGCGTTTTCCAATACCGCCGGCTGTAATGATGATACTTCTTTTCATCTTGATTCAAAGATACATAAACTAGTACTTCTTTGGCTGAAGTAATTTCAACTTACCTGGATAAAAGTCTAACGTGAATTGAGAACCGCCAATATATTCGCCATCGGTTTCGGCATGTAAGACATGTGTATCGCAACTCAAATGAACTGGAAAAGAAATGGGCAGATAATGCGCCTCCGGATGCTTGATTCTTTTACCATTTTTGACTTTAATGACGTTTTTTATGTAGTCCAATAAAGAAACCTTCCCTAAAAGGGTGAGCTTGAGGTGTCCGTCATTGATTTGAGCTCCAGGATGTATGTGTAAGCCGTCCCCAAAAATACTCCCATTGCAAAATGCAGCCAGTAGTAATTCGCCTGAATAATGGTAGTCCTCTGAATGCATCTTTACTTGAGGCCTTTTGTAATTCAGAAAGGTCTTGACGATAGCCAAACCATAAGAAAAGTTGGGCCCAAAATTCTTGCGGAATTTTTGAAGTTCTAACACAACTGCGCCACCAAAACCGATATCGGTAATATTTGCAAAATAGCGCTTCTCCTTATTTGTTTCAAGCACGCCAACATCGAAGCGCTCAAAGGAAGCACCCATGATACTTGCTTGAAAGTTATAATTCTTGTCGAACCCGGCCGACCTGAAAAAATCATTTCCGGTACCATTTGGAATGATACCAAGAATAGGTTGAAAAGCTGGATTTGAATGCGTACAAACGCCATTGATCAGCACATTAAAAGTGCCGTCGCCACCCACGCCAATTAAATGCGTGCATTCCGGGCTCAAGTTATGAATGAAGCCAAGCGCGTCTGATGGATAGCTGCTATTGAAAACCTGAAATTGCGCCCCAAAAAATTCATGAAGATTTGTAAGGATGCGTTGGTTACGCGCTGAGATTTTTTTGTTTCCGTTTGTGATGCAGTATATAAGCGGCATCTGCCAATTTACGCAATAATTTTAGTATTGAATTTGCAAACTGCTCGATTGCTGCCATTTTTGGCCATTGAGCATACCCGTAACAAAATAAATATAGGTACCACGCGCAATTTTTTCACCACTCGGGTCAGTACCATCCCAACTGAATTCTGGCTGGCTACTACTGAAAAGCACATTGTTGGTTTGATTCAAAACAACAATACTGAAGTCTTCAATGTGTTGTTGTTTCCATTCGATTTGGAGCGTTTCGTTTTGACCGTCGCCATTTGGCGTGAAGATATTTGGCAACGAAATACTGTATTGTTTGGGCAAAACTTGCGTCTGAACTTGGCTGCTGCTATTTGGTTGTGGCGCTATACTTGGCGTGGTGGTTATGCGAACTGCGTTGTTCGGGATATTGACAGGAATAGAATGCGGGATCAGTGTTGAAGGTACAAAACTTTGGTTTTGCGAAGGGGTAGGATTGGATTGTAAAGCTTGGAAATTTAAAATAGTGTCTTCGATAGCAATATTGATGGTGTTATTTTGCTCCAAAATAACTTGTGTTTCTTCAGTATCAATAGTTTCCTTAGAATTGTTGTCTGCGGTTTTTTGAGTAGGAATACTTTTCTTAGTTTCCTTTTGAAGTTCTTTAATTGGAGTTGTTTCGGCTTTGGAATTTGTTTGGACCGTAAAATAAACAGCGACAGCAATTACAGAGCTAGCCGCCACACCAATAAGAGTTTTAGTTAAAATACTGAGCCCTGCTTTGGCAGTGCTAGCGCCAATTGATGACGAAATAGAAGACCACAAAGCTGGGTCTACAGAGACTTGGTGGTCCTGGAGGCCTTTGGCAAAGAGTTCTTTGATGTGGTCTTTTTCAGTCATTTAATCTGTGTTTTCAATACGGTCTTTCAAATAGGCCCTTGCGCGCAAGTATTGTGATTTGGATGTACTTTCTGAAACGCCGAGTTGTTGGGCAATTTCTTGATGCGAATAGCCTTCAATAGCAAAGAGGTTAAAAACGGTACGGTAACCATCTGGCAGGGCCTGAACCAATTTGAGGAGGTCGTCGGCCATGAGTTTTTCCGCACTGAAACTATCGGTAGAAAGTTTGTGGCTGACGTCGTCAATAGAGACGTCGGTCAGGAGTTTTTTGTCTTTGCGAAGTTGGTCAAGGCAAGTATTGACAGCAATTTTTTTGAGCCAACCTTCAAAAGCACCCTCCGATTTGTAGTTGCCGATATTGGCAAATATTTTAACGAAGGTATCTTGCAAGACGTCTTGTGCACGCATTTGGTCTTTTAAATAACGCAAACAAATGACGTAAAGCTTTGGGGCATAAATGTCAAACAACGCTTTTTGAGCCTTCGGACGAGCAGCAACACAATCTTGTATGAGTTCTTGTTCATCCATCACTCCTTAGCCATGACGTAATATGTTTTGAAAAAGTTGCATGTGTCAAGCAAGATAGTTTATTTCTTTTAATTTCGTAATTCATCTATGCAATCTTTATCTCAATGCACAAACTCATTTTAGGACTACTCTTAACGTTTTTTAATGCGAATTTGACATTTGCTCAACATGTGAACAGCCTCCCTTTTATTGCAGAAATACAACTCAATGACCGCCTGCAAATACAAGTAATTGCTACCCTCTCTGAAGAAAATCTAAAAGCACCTATTACCATATACAATGGCAAGGAAGTTTATCAGTTGTCCGTAAAAAAACGGATAGGCGACACCATCGTTTATCAATTCCCAGCTCAAGATGCCGAGTGGAGAGTTGCTTTTGAAAAGGATTTTTCTGAGGCAAGAGGTTGGTGGGTCAATTATAATAAAAAAGTTCCGGTTCGTTATCCTGTTCACTTGTACATGACGCTTTCAGAAATGTTACCAAAACCGGATAGTATCTTTCCGGAATTATTCGGTAGATGGAAAGTACTGTTTGAGCCAGGCACTCCAAATGAAGAAGTGTTGGTAGGTGTATTTCAGCAAGAAATGAATGGGCGCATTTTCGGAAGTTTTCTCAGTGAAACCGGCGATTATCGTTATTTGCATGGCTTTGTGGCTAATGGCAAATTACACTTACAGACCTATACCGGTTATTGGGCCTTTGTAGTGGAGGCGGATTTAAATGGCAGCAATGAAATGTCTGGCGTTTTTTATAGTGGCGGCAAGTCAAGCTCCCCTTTTAAAGCGATAAAAGATGAAACAGTTCAATTGCGCGAGGAAAGTAGTCTTACCTATTTAGTAAAGCGCGATGAGCCTGTTTTGTTGAAAGACCTCATCAAAATGACTGGTAGAAAAACAACTATTGATTTGGCTGCAGAAAAACAACTTACATTGATTCAAATCATGGGAACGTGGTGTCCGAATTGTTTAGATGAAACCAGATTGTTGCAAGCGTTACAGGCCGAATACGGAAGCAAAGGGCTTCATGTAGTTGCTTTAGCTTTTGAAGTAGGAACTGATACCCAAAAACAAAGAGCTCGTTTGAAGAACTGGATCAAGTCGATGAATGTAACTTATCCGGTTTATTTGGCTGGTACGTCTAGTAAAGATGCAGCTTCTGCAAGATTTCCAATGTTGAATGGCATCATGAGTTTTCCGACAGCGCTATTAGTGGACACGCAAGGAAAAATCATTGCTATCCATACAGGATTTAGCGGCCCGGCAACTGGTGATGCTTATACAGACCTCGTTAAAAAATACAAGCAAGAAATTGAAAGCGCTTTAGAATAGCGAAGTAAAATCCTTTTTGGTAGTTTTATCTACCCATCAAGAATGGATACTTATCAATATTCTTAAGTGCGATGCTCGTGCCGCGCGCTACTGCTCTGAGTGGATCTTCGGCGATGTGTACCGGAAGTTTTGTTTTGGCAGAAATACGTTTGTCTAGGCCGCGGAGCATAGAGCCACCACCGGCAAGGTAAATACCTGTTTTGTAAATATCGGCAGAAAGCTCTGGCGGGGTCATTTCGAGTGCACTTAAGATAGCCTCCTCAATTTTAGAGATGGTTTTGTCGAGTGCATGCGCCACTTCTTGGTAAGAAACCATGATTTCTTTAGGAATACCGGTCATGAGGTCACGGCCACGTACTGCGAAATCGGCAGGTGGGTTTTCGAGTTCAGGAAGCGCGGCTCCAACTTCAATTTTGATTTGTTCGGCTGTGCGTTCACCAACTAAGATGTTGTGTTGGCGACGCATGTATTCTTCGATGTCGTTGGTGAAGTCGTCACCGGCAATGCGGATCGATTTATCACAAACGATACCTCCAAGTGCAATTACGGCAATTTCTGAAGTTCCACCACCTATGTCGATGATCATGTTGCCCATAGGCTCTTCAACGTCAATGCCAATACCAATAGCGGCTGCCATTGGTTCGTGGATGAGGTATACTTCTTTAGCGCCAGCGTGTTCAGCGGAGTCTTGAACAGCACGCTTTTCAACCTCGGTAATTCCGGATGGTATACAAATAACCATACGGAGTGTTGGATTAAATAGGCTACGACCAGGATTGATCATTTTGATCATGCCTTTGATCATTTGTTCGGCACTTTGGAAGTCGGCAATTACACCGTCTTTTAACGGACGAACTGTTTCAATCAGTTTGTGCGTTTTACCATGCATTTGTTGTGCCTTTCGTCCGATTGCAACCACCTTACCCGTTTGGATATCTTTGGCTACAATTGAAGGTTCGTCGACAACAACTTTGTCGTTCCAAATAATCAGGGTATTTGCCGTACCGAGGTCAATGGCAATTTCCTGTGTAAGAAAGTTAAAAAGGCCCATTTTAAGCGCTTATTGGTTTTTGTAATTTCTTCTTATTCGTAGAAGACGTTCAAAGGTTACGTTTGTAGTCAATATTTGTAGAAAATAGTTGCAAACGGTTTTAATGTTTGAAATGGCGCACTCCTGTAAATACCATTTTCATTTGGTTTTCATCGCAGTAAGTAATGGAAAGATCGTCTTTGACAGAGCCTCCTGGCTGAATTACAGCGTTGATTCCTTCAAGATGTGCAATTTCGACACAATCAGGGAAAGGGAAAAACGCATCGCTAGACATTACTGCACCATTGAGGTCAAATCCAAAGCTTTTGGCTTTGTGAATGGCTTGTTTAAGGGCATCTACGCGAGAAGTTTGACCGGTACCGCTTGCGAGAAGTTGGCCATTTTTTGCTAAAATAATCGTGTTGGATTTGGTGTGTTTGACTAATTTATTGGCAAATAATAGGTCGTCGATTTCATCGGCGCTTGGCGCTAATTTTGTTTTGACCTCGAGTTGTTGAGCTGTTTCAGAGGCTAAATCTGCGTCCTGAACGAGGTAGCCATTTAAGGCGCTTCTAACAAGCATTTTTGGTAACTCAACTTCTTTTTGAATGAGGATAATGCGGTTCTTTTTCGATTGTAAGAGCTCGAGGGCCTCTGTTGTATATGATGGTGCAATAAGAACCTCGCAAAATAGTTCGTTGACTAAAGTTGCGGTAGGCAGATCCATTTCTTTATTGGCGATGAGGATTCCTCCAAATGCACTTACTGGATCGGCTGCAAGGGCGTCTTCATAAGCAGCCTTGAGCGTTGGTCTCGTAGCTAAACCACAAGCATTATTGTGTTTTAATATGGCAAAAGTAGGCCCGTCTTGTTTGTACTCTTGCATGAGGCGAACAGCTGCATCGACATCGAGTAAATTGTTGTAAGAAAGTTCTTTTCCGTGTAATTTGGTAAATAATGCATCGATATCACCGTAGAAAATACCTTTTTGATGTGGGTTTTCGCCGTAACGAAGTGGTGTTTGTTTTTCTTCGCTGATTTTAAGATTGGTGCTTTGCCCATTCATAAAGTACTGATGGATCATGGTGTCGTAGTGGGAAGACACATGGAAAGCTTCTGCGGCAAAGGCCTGGCGTTGTTCTATAGTGGTTTGTGCACCTTGAGCGTTTAGAATATCGAGCAGTTGTGCGTATTGTTTTACACTTGGAATAATAACAACGTCATTGTAGTTTTTAGCTGCTGCTCTAATTAAAGAGATACCACCGATATCAATTTTTTCGATGATGTCTTGATGGTTGGCACCTGAAGCTACTGTTTGTTCAAAAGGATATAGATCGACAATAACTAAATCAATAGAACCTAATTGATGCTCGGCCATATGAACTTGGTCTGGAGCGAAATCTCTGCGGTTGAGAATGCCACCAAAAATGGCAGGATGCAAGGTTTTAACGCGGCCGCCTAAAATTTCTGGAAATTTGGTAACGTCTTCAACGGCTGTAACTGGAATGCCCATTTCTTGAATAAAAGCAAGTGTGCCGCCAGTTGATAAAATTTCTACTTGTTGGGCATGTAGTTTTTCTACGATTGGGGCAAGGCCATCTTTGTAAAATACTGAAATGAGGGCGCGTTGAATAGGTTTTTGAACTGTCATAATAAAAAGGAAAGTGCAAAGGTAAGGGGTATAATTAAAAAGGCCTGCAATTGCAGGCCTTTTTATTATCAATAGGTAATGAGAAATCTATCCGGAACACATCTCGCATCCATCTGGATCGTCTAGTGAACAAGCGATAGCTGCTTGTTGGTCTTCTACGATTTGAGCGGCTTTTGGCTCTTCAGTAACTGTTTTGTCAACAGTAAATTTGATCGCGTCAGTAGCTGCTTTGGTACGTAGGTAGTACATACCTGTTTTGAGTCCTTTTTCCCAACCGTAGAAGTGCATGGAAGTGAGTTTGCCAAAGTTGGCGTTTTCCATGAAGATGTTGAGTGATTGACTTTGACAGATATAGGCACCGCGGTCAGCAGCTTGTTCGATAATGGCCTTTTGTGAGATTTCCCAAGCTGTTTTGTAGAGGTCTTTTAAACGCTGTGGAATATCTTGGATGTTTTGAATAGAACCGTTGGCAGCCATGATTTTTTGGCGCATGTCCTTGTTCCAGAGCCCTTCGCGAACGAGGTCTTTGAGTAAGTGTTTGTTGACGATAATGAATTCTCCAGACAATACGCGACGTGTGTAGATGTTAGAGGTGTATGGTTCAAAACACTCGTTGTTGCCAAGGATTTGGGCAGTTGATGCCGTTGGCATTGGAGCGAGTAGTAGTGAATTGCGTACGCCGTGTTTTTTAACTTCGTCTTTGAGAAGATCCCATTCCCAACGGTTTGTTGGTGTGACACCCCACATATCGAATTGGAAAACACCTTTAGATACAGGAGATCCTTTAATGGTTTGGTATGGGCCGTCAACCTTAGCGAGGTCTTTGGATGCGGTCATGGATGCAAAGTAAATGGTTTCAAATACTTCGCGGTTGAGTGCGCGGGCTTCTTCAGATTCAAAAGGGAAACCAAGCATAATGAAAGCATCAGCTAAACCTTGAACTCCTAAACCAATAGGACGGTGACGCATATTGGAGTTACGCGCTTCTTCTACAGGGTAGAAGTTGTTGTCTATGATGCGGTTGAGGTTGAGCGTAGCTTGATACGTTACTTCGAAAAGTTTGTCGTGGTCGAAAGTGCCTTCTTCAGTAACGAATTTAGGGAGCGCAAGTGAGGCAAGGTTACAAACTGCAACTTCGTCTGGAGCTGTATATTCGATGATTTCGGTACACAAGTTGGAAGACTTGATAGTTCCGAGGTTTTGTTGGTTTGATTTTGAATTGGCAGCATCTTTATAAAGCATGTATGGCGTGCCTGTTTCAATCTGAGATTCGAGGATTTTAAACCAAAGGTCTTGTGCTTTGATGGTTTTGCGTCCTTTTCCTTCTTGCTCGTATTTGGTGTATAGTGCTTCGAATTCAGCAGAGTGCGAATCGGAAAGTCCTGGACATTCGTGCGGACACATGAGGGTCCATTCGCCGTTTTCTTTCACGCGCTTCATGAAAAGATCTGGAATCCAGAGTGCATAGAAGAGGTCGCGTGCGCGTTGTTCTTCTTTACCGTGGTTTTTCTTGAGGTCTAGGAAATCGAAGACGTCGGCATGCCAAGGCTCGATGTAAATGGCAAAAGATCCTTTGCGCTTGCCACCACCTTGGTCAACGTAGCGTGCGGTGTCATTAAATACGCGAAGCATCGGGACAATTCCGTTGGAAGCGCCGTTTGTGCCTTTGATATAAGAACCAGTTGCGCGGATGTCGTGGATAGACAAGCCAATACCGCCGGCAGATTGGGAAATTTGAGCACAAGACTTGAGCGTGTCGTAGATACCGCTGATGCTATCTTCTTTCATGGTAAGCAAGAAACAAGATGACATTTGTGGTTTTGGTGTGCCAGAGTTAAAGAGCGTTGGTGTGGCATGTGTAAACCAACCTTCTGACATAAGGTTATAGGTTTGTATGGCCGATTGGATGTCTTCTTTGTGAATACCAATAGCGACACGCATTAACATTTGTTGTGGGCGCTCTACGATTTTGCCATACAAGCGCATGAGGTAAGAGCGCGTTAAGGTTTTGAAGCCAAAGTAGTCGTAGCGGAAGTCGCGGTCGTAGATAATGCTGGAGTCGAGCACTTCTTTGTTGTCCATGATGATTTGGTAAACGTCGTCTGCAAGGAGCGAAGCAGGCTCGTTTGTTTTG
>JAXITO010000018.1:0-24519 GCA_034680045.1 Crocinitomicaceae bacterium | reverse complement strand
TGTTAAGACTATGGAATTTTCTATATTTACATTCTTTAAAAAACGAGAAATAGTAAAATTTATACGCATTCATATGGTGGGTAGACTGAAATTATTGCTTTTAAGTGTATTATTTGTAAGCACTTACGCATTTTCACAATCCGGTCTTGGTACTCTTCGTGGTACAGTGACTGACGAGGCAACAAAAGCTCCTTTAGAGTTTAGTAAGGTCTTATTGAAGCAAGCTGGCGCAATTCGCGGTAGTGCTTTAACCGACGAAAAGGGTAAATTCCAAATCAATGGTATCCAACCTGGCTCATATGACGTTGAAGTAAGAAACGCTGAGGGGGGTTATCAAAACCTCACAATGGAAGGCGTTTCTATCTCGCCAGACCGCATTACTTTCCTTGACAACTTAGCGCTTACTACCAAAACGCAAGAAACAAAAGAAGTTAAAGTCGTACGCTATAAAGTTCCACTCATTGATAAAGATGGTGGTGCTTCCGGAGCAACCGTTACCCGCGAAGACATCGCCCGTTTACCAGCACGTTCTGCAACAGCTGTTGCAGGAACAGTAGGTGGGGTCAACGTCAACGAAGGTTCTGGAGCAATTTCCGTTCGCGGTACGCGTTCAGACGCCACATACTTCTATATAGATGGTATCAAAGTACGTGGTTCTTCCAACCTTCCAAAGTCAGCACTCGAAGAAGTATCCGTTATTACGGGTGGTGTACCTGCCAACTACGGTGACGTTACGGGTGGTATCATCTCCATTACTACACGTGGTCCATCTTCGGTTTATTTCGGAAGCCTCGAGGCAGTAAGTTCTGGTATTTACCTTAACGGTGCTGATCCTAACGGCTACGACGGTAAAGTATTTGGACTCGATAAATTTGGTTACAACCTTGTTGAAGGAATGTTATCCGGACCGCTTTGGATGCAACGCGACTCCGCTGGCAACAAAACCCGTCCTCGTTTAGGTTTCTTAATTTCAGCCAACTACACAGACCAACTAGATTCTCGTCCGTTAGCTGGTGGTTCTTACCGCATTACTAAAGAAGCGCGCGAAGAATTGATCGCCAATCCATTGCGCCCAACATCTACTGGTTTTGGTACTTTCCACAATGCCTTATTCCTCAGAGCCGACGATTTCGAGAAGACAGATTGGCGCATGAATGCACGTAACAACGTATTCTCAGCATCTGGCAAAATCGACGTCAATACCGGGCCATCTGTCAACTTGCAATTTGGTGGTTCATTGAACTACTTCCAAGGTACATCTTATGGTTATGGTAATTCATTATTGAACTTTACCAACTACGGTGTCAGCAAAAACCTAGATTACCGCGTTTACGCGCGCCTCACGCAACGTTTCAACAACGACCGCGAAGGCTCAAGTTCAAAAATCAAATCAGCACTATATAGTTTAATGGTTGACTATTCAAAGTCATTCAATGAGTCGTACGATCCTAACCACGGATACAACTTATTTAACTACGGCCACGTAGGTAAGTTTGTAACAACAAGAGTCCCTTCCTACGAGTTCGACCCTGCTACACAAATGTATGTACACAATGGTTTCCGCGATGTTGAAGTTGACTTCACACCGTCTGAAACAAATGCTACTCTAGCAGCAATTACCACACAATACTTTAATATCTACGAAGGCAATCCAATTGGCCGCTACGAAAACCTCTTTCAAATTCAGCAGGGTAATGCGCTACGAAATGGCGACCTCCCAGGAAGTGTTTACGGTATCTGGTCTAACATAGGTGCGCCATCTAATGGTTTTGGAAAGTCAGAAAACGACCAATTCCGCGTAACCGGTGCTGGTTCTGTTGTTCTCGGCGACCACTCTATTTCCTTAGGTTTTGAATACGAGCAACGCGTAGACCGTGGCTGGACAAGCGGCGACAACGGCCCTGCAAGCATTTGGTCAATTGCGCGCCAATTAGCAAACTTCCACATTCGCGAGCTCGACCTCAATTCTGGTGTGGTTACTGACTCTGGTTCATTTAAAGCCATTACTTATAACCGTTTGAATTCTGGTAATGCGGCTGATCCAAATGGCAATGGTCTTTATGGAGGGCAAGTCGACAACGACCAACAATCATTCTTTGACTACAATTTACGTCAAAAATTAGGTTATGATCCAGCTGGTTCAGACTTCGTCGACATCGACCAATACGATCCTAATTTATTCCAGTTTGATATGTTTTCACCAGACGAGTTGCTAAATAGCGGCCAATCTTACGTATCTTATTGGGGTTATGACCACACTGGTCAAAAAGTACGTGGCAACACTGACATCAACAAATACTTCAACGATTTCGATGAAAACGGTAACTACAAACGATTTGTAGGTGCCTTCCAACCAATCTACATGGCTGGTTACATCATGGATAAATTTGCATTCAAAGACATCGTCTTTAACGTAGGTGTGCGTGTTGACGTCTTTGATGCCAACCAACCAGTATTGAAAGACCCTTATTTGTTCTATACTGCCAAAACAGTTCAAGAAGCACGTGCTTTGGCATCTAACGACCCTAACCAATACAGTTGGGTTGACCTTCCTGAGGGTATGGGCGACGACTACGTTGTTTATGTCAATGATGTCAATAATCCATCCAGTATTAACGGTTTCCGTAATGGCGCTCAGTGGTACGACGCTACCGGAACACCAATCGAAGATCCATCCAAAATTCGTGGCGCAGCCGGAATCGCTCCTTGGTTACAAGACCCATCTTTAGAAACACCAACATCCGATGCATTCGAAGACTACAAAGCACAAGTTAACGTAATGCCACGTATCGCATTCTCTTTCCCTATCTCTGAGGAGGCATCATTCTTCGCGCACTACGACATCCTTACGAAGCGTCCAACTAATGGCTTCCGCTTCAATCCTTACGAATATCAATTTATTCAATCGCGCAATGCCGTAATCAACAACGCTAACTTGCTACCTGAGAAAACAGTTGACTACGAACTCGGGTTCCAACAAGTAGTTACACGCACGTCTTCAGTGAAAATTTCTGCATTCTACCGCGAACAACGCGATAACGTACAGTTGATCAACGTATTTGAGGCTTATCCTGTAACGTACAAAACTTTTGGTAACCGCGACTTCGGTACTGTCAAAGGATTAACTGTTGCTTACGACATGCGTCAGACTGGTAACATCCGCATGACTGCCAACTACACCTTGCAGTTTGCTGATGGAACAGGATCAGATGCCACTTCAATGTCAGCACTTGTTAACGCGGGCTTACCAAACCTACGTGTGATCTTCCCATACAGCTATGACCAACGCCATGCTTTCAACTTTACTTTTGACTACCGTTACGGTGAAGGTCAAGACTACAACGGCCCAATGATCGGTAAAACACGTATTTTCGAAAATACAGGTTTGAACATGATTGCCAACATCAATTCAGGTTCTCCTTATTCTTCTCAAACCTTCATTACTGACGAAGGAATTGGCGCCTTAAATGCCGGTATCAACGGTACCTTGAACGGCTCACGTTTGCCTTGGCAATACCGTTTGGACATTCAAGCTGATAAAACCATCAATATCGAATACGGCAGTAAAGAGAACAAAAAGAAAACGGCATTCCTACAAGTGTATGTACGTGCAACCAACCTTTTCAACCAGTTCAATGTGCTTAATGTTTATCGTGCAACTGGTAACTGGGACGACGACGGATATCTTGCAGCAGCTGCTAGCCAGACGTCTATCCAAAACCAAATAGATGAGCAATCTTTCCGTGACTACTACACCATGAAGATTCAAAATCCGTTTAACATCAGTATACCTCGAACTATCCGTTTGGGTGTAAAATTTGATTTTTAAGAAGCTATAACGAAGTATTATGAAAAAGCAATTCATTGCCGCGTTTATTGGTCTAACTGTAACATGCTCCCAGGCATTCGCTTATCTAGGCCCCAACGACAAAGATTACAAACCTACCGCGAAGCCAAAAGCTAACTGTAGCCCGGCTACTGCAAAGTTGACGATGAAGTTCAACGATGTGTCTGCACTTATCGAGCAGGGAGGGAGTATGTTCCAAAACCGTGCTGCCAGCGTTGCTGCCTATGAAGTTCCAAAAGGAAGTAACCGCTTTGCGATTTTTGCTGGTGCCCTATGGATGGGTGGTACTGACGTCAATGGTCAGCTTAAATTAGCCGCCTTGCGTTACCGCTCAGGGAATGACTTCTGGCCTGGCCCACTTAGTGTTACACCTGGATCTGGTAATTACAACCCACTCAATCCTGTAGGTGACGACGCCATCCGCGATTTTGGCGAGGCTAACATCGATCCAGATCAATGTATTGCTTACGATAAGTTCTACACTATCCGCAAAGCAGAAGTTGTTAAATTCAACATCTGGTGGGAGTGTAACGCTGGTATTACTACAGAAGGTTGTGATGAAATCACTGCGCCAACAAACGACGAGCTCAACCGTATCTACGGTTGGCCAGCTCATGGCGATGTATCAAGAGGTCAAGACTATTTCTTAGCGCCTTTTTATGACCGCGACCAAGACGGTAACTACAACCCAGACAACGGTGACCACCCATGGTACGACGACATCTTAGGTCGTGACGACATCGAATGTGGTATTGATCGCCGTATTTCACTTTACGGTGATGAAACACACTGGTGGGTATTCAACGATAAAGGGAACATCCACACCGAAACAAACGGTGACCCGATTGGTATGGAAATCCGTGCACAAGCTTTCTCTTTTGCAACCAACGACGAAGTCAACCGCATGACATTCTATAACTACGAATTGATCAACCGTGGAACGCAAACACTGTACAATACTTATTTCTCTCAATACCTAGATGCTGACGTCGGTAACTATGCTGATGACTACACCGGTTGTGACGTTTCTCGTGGTTTGGGTTACATGTATAATGGCGACCTCATCGATGAGTCTGATGGTGGTAAACTAGGTTATGGTGAAAACCCTCCTGCAATTGGCTGCGACTTCTTTGAAGGTCCATATCAAGATGCAGATGGTATTGACAACCCTGGTCCATATTACGACGAAACAACACAAACAGATGTTGTCCCTACAGTTGTTGACGCTCTTGCCAATAACGGAATTGTTTACAAAGGAATTGGTATTGGTTACTCCGATGGCATCATCGATAACGAGCGTTTTGGTATGCGTCGCTTTACTTACTATACCTCTACTTCTGCGTACCCTTATAATGACCCAGGGCCAGCAGCTGAATTCTACAACTTCATGGAAGGTCAGTGGGCCAATGGTTCAGAAATGTTCTACGGAGGTTTAGGCTATACTGGCTCAACTGGTGCATCACAGACTTTATCTGATTATATGTTCCCTGGAACATCTGATCCATTGCATTGGTCAACTCAAGGTGAAGACATGTCTGGTGCTTTCCCTAACGGTTGGGATGAAACAACTAGCAACAACCCTTCTGGTGACCGTCGTTTTGTACAATCAGCTGGTCCGTTTACACTCCGTCCAGGAGCCATCAACAACATTACAGTTGGTATCGTATACGGTCGTAGCACAGACGGTGGCCTAATGGCTTCAGTAGAAGCAATGAAACGTGCCGACACCAAAGCACAAGCCTTATTTGACGCTTGTTTCAAGATCCTTTCTCCTCCAGATGCTCCGCGTCTCACTATTCAAGAGTTGGAGAATGAATTGATCCTGATGCTAGACAACCCAGTTTCTTCGAACAACTACCAAGAAGCATACGAAGAACTTGATGAAATCAACATTACAGATCCATCAGTAGACCGCTTCTACCGCTTCGAAGGATATCAAATCTTCCAATTGAAAGCACAAGACGTTTCTATTGCAGATATCGCCGATCCAGATAAAGCACGTTTGGTGGCGCAATGTGACCTAAAAAACAATATTTCTCGCGTAATCAATTTCGAATTTGACGAAGCACTTGGTTTCTCAGTACCTGTTGAAAAAGTAGACGGTGAGAATAATGGTATAAAGCATTCTTTCTCTATTAAAGAAGATGCCTTTGCACAGGGTGCTCGTGCACTTGTCAACCACAAATCTTATTATTATGTAGCAGTGGCTTATGCTTACAATCAATTCAAGAAATACGATCCAAATGATCCACTTTTCTTAGATGGTCAAAAGATTCCTTTTATTTCGAGTCGCTTGAATTTTGACGGAACTGCAATTTCGCCTGTATCTGCTATCCCACACAACCCAATGCCTGAAGCAGGTGGCACAGCTCAACTCATCGCTTACGGTTCATCGCCACAAATTACGCGCCTCGATGGCTACGGCAATGGCAACAGAAGCCTTGAGCTTACGTCAGCTAGTATGAACACCATCCTAGCAGAGGGTTACATTGCCAACCCAACCTACGATTACGGTGCAGGGCCAATCAATATCAAAGTTGTGGATCCACTCAACTTGGCAAATGGTTACTTCACTTGCAAATTCCGCGACTACACTGCCCCTTCAATTGGCAACAGCGCCGACACCGCAAGTTGGGTGATATACCGCCACGTCAGCAAAGACGACCTCACTATTCTAGACTCCGTGAGCTCAGAGCGCACGATTAACTCAGACAATGAGCAAATTATTCCGCAATGGGGTATTTCAGTTCAGATTTTCCAGAACAAATATACCGGTACTGGTAACCTTGCGGCGAAGTTAACGAACATGATTGACGCTAGCATCGCCTTTGCCGATTCATCTAAGCGTTGGTTAACAGGTGTAAGCGATAACGATGCATTTTTCCCAACCAACTGGGTACGCTCCGGCGATTACTCACCAGAATGTGACCCAACAGACCCTGCTTTTGAAGGCTTGCCTGATGGTCCAACCTACCTCAACCCTTGTAATTACCCAGACGAAGTAGGAGCAGACCCAACACAAGGCTATGAGCGCGTATTAGAAGGCATTATTGCACCGCACCGTTTAGTGGGTTATCAAGCCGACTACATGCCATTGGCTTATTTCGGAACCTTCTCTGGTTCTAGCAAGCTCAATGCTTCCATTTCGTTCTTGCCAAGTGTGAACATCGTACTTACCTCAGACAAGAGTCTCTGGACACGCTGCCCAATTGTAGAACTTGGCCGCAATCCTGCACTCAATGTAGGCAATGCACCATCAGGTGCACTACGTCGCAGCCCAAGCGTTGATAAAAATGGTCAGCCAGATGGTACAGGCGAAGGCATGGGTTGGTTCCCTGGCTATGCTGTTGATATCGAATCAGGTGTACGCCTTTACATGGCCTTCGGAGAGAACTCCTTCTTAGGTGGTGAAAACGGTGCAGATATGATCTGGAACCCAACAGACCGCTTGGTAAGCAACGTTGGTACCCCACTCATGGGGGGTATGCATCCGGTGTATGTATTCAGCTACAACCAAAAAACAATTAATGGCTTCAGTTCTGGTTTTGATTTCCCTGCCTACAACCCGGCTGTAGCAGAAAACAATAGTGGCAACGTAGCCTACACTAAATATTTAGAAGTAGAGGGCAACAGCTCTTCTGCTAAACGCGAGCTTTACGGTTCTTTGACTTGGATTGCTTACCCAATGTTAGCACCAGACCAAGAATTGCTTTCTACAGACGTAACCATCCGTTTGCGCGTGAACAAAGAATACAAAAATTTTACAGGTTCTGGTGAAAACGCAGGCAAGCCAATGTACGGTTGGAGTATGGATCAAATCGCTACACAAGTTGGCTCTCAAGACATGCTCAAAGAGGCACTGGCCATGATCAACGTGGTTCCAAATCCTTACTATGCATTCTCTGAGTATGAGCGCACGCGTTTGGACACCAAGGTGAAAATTGTAAACCTTCCAGAAGTATGTACGGTACGTATTTACACCGCAAATGGTAAATTGGTAAGATCATTCAAGAAAGATAGTCCTCAGACGTACATCGATTGGGATTTAACCAACCACAAAGCAATTCCGGTTGCCGGAGGGATCTACCTCATACATGTAGATGTTCCTAATGTGGGTGAGCGCGTCTTGAAATTCTTTGGCGGTATGCGTCAGGCAGATTTACAAGGTATTTAATGATAGAATAGTTCGATAGCTATGAAAATGACATTCAAACAAATCTTATTTAGTGCAGGTTTAATTGCCTCACTAACTGCGCAGGCAGGTAACGAAGACCGCGTTGGTTCAGCCGGAGCTTCACAATTATTGATCAATCCTTGGGCCAGATCATCAGCAATTGGTGATGCATCTTATGCCAATAGCAATGGTTTGGAAGCTACCTACATGAATATTGCAGGACTCGCTTTTACAGAAAAAACACAATTGAAGTATAATTACTCGAACTGGATGGGTAATGCAGGTATCGCTTTAAGCGGTGCTGGTATTGCACAACGTATCTCAGATTCTGAGGTATTTTCAGTAAGTGTTCAGGCTATGAATTACGGGGATATTCCAATTACAACAGTAGCTAACCCTGAAGGTAATATCGGATTCTTTTCTCCTCGTTTCAATGTTTTTAGCGTTGGATATGCCAAAGAATTCTCGTCTTCTATTTACGGTGGAATCAATTTCAAAGTAGTTTCTGAAAGTATTGCCAACCTTAAAGCCAGCGGTATCGCAATTGATGCAGGTATTCGTTACGTTTCAGGTGAACAAGATCAATTGAAGTTTGGAATTACCCTCAAAAATGTTGGTCCGGTGATGCGCTATAAAGGTGATGGCTTGGCACAGCAAGTTACTTATGTGAGCACAGGTTACATCGCGTCATTGGAGCAAAGATCTGCAACATTCGAACTTCCTTCTCTACTTGGTATCGGTGGTTCTTATGATTTTATTTTCAATGAAAGTAATAAGTTGAATTTAGCGCTTGGTTTTACAGCCAATTCATTTATGAAAGATCAATTCCGTGCAGGATTAGACTATGGTGTTTCTAAAGACAACATGGCTTTTAATCTCAGAGCAGGTTTCTGCTATGAAAAAGGTATGTTTAATGAAGAAACAAGATCAAGTGCATTTAGCGGCCCGTCTGCAGGTTTCTCTATCGATGCTTTAGTTGGAGAAAACCAAAATGCATTAGGCCTTGAGTACGCTGCACGTTTTGCAGGCGTTTTCGGCATGATTCATACAATCGGCGCAACAATTAGCTTAAAATAATTTTCTAACTTTGTTTAGTGGCAAGAGAGCTCCTTAAAGGGCTCTCTTGTTTGTTTCCATAAATCGAGTAGCATGTCAAACATTAATTATTATACTGCAGAAGGCCTTCAGAAGTTAAAAAGTGAGCTTCATCATTTGAAAACGGTTCAAAGACCTTCTATTTCTGAACAAATAGCTGAGGCAAGAGATAAGGGCGATTTATCTGAAAACGCTGAGTACGATGCAGCGAAAGAAGCGCAAGGTATTTTAGAAATGAAAATATCTAAAATGGAAGAGATCATTTCCAATGCGCGCCTTATCGATGAAACCCACATGGACAACAGTAAGGTTTTTATTCTTTCTAAGGTATTGATCAAAAACCCGCAAAACGGGATGGAAATCGAATATACTTTAGTAGCTGAAAACGAAGCGGACATCAAAATGAGAAAAATTTCAATCGAGTCTCCAATTGGAAAAGGCCTATTGGGTAAAAAGGTTGGAGAAATTGCCGAGATCCAAACACCTGGCGGTACCATTCATTTTGAAATTATTTCTATTTCAAGGTAGTGTCAAGTATATTTTCAAAAATAGTTTCAGGAGTAATACCTTGTTATAAAGTAGCCGAAAACGACGAGTTTTTAGCTTTTCTCGATATCATGCCTTTGGCAACCGGCCATACATTGGTTATTCCCAAAAAAGAGACAGATTATATTTTTGACATTGAAGATGAGGCCTATCAGCGCTTATGGGCTTTTGCCAAAGAAGTGGCTGTGGTACTCAAAGAGAAAGTGCCATGTAAGCGAGTTGGCCTGAGCGTAATTGGCTTGGAGGTAGCACATGCACACATTCATCTGATTCCATTACAGCAAATCAGCGACATGAATTTCAGCAAAGAAAAAGTGCCTGCCCCGCAACAAGAGCTGGCTTCTTTGGCAAGACTTTTGTTTGAGGCTGGATCTAAAGCTTAACCACATGAAATTATTCAATTTTTTGATGTTGTCAGGTATCCTTTCGCTAGGAAACTTGTTCGCGCAGCCAATGCGCGTACTTTTTGTAGGTAATTCTTATACCCACTATAACAACATGCCTAAAATTTTAGAGCAAATGGCAGAAAGTAAAGGCGTCAAACTTGAGGTGCTGATGGACGCAAAATCTAGTCATACGTTTCAAATGCACTCTAAAAGACCAGAGTTGTACAAAAGCATTCGTTCTACTAAGTGGGATTACGTCGTTTTGCAGGGCTTTAGCCGTGAATTAGCACAGGATAGAGATGTAATTGACAAATCGAGCCTGCCGTACCTCAAACAGCTCTTAGATTCAGTCTATGCAAATAATAGCTGTACGAATGTACTGCTCTATCAAACTTGGGGTTATGAAACAGGTTTCAAAGACGACTCTTTAGGCATTGACTGGAACTACCAAACAATGTCTGATCGCATTCATCAAGGTTATCTTTATGTAAGCGAGCAGCTCAATCTTTCAATAGTACCAGTTGGTAAGGCCTGGGAAACCGTCAAGGAGAATCATCCTCAAATCAATCTTTATCAAGAAGACAAACAGCATCCGTCTTTAGCGGGTTCTTATTTGGCAGCCTCATGCTTTTATGCGGCTTTGTTTAAGACTGACCCATACGTGACTTTTACTGGTAAGCTTGACACCAAGCAGGCAGGTCTGATACAAGAGACTGCGGGCACATATATTTTAATGAACAAGAACCGCTATAGAATCAATCAGAATTCTGTTGAAATAGATGTCAAGCTTACAGATGAAAATAAGAAGGTGGTGCACTTAACAGCTAATTATCCAAATGCCAAAAGCGTTACCTGGGATTTCGGCGACGGCATGACCGAAACAGCCTTAAAAACACGACATGTTTACGGTAAACCCGGAAATTATGAAATTAAAATAAAGGTGCAAGACTCTTGCGGTGAACGCTTGATGAAACGTAAGGTCAGTATCTAAACCTTGATTCCAAAAAGCTGGCTACTGTATTTCTTCATGGGCCACAATATGAAGCGCAGTTTGGCTCGTATGTCGTCGATGTAATATACAAATACGATAAAAATTAGCCAGAACCCTAGCGTATAAGGAATGACTTCATAAGGACCGAGTTTTTCGTGTAAAAAGTCATTGATGCCAATTCTGATCACGCTACCGTAAAGGAGCATCATGTGAATGATAAATATACTTAGTGTATTTTGGCCAATCTTCAGAAATAAGTTGTCCTTCTTAATTTTGAACACATAAGTTTCCAAGCCTAATAACAGCGCGAGAATTACCAACACCATGCCGAATTTATCTAAGAGCCAATCCATTTTATAGAAAGGAATCTCATTTAGACCTGGTAGGCTTTGAAGCCAAAGTAAAAAAGGCTTGATCCCAAAGAAAAGGAGTAACCCCACGCTGAAAGTTCCAATGATAACAGGTAAAGATTTGACGTGGTTTTTATAATGATAGAGTAATACACCTAGCATAGCACCATACATTGTGTAGCCCATTCTTGGTGTTATCGGAAATTCAGAGTGCGGGCCGTGAAACATATTTTGCACGAAAGTTGGCGCATTTTCTGGCCAATATTGGCTGCCTAAATTGCCAAAAAATAATTGGGAGTAAAATAATAACGTTCCAGCTATAAAGTAATAGATCCAGAGCGGAACAACTTTGATCAACCGAAACAAACCGTAGAGCAGAATTATGGTCAAAATCCCAATGGCAATACATTGTAAGACATGAAAAGCGTAAAACTGGAGCAAATACCCCCAAAAAAGGAGTTCAACTACCCTTTTAAAGCCTTTTCGTACCCGCATGTTTTTCCAAAATGACTCTTGCTCGTTCCCTAGTAATAGATAAGTAAAGATCAAGCCTGTGACCGTCAAAAAGGTGGGTGAAGTAAAGCCACGAATGAATTTCCAAGTAACATATGCAGGATAAGAATCGCTAGCATAAATAGTTGACAAGGAATCGTGCACGAAATGACCCTCTAACATCAGTAGAATGGCAATGGTGCGCGCCATATCTATGAAGTATAGGCGGTTTTTAGGTTTATTGAGGCTTATTTGTTCTGCCATTTGGAATAAAAAACGTGCGAAAGTTACGAAAGAAATGACGAATTGGCTCAAGAACTTGAACCAAACCAATAAAGAAGCCAAGGAAAAGAATAGCACCGAAGATGGCTTCGAGAGCGCTCAATTTATTTTCTAAGAAAGAGCGTAGGCTATAGCCCGTAATGGCGCCGTACAATATGATCGCATGTAGCACATAAATTGCGAATGTTTCCTGACCAACTGCCATGAATATGGATGGCCTGAAACGTTCAAAGCCACTGATGTAAGTGAAGAAAATTAATAAGATAGCCACAAAAAAGGAGCGGTCAAATGCCCATAAATATTTGTAATGAAAATGCGTGAAATCTCCGTTGTAAATGAAAGTCATGATCCAACCCACTAAATAGTAGGTGAGCCCTACGGCAATGAGGTATCGGTATACATTTTTATTCTTAAAACCGGTGCCGTGCAAGCTCAGGTAATGGCCAAAACCGGCGCCAAAAAATACAAAACCAATCCAAGGGAAAATGGAAAAACCTGTATCCGGACCTTGAATCATGTTTTGAAAGATAGCAGGAATTCCTTCAGGGTAGTAAGCTGGCTGTAGCCTGACCAATGGTGTAAATCCAAAAATGACGAGCGCAATGAACAAATACACGACCCAGCTATATTGCCTGATTTGATAGATCAAAGAAGTCATCAATAAAAGTGAAAGGAGACCTACACCGATGCACTGCAGAATGTGAAAACCTAAAAAGTGCGGATTGAAGTGCCCGGCAATATAATATTTCAAGAATTTCAAATTGATTTGCAGCAAGTACCCGATGACCAATAAGCTGAGCGCCCTTCGTAAACCTTTGCGCACGCGCACTAAACGGTAAAACGGCGCATGGCCTTTTTGCCACTCTTTGTGCAATAAGAAAGTGAAAACTGCTCCAGAAATCGTAAAAAAGAGCGGGGCAGTAAGCCCGCGAAAGAAGCCCCAAATGCTAAACCAAATGCTACCTGAAGAACCATGGAGCCGAACCTCAGCCATAAAAGTAGGGTAGCTTTCTAGTGTCATGGAAATGAAATGACCCTGTAGCATCATGAGAATGGCGACACTCCGACTGAAATCAAGAAAATGGATGCGTTGTTGTTGGCTCATCGGGGTGGAAGGGTTTCAGTACGCAACTCGATGATTTCAATGCGCCTTTCTAGGGAGGCATCTTTGGAATAAACGGAATTGCGTTGGTCGTAGTAGTTGTCGCTCACGTCTTTATTAGCTTTGTATTCTCCCATTGGAACCTCGATAAATTGCAAGCGAGAGGGTGTGGTGAGCATATAAGGTGCAAATTTACCACCATCTATCTCTTCAAAGTAATTTTTGATGGCAGAAATGCGGCGATTTGTCAAATGTACGTTATAATCTGACTTGGCAAGCGGGCTAGCAAACCCTTGAACCATTATACTTACTTGCTTTCCTGATTGCAATTCTTGCCATACTTGTTCACGAAACAAGGCGAGGTCCTGCATTCCTTTATCGACCTCTGATTCAAAGAACTCGAGTAAAGATTGTGTTTGTTGCAGGGTGGCTGTGGCATCCCGCCCTTCTGTAACTTTCTGCAGGTAGACTGGATATTGCCCTTTGTATTTGAGATAGGTTTCTTCGTAGGAAAGTTCTGTGAAATCGGCAGTGCTTTTGGGGTTCGGGTGGTCGTTTTCGAAATAAAGTTTGATGGGTAGTTTGACCACTTGAACGGTTTCAGAGACAATTTGGTCTTTTTTCTCTTTGGGCCTCAGCAATTCTTGGTAAAAAACATCGCTGCAACAAGTGGGGTGTGAGGCATAAAGACTGCCTAAGCGATTGGAGCTCAAATAGGCGGTGTCTGCCTGGCAAAAAAAGTAGAGATCGTTGGCCGGGCTATTGAAAGGTAGGCCAAGGTTAATGGGTGGTCCAAAGCTTCCGTCTGCTTGCAAATTGCTATAAAAAATGTCAAAGCCACCAAAACCCGCATGCCAGGTACTAGAAAAATAGAGGCGTTTAAAAAGTGGATCATACCAGGGCGAGACCTCATTTTCGATAGAATTTAGAACGCCTAAGTTGTTGTTCTCTATAATTCGACCTTCTTTATTTACGGTGGCCAACCATAAATCTGTCCCCCCGAGTCCATTGGCTTGTTGCGCGCTATAAACGAGCATTAATTGCGCATTGAGTTCAAATAAATGCGGCATGCTATTGTAGCTATCTTGAAGACCATCTAATTGAAATGTGCTGTCTAAATACCAACTTCCATTTTGAGGCAATGCCTTTACAATATGACAGCGCAACTGATTAGGGCTGCGCGTGCATTCGCTACAAAGTGCAAAACTGCTGTCTGGCGCTATACAAAAGTTGCCATATTCAAATTGATTTTTTTGACCGTTTAATACAAGTTGTTGCACATCTTTAGGACTCGGAAATTGGTAAATAGCTAGTTTGTAATGCTTGCTCAAAATTTGTTCTTGATCTTCGGAAATGGAGTCTGCCTTAAGCGAGCTATACACTAAGGTATCGTTCCAGAAAAGGTGGGCAAATTCAGCATTAACTGTATTTACCGGATGCTTTTTTAAGTCAGCTAATTCTTCTGCACTCACATATTTGAGTTGTTTGAGCACCCAGTTACAGGCAATTATTTCTTGGTTAGATTTGAGGTATCCGTTACTCTTTTTGTCTTCGGAAAAGAACTTTTTGACTTCCTTGAACTGTGCTAAGGCCTCTTTGTATAGGCCTTGTTGCTTGAGCATAAGTGCGTATTGCAGTTGCGCTTCGGGAAATTGCTGCCCATCGGGGTCTTGCTCGTAAACTTTAAGATAGTAGCGCGCTGCTGTTTTATAATCTTTGAATTGTTGGTTCGCTTGCGCGATTTTCCAATGAAGCGCAATTGAATTGGGCTCTAGTGCAAGTGCTTGATCGTAGTATTTGAGCGCCTCGATATAATCCAAAGAAACTACCTGAGCATCTGCGTGCGCAACAAGCCGTTGGAGTTGTTTCTGACCCCAGCACTCTGCAGAAAGCAGCAACAAACAGATCAAATAAAGTCTGGGCATATGCGGTATTGCAGTTGTGGAGGATGAAATTTGGTGAAAACGTAACGAAGGCTCAACTCAAAAGCGCCACGGCCGCGGCTGGCGGGCACGAGTGATGAATAATTGAAATCATAGGAAATACCGGTAGAGAGTGGCCCTCTTGCCATGCCGAATTGCAAGCAAAAAGCATCTTTAGTGCGCCACCACAAGCCTGCATTGATGGATATTTGGTCTTTGTTCGACAGTATATATTCACCGATTCCGCCTAAAGTAAGTGCGCGATACGGCCCTTGAAAATTGAGCTGAAAACTAGGTTCAAAAAACAATTGTGCCGTATATTGATAGCGCAATTGCGCAAAGATATTCAGGCGAAGATCACGTTGGGTATTTTCAAGAAAAAAACTTTGATTGGGACGTGTGAGGTTAAAGAGCCCAATTCCGCTTTGAAAAAAGTATTGTTTGTTGATGTTGTATTGATGGATGATACCCAGGCCCAACATAGGTTTGGTCATAGATGCGGTCTGGAAATATTCGTTGGTAGGTGCGTTGGGGTCAAAGATATAGCCGTTGTATTGGCTGTCAAAGTAGAACGCATTGCTGTTGAGCTGCCTTTGGTTGAACCCGATTTGTAGCCCTGGCCTGAGGATGTGCTTATTGGTCAAAAGAATGGGATGACACATGCTCAATTGGACTTCATTGGTCTGAAATTTGCCGTCTCCAACTTGGTCGTGAAAATAATTGAGCCCAAAACCCCATTGTTTCCATTTGGTATCGGCGGCAAGTGCGGTAGTCTGAAATGGGATCGTGACACTGCGCCACTGTGTGCGGTAATTGGCGGTCAGGCGGAGGTCTTCTTTGAAATTGCCGGCACCTGCAGGGTTTTGAAAGATTGGGTTATTGTTGAATTGTGTCCAATGGATGTCTTGGGCGAGCACGGGTGCTGCCATTAGCAATAATAGAATCCTCCAAAGGTGCTTCACGTAACGAAGTTACAAAAAAGGACCCGGATTTAAAGTGGAGATTTTGGAATGTTGAACTTTACGGATTCGTACTGGAAACAGGAAGGATTTTCCCGTTGAAGTATGCTCCGGAATGCAAAGCGAAATCGCCGATGAATTGTGCCATTTGCTCAGAAGAAGTTGGCGCTGTATATCCTGGGAAAGCGGCTTCGAGCATTTCGGTCTGAACAGCTCCCAGGCAAAGGCAGTTCATATGGATGTCAGTATGCTTAAATTCTTCAGCAAATAATTCGGTAAATGCACATAGTGCAGCTTTTGAAGTAGAGTAGGCGGCAAGGCCCGCAAACTTAAGGCTTCCTTGAAAGCCACCCATCGAGCTGATATTCACAATATGGGCATTGGGAGCCAACAAAGGCAATAGCGCTTGCGTTGCTTCCATGATGCCAATGACGTTTACTTGGTAGCTTTCGCTGAAATCTTGATGCGTTAAAGTTTCGAAAGGCTTGTTGATCAGTAGCCCAGCGTTGTTGATCAGGATGTCTATCGGGGCTTTAAGATCAATCGCTTTGATTTGTTCGTGCACATTTTGTGAGATGTCAAGAGCATAACATTGCACGTTGTCTTGGTGAAAACGATCCTGCATTTTTGCAAGATTGCGCGACAGCGCAAGCACTTCCGCATGGGGTAAGGCTGCAAAATGTTGCACAAGTGCAGCGCCAATACCTTGGCTGGCGCCTAGAATAACGATTCGTTTATTCATCGAAACTCACAATTAATTCGGCACTTGTGGCATGTGCTTGACAGGTGAGGATATAACCTTCGGCCACTTCTGCATCGGTGAGCGAGTGGTTCATGCGCATGGTTGCGCTTCCTTTGAGAACTTTAGCACGACACGACGAACAAACACCCCCTCTACAGGAGAAAGGTGCGTCTAAGCCGGCTTTTTCTGAGAGCTCAAGAATGCTTTTGTCTTGGCCTTGCATATCGAATTCGGCAATTTCGCCGTCGATCATGACTTTTACCTTACTCTTACCTGAAAAAGCATTTTCGGTACTTGCCGGAGCGCTTGCTTCACTCACAAAAAAGAGCTCTTTGTGGATTTTTTCTGCGCTTACACCAAAGAAAGCGAGTGTTTTTTCTGCGCTTTCTACCAATTGTTGTGGCCCGCACAGGAAAAATGCATCGGCTTGCAATAAGCTCAGGTTTTGTTTGATTTTTTCTTTGAGTGCCTCTTCGTCAATTCTACCGTTTTGCGCTCCGTCTACTTCTTTTTGAGAGTAATAAAGGTGTGTTTGGGTATTGCTGTGCGCGAGAATTTCAGAAAGAAAAAGCGCTTCTTCAGGGCTTTTGTTCCCATAGAGCAGTTGAAATGCCGTTTGAGTACCCGCTGTTTTGAGCATGCTCATGATAGGCGTAATGCCAGAGCCAGCTGCAATGGCTACTACATTTTTGTAGCTTGGTTTCCAAAGGAAATTTCCTTCAGGTTCAAATACAATTAGTTCTTCTCCAGCACTAATGCTATTTAGAAAATTGGAAACCTTACCGTTTTCGATGGCTTTGACGCCGATGCTCAAGGCTTCAGTGCTGCCGCTGCAAATAGAGTAAGACCTTCTAAGTTGTTCGCCGTTCACCTCTACGGCTAAAGTGAGGTACTGCCCTGGTGTAAATTTGAATTTGTCCGAAAGTTCGGCCGGAACGTCAAAAGTGAGTTGAACAGCTTGCGGAGTGAGTCTTTGAACATTTTGAATGGTCAAGAGGTGTGCGCCTTTTGGCAAGGCAGCACTTTTATTGGATTTAAAGCGGTCAAAAAAGCCCATAATTAGTCGTCAAATGAAATGAGTATATCGTTACTTTTTGGATGTGCCTGGCAGGTGAGCACATAGCCTTGTTCTACTTCTTCTGGGGTCAGGGCGTAATTGACATCCATGCTGACTTCTCCGCGTAAAACTTTTGCTTTACACGTACAGCACACTCCACCTTTGCAAGCAAAAGGCGCATCGGCTCCGGCTTTGTAGGCGGCATCGAGTATGGTTGGCCCGTCGGAGGAAAGAAAGAAGTTCGTGACCTCGCCATCCATGATGAGCTCAATTTTGGATTCAAAAGCAGCCTGAACGGGTTGTGAAGGATCTGCTTTTTTCTCAATTGGTGCGGCATGAAACAATTCAAAGTGAATTTGTTGCGCACTGAGCCCAAAAGCACTGAGTTCATCTTTCACTGCTAAAATCATGTCTTGAGGTCCGCAGATATAGGCGGCGTCAATGGTTTGATTTTTCAAGAAAGCGGCGAGCAGGTCTTTGGTGCGCTGGGCATCTATGCGTCCTTTCAAAAGTGGAACGCCCATGTTTTCTCTTGAAAAAACATGTACTAAATTCAAGCGATCGAGAAAACGGTTTTTGATGGCCTCGAGCTCTTCTCTAAAAATGACTTCTGCCAAGCCTTTGTTGCCGTAGAAAAGGGTAACTGTGCTGAGCGGTTCTTCTAAGAGAATGGTTTTGAGGATGGAAAATACGGGGGTAACACCGCTGCCGGCAGCAAATAACACGTAATGATGCTGGCTACTTGCATTGGGCTCAAATTTGAAATTACCCATTGGCGCCATTACTTCTAGCGTGTCGCCAATTTGAAGTTGCTGATTGGCAAAGGACGAAAATTTACCGTTTGGTATTTCTTTGATAGCAACGCGCCATTCGTTTTCATGCGGTGCACTGCACAAAGAATAAGATCTTCTGAGTTCTTCGCCGTCAATGACGGTTTTGAGCGTAAGGTATTGTCCGGAAGCGAAAGAAAAGGCAGCTTGAAGAGCTGAAGGAACTTCGAAAGCTACTGAAACACAACCTTCTGTTTCTCTTTGAAGGTTGCTTACTTTTAAGGAATGAAACTGAGTAGACATAGTCAAATTTAATCAGGGTCAAAAGTAAGCAATATTGCGCAAGCCTCAACTAACCACAATCAATGAACAAACTGACCTCAATCATGTTTTGAAGGCGTAGTAATTTTCTATATTTGTTTCATCGTAACAAAGACATTATGACCCAAGCTGAACAAGAACGCCGTTTTCTAGAGAAAATTGAGAAAGAAATCAAGATAGAGCCCAATGACTGGATGCCAGATGAATACCGTCAAACACTCATTCGTCAGATTTCACAACACGCACATTCAGAGATAGTTGGAATGCTTCCTGAAGGAAACTGGATTACACGCGCTCCCAATTTGCGTCGCAAAGCCGTGTTATTAGCAAAGGTTCAAGATGAAGCTGGCCATGGTCTTTATTTGTATTCTTCATGCGAAACGCTGGGTGCCGATCGCGAGCAATTGATAGACGACATGCACACCGGTAAGGCGAAATATTCATCTATTTTTAATTATCCGGCAGTCACTTGGGCAGATATCGGTACAATTGGTTGGTTGGTTGACGGCGCTGCGATCATGAATCAGGTCGCGCTTTGTCGTACCTCTTACGGACCGTATGCGCGCGCTATGGTCAAGATTTGTAAAGAAGAATCTTTTCACCAACGCCAGGGTTACGAGTCACTCATTAAGCTTTGTAACGGAACACCACAACAAAAAGCAATGGCACAAGACGCCATGAACCGTTTTTGGTGGCCTGCACTCATGATGTTTGGTCCGAGCGACGCAGAGTCTACCCATTCAGATCAGTCGATCAAATGGAAAATCAAGCGCTTTACCAACGACGAACTCCGTCAAAGCTTTGTCGATGCTACAGTTTCACAAGCAGAAATCCTTGGCTTAACCATTCCAGACCCTAACTTGAAATGGAACGAAGCACGTGGCCATTTCGATTTCTCAGAAATCAACTGGGACGAATTCTGGCAAGTAGTCAAAGGAAATGGCCCATGCAACAAAGAAAGAATTGCAGCACGTCTCAAAGCCAAAGAAGACGGTCTTTGGGTACGCGAAGCCGCCAACGCTTTTGCCAAGAAACGCGCCATGAAAAAATCTGCCTAATTTAATTTTTAAGACTATGTCAACTTCAGAATGGCCTCTTTGGGAGGTTTTTATCCGCAGCAAACAAGGTTTGAACCACAAACACGTCGGAAGTCTGCGTGCACCAGATGCCACGTTGGCCTTAGAAAACGCCCGCGATGTTTACACGCGCCGTTCTGAGGGCATCAGTATTTGGGTAGTAGAATCTGCACATATTCACGCTACCGACATTGACGAAGCAGCGTCTTTCTTTGAACCTTCAGATACCAAAATTTACCGTCACCCAACTTTTTACGAAGTGCCTGATGGCGTCAAACACATGTAAACATGCAAGATCCAGCACTTTTTGAATACGTTTTGCGCTTGTCTGATGACAGCCTTATTTTAGGCCAACGCCTCGGCGAATGGTGTGGTCACGGGCCTATTTTGGAAGAAGACATTGCGCTCACCAACATCTCCTTGGATTTAATTGGCCAAGCCATCAGCCTCTATGATTTTGCAGCAGAATTAGAAGGCGCTGGCAGAAACCACGATCAACTCGCTTATTTGCGTTTTGAGAACGAATATAAAAATGTATTGTTAGTGGAGCAACCTAATGGTGACTTTGCCATGACTATTTTACGTCAATTCTTCTTTGACGCATTTCGATTACCGCTTTACGAAGCACTCATGCAAAGCCCCGTGGAGCAATTAGCGGCCATTGCAGCAAAATCAGTTAAAGAAACGCGCTACCACCTCAAGCACACTTCTGAATGGGTCATACGTATGGGCGACGGCACCGAAGAATCTCATCAGCGTGCACAGGCCGCAATAGACCATCTTTGGCGTTATGCCAACGAACTTTTCTATGAAGATGCGCATGATCATACATTGCAAGCAGCAGGTTTGGTTCCAAAAATGGCAGCAATTCAGTCCAAATGGACAGATACCGTAACTGCTGTCCTGAACGAAGCCACTCTTGCCATACCAACAAACAACTGGAAGTTCGAAGGTGGCAGAGAAGGTCGTCATTCAGAACACATGGGTTATATCCTCTCAGATCTGCAGTACATGCAAAGAGCCTATCCAAATATGGAATGGTAACTGCAGCTGATATCCGCCAATTTTTACAAGAGGTCAGCGACCCTGAAATACCGGTACTGACCATCATCGACCTTGGTGTAGTTCAAGAAATTTACTTCCAAGATGAAACCTGGACAGTTGAACTCACACCAACCTACAGCGGCTGCCCGGCCATGCAGCAAATCGAAGCGGATATCCTCGTCAAATTGCAAGAAAAAGGCATTTCCAATGCCAAAGTAAAACACATCCTTAGCCCAGCCTGGACCACCGACTGGATTTCCGAAGAGGGCCGCCAAAAACTGCGCCTTTACGGTATTGCTCCACCCGTCAACGAACCCGATAAAAGTGCACTTTTTTCAGAGCCACCGCGTGTGTCTTGTCCTAAATGCACTAGCAAAGACACCCGAATGGTGAGTTTATTTGGTAGTACGGCTTGTAAAGCGCAGTACCAATGCAACCAATGTTTGGAGCCTTTTGATTACTTTAAGTGCTTGAAATAGAATAATATAAATTTAATTTGAAAGGCGTCCTGGAGATGCCTTTTTTATTTTTATAGTACTATGTATTGCATAATACAGAATAAAACCTATAACTTTGTATAAAATTAGAAAGATGAATGTAGAAAATACACAATCTCAAATGCGCAAAGGCATCTTGGAATATTGCATTCTCGGCATCCTACATAAAGGGGAGGCGTACCCTTCTGAAATATTAGAGAAGCTGCGCGGTGCCCAAATGCTGGTTGTGGAAGGCACCGTTTACCCTTTGTTAACGCGGCTCAAAAATTTGGAGCTGTTGTCTTATCGTTGGGAAGAATCAACATCGGGTCCGCCGCGAAAATATTATTGCATTACCCCTAAAGGCACTCAATTTTTTACAGACCTCTCGCATACTTGGCAAGAATTACAGCAAGCGGTCTCTTTACTTACTCAAACTACCCAATCATGAATAAAACAGTTTCCATTCATATCCAAGGTTTTGCTTTTATCTTAGAAGAACAAGCCTATGAAGTGCTTCGTAAATACTTAAACGATTTGTCTGCAATTCTTCAAAATGAGGAAGGAAAAGATGAAATCCTACAGGATATCGAATTGCGCATTATTGAACTTTTACAAGAAAAAGTAAATGCGCAACAAGTTGTCCAATTGGAAGTCATTGAAGAAATTATAAAGTTACTCGGTAGTCCGGAGGCATTTAGTGAAGAAGAATCAACAACAAGTCAAACTTCAGCTGAAAGTACCGAACCAATGGCTGCACACAAACGCTTTTTTAGAGATCCAGAGAATCCTATTTTGGGTGGTGTGGCCGGTGGTGTAGCAGCATATTTCAATATAGATGTTGTGTTTGTGCGTATATTCTTTGTGCTTTTTACAATGGCTTTTGGTTCGGGCATTCCGATATATATCATCCTTTGGATTGTAACACCGCGAGCACTTACCGCCAGTGAAAAACTACAGATGCGCGGAAGAGCAGTAAATGTAGAGAGCATCAAAACGGAGTTTAGAGAAGCCACCGAGCGCGTTGATAAAAATGCGAAGAAATGGACACAACAATTTAGAACAGGTTCTGGTATGAGCGAGCGCACAAACAGCTTTGTGAATTTCATCAAAAAAGTGCTGGGTTCTTTGATGGTGTTGTGGGGGCTTGCCGTCTTGATCACACTTTCGGTATTTATTTTTATTGATCCGAAGCTCATTCCTGCTCAAATCAATGGAGAATTCACTTCTTTAGGTGAGTTGAGTGCGTTGTTTTTTGAAACGAGTCAGTTGAATCAATTTATTTATCTGGGGGTTGCGCTCATTGGTTATGCTGTCGGTTTATCAAGTATGCTAACCGGTATTCGTTTGTTATTTACATTTGAAGCCAAATGGTTGCGCGGCGGTTACTTGGCATTTAGTATTGCAGCGGTTTGTGGTGTTATTTTACTCATTTTTGTTGGCGTCTCTACAGGCAAATCTTTTGCGATAGAAGGGGAGCTCAGCAAGGAAATTGGTACTTATAGTGGTGATTCTTTACGCCTTGACATCTCCACAGATTTACATTTGAATGGCGCAGCAAATCTGCGCTCAAATGCCTACCGTCAAGGATATAGACCCAGTAAAAACCCTGATCAAGGCATCATTTTAGCACACAACGGTCGTATTTTCATTAGCGGAATCGCAGTCAATTACATCGCCTCGACAGACACACTTTTTCATGTGAAAATTTTGAAAAAGGCCAATGGAGCGTCTTATTACAAAGCAAATTTACGGGCGGCACACATCGATTTTCCGTGTGAATTAGCAACGGACCAACTTTCATTTGCAAGCGGATTTTCTTATCCAGCCAAAGACCGCATGCGCGACCAAGAAGTAGAACTTCAAATTGCGGTGCCTACTGGTAAATGTGTCATCTGGAACGGTCAGGTGGTTTTCCCTTATACTTCCTTGGATGAGCCGAATAGCGTCAGTGACCGCGCGTATGTCTACGGCGACGGTGAATACTCAGCGTGGTAAGGCACTGCGGTCTTTGCGCAGCTGTTGCGCGTCGAGCCAGTAAATGAGCTTGAACGAGAAGCTATTGAGTGCATTGGTTTGCAGTGTGCTTGAAAGATCTTGCCAATACGCGACATTGACTGCGTCGTTGCTGGCAAACACAGAGTTTTTCCAGACGATATTGATCTCACTACCCGGCATAAACACCCAGCGGTAAACGAGATCAATAGTAAAAGCATTATAATTGATGTCGTAGGCTGATTTTCCTTCGGTGGTGAGGCCATTGAAATCTGGTAATAAGCTCAGGCTACCATCATCTTGAAGCAAAGAAAAGCTTTCATATTGTAGGGTGGAACGATAGTGTCTGAGGCGCAAACTCAAGGACATGCGGTTGGTCATGATGTAATCGAGTGCAATAGCTTGAACGGTGGTGTTGCGGTTACGTTGGCCAAATAGAATGCCTTGATAGCTCATGGCAGGTGTTGCAAATGGAATGGCGTAACCTAAGTTGTCGTATTGGAGTTCTTTTTCAAAGGAATAAATAAAAAATATAGCGTCGGAAAGGCGTAGTCTGGGGCTGAAATTATAGGCGTATTGCTTCCATGGGTTGCCGATATACTGATTGAAACTCCCGCCAGCGTCAATGGCCACTTTTCTTTGGTAGTTGGTAGAGAACCAAGTATTGAAAAAGTAAAATTGCGGTATGGTAAACACAGCTCCATCGGTCCGAGGTTCAAAATAATCTTGTGATGGTTTGAGCGTGGCGCCGCCATTACCCCCAAATGCATTGAATTTCTTGGTCACTGTAAAGAAATTCAGACTCGCCATATTACTTGTAAATACACTTGGGTCATATAAGTAAGCCTGAGAAAACGAGGCATTAACGCTCCATTTCATGAGTTTTTCCCAT
>JAXITO010000017.1:0-25499 GCA_034680045.1 Crocinitomicaceae bacterium | reverse complement strand
GGCGTTGATGGTGTTGTAAAGTACTGAACCAATGCCGTTTTCTGGTAGGGTGCTGCGCATATCGGATGAAAAGAGCAAAACGGAGTTGAGTTTGAGCTTTTCAGACATATCAGTACTGAAGTTCAAGCGCGCATTGTAGCGTCCAAAGTTGGCTTTGTCTGCTCCTACAATACCTTCTTGGTTGAAATAGCCCAAGCCAATAGAATAACGCGTATTGAGTGTGCCACCATTCAAAGATAGGTTGTGGCTTTGTACAGGAGCTGAACTGAAAACTGAATCTTGCCAGTTGGTACCTGTTCCTAAATTGGTATTAGCAAAAGGCATGGCCTGACCACCAAAAGCAAAGGCTTCATTTTTGATAACAGCGTATTCTTCAGCGGTAAGAAGGTCTAGTTTGCGAGCCGTTTGTTGGATTCCGTAATAGCCGTTGTATTCCATGCTTGGCTTGCGGTTAATGGCGCCATTTTTGGTTTCAACGATGATCACGCCATTGGCAGCGCGTACCCCATAAATACCTGCTGTGGCATCTTTGAGTACGTTAATAGACTTGATATCAGCAGGGTTAAGTGCATTGAGGCCTTCTGAATCGTAAACTACGCCGTCTACAAGAATGAGCGGGTCGTTGTCACCGAAGGTAGATAAACCACGGATGCGGATGTTAGCTGAACCACCTGGCGAACCTGAATTGCTAGAAACCGTTACCCCAGAAACCTGACCTTGTAAGGCCTGATCCATACGGGTCATGTTCATTTTTTCGAGGTCTTCTCCCTTTACTTTGGAGGTGGCGCCTGTAATTTCTTTAGATTTAGCTGTACCGTAGCCTACTACAACGATATCTTTTGTGTCTTGAGAAACTTCTAAGAGTACAACCGTTAAATTGGTCTTGCCAGCGACCGGAACTTCTTGTTTTTGGTAGCCCATTGCGCTAAATATGAGCACTTCATTGGTAAGGTCGGTGACGCTTACCTGAAAAAACCCCTTGCCGTCGCCCAAAAATGGTTTGTTGTTGCTTTTAACAGTGATTTTGACGTACGGAATAGCCTCAGAGCGTTCATTTAAAACAGTTCCACTGATGGTTTGTCCATAGACTTGCGCGACACCTATGCTACATAGCAATGCCAGGACTAGTTTTCTGATCATGTAATTTTAGTTTTAGAGTGGGATAAATATAAGCAAAAATTAAATTATTGTACAAATAACAATAAGTTTCAAAAAGTGTTTGAAAAACAGGTCTATATCAAAAGAGAAACGGAGACACTCCTCTCCGTTTCTTTGATTATTAACCTGTTTTACGCCCGACTATGAGTGAAAGCGATAGCCGAATATACAAACATTATTGTAAAAAATACAATAAGTAAATAAATTTTACATTTTAAAGCTGTATTCGTTGGCCAACAAACGCTGTTGGTAGGTGTCGCGGTCAAAGGTGAAAAGCTTTGCGGGCCTGTGTTTGACGTTTTTTTGTTTTTCGTTGAGCGCAATCAGTGGAATATACTTGATTTTTTTTCGGAAGTTGGCCTTATCTAATTCTTGTTCAAACGCAAATTCGTAGAGTTGCTGAAATTCATGAAGGGTAAAACGCTCTGGCAATAAATCAAAACAAACCGGTTCGTTTTGCAGCTTTTGCTTGAGCATATCGTAGGTGCTTTCCAAGATGTGGTTGTGGTCGAAAGCGAGGTCTGGCACTTCGTTGAGTGGCACCCAGCTGATGTCGTCGGCCCAAGAGGAGGCTTTTACCTGAAAATCTTCGATGCGCACCAGTGCAAAATGTGCAATGGTAATGACGCGACCTTGCGGGTGTCTTTTCGGGTGCCCAAAAGATTGTGATTGGTGCATTTGGATGTGATCCAACCCGGTGAGTTCTTTAAGAATGCGCTCTGCTGCTACGGGGAGGTCTTCGTCTGGGTAGACTAGATCACCAGGAATGGCCCAAAAGTTTTCATAGGGTTCCATGGCGCGCTTGATCAGTAGCGCTTTGATCTGACCAGCTTCATAACCAAAAATAATGCAGTCTACAGAGAAGGCCGCAGTAAAGAAGTCGTGAAATTCAATTTTATACATTCCCATTAGTGTCCGCTTTTTGCGGTTTCAAAGGTATGAATTCCTTTGTTTTTGAGAATAGTAGCCGTGCGAATTGCAAAATAAATTAAGTAAGCAAAGCACACAACGCCTACCCAGTAAGAGTGTTGGATACCGAGCAAACTATTATCAGAAAGCCATCCTTGCGTTACAGAAATAACACCACCACCCATAATCATGAGGATCATTAAACTCGATGCAATATTGGTTTTGGTCCCCATGCCGGTAATACCGAGGGTAAAGATGCAAGGCCAAAGCGTACTGCAGAACAAGCCCACCGAAATAAACGCAAAAACGCTGACATACCCCGAACTGAAAATACCAATGATTAAGGCCAAAATGCCAAGGCTAGAGTAAAGGATGATCTGACGAACTGGGTTCCCGTTGGAAATGAAATCAGCAGCAATGAGCACAAATACCAAACCGATATACGGCATAAAAGAAGAAACATCAGAACCGCCGATGGTATTGGCAAGTGCAAAAATTCCGAAAGCAACCAATGGCAAGAAGATGCCCATGACGCGATTGAAAACTTTTGATTTTTCGAATACGCCTGCTGCAGAAGCCCAACGGCCGATCATCATGCTCGCCCAAAATAAAGACACAAAAGGAGCGACTTCGCTTTCTTCTTTGCCGAGGTTTTGTTTCATGAATTCAGGTAAGTTGCTTTGGGTAGCTACTTCAACACCCACATACAAGAATATTGCGATCATGGCCAGAATCACTTGTGGTTCGCGGAGTGTGCTCAGTAATTGTCCGGGTTCGTTTTGGTTGTCGTCACCAATGGAATCCGGAACTGATGAAAATTTAAAGAACAAAGCAGCCAAAACGAAAGTGGCACCAAGAATAATGTAAGGCAATTGAACAGCCGTGAGGTCTAGGGTAGAGTCCCCTTTAGGCAGCCCACCAAAGATGGCATAAGAGAGGATCACCGGACCAATTGTGGTGCCGAGGTTGTTGATGCCACCCGCCATACTGAGGCGCACATTGCCCTTTGCGGGGTCACCCATTTGAATAGCTAATGGGTTGGCAGCTGTTTGTTGTAAAGAAAAGCCTAGACCAACAATGAATAAACCACTAAGGAGCAGCGGAAATGAGCCGCCATTGGCCGAAGCAGGAATGAAAAGTAGGGTACCGGCAGCAGAAATCAAAAGGCCGAGGGCCAAGCCATTTCTGTAGCCAATTTTATTGAGGATATCTTGTTTGAGCACACCGGATATACCGAAATAAATCAACGACCCCACGGTATAAGCCACATAAAATGCGAATTCGATGAGCTGAGACTGTAATTGAGTTAAGGTAAGGGCTTTCTTAAAAACAGGAATTAGAATTGAATTTGAAGCGGCCACAAAGCCCCAAAAGAAAAAGATGACAATAAGCGTCCCGAAGGCACTGTAATTTGTTTTTTGCATGGTAGTCGTTAAAGTTTTGGTCCAAATTACAATAATTTGGTTTTAACCGACGTTTTGCTGTGCAATTTTTTCTTGATCGAGCTTAAAAATGGTAGAGATGGTGCGGATGATAGATGAGGTGTCAAAACCGCAGTCGGCCCAGAGTTCTTCTTGGGTTCCGTGGTGAATATACTCGTCTGGAATGCCTAAACGAATGACTTCTGCTTGGTATTTTTGATCGACCATAAATTCGAGCACTGCAGAACCAAAACCGCCCATAAGGCAGCCGTCTTCTACGGTAATGACCTTCTTGAATTTGGTGAAGATTTCATGTAAAAGCAAGGTGTCGAGTGGCTTGACAAAGCGCATGTCGTAGTGTGCTATTGAGACGCCTGTTCCTTTGAGTTGTTCAATGGCATCTTGAGCAAAATTGCCCGGATGGCCAATGGTTAAAATGGCGATGTCGTCGCCGGCAGTTACTTTACGGCCTTCACCAATTTTGATTTCTTTAAAAGGTGTCTTCCATTCGGTCATGACACCGTTGCCACGCGGGTAGCGAATAGAGAAGGGCCCTTGATTTGGCAACTGTGCGGTGTACATGAGGTTGCGGAGCTCTTCTTCGTTCATTGGAGCAGCCACCACCATGTTCGGAATCATGCGCATGTAGGCAAGATCGTAAGCGCCGTGGTGTGTAGCGCCATCGGCACCAACCAAGCCACCGCGGTCAAGGCAGAAAACTACATTGAGGTTTTGAATGGCGACGTCGTGTAAGACTTGGTCAAACGCGCGCTGCATAAAAGAGGAGTAGATGTTACAAAACGGAACCAAACCTTGGGTTGCAAGGCCTGCGCTGAAAGTAACGGCGTGTTGTTCGGCAATACCGACGTCAAATGCGCGGTTTGGCATGGCTTGCATCATGATGTTGAGCGAGCAACCAGAAGGCATTGCGGGTGTCACGCCCATGATTTTTGCGTTCTTTTCAGCGAGCTCTACAATGCTATGGCCGAATACATCTTGGTATTTAGGCGGTTGGGGTGATTTAGGTACAATTTTGACGATTTCGCCGGTGTCTTTATTGAAAACACCTGGCGCGTGCCATTTGGTTGGGTTGCCTTCTTCAGAGTATTTGTAGCCAGCACCTTTGCGGGTAATGCAATGCAATATTTTAGGACCCGGGATGTCTTTGAGGTCGGCTAAAACTTTAGCCAAACCAATGACGTCGTGGCCATCTACAGGGCCAAAATAGCGAAAGTTGAACGCTTCAAATAGGTTGGACTGCTTGAGTAAAGTGCCTTTTAAGGCATGCGACACTTTTGAAGCAATTGTTTGGGCATCTGGCCCGAATTTAGAAACCTTCCCGAGTAGTTTCCAGACTTCGTCTTTGACTTTGTTGTAAGTATGGGAGGTGGTGATATCGGTGAGGTATTCTTTGAGTGCACCCACATTAGGGTCGATAGACATGCAGTTGTCGTTGAGAATAACGAGCAAGTTGGCGTCTTTTTCAAAACCAGCGTGGTTGAGGCCTTCAAAAGCCAAACCAGCGGTCATGGCGCCGTCGCCAATCACAGCAATGTGTTGGCGCTGTGTTTCGCCTTTATATTGGTTGGCAACAGCCATGCCTAAAGCAGCAGAAATAGAAGTAGAAGAGTGGCCAACACCAAAGGTATCGTATTCGCTTTCTGAACGTTTTGGGAAGCCAGAAATACCGCCTTTTAAACGGTTGGTATGGAAACGCTCGCGGCGCCCAGTTAAAATTTTGTGACCGTAGGCTTGGTGCCCGACGTCCCAGACGAGTTGGTCGTCAGGGGTATTGAAAGCATAATGTAATGCAACTGTGAGTTCAACCACACCTAAAGAGGCGCCAAAATGCGAATTGCCGATTTCTGAAATGACGTCAACGATGTACTGACGGAGTTCTTGGGCAACCTGTGGGAGTTGTTCTTCTGTGAAATTCGTGCGCAAATCGCTCGGAACAGTAATTTGAGAAAGGTATGGGCCGGGCTTGTAGGGGTGATTTGACATAAGAACAAAGTTAAGCGTTTCGGTAGCTATTGAAACACCCTAACGCAGAAAATGTTCAATTAGTGTGCGTTGCTGCTGCGAAGGTTGTTTTTTTCAAGCATAAAAGCAAAGCCCACAAAAAAGAGGACGAGCAGGTTGTGTAGGAAGTGATTGATGATGGCTTTGGAAAATTGAATTTGGCTGCCAATCCAGAACAACAATAAGCTCATCCCTAAATAGAGTAAGAATTTTTTCACGTTGTAAGGAATAGGAAAGTGGCGCTGTCCGAGCCAATAAGAAAGCAGCATTTGGGTGGCGTAGACAATTAAGGTAGCCCACGCGCTGGCCATGTATTGGAACTGCGGAATGTAATAAACGTTGATTGCGATGGTGAGAATGGCCCCAACAATTGTAATGTAGGCGCCGTATTGGGTTTTGCCGCTGAGCTTGTACCAAATGCTTTGGTTGTAGTAAATGCCAAGAAATACATTGGCGAGTAGCAAGATGGGCACCACCTTTAAGCCCTCCCAATAAGCTTCTTTTTGAATAAAATGCTTGAAAATATCGAGGTTCAGACTCACCAATAAAAAGACTGCACAAACCATAGCTACAAAAATGTTCATGATGCGCACATAAACGGCATTGCGATCTTGGTTTTGCATTTGTTTGAAGAAAAACGGCTCGGCTGCATAGCGGTAGGCTTGCAAAATGATTGTAACGAGCATGGCAAGTTTGTAACACGCGCTGTAGATGCCAACTTGCGACTCCGCATAGCTCAAGGTTTCTGGAACGGCTGGGTCGTAGAGTAAGTGCTTGAGTAAAATGCGGTCGAAGGTTTCATTGATGATGCCTGCAAAACCCGCAATAACGAGCGGAATTGCGTAGCGCCACATGCGTTTGTAGAGGCTCCAGTCTCGGATAAAAAGCACTTTAAAGATGCTGTCGTAGAGCAAGAGCGGCTTAGCCAAGGATGAAATGAGGTTTGCTAAAAGGATAAACAAAATGCCTTCTTCTGGGCGCTCGGCACTAAAAAAGAAGACCATAGCAATGACGTTTAGTGCAATATTGAGCCCGATGCTCGTCATTTGAATAGTCGCAAAACGCAGCGCTTTTTCTTCGGCCCTAAGCCGAGCGAGCGGCAAGGCAGTGATGGCGTCTATCATGACGATGGTTCCCAAAAGCACAACGTATTCGTTGTGGCCCTCGAAAAGCAGGGCATTGGCGATGTCGTTGTTAAAATACAACAGCACAATATAGAAAAGCCCGTTGATGCCAACTACCGACCAAAAAGCGGCGCTGTAGGCTTTGTCTTTGTCGGCTTCATTTTGCAAAAAGCGAAAAAACGCGGTTTCCATCCCGAAGGTGAGCAAGACAATTAAAAAGGCAACCCAAGCGTAAAGCTCAGAAATGACGCCGTAGTCTGAGGTTTGGGCAAAATAGTAGGTGTGGAGCGGAACCAACAAATAGTTGAGCAGCCTTCCTAAGATGGAGGGCAGGCCGTAAATGGCGGTTTGGCCAACTAATTTGCGGATCGGGTTGCTCATGGCTTAGCCTCTGAAATTCGGCTTGCGTTTTTCCAAAAATGCGGTGGTGCCTTCTTTTAAATCTTTGGTGCCAAAGCTTTTGCCGAATTCTTCGATTTCTACTTCGTAGCCATTGACGCCACTGGCAAAGCCTGCATTGACGCAACGAATGGCCGCAGCAATTGCCATTGGCGAGTTGTTGAGTATTTTTTGCGCCATGGCTTCGCAGCTGGCCATCAGGTCTGCTTGCTCTACCACCGCATTGACCAAGCCCCATTGAAGGGCCTCTTCTGCTTTGAGCATGCCAGCCGTAAAAATAAGTTCGTTGGCTTTGCCGCGCCCGACGAGTTGGGCCAAGCGTTGGGTGCCGCCGTAACCAGGAATGACACCAAGTGAAGTTTCGGGTAAGCCCATTTTGGCGTTGCTACTTGCAATTCTGATGTGTGCTGCCATAGCGAGTTCAAGGCCGCCGCCGAGTGCAAAGCCATTCACGGCTGCAATTACTGGCGTACTGAGTTGCTCAATGTAGTCAAAAAGGGTTTGCTGCCCGGTTTGTGCAAGTGCGCCACCTTCTGCAATGCTGAAATCGGCAAATTCTTTGATGTCGGCGCCAGCTACAAATGCTTTTTCGCCACTGCCGGTCAGGACGATAACACCCACATTTGGGTCGGTGTCGGCAGCTGCTAGTGCGTCATGGAGTGCGGTAATGGTGTCTTTATTGAGGGCATTGAGTTGTTGTGGTCGGTTGATGGTTAAAAAGGCAATTTGATTGCGGATTTCGGTCAGGATAAGCGCTTCCATAAGTAAATTTTTCTGCGATAAAGATAGTTAGAATAATGAAGACGGCAGGTTTAGTGCGGAATAGAGATGCGAAAAGTGGTGCCTTTGTCGGGCTCAGATTGCAGTACAAATACCTTTCCTTTGTGGTATTCATCGACAATCCGCTTGACCAGCGTTAAGCCCAGCCCCCAGCCGCGTTTTTTGGTAGAGTAACCGGGTTCAAAAATAGTTTTGAATTGTTTGGGTGTGAGGCCCTTTCCGGTATCAGAAATATCGATGTGCACCCCTTCGGCTACTTCTTGAATATGAATGCGCAGTGTGCCAATTCCTTCCATGGCGTCCACTGCATTTTTACATATGTTTTCGACCACCCATTCCATCAACGAGGCATTGTGCAATACCATTAAAGGGCGCTCACCATCGAGTTCAAACTGCATCTCTACTTTTTGAGAAAGCCGCGCCTTGAGGTAAAGGAGGTTGTTTTCGATAGTGGCCGCGAGATCACCCTCAATAAGTTTGGCGCCCGAGCCAATTTTGGAGAAGCGATCGGTGATTTTTTCAAGGCGCTCGAGGTCTTTGTGCATCTCGCGCGGTATCATGGGGTCAATTGCTTGTTGTTCGAGGTGCGCCACCCATGCCATCATGGAGGAAAGCGGCGTGCCTAATTGATGTGCGGTTTCTTTCGCCATTCCGGCCCAAACTTGGTTTTGTTCGGCTTTGCGATACATCGAGAAAAGCAAGTAACCTACAAACACCAACAAGCCTAACACCCCAAACTGAAGATAAGGCAACCAAAAGAGTTGCTTGACTTCTTCGCTGTCTTTTAAGTAGAGCAATTTTTTGCTTCCTTTAATGGTGAGTTCGATGGGCTGATACCTTGCCGTCATTTCTTGAATGGTGCGTTTGATTTTTGACGCTGACAACTCTTTTTGCGCCATATTACTGGCTTCAACTTGTTTGGTTTGCGGGTCGTAAAGCAAGACAGGCACCAAGCTTTTTTGATCGGTGAGGTCGGCATTAAACGAGCGAATCAAAGAGTCGGAATGTGCTTGTAAACGCAGCAATTCTTTAGAGAAGCCATGGCAAAGCGTCATGTACATGTCCTCAAAAACTCGGATCTGAAAACTTCGGCCTTCGTCAATCCAGCTTTTTGCTAGTTTGAGGATGGCGGGTTTTGGGGTTTGTGGATCAATATTCCTAGATTGTGAAATACTACCATCGTCATTCAACAAGATGAATGGAATGTCTTTGTTGGCCTCAATGATTTCGAGCGCAAAATCGACATCTTGACTCATGCTGAGGTCTGAAGCATCGAGGAGCGTTCGGTTGGCCCTGACCACCAAAGCCATTTTCTGACGTTCTTTTTCTTGAAGCGCCGTAAATATTTCGCTATTCAGGTCTACTAATTCTGCCTTTTTGCGCAAAGCAAGTGCCCATTGCCGCGCTTTTGTGCGCTCACGGCCGCCAATTTTTTGGATACTTTGGTTGGAGTAAAACAAGGAACCGCCGACTACAACAAGTGCCAAAATGACAAGTAAGAGTTTCCAGCGTTGTTTGGAGGTGTATAAGTCCATTGAACGAATTTACTGAAAAATTGGTGCTTCAAGCCCCAACACTTCGGTTTCTACAAGTGCACAAACGTGGTTAAAGTCGAAATGTTGTTGAAAAGAGCTGTAATTGAGTGCAGGATAATTTCCAAGTAGCATTTCGTCTATTCTTGATGAAAGAGATGCGACAGAACTAGATTCAAAGCAAAGCCCACCTCTAAAAAGCCCGATAATCTCTTTACTTCCGCCGTTGTTTACACCCAAAACTGGTCTTTCGTTTTGCAAAGCCTCAATTGTGACCATTCCGACGGTTTCATGGTCGGCAGCCATGATCACTAGATCTGCAGCTTGGTAAATTAGTGGCATGTTTTGTTGAAAGCCGGCCCAAATGACAGCTTTACTTTTGGTTTGCTTCTTTATTTTTTCTTGAAGAGCTAAATGATAGAAGGAAGGTTCATCGGGAGTGCTCTCTCCAACGAAAACTAATATTTCATTGGTGTTGGTGCGCTGCGCAAAGCAGTCCCAAACAAATGCTTGTCGTTTTTTAGGATCGATGCGCCCTACCATTAAGATCAATTTTTTATCTAGCGGCCACTGCAGTCTGCCTCGAGCTTCTTCTTTGGATAGAAGGGTTTCTTCATTAAAAAAAAGCCCAGATGGAATTTCTTTCACTTTGAGAGGCGCAATTTTAGTTTGTTGCAAAGTTTGTGCTTGAAGATAGGGTAGAGGGCAAACCCAGGTGCTCAGGAAGGCATAGCGCAGCGTTCGAAAAAATTGAGTGCGCTTTCCGCCGAGCGCCATTTCCATGAAATAATGTACGCCGACTTTACCGCGAGAAAAAAAACGGACTGAAGCTGCAATACTCAGTTCGCGATTGTTTCGAATGATCAGATGGAAAAAACTTTGTTTGATGAGCTGACGCGCTATTTGACTTGCGAACCACCATAGGTAATGTTTGGGTTTTTGCCGCACTATATAAAGAGGTATGTTGGCTTGTTCAGCAGCGAGATGAATCGGGCTCTCTAAATTGACAATGAGTAAGACTTCATGCCCCCGGCTTTGCATTTGTTGTGCATTGCGCAGTTGGTTCATTTCTAAACCGCCCCAACCTTCAGACAAACATAAATAGGCAATGCGTTTCATGATAGCGCTGCGAAAATAGACAGATTTGGCCTAACTTTGTGGCATGGAAGGATTCAAAACATTACTCCTCAAACCCTGGTTTGTACTTTTATTTAGCTTTATTCTTATTGGCGGTGTGCTCATTTTGGTGAGTCCAAACTTGTTCGAAGGTGAAATTGTTTATGCGCGCAATGGGAAAAAATATATCCTTGAGGCACCCTTGAGTTTAGCTTATTTTGTGGGGCTTGGTTATCAAGAATCCGAAATGGAGGGTGTCGTAGATTTTTATCTCACACGCAGAGGCTACATGTTAGCTGCTAGTTTGCTACTTGGCTTTCCAACACTTTTGGCGTATCGTTCCTTTTTGGCCAAGAAGAACAAATAAGCAGGAAATACTTCGAAGGTTTCTTACAAACTTTTTGTACGGCCGCCGTCTACCGGCACATTAATTCCATTGATATAAGATGCCGCTGGCGAAGCTAAAAATGCTACAGCTGCAGCAACTTCATGGGGCTCAGCAATTCGTTTCATTGGGCTTTCTTGACCCATTTCAGTTAAAATCTCAGCAATACTTTCTCCTGTTTTATCGGCTTTAACTTTTGCAATTTCTGTAAGGCGCTGGGTATTGGTAGCGCCCGGCAACACGTTATTAACGGTAATGCCAAATGCACCTAATTCATTAGCAAGAGTTTTTGACCAACTAGCAACAGCACCGCGAATGGTGTTAGATACTCCTAAATTTGGTAGCGGTTGTTTCACAGATGTGGAGATTATATTAATAATTCTGCCATAGCCCTCTTTTTTCATTCCTGGAACTACAGCTTGCATTAAAATATGATTGCAAATGAGGTGCTGATTAAACGCTCCTAAGAATTCGCTGATGTCGGCGTCTACTATAGGCCCGCTTTTTGGTCCGCCCGTATTATTTATAAGAATCTGGATGTCACCATTAGATTTAATAAAGTTGGTGATTATATTTTTTAATCCTGCCGGATCTGTAAAATCTGAAACGAAATATTGATGTACTTGACCATTAGAAACGTCTAGTGTGGCAAGCGCATTTTGCAAGCGCTCTTCATTTCTTGCAGTGAGTACAACAGAGAAACCGTCGTTGGCTAGTTGTTGTGCAATTGCGAGGCCAATTCCTTGGGTTGATCCACAAACGAGTGCGCGAATAGTTTTCATAAAATGTGAATTATAATTTGATTATTTAAAATTAACTTTTAAATTTGAAAAAAATCTATACTTATGAAACAACTATTATTTTTAATTTTTACAGTGTTTCTAACCCACTTTGTAAGTGCTGTTACATGTGCAAACGCTATTGTAATTCCAGGTTCAACATCGCTGCCATATACCTCAGCAGTTACTTGTGGAACAACCAACGACATTACCGGAGTTAATTCTGTGAGTTGTGGTAGCACAAACTACAAAGGAGGTCAAGAAGCGCTGTATGTTTGGACTCCAACAAATTCCTACACAAACGTCACAGTTGCATACAATGGAGTAACCTACAGCGGGGTTTTTGTCTATCAAAACTGCCCAACTTCACTATCTACAGCCACTTGTTTAGGTTTTGCTACGGGTAGCGGTACTTCCAAAACATTGACATTAACAACCAACATTGTTGCAGGTAATACCTATTACATTATGTTCGACACATGGCCAACGCCAAATTCACCGTGTCCAGGGTCCTTTACTATTAATGGAACGCAAATTTTCCTTCCAACAATCGCATCGGCGGCTATTAGCCCAAATATTCCAAATTGTAGCGCCTCTGAGCCTCGAACGGTTTCCGCGAATGTAACTATTGCATCAGGATCTATTTCTACGGTTTCACTCAATTATAGCATCAATGGTGTTTCTCAAACGCCAATTGCAATGACAAATACAGGCGGATCAACTTACTCTGGAACAATTCCTTCAGTTACACCTGCAAATGCAATAGTTTCATGGAATATTTCAGCAGTTAGTAGCTTCAGTACAACATCGACATTTAATGGTTTGCCTTACAATGACCTTCCTTTAGTAGGGGTATATTTAGCTGCTGCTGCTTCACCAACCACAGTTTGTTTGAACGGACAATCTACTTTGTCTGCAGTCGGGGTAACATCTTCCTTGGCCACATCAGTTTATGCTGATAATTTTGAATCAGGCGTAGCAGGCTATGCCGCAAGCGGTACAGGCTCACCTGTATTGGTTGCGAGTGCAACATACTTCAGTCAAGGATTACAATCCATGTATCTTTCTGCTGGCAGCAGCGCAAATGCATCGGCAACACAAAGTACTGCAATTAACCTAACCACGCTTTCAAGCGCCATCTTAGAATTTGACCACATTTTAGGTTCAGAGCCAGGTTGGGATTACGGAATAGTAGAATATTCTCCTAATGGAGGTACAACTTGGCTTGCCTTCCCAACTAATTCATACCAAGGTCAGGGAACTTTATTTAATTCAGTTGTTTCTTTTTCAAGCGCAAGTTATACAGGATGGCCAACTTCTTCAACAGCAACACCAACTAATTCAATGTGGAAACATGAAAAAATTCAAATTCCTTCTGCCGCTCTAACAAACAACTTTAAGGTCAGGTTTAGATATACGTCGGATGGCTCTGTGAATTACTTTGGTTGGTATATCGACGATGTTAAGATCAACGTAGGGCTGCCGCAAAACGTCCAGTATGCTTGGTATTCTTCAGATAATACACAAATTGGTACAGGTTTAAACTACACACACACAATTTCAGCTACAGACAACTTTTATTGTGTGGCTAGTTCTATTTTAAATCCGGCATGTACAGTAACCTCAGCACCAGTCACAGTTACCGCTACACCACTTCCTGCTGCGCCAATTGCAACTAACAGTACGCAGTGTGGTACTCAGGTTCCTACTGCATCTGTGGCATCTGCTGCTGGTGTAGATGGTACAGGAGACTACTTTTGGTATGATGCAGCAACCAACGGAAATCTTGTTCAAAATTCTTCTTGGTTAACGCAAATTGACGAAAATTTTGCCGGTCCTAACATTGCATCCAACGGTCTATTGTCTGGGGTTGCAAGTTTAACAGGTGGCTGGTTAAGACTTACGCCTGCAACGAACTCTCAACAAGGTGGTATTACTGTTCAACCTGGTGTAAACGGCATTGAATATAAAATTGATTTTGATTACAAAAGCAATACAACTTCTGGTGCTGATGGTTTCTCATGGAGTTTTGCGCCTGATGCCAATGCAACACAGGCTCCAACTACCGATCCAGCAGATGTTGCATCAGCTGAATTAGGTACTGGTTCAAAATTGAAAATTTCTTTTGACTCTTATGGCGGAACAATGCCGAATCAAAAAGGAACTTATGTGCTTTACAACAATGTTGACCCGTCTTTTACAAATACAAGTGCAGGCGTCCTAGCTAGTACAACCAGTACACCTTGGTTGAGCACAGCTTCTAAACATATTACAATCACAATCTCTCAAACCGGCATGCTCAATATGTCTGTTGATGGTATATCTGTATTCTCAAACATTGCTTTACCTGCGTCTTACTTGACTGAGGACAAATCTACTTGGAAACACGTTTTTGCAGCAAGAACAGGCGGAGTTAACATGACCAATGAAATTGATAACTTAAAAATTCAATACAAGCTTGTGCCTTCTGGCTCAACAACTTACAATACACCTTTAGCAAGCAACACTACATTCTATGTAACTGAGCTAGGTGTTAACGGTTGTTATAGTCCTCTGTCGCCAGTTTCAATTTCTGTTTCTCAACCGGCTCCTATAACATATGCAAACTCTGCAAGTACAATTTGTATCGGTGAATCTGTAACACTTAATTTGAGTTCTACAATCGTCCCTCCTTATGCCTATACGGTATCATCTCCAAATGCTGGAGCTGGTGTAGCTTCTCCAGCTACAGGATCAACACATACATTTACTCCAACAGCAAGTGGTTCTATACCTTATATAGTAACCGCAGCAAATGGAAACTGTACTGAGGTAGACACTCTTCTCTTTTCAGTAGTTCCAGGAGCATCTCCTGCACCAATTATTGCAATGGATACCATTACAATTTGTCCAAGCGCAACTAGTGCAGCTTTCACAGCGTCTCCATCCGCAATGAATGTGCCATATACATTTAATTTATTTGATAGTTTTGGAGATGGCTGGAATGGAAATACATTAAACGTTATGTTCAATGGAGTATTGGAACAGTCTTTGACTATAACAGGTTCTTATCCTACTGCAACATCTTTTTCTACGACTATAAATGTACCAGAAGGAACAGTTATCACTACGGAATGGACTTTAGGTGATTGGTTAAATGAATGTTCTTTCAATATCGTAGTTGGTGGTGCAACAGTGCATTCTGCAGTAATGACTACAGCAGCGAATATTGCTTCACAAATGTACAGCGGTTCAGTTCCATCTTACAACTATACTTTTAATTGGTATTCTGCTGCTACAGGTGGTACACTTTTAGGTACTGGTGCTACTTTTGAAACAATTGGCACTAGTGTATTGCCTAACTTAAATACGGCTGGTCAATATACTGTATATGCAGTTCAGTCTAACGCATGTTTGAGCGCCGCTACTCCAGCAATTGTTAACGTTACAAATGTACTTGCTGAAATTCTTCCTATCGACGCTTCTTGTAACAGTGTTGCAAATGGTTCATTCTCTTTAGGAACTGTTTCTTGTGGTACTTCACCATTCACATATTCAGTAGATGGTGGTTCATTTGGAGCAATCCCTACGAACTTGGCTTATGGTAACCACACAGTTATTGTTAAAGATGCTACTGGTGCCGTTGCTCCTGTAGTTACTATCTTTATTAACCAACCTACCTGGATTACAAATGTTCCAAACTTTGTAGCTAACGGATGGGCTTGTAAAGACGCACCTTCTGAAGTTATTTCTGCTGCAAACCCTAACCTTACACAAACTCAAACAATTAATTTGGGTACAGTAAGTATTGTAGCAGCCCAATCAGTTACATTAAATCCTGCTTTAAACCTGCCTGTTGGAGCTACCATTACAGGTGCAACGCTTCAATTGAACGGGATGACGACAACAGGTTTGTCTTATGCAAATGAGTACAACGTCGTTGTTACTGGCTTAGGGACTTTAAATACCTTCCCTACTGGACAAGTTGTAACTAATGCGAATTATAGTTTTCCATTAGCGAATATTAATCCAAATGGAACTGGAATTAATGTTGTAGTTACTAATACATGGAATGGTGGTGCAGGGGTTATCAATAATGTTTCTCTAGTTGTTTCTTACACGATCCCCCAAATCCTTGATAACATTACTTGGTATGCAGCTCCAACTGGTGGAACATCTTTGGGCTCAGGGTTTACACTCGAGACTGTAGGCACATTAGTTTTACCGAACACTGCAACACCTGGAGTTTATAACTTCTATGCACAAGGTGAGTTAGATGGTTGTTCTTCATTCACACGTCGTCCTGTATCTGTAACTATCCAGGCGCCAACAGTTGTTGCGAACATGCAAACTGCTACTGTATGTCCAGGTCAGTTCCTTACGCTCAATGCAACAGGTGGTCTTACTTACAATTGGTCAAACGGTGCAGGTCAAAACAGTCCATTCGTTCCTGCTCCAACTGCTTTTGTTGGTGCTACACAATCATATGTTGTAAACGGTTTTGATATCGACGGATGTGCGAATCAAGATACAGTTGTTGTAACTGTATTGCCGCAGCCTATCCTTAATGGTGGAGTAGATCAAGCGATTTGTGCTGGTATCCCAGTTATCTTAAACGCGTCTACTACTACTGCTACAGCTACACCAGTTACTTCATTCCAATGGAGCAACAACGTACCTAACAACACACAGTTTGTTCCTAACAACACAGCTACATTGACAGTTACTGCAACTGGTGCTAACGGTTGTACTACTCAAGATGCAGTAGTTATCACTGTTCTTGCACTCCCAGTTGTAAATGCTGGTCAGGATATCACAGTATGTGCTGGCTTGAGTGCAACACTCAATGCAACAGGTGCAGTTTCCTACGCATGGAATAATGGCGTAGCACAAGGTATTCCTTTCTACCCGAATGCAACTCAAACTTACACAGTCGTAGGTACTGCAGCTAATGGCTGTACTAATACTGACCAAGTTATCGTTGCTATATCAACAGGTCCAACAGTTAACTTGTCTGCACCTCAAACAGTTTGTGCTAATGTACCAGCTAGCTTAAGTGCTGCTGTACAAAACAGTCTTGGTGGTTTCTGGATAACTACAAATGGTACAGGTGTAATTTCACCAAACGTAACAAATGGTACTGTTAACTATACCCCTAGTGTTAACGACCCTGCTGTTGTCAACCTTACTTATGTTGCAACGAATGCATGTGGTTCAGCTTCACAAAATACCACTGTGACTGTATTGCCAATTCCAGTTGTAAATGCTGGTTCTGATTTCGCAGTATGTCAAGGTACGTCAGCTACTTTAACTGCAACTGGTACAGGATTCCTTACTTGGACAACTCCAAACGTAACAAATGGTATTGCATTTATCCCTACTGCAACTGCAACTTATAATGTAGTAGCAACTGGTTTCAATAACTGTACTAACAATGACCAAGTAACCGTAACTGTTCTTGCTTTACCTGATGTAAATGCAGGTTCTGACCAAACAATTTGTTCTGGTGAATCTGTAACCTTAAATGGTGAAGGTGCAGTTTCTTACCAATGGACAGGTGGTGCAGCTAACAATGTTTCTTTTGCACCGACAACCACAGCTACTTATACTGTAACTGGTACAGGTATCAACGGTTGTGTAAGTTCAGATCAAGTAACAGTAGTTGTAAACGCTACTCCTGTAGCTACGATTTCAGTAGTAAATGACATCACACTTGCAGCTTCACCTGCAGGAATGAACTATACTTGGATCAATTGCGCCTCTGGTACAGATGTTCCTAACGGTTCAACTGCTAACTTTACTGCAATTGCAAATGGTTCTTACGCAGTTATCGTTACTTCTGCTGAAGGTTGTGCCGATCAGTCTGGATGTGAAATCATCAGTTCTGTAGGTTTAGACCAAATTGATAACATCGAGATGTCTGTTCAACCTAACCCAACGGCTGGTGAATTGACCATCAACATGCCTGCTTCTTTGAAAGCAACAGCGCAAGTATTTGATGCTCAAGGCAAATTGGTTCAAACTGAATCTAATGTAGAAAATGGTACGGTACTTCACCTTGAGTCTATGACAACTGGTGTTTACATGGTTCGTATTTCTTCAGAAAATACAGTTCAAACATTCAGAGTGGTTAAACAATAATCTAGCTGCTTGAAATATTCAAAAGCCACCTCAATAGAGGTGGCTTTTTTTATTTAATCAAATTTTAGTTATATCTTTGATTATCTAACTCTATATTAACTTAACTGAATTTAAATGAGAACAAAAAACTACAATTTTATTGCGGCATTTATGATGTTGCTGACAATGTTGTCTAGTTGGAGGGTGGAGGCACAATGCCAAAATGCTAATTTATTTCCAACTGCCCCTACGACAGCACCTCTTACTGGCACAACAATAATTGCCGTAAATTCTTGGCAAACTGAATATTCAGCAATAAGCAATATTGCGGCCGCAACAATTTATGAATGTGCCATACCTGGAGGTTATATTACAATTCGAGAAGGTGCTGCTGGTGGTCCAGTTATCGCACATGGCCCAAGCCCGCTTCAATGGACATCAACTGTGGCAGGAACGTATTATGCGCATTGGAATACAAATGCATCTTGTGGAACTGCAACGCTTGGTTTACAATCTTCAATCACTTTTATAAGCCCAGCAACGGCATGTAATAACCCTGTTGCTGCTGGTTCGGCGGTCTCTACACCTGCTGCTGCTTGCCCTGCGCAAAGCATTAGCTTGACTTTAAGTGGTGCTACCATTGGAACAGGCCTAACTTATCAGTGGCAAAGTTCGGCAGCAGCGTCTGGCCCATGGACAAACATTGTTGGTGCAACCAATGGCAGTTACTCTACTACCCAAACTGCACCTACATATTATCGTTGTGAGGTTATTTGTAGTGCAGGAACACCATCGTTCTCAACGCCAGTTTTTGTTAATGTGAACCCTTTTACTCAATGTTATTGTCCAACAATAAACTGGGGGGGGTCTTTATTAACAGATATTTCAGTAGGTAATGGAGGTGTTATTTCTTGGAATAATAATACGATTTCAAGTCAACCAACAGCGAACCCTTACTATACTCAGTTTACATTGGGGCCAAGTTTTATTCAAGGTGCTAGTTATGAATTCAGCACTTCGGTATCTGGCAATAGTATAGTTTCAGTATGGATAGATTACAACCAAAATGGTAGCTATGAACCAACTGAATGGACACAAGTTAGTACAAATATTGCGACCGGTGGAACTGCTACTGTTGTTCTTAACGTTCCTATTGATGCTATTTCTGGAAGTACAGGTATGCGTGTTCGTTCGAGGGCGGCTGGAAGTCCAAATGGCGCCACTGATGCTTGTATAGAAATGTTTTCTGGTGAAACGGAAGACTATGTTGTAACTATCATTGCTGCAAATCCTTGTACTGGAACGCCTGATGCGGGTACAGCTGTTGCATCTGAAACAACTATTTGTCCTTCTGAAACACTTGGTTTATCACTGAACAACGCAACTATAGCTTCTGGTATTACTTATCAATGGGTTTCTTCTACAAGTGCGTCAGGTCCTTGGACGGCACTGGCAGGTGCAACTTTATCTACTTTGAATACCAATATTTCTGAAGACACTTATTTCGCTTGTATTCTAACTTGTACAAATACGGCTGCGATTGACACTTCTTCTACTGTACTTGTGTTGTCAACACCATTCTTGGATTGCTACTGTACGAGTGGCGCGTCTAATACTGGTGATACTGAAATATATAACGTGTCCTTAGAAGATATAGATAATGCTTCTGATTGTTCATCAACTGGTGGCCCGGGCTCATCATTGAATATGTACTCAGACTACACTGCCGATGTAGCACCTGCTCAGCTTGTTCAGACTTTAGAATATCCTATTTCTATTGAAGTTGGGACATGTGGTCTTACTGGTTATGATAATTGGACAAAAGCATGGATAGATTTCAACCACAATGGTTCTTTTGCCGACCCAGGAGAAGAGGTTTATTCTTCAACAGCGTTAACTAATGGCGCTCATATAGAGAACGGCACTATTACGGTTCCTCTTTCGGCCTTGACTGGTTTGACACGATTAAGAGTATCAACCGTGGAAACGTCAATTTGGTCAGGAGGCGGAAGTGCAGTAACTCCTTGCGGTTCATATGGATGGGGTGAAACAGAAGATTATTTTGTGAACATTATTCCGGCACCAGATTGTGCTAACCCAAGCAATATTACAGCAACTGGTGCTGTAGATAGCGTAATTACATCTTGGAACTGGGCTCAGACCTTATTGCCAATTTCTGGTTATAATTTACAATTGGTGAATGCTGATATGCCTTTTGCAACTGGCACAACATATGTATTAGACGCTAACTCAAATGAGACTATTTTTGATACAGACTTTATTTCAGGTCAATCTTTCGATGTGTACCTTCAAGCTGTTTGTGGTCAGGACACTTCTTATTTCGTAGGCCCTATTTCAGTCGTTTTGCCTATGTCAAATGACACCATTTGTGGAGCAGCTCAAATTCCAGTAGACGGCAACACCTATGTGTTCAATAATACTGGTGCTAACTTTAACTTAGCGGAAGTTGCTTTAGCTCCGCCGGTAACTGGTGCACAAACAACAACAGGTTGGGCTAATCAAAATTTAGAGCTTACAACATGGTTTAAATTTGTAGCTCCAGCTTCTGGAGATGTTAGAATTAATAGCACTGCTTTGCCTTACAATGGTCAGATAGCCGTTTATAGCGCAACAAGTTGTTCAAACCTTTCATCTTTCCAATTGGTTTCAGCAAATGATGATGATTTAGATGGCGCCAACCAAGCACCTAATTTCACAATCTGTGGATTAACACCAGGTACAACATACTATTTGTTGCATGATGCTTCTTCATTCACTGCTGGTAACTACGCAATTTCTATTTATGAAATTGATTTGAACGCGGGTGTAGAAGGTGAAGTACTTGAAGTTTGTTATGGTAATAGCGTCAACCTATTTAACGGTATTGCTAACTACCAATTAGGCGGAACATGGACCCAAACAATTCCTACTTTAGGATTACAAGGCTCAACATTTAACACAAATGGTTTAGCGTCTGTTTTGTTTGAGTTTACATATACACGTGAAGATGGCTGTGCTTCTGACGAGTCTAACGCATTTGTGAATGTAAATGCTCCTTCAAGTGCAGGCACGAATGGTACATTCACTGTTTGTAAAAATGAACCGTTTAACTTATTATCTGGTTTAGGTGGAACAGTTGATTTAGGTGGTTACTGGTTAGACCCTAGCAACAACCAATTAGCTGGGAATATCGATACAGCCTCTAACATCCCAGGTAGCTTCAACTATGACTACATCGTTGTCAATGGTGTATGTCCTGCGGATACTGCTACTGTTCTCGTTATTGTCAACGGTAACTGTGACTTTACTGCTGGAATTGAGACACTGGCAGGTAGCTTTGCAGTGTACCCAAATCCGAGTTCAGATGTGATCAACATAACTAATGATTTAGGCTTAATAATTGATCGTATTGAATTATTTGATATGAGCGGTAGAGTTGTTGTAAGCGTACCGAAAGGAAGCTTTAACAACGAACAAGCTGAGTTACAGATTTCAGAACTTACAACTGGTGTTTACACACTACGTTTGAGTGCGGGAAGTCAGTACTTTACCAATAGAATTGTGAAACAATAACAATAAAGTTTCGAAGCGAAAGGCGCGCCGTAAGGCGCGCCTTTTTTGTTTAATAAACATTAAAATGTTCTTAATTAGAATAAAAATCTTATGCTAGGCATTTAGTTTTTCTAACTTTGCATGAATAAACAAATACTATAATGACTACTTTATCAGTTGCTGCTCACGTTAAAAAATTATTTACGTTTTTACTTATTACAATTATTGTAGGCTCTTTCAATCTTAATGCACAGGGTGCATTGGATTTAAGTTTTGATCCTGCTCTTGGCGCCAACGGGTCTATTAGGTGCGCTGCAATCCAGTCTGATGGCAAGGTCTTGATAGGGGGTAGTTTTAGTTCATTTAATGGAACATCGATAAATCATTTAGCGCGGTTAAATGCAGATGGTTCCCTGGACAATTCTTTTCAAGTTGGTACGGGTCCGACCGGAGATGTTTATGATATTGCCATTCAATCAAATGGTAAAATTCTTATTGCAGGTGTTTTTCAATCGTATAATGGCACAACTCAGTATCATATTGCGAGATTAAATACAGATGGTACAATTGATAATACTTTTGCTGTCAATTCAACGGGAGTAGGTAATCCTGTGTATACAATAGAGGTACAGCCAGATGATAAAATTCTTATTGGTGGTGTATTTGGTTCTGTTAATAATATTGGGTGTAACCGAGTTGCAAGACTTTTGGCAGATGGTACGGTAGATCAAACTTTTGGTTCTAATAATGGCCCTACATCAGATGTATATGACATTATATATTTGCCTAATGGTAAGTATATGGTTTGCGGCGCGTTCAGTGCTTGGCAAAAGCCTGATAATAATTATGTGAATACACACATTGTTCGTCTTGATGCAAATGGTATTTATGACCCAACTTTTAGCTCGGCTAATGCTCCAAATACTTTGATGCATCAAATGAAAGTTCAAAGTGATGGAAAAATCTTAGCTTTTGGAGCATTTACGAATATTGGTAATAGAATAGTAAGATATAACACAGATGGTTCTATCGATAATACATTTTCTATAGGAACTGGTGCTAATAATCAAATATTAACGGGTGCACTGCAATCAGATGGCAAAATTCTAATTGCCGGACTATTTACGTCTTTTAATGGAACTACTCGAAATCGAATCGCTAGGTTAAATTCAGATGGGACGTTAGATACCAGTTTTGATCCATGCGCTGGCGCATCAGGTTCTTTGCCGAATGCTGGTAATATAGAAATTATTTATGAACTCCATTTGCAAACGAATGGAAAAATAATTGCTTGTGGTTCCTTTAGCACTTATGGTACTTCAGCGAGGAAAGGAATAGCTAGAATTTTAGTAAGTCCCAAACAATCAACGTTGACTTCAATAACACCTAATGCCGTCAATGTAGGACAAACCGTTATCATTGCAGGTGAAGACCTTACAGGTGCTAGTTCCGTTTCTTTTAATGGCGTCTCGGCTTCCACTTTTTCAGTAACTAATTGTACAAGTCTTACGGCTACTGTTCCTGCGGGAGTTTCTTCCGGTAACCTTACGGTAACAAATTCGGACGGCACAAGTAATGCTATTCCATTTGTAGTTGCATTACCTGCTCCTACAATTACTTCTTTTACTCCAGCATCTGCACCTGTGGGTGCTGTTGTAACAATAACAGGTACAAACTTTGATGCTTCTAACACAAGTAATTTAGTTTACTTTGGGGGTGTTCGGGCAATACCTACCGCAGCAACGGCAACCTCCTTAACGGTTACTGTGCCAACGGGTGCTGTTTCAGGAAAAATAACAGTTTTAAATACAGCAGGTGCCTTGCAACGGGTTTCTTCAAAAGATTTTATTGTATCCTATACGAATCCTATAACCGTTACACCGTCTTTGATACAAAAAGGCACATTTTCTCTTTCTTCATCTATTAGTATCACTACTACTCAAGAGGCGGTTCATTCTATGAATGTAGCTATAGCTGATTTTAATAATGATGGAAAAAACGATATTTTGTTACCTGGAAATACTGCTGGTGGTCAATTGTTTATCAATACGTCATCTGGCCCTAATAATTATAGTTTTGATACTCCTATTTCGCTTTCATGCGATGGGACATCAGATTATACGATGATTGCCACCGGAGATTTCGATAACGATGGTAGAATAGATGCTGTAATTGGTTCATCTTCTAATGTGTACATTCATCTTAATAAAGTGGTCAATGGTCAAATGACATTTATAGGGACCCAATTTGCTTTCTCAGGAATCGCAAGATTGCGCGTAGGGGATATCAATAACGATGGGAAATTAGATCTTTTAGGCGCGGGCAATTTTACTTCGACGGTAATTGGCATGATCAATACTTCTATATCATCTCTTTCTTTTTCTGCCACGCAAACCTTGGCTACAGGAGCAACATATAGCCGTTCATTTGCAGTTGGGGATATGAATAACGACGGATTTTTAGATTTAATGTTAGCTAGAGATGGCTCAGTGTCTAGCCCGGACCAGACGAAAGTTTTTATAAATAATGGCTTAAATGGATTAGTTGGTTTTACAAGTTACGATGCTACAAATTTTAGTGGCACAGCAGATGCATATGCTTATACGTTGGATGTTAATGGCGATGGCAATAATGATTTGTTGATGGGACGTGGGAATTATAATAACATGTTCATATATCAAAATAGTTACAATGGATCAACTTTTTCAGGAAGTAACTTGTCTACTTATACATGGTTACAACCACAATGGGGAGGACCAACTACAAGAAATAATTCGTTCGGGGATCTAAATGGCGACGGAAAAGTAGATTTAGTGCAAGGGGGCTCTTCAAATTCATATATCTTTTTAAATGCAACAAGCCCTTTAGGTTCTTCATATGCTTATACGACATTAGTTAAAACAATTGCTAATCCTATAATAACAGCTGTTGCTGATTTTGATTTAAATGGAATTAATGATGTTTTTTACCTCGACCCCTCCTTAGGAAATGGTTCATTCCATGAATTATCAACGGTGGGTATTACGGTCACAAATACAGGTACTGCATTCTATGCGTGCCCAGGAGGATACGATGCTCAAGTAAAAACAATGACTATCAACGCGACGAATATCAGCGCGGATGTTATTGTAACGGCACCAACCGGATTTCAAGTTTCTTCAGATCAAACCAATTGGTCTAGCTCAGTTTCAATCGCATTTGGAAATGGAACGCTTACAAATGCTGCCGTTTATTATCGTTCGGCTTCTTCCAATACAACAGGCCTAGGCGGAAACATTACTATTGCTAGTGGTGGCATTACTTATGCAACAGTTGCACTTACTTCAACCGTTGTTACTGCTCCAGTGAATCCTGCAACTATAACGGGTCCGGCAACAGCCACTGTGATGAATACAAACTCCTATTCACATTCGGTTTCTGGAGGAATTTGGTCCGTTTCTAATTCAAATTTGGCATCAATAAATTCAACAGGTGATTTAACTGTTACGGGGTCAGGTATTTTGAACGTCCTCAATGACTATATTGAGAATAATTGTACTTACCAGTCAACTTATGCCATTAATACTATTTATACCTCTGTGAGTGCTTCGCCGAGTTCGCTTTCTGGTTTTGCAGCATGCGAAGGCGTTTCTTCATCAAATCAAATTATTACGGTAGATGGCTTCGGACTTTCATCAGATATCTCAATCTCTGCCCCAATAGGCTTTGAAGTTTCTTTAGCACCAAGCTCAGGGTTTTCTACCGCACTTACCCTGACAGAATCAGGTGGTACAGTTGCAGCTACAACTATTTATGTTCGTTTGTCAGCTTCAGCAGCTGCAGGTGCTGCCAATGGTAACTTGACTGTTACTTCTACTGGTGCAACAACACAAAACGTGGCGTTAACAGGTACTGTTGATGCCTATCCAAATTTAATTATTACAGATCCAGCCGTACAATGTACTGTAGGAGGAACTGTTGATATTACAGCTGCGGCTGTAACTGCAAGTTCAACGGGAGGTACTATAACATCACTTTCTTACTATACCAACAGTGCCGCAACAACTGTTTTGAATTCACCTTCAGCTGTTACAACAATTGGAACATATTATATTGTAGGTTCAACTGTTGCAGGATGTAAGGATACAGCTGCGGTAAACGTCAACATTAATACAGGATCGATTACAAGTGTGGTTCTCGCACTTGATGATCAACCTTGTGGTGCCACTGCGACTGGGTCTGCT
>JAXITO010000016.1:0-25996 GCA_034680045.1 Crocinitomicaceae bacterium | reverse complement strand
TCCTTACCTTTGTTAGACTAAAAAAAACAGATGCAACGCTATTGTCTAGACCCATGGAAACGCACGCGCGTTTTAACTCAGGAAGTTCAAATTGGAACACTCAGCTTGGGAGGGCAAAACCCTATTCGGGTGCAATCCATGACCACCACCGACACCATGGACACCGATGGATCGGTAGAGCAGTCTATCCGCATGATCGACGCCGGTTGTGAACTCGTAAGGCTCACCGCCCCGAGTAAAAACGAAGCCGAGAACCTACAAAACATCAAAGATGCACTAGTTCAAAGAGGTTACAACACCCCATTGGTAGCTGATATACACTTTACACCAAACGCAGCTGAAATTGCTGCTAAAATTGTCGAAAAAGTGCGTGTCAATCCCGGCAATTACGCAGACAAAAAGAAATTCGAAGAAATCGACTACACCGATGACAGCTACCAAGCTGAACTCGACCGCATCGAAGAAAAATTTACGCCCTTAGTGCTCCTTTGTAAAGCAAACGGAACCGCCATGCGCATTGGTACCAACCATGGCTCGCTTTCAGACCGTATCCTCAGTCGTTACGGCGACACACCAGAAGGTATGGTAGAGTCAGCGTTTGAATTTATACGCATCTGTGAAAAACACGATTACAAGCAAATGGTCATTTCCATGAAAGCGAGCAACACGCTAGTTATGGTTCAGGCCTATCGTTTACTCATGGCTAAAATGCTTGAAAACGGGGTTGTTTATCCTTTGCATCTTGGTGTTACAGAAGCGGGCGACGGTGAAGATGGCCGCATAAAGTCTGCGGTTGGCATGGGCGCATTGTTAGAAGACGGCCTCGGCGATACCATAAGGGTGTCACTTACAGAGGCTCCTGAAGCAGAAATACCAGTTGCACAAAAACTCATTGCCAAATACAACACCTACAACCCATTTGAATTTGCAGCTCCAAACGGGAACTTAAATTATTCGCCATTTCATTACAGCAAAAGAGAAAGCCACTCCATTCATAATATCGGCGGAAAAAACACACCTGTTGTCTTAGCAGACCTCTCTTTTGTAGAAGCCATCAAACCTGCGCATTTCTTTGGTTTTGGTTATCAGTACAGCATTCCACTCGACAAATGGAACATCCAAGATCAGGCCGCCGATTACGTTTATATTGGGAACAATGAGCTCGATTTTGAAGTGCCAGGCACCTTAGGAATCATTATCGATTTTGAACTTTGGCAAACATCATTCAGCCAAAAGGCAGGTTATTATCCGCTGGTCTTACAAGAACAACTTTCTGAACTGGCTCCTGATCAAATTTGTTTCTTCCCACTTGAAGCCGAAGATGCACTTCCTCAAGAATTGGCAGACAAACCGAACGTTTGTATTATTCTCAATACCAAATACAGCAATAAAACACAGCTTTACCGTCGTTTCTTTCTAGAACTACAAGAAAAGAACCTGCAAAACGCCGTGATTTTATCTTATCAATACGAAACTGCTGAACTGGAATCTTTCCAACTCTTTGCTGGGGCCGATGCCGGTGCGCTTTTAATTGATGGTTTTGGTGATGGTATTTGGCTCAATGCTGAACTAGGTGCACAACACATCAATTCTACAGCATTTGGTATTTTGCAAGCAACACGCACACGGATTTCCAAAACAGAATACATTTCTTGCCCGTCTTGTGGTCGTACTCTATTTGACTTACAAGAAACCACCGCAAAAATCAGACAGCGCACTGCCCATTTAAAAGGCCTCAAAATTGGCATTATGGGTTGCATTGTGAACGGACCTGGCGAAATGGCCGATGCCGACTACGGTTATGTTGGTACAGGGCCCGGTAAAATCAATCTGTATAAAGAAAAGACGATTGTAAAACGCAATATCGAAGAACTACAAGCCGTAGAAGCACTTGTTGAACTCATCAAAGAATACGGAGACTGGCAAGAACCAAGAGCTTAAAAATCAGGTTGGCAATTGAGTTCCATCCATTCGTTTGTATACGGATGATAAAACCCTAATTTGGCCGCATGTAAGTGCAATCTGTCTGCTTTCTGACCATATAAATCATCGCCTTTAATGGGGCAGTTCAAGCCAAGATGATGCGCTGAATGAACACGCAATTGATGCGTACGGCCTGTTTTTGGGAATAACCTGATGCGCGTTTCTCCATTTACTATTTCAAGAACCTCATAGGTAGTGTGCGCATAACTTCCGTGCTCCTCACAAACCAATTGCCTCGGGCGGTCGTCTAAATCAACCCTCAACGGCAACTTGATTTCTCCTTGCATTTGTGTCGGAATACCCGCTAATACAGCTATATATTGCTTCTGCACTTTTCTAAGCACAAACTGACGTTGCAAGCGCTGGTGCATGAGTTTGGTTTTGGCCGCGAGCATAATACCAGATGTAGACATATCCAAACGGTGCACTAAAAGCGGTCCATCAGCTTCTGGAAAATATTTCTTTAAATCTTCTAAAGAATTGGGTTGCGGGTTCTTGCCCGGCACCGATAAATATTCAGGCGCTTTGTTGATGGCCACAATGTAGTCATCTTCGTATATTATATCCAAGGCTTTAGGCGGATGAATGGCCGTAATTGGATTGGGGTCGACATCCAAACCTTGCAACATGTGTCCTAGAATGGGCTCACATTTACTTTTACAAGACGGATAAAAATGACCGTGAATCCGTACTTCAGAATCTGGCGACATTCCCCACCAAAACTCAGCCATACAGATCGGTTGAAGTTGATTTAGATAGGCGTATTGTAGCAACTTGGGGGCAGCACATTCTCCCGCTCCTGCAGGCGGTAATTCAGTAAAAAGATTCAGTACGTTTTGGGTTTGGCCTAAGGCATTTAAAAAGGTATAACGTTCAAAAATCCGCTGTTGAACATCTGCAGATTGGGCCGCACGCTTGGCTTTTAATTGTTCAATTTCTTCTTTGAATAAGCGCAATTTTTCCGAACGCGCAGACAAATCCTCTTGGGCTTGTTTTTTTAAGGCCTTCAGTCTGCGGCTTTCGTGCATGCTTTCTTCGCGAAGTTGACTTTCAAGAACTGAAATGTTTTGCGGATCCTGAACAAGTGCTTCGCTGCGCTTGATATCACGTATACTTTTGCTTGACTTGTTTTTCAAGCGCTGTTCTTCCAATTGATTTGCCCATTGTGCTTGAAATTCTTGATACGCAACTTTCAAATTGTCTAATTCCTTGGACCCCTCTAATTGTTCCAATTGGATGGTGAGCTCGTGGATTTCTACTTCTTCTCTTCGAAAAAACCCTTGTGCCTCTAGTATATCAAATACAGGCGGAACAAAACCAACATGGTGATTTGAATTGCCAAGCTTGCCAGAAAAAGCAGCTAAATAACCTAATTCTCGATTTGAATTTTGTACCACTAGTACACCAAACATTTTTCCGATGGCACCCATGCGTTCTTTTCTTCCCAAGCCGAAATCATGACCAAAATCTTCGGTGTTCAAGCGTTGTTGCAATAAAGCTACAGCGTGCCTTGCAATAGGATGCACGTCGTAGTAAAATGGGAAAGTAAAGCGCTCAGGTAAAGCGAGGTGCTGAAATTCTGATCCTAAAGGGATAAACATAAAACAAAGGTCAAAAAAAAACGCCCTCCTATGAGGGCGTTTCATCTTTCTTTTGAAAGAAAATTATTTGATAACTACGTTTTTAGTAGTTGTAAGACCGTCTACAGTAACAGTGACGATGTAGCTTCCTTTTGCAACATTTTCAGTTGAGAAAGAAACAACTTGTGTTCCGTTAAGGTTAGTCATGTTTTTTGTAGCGATAATACGACCTTGAAGATCCATTAAAGCAACTGCGTAATCGTTGTTAGTAGCTTCGAAAGAAACGTTTACTTCAGAAGAAGCTGGGTTAGGGTATACATTCATTGCGATTGTAGCCAACTCATCCATTCCTAAAGCACCTGTTTTGAAAGCGCGAACATCGACGTCTTCGAATTCACCTCCAGAAGCGATAGTTGTACCGTTTGCATCTACCAAAGAGTATGCACCGTTACCATATTGACAGCAGATTCCATCACCCCATTCATCATAGATTTCGAAAGTATAACACTGGCTTGGGTTTAAAGTTACCATTTGAGGAGCTTGAACAGTTGTTCCGGTTGCTGTAAGGTCAGTCCAAGAACCACCACCTTGAGCAACTGTAGTTCCTGTGCTATTTTTGATGGCCCAAGAAGTTTCAGACGCATAACGGTCTGTAGTGATGTTTACTTGTATATACTGAGAAACCGTATTTACTGCATTAGCTACAGTTGCGTTTACACCGTTGTTGGCAGCTGAAGCATCACCAGCAGTTGTTACTGTAACTGTAAGTGCACCACCAGTAAAGTTAGCGATTGGTGAACATGTTACGTTAGCAACACCGTAAGTAGCTAAGCTACCGCTGTAAGTACCTGTAGATACTGTTGTTCCTCCTTGTGTAATTGTTACCGTAGCAGCAGTAAGTGCAGATGTACCGTTGTTTTGGATTTGTACAGATGGCGTGTAAGAACCTTCACAATGAACAGCAGCACCAGTAAAGTTCAAAGCAGCAACATCTGACGGTTGAGATGCTAATGGCGGACAAGTAGCAACAGTAGCATATAAATTTGCCGCTGACAATGTGCCTACTTCTTCTATAGTACGGTTAGGACAAATTTTGTAAATGGTCGGGAAATAAGCAATATCATATCCAGACATAAACGCTTGGCCTGCTGCATTGTTAGGAAGGTTGACAATAGGATAAGTTGTACCTGTTACCCAGTCACCTTGTGTTGCATTAGCATAAGTTGTTCCACCTGCAGGCCCGTTTAATTGGGCTGCAGTGTTTGTCAACTCCCCTTCAACAAAGAAGACCATCACATCATTAGTTGTTCCGGCTACAACACTCGGCAATCCAGAAGGACCATGGTTTTCATACAAATCACGCAATGCGTGGGTATTGTGGTAGTTCCAACATGGGCCACACCATGTAGCTGATACATCAATGAAGACAGTTTTTCCTTGATCCAAATAAGAATACAATGATTGTGTCGTGCCATTCAAGTCAGGGAATGTCCAATCAGGGGCGATACTTCCTGTCGCAAGTTGTGCATTCGCACTAACACCTGCAAGTAACATAGCAGCTGAGAATAATAGTTTTTTCATGCGTTAAAATTTAAGTTTGCGTAAATATAAAACAAATTCCAATCAAGGAAAAAAATACAAGGGAATAAAACTTAGATAAGCGCTTATTTTTTCTTGAGCTGTTCTTTGATAAACAATTCAATAGCCCCAACCATGGAAGGTGCTTTTGGATGTGGCGCGTGAAGGTCTAGGCGCAAATTGTTCTTTAGAACCGCATTAGCAGTTGTGGGGCCAAAGGCAGCAATGGCAGTGGTGTTCTGCTTAAAATCAGGGAAATTTTTGAATAAAGACTCGATTCCGCCTGGGCTAAAGAACACGAGCATGTCGTAATAGACATCTTCTAAATCAGAAAGATCGGCAGCAACAGTTCTGTATAAAATTGCTTTTGTAAAAGGAATGTTATACTTTTCTAGAGTGAGTGGAATGGTGTCTCTTAAAATATCGGTACAAGGCAATAAGAATTTTTCGCCTTTTTGTTTTTTCATGAGCTCAGCAAGCTCATCAATGGTTTGCTTACCAAAGAAAATTTTACGCTTGCGGTAAGTTACATATTTCTGAAGATAGAGGGCTACAGCCTCGGTAATACAAAAATATTTCATGGTGTCTGGCACTTCAAAACGCATGGCTTCTGCCATTCTGAAGAAGTGATCAACCCCTACCTTTGAGGTGAGGATGATTGCTGTGTGCGTGGAAATATCAATTTTTTGAGTGCGGAACTCTTTGGGGTCAACACCCTCCACTTTAATAAATGGACGGAAATCTATTTTGAGCTTGTATTTATCAGCTAAATCAAAATAAGGAGATTTGTCGCCTTCTGGTTTCGGCTGAGAAACTAGTATGGTCTTTATAGCCAAAGTTGTGGTTTTAGTTAATTGTATTCGCCCGAAAACCAGCGCCATACAAAAAGTATAGGTAGGATTTCCAAGGCGCAAAGGTACAAAATTAAATAATACCATTCCAAATTTGCCTGAACACATGCTCTCCAGGCTTTGACCAAGCGCCAAATATAAGCCGCAAAAAAAAGCACAACAAAGCTGGTGTTGAGCAAATTATTGGATTGTCCATAAATCAGCCAGAGAAAAGATAAACCCAAATAAACCAAGCCGGAGAAAGACCATACTTGTTTATTTATTTCAGAAATGCCACTTACCAACTTCCAGTTGTCTGTTATGAGTAGGGCCATGCGGAAATTGATTAATTGGAAAATTAAAAATCCTACCACAAACACAAGTGCTAAAACGAAGGCTTCAATTCTTTGAAAATACGTCAGAAAAAATAAAAAGGTGCTCAGGCAGAATGAAATAAAAAAGTTGCCCAATAATAGAGATTGCGTTTCGGGGCGGATCTTTTCATCGTCGAAACCAAAACTTTCCACTCGGCTCAGTTTCCAAAAGCGCTTCCAAGATAAGGTCAAGGCTTCTGGAGTGCTGATGCGGGCATAGGCGATGAAAGTCAAAGAAAGCAACGAAACAAACAGCAAATAGCTATTCATTTGGGAGGCTCTTTCGATGAGTTCAAATCTTTGCATGTAGAGAATTTAGGATACAAAAATAATTCAAATTTGAATGCTACAGCTGCACAGATTATTACGTACTTTTGTGCCACAAATCAACCATCATGAAAACCGATTTATATCAACACCCAGATTACTTCAACATGGACGACCTGCTCTCAGATGAGCACAAGCTGGTTCGTGACGCCGCAAGAGCATGGGTAAAGAAAGAAGTCTCACCTATTATCGATGAGCATTACGAGAAAGCAACCTTCCCAATGCACATCTTGGCTGGGCTTGGCGAAATTGGTGCATTCGGACCATACATTCCAGAAGAATACGGCGGGCCTGGTCTCGACCAAATTTCTTATGGTCTTATTATGCAAGAACTCGAGCGCTGTGACTCCGGTTTGCGTTCAACTGCATCCGTACAATCTTCTTTGGTCATGTACCCAATTTGGAAATACGGCTCAGAGGCACACAAACAAAAATACCTTGCCAAACTCGCTTCTGGCGAAATGATGGGCTGTTTTGGTCTTACGGAGCCAGACTACGGTTCCAACCCTGGCGGCATGATCACCAATTTCAAAGACGCCGGTGACCACGTCATCCTCAACGGAGCCAAAATGTGGATATCCAATGCGCCATTTGCTGATATCGCCGTTGTTTGGGCCAAAGACGAAACTGGCCGTATTTATGGCATCATTGTAGAACGTGGTATGGAAGGCTTCTCTACGCCTGAAATGCATGGCAAACTTTCGTTGCGCGCTTCTGCAACCGGCGAGCTCATCTTCGACAACGTTAAAGTTCCTAAAGAAAATATCCTTCCGGGTCGCTCAGGCCTAGGCGCACCACTTAGCTGCCTTGACTCCGCACGCTTCGGCATCGCATGGGGCGCGCTTGGTGCTGCCATGGATTGCTACGACCAAGCTTTGCGTTATTCAAAAGAACGCACCCAATTCAATGTGCCAATCGGCGCATTTCAGTTAATTCAGAAAAAATTGGCTGAAATGATTACCGAAATCACCAAAGCACAATTGCTTACCTTCAGACTTGGTCAATTGCGCAACGAAGGAAAAGCTACCTCAGCTCAAATTTCCATGGCGAAACGCAACAATGTCGAGATCGCACTTAACATTGCACGCGAGGCGCGCCAAATTCATGGCGGAATGGGCATCACCAGTGAATACTCAATGATGCGCCACATGGCAAATCTAGAATCGGTAGTTACTTACGAAGGCACCCACGACATCCACTTACTCATTACAGGTATGGACGTTACTGGCATTCCTTCATTTACAAGAGAAATGCCGAATCTCTAATCTTTAGATATCTTCGCTTTCAGAAAGCGCATCTCCTCGCAAGAGGCGGATGCGCTTTCTTGCTTCTGCACCAAACAAACTGGCTTTGTATTCCATGAGCAAACGCTTATACAATGCCTCAGCGGCCGTTTTATCGCGTAAATTTACTTCATTGATTTCCGCCATTCGAAACAGCGCGTCGTCAGCTAGAATGTCCTTGCTGTGTAATTTGAGGAGGTCTTCATAGTAACCCAAAGCCTTTTGCCATTCGCCGCGTTGCTCCATTGCTTGGCCTTTGCGATACAAGATTTCATCTGCTAAAGCATGATAAGGAAAGGCCGTTTGAATACTGTCGAACAGTACAAATGCAGAGTCGTATTTGTGTTGGGCTATCATGCGGTCGGCAGTTGCAAACCAAAGCATTACTTGGTAATTGCTATCCAAGCCGTAATTATCCGTAATAAAAACCGATAACTGAATGGCATCATTTGAAATAAAACGCGAAGTGCCTTCTTTGAGTACATCTAGTTGAGATTGCGCAAATTCGAATGACCCGTCGTAATAAAAGATTTTGGCATTCTTAAATTTGGCTTCAGCGCCAATGCTTTCAAATTTAAAATCGTTGTCGATTTGCATATACATTAAAGACGCCTCCCAGATGTCGCCTCCCAACACCTGTACATCTGCAAGTAGCATTTTTGCCTGTGCCCTTTGCATATCGGTGAGGCCTGGCAGTTTCATTAATTCTTGCAATTCTATAATGGCGGTGTCTATTTGCTGCGCATAAAACGCCCTGATCTCAGCGAGTTGTAATGATACTTGGAAAGTTGCTCTTCCCCTGCCTAATCTGCTTAGTGCGCGTTCAAAATCAGTAATACACTGCTGAATTTCTTGCGCATTGAAATTTCGGAGTTGTGTCACTTGAACAAACCTTGTGTTTAACAAAGATAACTGTGCCTCATAAAAATTAGGTAATTCTGGGCCGAGGTCAATGACGTGCTGAAAACAACGATAGGCTTGGTCAAAAGCGTTATTCTCTACGCAGATAAGACCAAGCTCAAGCACTTCGCGGCCATCGCTTTTCATTCTTTTATCTAAGGCAATTACCTGTGCTGCTGCTCCGCTAAAATCGCGGTTCTGGACAAATAACCAAATGAGCATTTGGTTCACAACGATTGGTGCACTTGGCTGTTGGGCCCTTTGTAAAAGCACTTCCTTCGCCAACAAGTAATCTGGTCCTGCAGCCTGGCTTAAATCCATTCTAGAACCAATTGCTTGTTGTATAGATTCTAAAATACCCGGTTGTTGCACGAGATAGTCTAAGTAAGCAATGAGCATAGAACGCTTGTCACCCACAAGTGCATAATAATCGGCGTATTGAAAATTAAAGGGATAACTTGGACTTAACTTTTGACCTGCATCTAGCGTGCGTTTGGCGTAATCAAACTTGCCTTTTGCTGCAAAAGCTTGATAAACAGCAATTGTTTGGCCGGGATTTGGCGAGAGCTCAGACAACAACTCTTCATATATTTTCTTTGCTTTGGGCTCTTCTGCTTGATCTTCATAAAATTCACCAGCAAGCAAACGCACTTCATAATCTTGCTTATTCAAGCTCATTTGCTTGCGCAGGACTTTTTCAGCGGTCTTAAAATCTTTTTGTTCGAGTAAACAAGTGAGGTAAGGCAAAAAAATAGCCTTGCTTTGGTCTTGAAGGTAAATTTTCTCGTAGTAGCCCAGCGCTTTGTCTAACTCAGCATTGTTGTAATAATATTGAGCCAATTGTAAATCAGTCGCAGTTTGGGCTTGCACACCCCACGCGCTTGTTAATAACCAAAAGAAGAAGACGATTCTTGCGCTCATTATCTATTTTGTTTCTTTTGAAGTAAAGTGCGAGAAAAAGCTTCAATTGGTGGATACAAGCGTGCGTAATCTTTAAAAAACTGCTCCTTTGAGCGCAAGTATTCTGTTGTCAAGGAGCTTAATTGCCTTACTTTTTGACGTTCAAAACGAATATATTCTGGATAACGGTTGCGCTCGCCTCTTCCTTCTTTGATGTCTTTGCGCAATTGCTTCAAAACACGTCTTTCTTCTTTAATGCCTTCCCTCACTTTTAAATATTGTTGTAGCATTGGCTTGATGCTTCTGCGCATGACTTTATAGGCATCTAACTTCTTGGCTAACGCCATATCGATGGTATCTAAGTGAAGATTTTGCTTGATGCGCAATTCAGTTTGCATCGTTTTTAGCTTGATGTCAGATACATCGTTCATGCGTTCATCCTTTAGCTTTCCCTCTAAATCCAATAATTGTTGATCCATTTTTGCCACTTTTTGCAATAAATGATCCCGATTGAAATCGACACAGGCAAAGGTGAGTACCCCGACAAACGAAAGTAATATGAACTTTTTCATTCTAATTTAAGATAGGTATTGATGAATTCCGGCAGTGAGCAACAAGGCAAGCGTGAAGCCAGTATAAACCTCAAGTGGCGTATGTTTTCTAAGGTATAAACGCGCTGCCATAGTGAGGCCAGCAGCAAGTAAAGCACTGAGCACCCATACCAAGCTTAAATGATCTTGCGCTCGGGTAAAAACAATTAAAAAACCTAATAAGATGCCGGCGCCGGCGCCATGTAATGAAATTTTGATCCAGCGGTTGATCACTAAAAAAATACTCGTAACAGCTACGCCGGATAATGGAAGTGCGTAGAAGTATCTAGGCAAGGTGCCCTCTCCAGCTTTGTAAACAAGTAGAAAGAACAAAACCAAGGAATAAACGAGCATGATCACTAATGGCAAACTGCGCTCCCCCTGACGCTCGATATCAATAGTGCTAATCACTTTAAAACGGTGCAAGAGCACAAAAGAAACGCCCGGGGCAACTACACTAAATAGAAAGAAGATGGTAAACAGCGCCCACTTACTCTCAATTGGCGCAAAGTACAAACTCGTCATTTCAAGATCTGTACTGTAGGCCGGTACAAAAAGACTGATGAGGATGCCGTAACTGGGCATCAGGAGGGGTAAGAATACCCATGAAAAAAAATGAGATAGAAATTTCATAGTTCTTTGCGCATTCTTGCTACTGGAATATTAAGTTGTTCGCGGTATTTAGCCACAGTTCGCCTGGCAATATTATAGCCTTTTTCCTTAAGTAAATCCATTAATTTCTCGTCGGTGAGCGGACTGTGTTTGTCTTCTGCGGCGATGGCATCCGACAAGATTTTCTTTACTTCGCGGGTAGAAACCTCTTCGCCGCTATCAGTAGATAAAGACTCTGAGAAAAAATACTTCAAAGAAAAAATACCATAATTGGTCTGGACGTACTTTGAATTTGCTACCCTTGAAACGGTTGAAATATCGAGCTCCACCATGTCGGCAATATCTTTTAAAATCATTGGGCGGAGCTTGGTTTCATCACCTGACAAAAAATAAGCTTCCTGGTATTCGAGGATGGCGCCCATAGTGAGCAATAAGGTTTGTTGACGTTGTTTGATGGCATCGATGAACCATTTGGCACCATCTAATTTTTGCTTCACAAATTGAAAAGCTTCTTTATCAGATTTCGAATTTTTAGCACCCTCGGCATAGCTGCGCAACATGTTCTCGTAATCGCGATTGACTTTTAAATCTGGGGCATTTCTGCTGTTCAAACTCAGTTCTATACGGCCTTCGTGTTCAAATAAGGTAAAATCTGGAATAATTTGCTGGTGATTTTTGGCAGCCTCTCTCATTGACCCACCGGGCTTCGGATTGCAGCGCAAAATTTCATCAATTGCTTCCTTGAGATCTTGCTCCTCGATTTCTAATTTTTTGGCAATGCGCTCGTAGTGCTTTTTGGTGAATTCCTCGAAGAAGTTTTCGACTATTTTAAGCGCCGTAAAACGCACAATATCACCGTCTTGTTTGCGGCGCAATTGCAATAACAAACATTCTTGTAAATTTCTGGCACCTACACCTGCAGGTTCCAATTCTTGAACCAATTCCAGCACTGTGCCCACTTCTTTTTCTGTTGCGTCTATGTTCATAGAAAAAGCGAGGTCGTCTACAATGGCGTCAATAGCTCGGTTGAGGTAGCCCGACTCGTCTAGGTTGCCAATAATGAGGTCTGCAATTACAAATTGCTTTTCATCGAGGTAAAGCAAATGGAGTTGTTCGGTAAGGCGCTCTTGAAAGGTTTGCTCTCCCGACAAAGGAATGACGCGCTCTTCGTCGTCCTTAGACTGATTATTCGCTTGTGTTTTGTAATCGGCTACATCGTCGTCTAGGTAGTCAGAAATGTCAAAATCGTTGTCGTCGTTGTCGTCGTCGGAATCGTAGTCATCTTGGTTGTCAAAATCATCCTCTTCAAACTCTTGACCTTCTTCTAAGGCTGGGTTTTCTTCCAATTCTTGCTTGATGCGTTGATCGAGCTCCATAGTTGGAACCTGCAACAATTTCATGAGCTGAATTTGTTGAGGCGAAAGCCTTTGTTCAAGCTTTTGGATGAGTTGTTGACGTAGCGCCATTATTCAATTTTCTGCTTGATGACTTGATAAATTTCTTTGGTTACCATATCGTAAACGTATACCAATACGTGCATGTTTTCAGTGTTAAAGCCACCATCTAATTGGTTGGGCACAACAAAACTGTAATTGACATAATACTTTCCATTGTTGAGGTCTGCAGCCGTTAACTGACGACCAAAAGGCATGTTATTGAGGTTTTTTCGGTGGATGTCTCTGTGAATATAGTTATGATTGTGCGAGTTATCGGACATTTTTTGATCACCAACTAAGGAATCTTCGAGTAAATAAGCAACGATGCCTAACTCATTGGTTAAAGTTTGGTCTATTTTATCGATCTCCACATGTAAAAAAGCGCCCTTTGTACTCGGATAATAATTGAGGGCGGCTTGTAAATTGACCTTCAAGTTATTTTCAGAAAGTAAAGTGCTCGTCATGGAAGACCACTGACCAGGACTCTGAAAAATATTGCCGCCATTAGATACGCGACTAACTGGGCCTCTAGGGTTACCAACAAATCCGCCATCGTTGGTGCCAAACCAAGTACCGATATACAAGCCATCAGGATTTGTAAAATCTAGGGTGTACTCAGCATCTACGCTTTGAAAATCTCCAATGCCATCTACGCCAGCATGAATAGATGCAACATGTACCCTTCCAGGATTGGCTTGCTGCAATTGATGAGCAAGATCTGCAGCAGCTGGACAAAAGATACATTTATGACCGGTAAAATCTTCAATCAATACATTTCTATCCGTATTGGTATTAGCTGTAAATGTGGGCCATTCATTGGCGAGATAATCAGACCAATTGCCAGGATAAAGTGTTGTATCAAGTTCTAGATTAACAAGAGGCGGGTATGGATTGGTCACGCGGTCGCAGGAAGGCAGTAAATAAAGACCAAAGGCGATGGTAAACGCTATAAATAGAATTCCTTTTTTCATATTAAAAACTATGCGTTAAGTTGATCATAAGGCCGTTGTTGGCTGGTACTGGTCTACAGACACCGCCCACGCAAAACAAACCAGCGCGCTGGCGTCCGTAAGAAAAGGTTAGACGCGTTGCGTCTTTAATGTAACCGCAAGTCACAATTGGATAATTAACCCTTTTGCTAAGGTCATCATTGCCATAGTTGTACTGATTCATTGCAGAAAAGAACCATCCTGGAGAAATGGTGTACTCAACAAGAGCGGTTGCCCAATCTCCCTTATCGTTAATACCCTCCTCATTTCTTTGAACCCACATGCCTTGAAGCTCCCAGCGCAAGGCATGATGTGCATTGATTTTGTAGGTTCCTTCTAAGACGGCAATGCGCGAATGAATAATGCCTTTCGCATCGCTCACTTTAACGACATCATTGTTGATTTTGATATCATAGAAACTGAAAATTCCGCTCCACTTTTTATTGAATTTTTTAGTGATATTGAAATTGATATCTTGCCAATACAAGCTATCGCTCATTGCAAAAGGACGCGTGTGATAAACAACCCTTGATGAATCATTGAGGTCAATGTCTTTCATGGTTTGCTCAGGGCGGAATGTTGTAGAATAGTTGAAGCCAACTGTTGTGCCATATTTGCCACCAAGTTGTGATCCTTTCTTAAAAGTATAGAGTAAATCTGCCTGGTAAGCGACTTCCCCCATTGGCTGAGTAGCATAAGGGTAAAGCGTTGCAACAAGGTTGTAGGTATGGGTTTTGTTCAAAGAAGGTAAAAAATTAATCAATAAATCTTGTAAATCTTTGGTGCGGTCTGAACGGAAACTCATGTTGTCTACAGATTTACCGGACAAGAGAATGCCTAGACCTTTCTTGGTATAACGCAAGTTAAATATGGCTGCATGGCCATAATTGTAGATATATTGGTTGTCAGAAGAAGGATCTTGTTCTTTTCGAATGAACTCGCCATCGGCATAAAAATTACCGTAAGTAAGTTTAACTCTTCCGCCATAAGCACCAACATTTTGCGGTAAAACCCATTCTGGATTGTCGTCTTCTTGAAACTTACTCACAAAGGAAGCGCCGAGCACGACATCTAGTTTTTTATCTTTAAGAAAGCTCAAGCCTTCGTTGAGGTGCCATTCTGCGTCTGTTCCACGAACCAAGCCTGCACCGTGTACAATTTGACCTTGTTGAAAAGACAAGCGTTGTGTGCCGTAAACCCCTTTCACAACAAAACCCTTTCCCGGACGCAAAACAATGCGCATACCGTCGAGTAAATTATCGTAACCCAAATTGCGGTCTTCGTAGGTTCTGAGCGCCAAACCTGTTCCAAACTGTTCGTAAAAAGTACCAAGCGTAACATCCACGAAATCATTTTGGTAACCTACATAACGCATGCCGATACCTGTACCATCAAAACGATTTGGATAACCTTGTATACGCGGCAAATAGGACTCAAAACGCATGCCCGCTTTGAAATTGCCTTGGGTATAAAAGACATTCATATATGAATTCATCAGGCCTTTTTGAACGGGCTGCTTGGCATTAATGATGCTGTCCTCGTTAAGGTATTGGAATACAGTTTCCATGTTGCCGGTGATATTGCCTTGTGCAAAAGCAACCTGACTGAGCAACAGTAAACCGAAGAGCGTGCGTAAATTTTTCATGGATTATTTTTCGCTCAATTTGAGCAATTCTTGGTAAAGTTTTTCTTCGTCGCCTGGGGCGTAATTGTTGTGGGAGTAAACAATGACGCCATTTTTATCTACTAAAAAAGTATGCGGAACGTTATTGACGCCCATTGCGCGCTTGAAATCCCAGTTTGGATCCATGAGAACTGTGTAGTCCCAGGCCTTACCGTTCACGTAAACAGGAACTTGACTTTTCGTTTTTTCGTCATCAATTGCGATGGCAACTAGAGTAACACCTGTTTCTGCAACCCAATCTTCATAGACCTCATGAATGGTATTTAATTCTTTTTTACAAGGCGCACACCAAGTGGCCCAAAAGCTAATAATTACAGGGCCGTTCGTTGTCAATTCAGAGGTATTGAACGCCTTTCCAGACATATCGACCAACTTCACTCCTGGTACTTTTTTCTGACTAAACGGTGTTTCAACGGTAGGTTCTTGCGCAGAAACTGTAAGCGAAAAAGAACCGACTAATAGGAGTAGAAATAATTTTTTCATGATTTGAATTTTCGTCGGCAAGACAAAAACCTTGCCGAATTCAAAAGTAAGAAAAAAGCAGCTATGCAAAAAATGGCTTAAATTTTGATAAGTGCTTTGAAAAGCTTATTTTTGAACAAATACATACTTTCTATGAAAGCCTTATTTCTATCTCTTCTCTGCACTGTAGGTTTTGCAAGCTTTGCGCAAAACAATATTGTCATTCACCTAGAAGGTCAAACCACAGACATTTCAGGACAAACACATACCCTTATCGCACCGTCTTCCGATTCATTTGATGTACCTTTTGACGTCGTCAACAACACTGGTGCATCTGCGCAATGGCGCATTACCCGCAAACAACTGAGCTTTCCCGCAGGTTGGACTGACGCTTTGTGCTGGGGTCACTCCACTGATCCATTTGGCGGCATCTGTTTTACTTCTGGTCAAATGAACTCAAATCCTTGGACTACACCAGGCTCGCAAGCTGTACTATTTGATATTAATGACGGCGAATACGGGAAAATGAAGGTTTCTATAAACGTAGAAGACAATACTTCCGGACAAGCTCATTACCGCTATTACATCTCAACCAACGGCTTAACCATGTTAGACTCCGTTGATCTCGTTGTGGACTACCTTGCAGCTGTAAAGCCAGCAGTCAAAGAAGAAATCAGCATTTCTGTTGCGCCGAATCCAAGCACAGAATACGTGAATATTCAATTTACCGGTGTTGAGCAACTACAATTAAAAATGGTAGACGCCCTCGGAAATGTGATTACACGCGAAGTACTCACTTCTAACCGTAAAATCAACGTAAGCGACCTCAATAGCGGTATTTACTTTCTGGTTTTTGAAGCTCCTGGCTCAAAAAGTATCACGCGCAAATTGGTTGTCAGACACTAATGTCAAAACGTAAACCTAAAGCACCTGCAGCTCAAGCACCTAGAAAAAAAGCAGGCATTACCACAATGGTGATGCGCATTTTTGAACAAAATCCTGGCGTTGAGCTCACCCACAAACAAATTTCAACTTTACTCGACGCCCGCGATGGTCGTTCGAGGCAAGTTGTTTTTGACTCGCTCAGTGTACTCACCAACAAAAAAGCGATCCTGCGCATCAACCACCACACCTATAAACTTGCTGGATCCGATTCGCTTTTAGAAGGAACCATTTCGATCACCCAGCGCGGAGCCGGTTTTGTAACAGTACAAGGCCACCCAAAAGACATTTATATCGGACCTTCTAACGTGGGGCAGGCATTGCATGGAGACACCGTCAAAGTGCGCGTCTTCAAGCAAGGTTCTAGCCGCGACGAAGGTGCCGTAACAGAGGTAACCGAAAGAGACCGCATCCAATTTGTCGGCACCATTCAAATCCGCAACAACGATGCGCTCATGGTTCCAGACAACGCGCGTTCTGGCGTTGAAATCAAGATCCCACTCGACAAACTCAACGGTGCCCAACACGGCGAAAAAGCATTAGTCAAAATTACCATTTGGCCCAAAAGTGCAGAAAGACCCTACGGCGAAGTACTTGTAAGGCTCGGTAAGTCGGGCAGCAACGAAACCGAGATGCTGTCTATTCTTTATAATCAAGGCATCAATCCTGTTTTCCCTGAAGCCGTTATGGCCGAAGCAGAACTTATCGGTATCGACCTCGATCCTAAAGAAGTAGCACAAAGACGCAACTTACGCCCCATTCTTACTTTCACAATTGACCCTTTTGACGCCAAAGACTTCGACGACGCCATTTCTTTTCAAAATTTAGAAAACGGGCATTTCGAAGTCGGGGTGCACATCGCAGACGTCAGTCATTATGTGAAGCCTGGCTCAGCAATGGATCAAGAAGCACTGCTGCGTTCCAACTCTGTTTACTTAGTAGATCGCGTGGTGCCCATGCTTCCTGAACAACTCAGTAATTTAGCCTGCTCGTTGCGCCCAAACGAAGACAAATTTGCTTTCTCAGCCGTATTTGAACTAGACGACGCCGGCAAAATCTATAAAGAATGGTATGGCAAAACCGTTATCCATTCAGACCGCCGCTACACCTATGAAGAAGCGCAAGAAATTTTAGAGGGCAAGGCCGGTGATCACGAAGCAATTCTTAGAAAAATAGATGCGCTCGCCAAAATATACCGAACTCAACGCCTTAAACACGGTGCGCTCAGTATTGAATCGGAAGAAATGCGATTTAAACTCGACGAAGAAGGCAATCCAGATGGCGTCGTGATCAAAACTTCCAAGGATGCACACAAACTAATTGAAGAATTCATGTTGTTGGCCAATAGAAAGGTAGCCGAATTTCTCTCTCCCAAAAAGAAAGAGAAAGCGAACTTTCCTATGATTTACCGCGTCCACGATACGCCAGATCCTTCTAAAATGGAACTTTTTGCAGTGTTTATCGAAAAATTTGGGCATAAAGTTGACATCAACGACCCACTCAATATCGCCAAAAACCTCAACGAACTATTCGAAGAAATTCGTTCAGAAAACGAATTTTCATTGGTTCAATCCATGGCCATTCGCTCAATGGCCAAAGCAAGCTACGACACCGTAAATATCGGACACTACGGCCTCGCTTTTAAACATTATTCGCACTTTACGTCTCCCATCAGACGTTACGCCGATTTAGTAGTGCACCGCATTTTGCAAGAAGAGCTCACCACCAAAAAGCATAAATACGGTGGAGAACTCGGAGCTATTTGTCAGCGCATATCTAAAAACGAACGAAAAGCAGCAGAAGCTGAGCGCGAGTCCACTAAATTCTTCCAATCACTTTACGCCATGGAATTTGTAGGCGAGGTTTTTGAAGGTACAATTTCAGGAATTGCCGAACACGGTATGTTTGTCCGAATGGATGAAAACTATTGCGAGGGGATGGTTCCAATGATGGCTATTCCTGGTGACCGCTTCTATTTTGACCAAGAGAAGTTTCAGTTAGTGGGCTCCAAAACCAAGCGCACCTACCAATTTGGTGACCGCGTCAAAGTACGCATAGATCAAGTGAGCACCAAAAAACGACAAATAGACCTAGAATTAGTTGTTGGTTAAGCAGCTGTTTTTTTCAAACGCAAGCTCCATAAAACCTAGTACAAGAAATTATTGTAGGGATATCTTACTTTAAAAATTGCTTTTACTTCCTCGTAAAGAACCTCTTTGAGTTCCTCTACATTTTCTTTGTCTGTAGCAGAAATAAAAACACATTTAGTTTTGCCCATTTTGGACATCCATGATTTTTTCAAGGATTCTAGCGTGCGAATATCTTCTTCGGGTTCGTTGAGCTCAGCCAAAGGTGGTTGATACGCATCGATTTTATTGAAGACAATAATTGTTGGCTTCTCTTTGTTGTCAATTTCATTGAGCGTTTCATTCACTACCTCGAATTGCTCTTCAAAATTAGGGTGAGCGATATCCAAGACGTGCACAAGTAAATCTGCCTCCCGAACCTCATCTAAGGTTGACTTAAAAGACTCCATGAGTTGCTGAGGAAGTTTACGGATAAACCCTACTGTGTCGGTTAATAACAACGGCATGTTGTCAATGACCACTTTTCGGACAGTAGTGTCGAGCGTTGCAAAAAGTTTGTTTTCGGCAAAGACATCTGATTTTGACAGCATGTTCATGATGGTGCTCTTCCCGACGTTGGTATAGCCCACCAACGCAACCCGAACCAATTGGCCGCGGTTGCTGCGTTGAACCGTCATTTGCTTGTCAATTTCGCGCAAGCGTTCTTTCATGAGCGCAATGCGTTGTTGAATGATCCGGCGGTCGGTTTCAATTTGGGATTCACCCGGGCCGCGCAAACCAATACCCCCTTTTTGACGCTCAAGGTGAGTCCACATGCGGGTAAGGCGCGGAAGCATGTATTGCAATTGCGCAAGTTCTACCTGTGTTTTCGCATGGAAGGTTCGTGCCCGACTCGCAAAAATATCTAGGATGAGAATGGTGCGGTCCAAAACTTTGCATTCGAGCTCGCGCTCAATATTGCGCAATTGTGAAGGGCTGAGTTCGTCATCGAAGATAATGAGTTCGATATCGAGGGCCTTCATGTATTGCTTGATTTCCTCTAGCTTGCCGGTTCCGACGTAAGTGCGCGGATTTGGATAAGGCAGTTTCTGAAAAAACTTTTCTACGGTAATAGCGCCTGCGGTTTCAGCCAGGAACTCGAGTTCGTCGAGGTGTTCTTGAGCAACCTCTTCTGAAGTTTCAGAAGTAATTACACCCACGAGTACGCAGCGTTCTTCAACGGCATCTACGGTTACGTGTCCTTGCATTAACGACGGAGGCCTTTGATGTGACTAAGCACAAGATTGATATTTTGATCGGTTTCCAAAAGTGCTTTCATTGAAGGCATGGCGCCTTTTCCTTTTTTAATGAGTTGAATGATCTGTTGATCTGAAAGTTTGGACGCACTGAGGTCTTTGGCCCCACTTGCTCCTAACTTGCCGTCTTCTCCGTGGCACTGCGCACAATGCATGCTGTATAAGCTAGCGCCTTGCTCCGCTGGTGTTTGCGAAGAAACATCGTCTTGTTGCTTTGGTGTTTCCTGACAAGCAAACAACAACAAACAGAAACCCCTTAACAGTATACTGTTTTTTAGAACCATCCTGCTCCTAATTCTGCGCGGAAGGGCCAAGGAATGAAAGCCAAGACCAATAGAAGTGCAATGACATACCAAAGTTTGATTGCCTTGAATTTAGCGGCAGCATCTGCTCCTTTTTTTGATTTGCTATGCCCTATTGTAATGGCAACGATTGCTAAAAGCATTCCTGCAAGGTGTTCCATACCGAAAAAGCGGTACAGCGGTTCTTTCATCCAGCCAGCAACAAACTGTACTTTTTCTGATGTAAAATACAAGACCAAACCAAGTAACAACTGGGTGTGAAAAGTAATCATGGTGAAGAGGTTCACTAAACGGTGTTTCTTTTCATAACTTTTTGCGGTAAAGGCATTGAAAATGGCCAAAAGCAATAAAAGAAGTGCGATCCAACGCAATCCGGAGTGTGCAGAAATCAGAGCTTGCATATTGTTGAGTTTAGGGGTTTAGTCGTTGAGTTTGAGGACAGCTAAAAACGCTTCTTGTGGTACTTCAACGCGGCCAACTTGACGCATGCGTTTTTTACCCGCCTTTTGTTTTTCTAATAATTTGCGTTTACGGGAGATGTCACCGCCATAACACTTGGCAGTAACGTCCTTTCGAAGCGCCTTAATGGTTTCACGCGCAATGACTTTAGCACCAATAGCGGCCTGAATTGGAATTTCAAACTGCTGACGCGGGATGAGTTCGCGCAATTTAATACATATTTTTTTGCCGAGGTCAAAAGCATTACTGCGATGAACTAGTGCAGAAAGTGCATCTACTTGTTCGCCGTTCAGTAAGAGGTCCATCTTGACAAGATCGGATTCTTTGTAACCTATTGGATGGTAGTCAAAAGATGCATACCCTCTAGAGACCGACTTTAAGCGGTCGTAAAAGTCGAATACAATTTCGGCAAGAGGCATTTCAAAGGTAATCTCGACGCGATCTTGTGTGAGGTAAACTTGGTTTTGAAGCTCGCCGCGTTTTTCGATACAAAGTGTCATGATGGAGCCGACGTATTCAGTTTTGGTAATGACTTGTGCTTTGATATAGGGTTCTTCGATGCGGTCCATGCCGGATGGGTCTGGAAGCTCGGAAGGGTTATTGACAATCATGACTTCGTCTGGGTCTTTTTTCATGTAAGACTTGTACGACACGTTCGGCACCGTGGTAATGACGGTCATGTTGAATTCGCGCTCTAAACGTTCTTGAATGATTTCCATGTGGAGCATACCAAGGAAACCACAACGGAAACCAAAGCCAAGTGCTGCTGAAGATTCGGGTTCAAAAACTAAGGAGGAGTCGTTGAGTTGAAGTTTCTCCATGGAATAACGGAGTTCTTCGTAGTCTTCGGTATCGACCGGATAAATGCCGGCAAAGACCATTGGTTTAACGTCTTCAAAACCTTTGATGGCAGTTTCACAAGGGTTGTCAGAGCCGGTGATGGTGTCACCAACTTTGACTTCGTTGGCTGCTTTGATTCCTGAAATGATGTAGCCGACATCGCCTGCGCGCACTTCAGATTTGGGCGAAAGATCCATTTTGAGGATGCCGATTTCGTCTGCGTTGTAGTCGCGGCCTGTGTTTAAAAAGCGAACTTTTTGTCCTTTCTTTAAGACGCCATTTTTGACGCGATAATAAGCAATAATGCCGCGAAAAGGATTGAAAACAGAATCGAAGATCATGGCTTGTAGTGGAGCAGACTCATCGCCTTTTGGCGCCGGTATGCGATTCACAACAGCTTCTAAGATTTTGTCTACGCCCAAGCCTGTTTTACCAGAGGCCTGAATGATGTCTTCGAGGTCACAACCAATGAGTTCCATAATTTGGTCCGAAACTTCTTCGGGCATGGCGCCTGGTAGGTCCATCTTGTTGAGGATGGGTATGATTTCGAGATCGTGCTCGAGGGCCAAGTAAAGATTGGAAATAGTTTGTGCTTCAATTCCTTGAGAAGCATCTACAATGAGCAAAGCGCCTTCGCAAGCAGCAATGGAACGCGAAACTTCGTATGAAAAGTCGACGTGCCCTGGGGTGTCGATGAGGTTGAGAATGTAGTCCTGACCTTCGTGCTTATAGCTCATTTGGATGGCGTGCGACTTGATCGTGATGCCACGCTCGCGCTCGAGGTCCATGTCGTCGAGGGCTTGGGCTTGCATCTCGCGGTCCGAGATGGTGCCTGTGGTTTGGAGCAAGCGATCTGCTAGCGTGCTTTTGCCGTGGTCAATGTGGGCAATAATACAAAAATTGCGGATGTGCTTCATAGGTTGCAAAAATACAGAATCTATGCCACATAACAAGCTGCTAATTATAGGTGCTTGTCCGTAAATCTACTGATATTTATTTCGGGATTCAAGGGCTTGTCTGAGGTGATGTGCTCAGCCAATTCTCGGGCCAAAGTAGGGGCCATCATATAGCCCTTTGTTCCCAAACCATTGAAAATATAAACGCCGGGGTAGTTTGGATGCTTCCCCATTAAAGGTCTGCGATCTAAGACAGTAGGCCTAATTCCTGCAACTTGATCTAGAACCTTTGGATGATAAGTGCCGAGTGCTTCGAGCGTCTCCAATAAATACGTTTTTCCATCCTCAGTTGTAGTTAAGGTTGGGTTGTTAAATTCGTAAGTTGCTCCTATTCTAAAGCGTTTTTGACCGTAAGGCAAAACAAAGCATTTTCTATTCAAAGACTCCTCTTCGGGTAAAAGTTCGCTTTCTATCAATAAAGTCTGACCTTTTGTCTGTTGCAAAGGCAGATAAGCAAACGTTTCCTCTTCTTTTTGTAAATAACCCATGCAAAAAATGACAAAATCGTAGCTTTCACCTTGATATTTACATTCGGAAGGGTTCCATGCTTGGCCATCAAATTGAGCTTCCACCAAAACGTCATTTGCTTTAAAATAGGCGGCATGCTGCTGCACCCAACCTGCGGCGTCTATCCAAAATGCGTTTTTAACCCTGCCGCTTCCAAAGGTGTTGTTTGCTGTTTGGTTTTGCTCGTCCGAAGGAATAATTTTTTCTAAATAGGCCTCATAAGCCGTTTCATTTGAGCGTTCTTCCCAAAGTAAGCGCTCTTGTTCTGAGGAAAAAAACCGCCTGATCACAATTGGATGATAGAACTTCGTATTTAGTTTTTTTTCGATTGCTAGATAAAACTGTTGAGCCTCTGGAAGAAATTCATCTAAGCGCCAGGATTTATTCATGCGGCGAAAAACCATTGGGTTCACCATTCCGGCAGCAATTGCACTTGAATGGTTGACGCCTTGGTCCAATATTTTCACGGAGATACCCTTAGCGAGCAACTGATGCGCTAGGCATGTTCCCGCTAAACCCTCGCCAATAATAAGTGCTTTTTGTGCCATCTGTTATTTCGTGAAAGCGAAACTAAGCAAACTAATTTGAACTTTCGGGTCAGTGGCCTTGATTGCCCGTGCTAATGACTCCAAAGTAGCGCCTGTGGTAATGACGTCGTCAACGATCAGAATATGGCCATAATTTGTGTTTTTTAAAGCAGCGACAAACATGTTTTGCACGTTGTCCCAGCGACCAAAACGGTCATTTGTGGTCTGGCTATTAGTATGTTTACGTTTGTGGACCAAGCTTTTCATGAGCGGAACACCCCACTCCTTAGAAAGGCCGCGCGCCAATAATTCACTCTGATTGTAACCTCTGGCGAATTTCTTTTTTGGGTGAATTGGTACGGGTAGAACAGCATCTACTTTGCTGATGGGGTGATTCACAAGTTGCTTTGCCATGTGTTCACCCATAAAAATCCCTAAAGGTGCTTTAAAATCATATTTCAATGCGCGGATCAAAGACTGACTTACTTTGCCTTTTCCGTAATTATAGAGCGCACAAGTATGCTTGATTTCTACCCGGTTCCAAAAAAGTTTGTCTAAAATGGTGGCTTCCGTTTGCAGTTCAAAATAGGTGCGCTCTAAGCCATGCCAGCAAACCCAACACAAATAGCGTTCTTGCGCTACCAATTCTTTATTGCAATGCAAACAAACGTTTGTGAACACCAAATGGCCCAACCCATCTGTGTAATTTTTAAGAACTAAACCTAACTTCTGAATGTATGTAGCCATCTGCTTTTTGATTTAACATTTGGTTGTTTAAAAGTGTCGCGATTTTCTCGCACAATTTTAACGTTCATTTGTTAATTTTATTGAGGTTTCCTTTCATACGAAATTTATCGGTTCGCCACTACAATTTTCTTCAGAAAAATTATCAAAACACCACGCAAAAGCATGTGAATATCTTTCTTGGACCTGTTGAAATCCGCTGAAGGGTTTGTCCGTGAAAGGTTTGCGCTTTTTAGTGTTGAAAACCGCGATTAAATGTTAATTTCTTTAATTGATTCGAGCCCGAATTTTAACAAATTTTGTAACCCTGATTTATTTAGAAATCTGCAACCTCGAAGCTATGACAAAACAACTACACGAACCGATTCTTGAAGAAAATAAAAGCCGTTTCGTACTGTTCCCGATTCAACACGACGACATCTGGAGCTTCTACAAAAAAGCAGAGGCCAGCTTCTGGACTGCAGAAGAAATCGATCTTTCACCAGACCTCATCGACTGGGAAAACAAACTAACCGACGACGAACGCCACTTCATCAAACACGTTTTAGCATTTTTTGCTGCATCCGACGGTATTGTTAACGAAAACTTAGCTGAGCACTTCCTCAATGAAGTGCAGTATACTGAAGCTAAATTTTTCTACGGTTTTCAGGTCACAATGGAGAATATCCATTCTGAAACCTACTCGCTGCTCATCGATACCTACATCAAAGACACCCAAGACAAAAATCACCTTTTCAACGCCATCGATACTGTCGACTGCGTCCGTAAAAAAGCGGATTGGGCTTTGCGCTGGATTGACAAAGGATCTTATGCTGAACGCCTCGTTGCATTTGCCGCGGTTGAAGGTATCTTTTTCTCAGGATCGTTTTGTTCTATTTTTTGGCTCAAAAAGCGTGGCTTAATGCCAGGTCTTTCATTCTCAAACGAACTCATCTCTAGAGACGAAGGCTTGCACTGTGATTTCGCTTGCTTGCTTTATACAAAGCACTTAGTCAATCAACTTCCTAAAGAGCAAGTTCAAGAAATCATTACACATGCAGTCGAAATCGAAAAAGAGTTTGTAACGGACGCCCTTCCAGTTAAACTTATCGGCATGAACAGCGATCTCATGGGTCAGTACATCGAATTTGTTGCAGACCGCCTACTTGTTGAACTCGGCAACGAACGCGTCTACAACGCCACCAACCCTTTTGATTTCATGGACATGATTTCTATTCAAGGAAAAACCAACTTCTTTGAAAAGCGCGTAGGTGAATACCAAAAAGCAGGCGTATTAGCCGGCAAAGAAAATCAAGCATTTAGCCTTGATGAAGATTTTTAACCCAAACTAAACTATTAATATAAGGAGCATATGTACGTTGTTAAAAGAGACGGAAGAAAAGAATCCGTCAAATTCGATAAAATTACGGCGCGCATCGTCAAGATGTGCTACGGTCTAGATCCACTTGTTTCACCAGAAGCTGTTGCAATGAAAGTCATTGAAGGACTTTTTGACGGTGTGAGTACAACTGAACTAGACAACCTCGCTGCAGAAGTTGCCGCAGCCAAAACAATTGATCACCCAGACTACGCGCTTCTTGCATCTCGCATTGCCGTTTCAAATCTACACAAAGAGACCAAGAAAACATTTTCAGAGGTCATGCACGACATGTACCACTATGTTGATAACAAAACAAACGAGCCTGCTTCGCTCCTTGCAGACGACGTTTACCAAATCATCATGGACAACAAAGAAGTGCTCGACTCCAGCATTATCTACGACCGCGACTTCCGCTACGACTACTTTGGCTTCAAAACCTTAACGCGCTC
>JAXITO010000015.1:0-26129 GCA_034680045.1 Crocinitomicaceae bacterium | reverse complement strand
GACGCGGTCGTCGAAAAGTTCTTTGTATTCGCTTTCGCGCAGCTCTTGCATGGCCTCATTGAGGATTTTTTGATACATCTCAAAACCAATTTCAGCAATGAAACCACTTTGCTCGCCGCCAAGCATGTTACCTGCGCCGCGAATGTCGAGGTCTTTCATGGCAATATTGAAGCCCGAACCTAAATCAGAGAATTGAACGAGCGCTTCTAAACGCTTGCGCGCTTCGGAGGTCATGATGCTGAATTTTGGAGCAATGAGGTAGCAAAAGCCTTTTTTGTTGCTACGCCCTACCCTTCCACGCAATTGGTGGAGGTCGCTTAAGCCAAATTGATGCGCATCGTTGATGATGATGGTATTGGCGTTGGAAATATCGATACCCGACTCTATGATGGTGGTGGCCAACAAAACGTCATAGGCGCCTTCGATAAAGTCGAGCATGATTTTTTCGAGTTGCTTGCCATCCATTTGGCCGTGCCCAATTCCAACGCGCACTCCCGGACACAAGCGCTGGATCATGCCGGAGAGTTCTTTGATATTGGAGAGTCGGTTATTGACAAAAAACACCTGGCCGCCGCGCCCTACTTCGTAAGCAATGGCATCGCGGATTTGTTCTTCGTTAAAAGATATGATATCGGTCAATACGGGCTGGCGATTTGGCGGCGGCGTATTGATGATACTGAGGTCACGGGCACCCATCAAAGAAAACTGCAAGGTGCGCGGAATGGGCGTTGCAGTAAGGGTGAGGGTGTCTACGGTAGTACGGAGTGTTTTGAGTTTGTCCTTGACGGCAACTCCAAACTTTTGTTCTTCGTCGATGATCATGAGGCCGAGGTCCTTGAACTTGACACGTTCGGCAACCAACGCGTGGGTACCAATTAAGATATCGATTTGACCTGCCGCTAGTTTCTTTAGTGTTTCGGTAATTTCTTTGGCAGACTTAAAACGATTGATGTAGTCGACGGTAACCGGGAAACTAGAAAGTCTGGCTTTAAAGCTGCGGTAATGCTGCAAAGACAAAATGGTGGTTGGTACCAAAACAGCCACTTGTTTGGAGTCAGTAACCGCCTTAAACGCTGCACGTATAGCCACTTCTGTTTTGCCGAAACCGACGTCGCCACAAACCAAGCGGTCCATTGGCCGCGGAGCTTCCATGTCGCGTTTGATGTCTTGGGTTGCTTTATACTGATCTGGGGTATCTTCAAACATGAAAGATGCCTCGAGCTCATTTTGCAGATAGCTATCTGGGGCGAAAGAAAAACCGGGCTTACTTCGTCTTTGAGCATAAAGCTTGATGAGGTCAAACGCCAGTTCTTTGATTTTCTTTTTGGTCTTGTTCTTTAAATTTGACCAAGCTTGGGTGCCGAGTTTGTTGAGTGTTGGAGCACTGCCCTCTTTACCTGTAAACTTAGAAATGCGGTGCAAGGAGTGAATACCCACATAAAGTACGTCTCCGTCTTTATAGACCAAACGAATGGCTTCTTGGGGTTTGCCATTGACATCTATGGTTTCCAAACCAGAAAACTGACCAACGCCGTGATCAATATGGGTAACGTAATCGCCTTTCTGAAGTTGGTAAATTTCTTTGAGGGTGAGCGCCTGTTTGGCTTGCTTGAACCCTTCTTTTAAACGGAAACGATGGTAGCGCTCAAAAAGTTGGTGATCGGTATAACAAACCAATTTGAGCGATGGAAAGATAAAACCTTCGTGTAGTGCCAATGGCAAGGCACTAAACTCGCCATCTTCGCCGATGTCACTGAAAATTTGATACAAACGCTCTACCTGACGCGGTTGGTTAGAGAAGATCAGGTTTTGATATCCTTCGGCCTTGCGGGCTTTTAAATCGGTGTTGAGGCGCGTAAAATCTTTATTGAAGCTTGGCTGCGGAATGCAATCAAAGGTCTCGGTATGGCTCGCCTTAAAGTGAAAAACAGGACCGTATTCTATGACGCGGTGTGCGGCTAGTTGTTCTTCAAAAGCGAGGTGTGATACAAATTTGTCTTGGGGCAAAGCATACTGCACAGGGCCATCGTGTTTGCTGTGGATTTCAACGGCGCGTTCGTATTCGCGCTTCAAGACGTCGTAGGTGCGTTGTACGTCAGCCATCCAGCAAATGGTCTGGCTGCCAACAAAACCGAGAAGTGTCTCCTGAATTTCTAAACTTTGGCCCGATTGAATATTGGGCACGACATTAAAAAATTGGTGACTTGCAATAGAAAGCTGGCTGGCCGCATCGAAAGTACGGATGTTCTCTACCTCATCGCCAAAAAACTCGATCCGAAATGGATGCTCGTTGGCAAAAGAAAAAACATCTAAAATGCCCCCTCTGATGGAAAATTGACCTGGCTCATACACGAAATCTACGCGGTCAAACTGGTATTCTAAGAGCAATTCGTTGAGAAAATCAGTGCTGTAGGTTTTGGCAACCTCTAAGCGCATGGTGTGTTTGACTAAATTCTTTTTCGTCGGGATTTTCTCAAAAAGCGCCTCTGGATAGGTAACTACCCAAGTATTTTGTTTGTCACTGAGTTTTTCTAAGACCTCTGCCCTAGCTACAACATTTGAGTTATCGGTTTGCTCTTGTTGGTAAGGAACACGATAAGACGCTGGATAAAATAAAATGCGTTTGTCTTCTGGAAAAAGACCCTCAAAGTCGTTGAGAAAATAAGCCGCCTCTTCTTTATCGGAAAGAATAAACAAATGGGTGCCCGGAACTTGCTGCGCGACCATCGAGGATAGTAATGATTTGGCTGAACCTACCATTCCCTTCCAATGCAATCTGGCGTTGGCAGTTTGCAAGGCGGCGGCACTCCGATCTAGTGCTGGATGTTTGGCAAGGGTTTTGATAAAGGTGTTCAGTTCCATAGCGGGCTGCAAAATTACGTAAAGTATCCGCGGAGCGAAAGATTTTGTGACGTTTTCGGGCAATAACGTTACAAATAACAATTCAGTGTGAATATCTCCAAATAAAATCGGCAAGCGGCCTACTGTCAATGACTAATTTTAGCGTACTAAAATAGAACCCAAATATGAAGTTTTCTGTAAAATACACATTAGTAGCAGCGTTTTTAATGAGCGCAGGAGTTTTGAGCGCACAAGTAGCCGAAACAGCCACCGAAGAATCTTTTAAAACAGTCGAAGAAATTTCAGCAATCGACTTCCTCATGAAAGGTGGGGTCTTCCTTATTCCGATTGTACTCTTATTGTTCTACACCACCTATGTGGCCGTTGAGCGCTTTTTGTATATCCGCCGCATGACCAAACAAAACATGTTATTGCTGGGCGAACTCCAAACCCAACTCAATGCAGGCAGTATGCAAGGTGCTCTAGATGTAGTAAACCGCGACCAAACCTCATTTGGCTCAGTAGTGAAAGAAGGCGTTCAATCTATTGGCCGCCCTATCCCACAAATTGAAGCCAATATGGAAAAAGTTGCCAATATTGAAATTGGTAAAATGGAGAAAAACATCAACCATTTAGGGCTCATTGCTGGTATCGCTCCAACACTTGGTTTTATTGGAACCATCTCTGGGGTTATCAAAATTTTCTACAGCATCTCTATATCTGAAAACGTATCAATTGGTAATATCTCAGGTGGTTTGTACGAAAAAATGATCTCTTCTGGCTCTGGTTTGGTTGTAGGTATTTTAGCCTTCACAGCCTACCACCTCCTCAATGGACTCATCGATAATTATGCACTTGCAATTCAAAAAATCAATTTAGAATTTGTCAAATTAATTAGCTCCAAAGATGGCCATAAAGCGTAATAGAAGGTTCCATGCAGAGGTAGCTACTTCTGCATTGAGCGACATCATGTTCTTCTTGTTATTGTTCTTTTTGATCATCTCTACTTTAGCCAATCCGAACGTCATCAAAGTTCCTTTGCCGAAGTCAGATGCCAACGAAAAGACCCAACAACAGCACGTCACTTTAACCGTGAAGTTCGATGAAAATCAACAGCGTCATTTCTACGTCAATAACGACGAAATCGCTTTAGACCAACTCGAAGGTGTCTTGATTGGCGAGACTAAAAAACTAGGCGACAACACCGTCATTTTGCGTTTGCCTTTTGATGCACAAGTTCAAGAGCTTGTTGACCTACTTAAAATTGGCATGCTCAACGACCTCAAAATGATCATTGCTACCAAAGAAGGATAGTCTCTATTCTTTCAAGCACAAATTTACTGGCTATGGAAAAGTTACAATTAGAGTTAATCAGCGCGCGTGAAGATGCCAAAAAATCATTGGTCTATACTTCCGTTTGGTTGGTGAGTTTATTGCTTTTAGCGATCATCATTAAGTTCGATGCGCGCCCGGACCAGCTTGTCGATACCCCTCCATTGCGCTCTGATGAAGTCATTGAAGAGTTTCAAATAGACAATGTGGAACTAGAAGAGGCAGCAGGAGGCTCTCGCGGAGGCGGCACACCAGGTTCTGGTCGAATTGCGCCACCTGCCGACCAAACAGAAAGAGTTGCTACCTCTAGCCAAAGTGACTTTACCCACAATAGCGGTAATTCCAACAACCACAATTCTCAAAACGGAACGAACGGCACATCAACCACAACACAAAGTACCAACTTCTTTGGAAGTGGTGGCAGTGGGAACGGCAATGGCTCCGGTAACGGTCCTTTTGGTGGCCCCGGTAATGGAAACGGTGATGGCGACGGCATTGGAAATGGCAGAGGCTCTGGCAAAGGCAGAATTCGACAAAACAATGTCAACTTACCAAAATATGAAAACGACTTCGACTGCCGTATTGGCTTTAAAGTACAGGTCAATGCAGAAGGGCAAGTTGTTGGCGTACGTTCAATCAAATCGGTGACAACTTGCGTAGATGACCGCACCATCAACGATATTAAAGAACGCATCAAGCGCGAAGTAAGATACAATAAAGAACCCGGAGCTGGAATTGTAGAGATGGACTACACCATTAATCTGAAAGCTTCGAATTCTTAAAGCAAGCCCATTGCTTTTTCTACCATCAGTTTAGAGCCAATATAGAAGCCAACACGTTGGTGAAGGGCTGTTGGTTCGATATCTAAAATACGTTGTTTGCCGTCGGTTGCGAGGCCACCAGCTTGCTCTGCAATAAAAGCCAACGGATTGCACTCATAAAGCAAGCGCAAGCGCCCTTCAGGAGCTGAAGGAACCGTTGGGTAGATATAGATTCCACCTTTGATCAGGTTGCGGTGAAAATCAGCAACCAAAGAGCCGATATATCGACCAGAATAGGGTTTGCCTGTTTGGTTTTCATTGGATTGACAATACGCCAGATAAGCGCGTAACTGCGGATCAAAATCGTTTAAGTTGCCTTCATTTACGGAATATAGCCTGCCGTTTTCCGGCATTTGCATATTGGGATGCGATAAAAAGAACTCGCCAACTGCAGGGTCTAGCGTAAAGCCATTGACGCCTTTGCCTGTAGTGTAAACCAGAATGGTAGATGAACCGTAGAGCACATAGCCCGCTGCAACCTGCTGTGTGCCGGCTTGGAGCATGTCTTGGAGTGTTGCGGGCCTACCCACTGATGAAACACGACGGTAAATTGAGAAAATGGTACCGATGGATACATTGACGTCTATGTTTGAAGAACCATCAAGCGGATCAAACAAAACAACATAATTGGCATTTTGAGCGCTTTCAGATTCAAAGGCAAGAAAATCATCGTTTTCTTCAGAGGCGATGCCGCATACCTCGCCACCGTTCTGAAAAGCACGGATGAAGGCTTCGTCGGCAACAACATCTAATTTTTGTTGGTCTTCACCTTGCACATTTTGACCACCTTGGGCGCCAAGGATGTGGTCTACTAAGCCCGCCTTACGGACGTCGTTGCTGACAATTTTGGCAGCCAAGGAGATGTCGTGTAACAAGCGAGAAAGTTCGCCACTTGCAAAAGGGAAATCTTTTTGCTTAGTGACAATAAACTCGTGTAGCGTGATGAGTTTAGACATGCTTACATCGAGAACATATTGCTGTAGTCCGAACCAAGGTGAATCGGATTGACAATCAATGTTGGGATGAGTGCATCATTGGTAATGATGTATTGCTCGTGGTTGCTCGTAAGGGCAGTAAATAAGTTGTTGCGTTGAAGATTCATGATGGCAATGAGATCTGCGTCTACGCTTACAGCGTATTTCACAACTTCTTTGTCAAAGCCTGAACTCGGAACAACTGCGCTAGTCATTTCGATGCCGCGGTCTTTGAAAAAAGCCTCAGAGAAGGTAATGTTAGAGCGCACCTGATGATGTAGGAATTCGTCGGTTTCGTCTGGGGTAACTACGTGTACTTTTGACTTGAAGTATTGAGCCAAGTTAGCTACAATAGAAAGTTTTTGTTTGGTTTCTTTGTGGAGGTCCATTGGCACAACGATGGAGTCGTAGCCACTGGCTTTCACTGCTTTTTCTTGAACGATGATAAATGGAACTTGTGAACTCGTGACTACTTTGAGTGCACGGCTACCAGTGATGTGTTGCCATCCGTGAGCGCCGTGGGTACCCATAATGATGAGTTCAGCCTGATGCTCAGCGGCAAATGCGCCGATGTCTTCGAAAATGCTTCCGATGCGTACATTTGGCTTGAGTTGTACTCCTTCATGCTCAAAACCTCCGATGATATTCTCTAATTGCGCAAGTGCTTCTGGAATTTGAGCTTCTTTTGAAACCACATGAAGTACTTGAATTTCAGCGCCTAGTGATTTAGCAGTTGCAATAGCGTGTTGTAAGGCGATGTCTGCTACAGGTGTAAAGTCGTGAGGAACAATGAAGTTTTTGGTTTGCATAGTCGAGTTTTTTACAAATTTAAAACAAAGTGCAGTAAGAACGCACTAGTTTTCTCTTTATTTTTGTGTGAAGCCAATACTAAAAATGCTTCCTAACAAATGCCGATAATTGGTAAGCTCATACAGCGCAGTACAGCAATAAGTTTCAAGCGTATTTCTCGTGCGAGCGCAGACTACAAGCAACAGCTAGAAGCATTGCGTCAAAATATCGAACACGCCAAAAAAACCGCGTTCGGGCAACAATACCAATTTGCAGCAATTCTTCAAAAAAGTGACCTCGTTTCAGGGTATCAACAAAACGTACCCATCACAGAATACGAAGCATTTTATACAAATTGGCTCGAAGCAACGATCAATGGTAAGAAGGACCAAATTTGGCCAGGCCGCATCAAATACTTTGCCCTGTCTTCAGGTACAACAGGCGCGCCAAGTAAAAGAATTCCTGTTTCTACCGAAATGATCCGCTCGTTTCAACGGGTTTCGTTGCGCCAATTTTCTATTCTTCACGAATTGAATTTGCCCGACTCTTTCTACAGTGCAAAAGTGCTGGCGGTTGGGGGCTCCACCAAATTGAAAAAAATTAACCAACATTATGAAGGTGACTTGAGTGGTATTCTTAAGAAACACACCTCCCTCATTGCTGCTCCTTTTACCAAACCAAATAAAAAAATTACCAATCTTAAAGATTGGAAAGCTAAACTGCCATTAATGGTTCAAGAAGCACCCAAATGGGACATCGGCATCATGGCCGGAATTCCAAGTTGGTGTGTGTTACTTATAGAAGAAATTGTCCAACATTACAAACTCCAAAACATCCATGAAATTTGGCCTAACTTTCAGGTTTATGTTCACGGGGGTGTATACATGGACCCCTTCGTAGAAAGACTTCAGAAGGTATCTGGCAAACCTGTTGTGCTGCTAGACACCTATTTGGCAAGCGAGGGCTATTTTGGTTACCAAACCAGCCCAAAAAGAAAAGGAATGACGCTATTAATGAATAATAGCATCTTTTTTGAATTCGTCCCCTTCAATTCAGAGTATTTTACGGAGTCAGGCGAACTCAAAAACAAACACAAAGCCTACACCATCAGCGAGGTGAAGCCAGGAATCGACTACGCAATGGTGATCAGTACAAATGCTGGGCTTTGGCGTTACATGATCGGCGATCTAGTCAGATTTATAGATACCGCCACACACGAAATCATTATTGCAGGCAGAATTAAGCAATTTTTAAGCCTTTGCGGAGAGCATCTATCCTTAGATAATATCAATCAGGCGCTCAAGGAGGTCTCTACACAACACCAGCTTTCTTTTTCAGAATATACCATTCATGCCAATGAAGAAGGTCTCCAACACTGTTGGTATATTGGTTGTGATGAGCAGAAAGCAGATGAAAAGATCATTTCAGAAATTGATGCTGCACTGCAAGCTATCAATGACGATTACGCTTATGTACGCAAGCACAGTATGCCAATGCCAAGTCTGCAGCTTTTGCCTACAAAGGTTTTTTACACCTACTTAGAAAGTATTGGCAAACTAGGTGCTCAAAACAAGATGCCAAGAGTCATGAACAAAGAACAAGCCGCACAATGGCAAAATTTTCTTAGCGCAAACGGCTACCTTTAAAGGCCGAATTCTTCAAAAATGTATAGGATAGATTCAATTCTACTGAGTGTCTGAAAACAGACGACGCAGCGCCTAAATCAGCGTCGTAAGATACACCGAAATCAAAGGCGCCAAGATCAATGGCTACATATGGTGCAATTGCTGCGGTAGATCGAAAATAAAGACCTGCACTCAAAAAACGTGTACTAACTTCGTTGGTTACCTGTGAGCTTCCTCGGAGTTTCATTCGGTAAATAGCTCCTAACATGGTTTCGGAGTGCCCTCCTTGGCGCAAATGCGTGAGCGAGAGTTGCAAAGCAGAAACTTCGTTCAGACCCAAAGAGAAACAAGTATAGGCAACTGCTTTTTGATAAAGGCGATCAGCGGAAAGGGTATTGTATTGCAAGCGAGGTCGGTTCACGTGCTGTAAAGAGAAGCCCGTTTGCAAAGACCATTGGCCGTCGCGTAATTCGCCACGCTGGTTCGGTTCAAAACGATAAGCCAAACCCAAACTTGCATCGACAAACGCAAAATTGACGAAGTCGTTTTCTTCACCTGAATAAACACTGGGGTCAAGGGTGCTGCCATTCCATTGGGAGTAGTAAAGTAATTTGCTGAAATCTGCACTGCGTTGTTGGATAGCTGTCTGGATTCCGGCGTCTAACCAATGACCTTTGGCCAGCGGGAGGTGACCACTTGCTGTGACTCCGAAAGACTTTTGGGTCATGCGGGAGTCTCCGCCAACATCGTTGCCAAAAGAAGCGGCAATGCCTGCGTAAGCACGATCAGATTGGCGCGTTCGGCCTGGTGTGAATTCTGCCATACCGTAGCTCGTCAAAAATTGGGTGCCCGAACCAATCCATTGATTGCGATTGAGCAACGTTAGTTTTTCGAAACCTTTATAAGTTCCTACAAATGCAGGGTTCAAAAATGGAATGCTACGGTCAGCCTGCGTCAGATGAAAATCTTGGGCACGAAGCAAACCAACCTGACTGAAGAAAAAGGTCAATACCAAAGAGGCAAGGCTCAATTTTAAACGCATGCTTATCGGATTAACGTGATGTTACCTGTAAACTTCTTAGTGCTACCATTCTCATACGTGACATCGCAAACATAAGCATAGACTCCACTGTTGCATGGCTTCTCTTTGTGCGTGCCGTCCCATTTGAAAAGTTTGTTGGTAGAAGAGTAAACCAAGTTGCCCCAGCGGTCAACTACCTTGAAGTTGATAGCAGCGATGTCTTTTCCTGCAATAATTTGGTACACTTCATTGAGTCCATTCCCTACACCATTGGGTGAGAACGCAGTCGGGAAGAAAATTCCTGTTGCGCACTCAGGGCTAGTGCCATCTGGATCGCAAGGGTCGAGCGGATTGGATCCGTTGGTTACTTCTGTTCCATCGTTGATGCCATCGCCGTCGGTGTCTGGGTTGAGTGGGTTGGTGCCCAGTACGCCTTCTTGTGCGTCAGTAAGGCCGTCGAAATCGGTGTCGATTTGGCAACCAGGTAAGGTGTCGTCAGGGTCGCATGGATTGAGCGGATCTGAGCCGTTGGTTACCTCAGCGCCATCACTTAGGCCATCGCCATCGGTATCTGGATTGGTGGTGTTGGTGCCAGCTGCAGTTTCCTGGCTGTTGGTAAGGCCATCGCTGTCTTGGTCACAAGGGCCTGCATTCGGATTTGGAATACATGGATCTGTATTAGCTGGGTCGAGCTCGTCTGAGACGCCATCGCCGTCGGTGTCGGTGATAGAAGACTCCAGCGCGTCGATGATACCATCGCCATCAGTGTCGGTTGGCGCACCAATATTGCCAATTTCAGCACAGTCGTTTTCGCCGTCGCCATCGGTGTCAGGGTTGTTTGGATTGGTGCCTATTAAGTTTTCATCGACATTTAAGCAGCCGTCGCCATCTAAATCTGGAACGTCTGGTACAAAAACAGCTACAATGGTTTCTGGGCCGTTGATATTAATGAAGTTATTTGCAGTTGTAGAGGGCAAGCCAAGTGGCCCTGTGGTAACTGTCCAGTGACTAAACATAAAACCAGGATTGGCATTTGGTTCTAGGAGTGTTTGAATGCCGCCAAAATAGCTTGTTGTCCAAGGATAAGATGGCGGATTGATTGAATTCACTTGAATTGTTCCTGCACCGGCAGGGCTCACATCAAAAGTAGTGGCGAAAGGACCAGATAATTGATAACATTCGATGAGGCCTTGTTCCATTGCCAAACAACGCTGATTGATAAAATTACGGAGCTGGGTAACCCGGGATTGCCAACCAGTGTAGGATCCACCCCATTTGGCACAATGAGCAGTCATTTCAGGTTCTATTTCATTGACCATGCTATCCAATAATGCAAGCATACTTACACAACTAAACGACGTATTGATGAGGTCGATGTAGCGGGTGATATAATACTGCTCAACCTCTGGATTCTGATTGATGAGCTTTTCAAGGATATCGGTGTGTCCTTGCCCTCCTGGGTTAGGTAGGTTCTCTGCATTGCAAGGGTCGGCATTGGCGCTTGGGTCTGGAATTCCGGTGTAATTGATGTAGTGGCCAAAAGTGGCATCCATGTCCCAGAGTGCATAACCCCACTTTTTGTGGTCGCCGGTGGTGTCTAAACCTCTCCACCAAGCTGTATTCCAATTGAGCCAGTCTTGATTGACGGTGTAAGAATTGATCATGAAGTAATCGGCAAGAGATTTCCAACTTAGCAAAGAATCTACATAATTGAAATTGGCCGGGTTACCCATGTTATTGGCCATGATATAATTGCGCAAGGCATTCCAACTTGGTTGTGCATTTGGTGCTCCGTACTCTTGCCAAGTGCCACCCCAAGTTTTGAGGTAATGCATATTGTATTTGTCCTGGCCATAGTATTCATCTGCGTAGTCGTGGTCATCTGCTTTTTCGCGGATTTCATACACACCCCAATAGCTGCCGTTTAAATAAACTATTGCGGGGCGCCATGTGCGTTCATCGAGCTTCATGTCGGCTCTGATGGAGAGCGTGTGTATAAATGCGTCTCTAATGTGAGCGCCTTGTTCGAATGGGTAATTGTCACTCGCTCCTGGTTTGAGCATCACCCTTTGAAATCGGTCGCGGTCTTTTTCAGGAAATATTTCGTGTTCGAGGTCTCCGTTGTGGCCGTATTGATCTCTGCACACAAAGTCAAAGCCTCTTTGTGCGTAGGCCCAGGAGTCATTTCCATGCTTGTTGAAGTCTCCTTCTGATTCATCGATAAACGTGCCGTCTTGCTCAAAAAGTTCAAACGACCCAATTCGGTTGGGAGGGTTCTGACTGCCGTTTGCTACAAGTGAAAACACCCCTTGACTACAAACTGAAACGACAGGTATGGTATGGGTGACATTGATAAAATACGTATTTGTTTCGGTAAATGAAGAAAGGGTTGTTCCGAATGCTGTTGCACGCAAAACTTTAGTAGTGGTTATATTGATCGGGCCGCTATAGGCAGTGGAAGTAGCTATTGGGTCTGAACCGTCTAAAGTATAGCGGATGGTGGCCGTTGGATCGGCACAAGTTATGCTAATTGTCTGGGCACCTGAATAAAAACCTGGTGCCAAGCTGAAAACAGGTTTGGGTGGATAGAAATTAACGCCGCCGGTGTTGTTCGCATTTGGGGTTGGGGTGGTGAATAATGTAAAGTCATTTGCACCATTGCTAGAGCGTCCAACTGAATGGTTGGATTTGGTAAGATGAATAATTTTAAAGGAATCAACTACTACTGCTGAAGGATTCGAGAGGATGATCCAGTCGCCTTCGGTTTGGGATAAATTGAAATTAGGATGGTATTGGTTACCAGAAACAAGGTTTCTTTTGGAGCAAAAAACCATTTTAAAACCGTTGGCTGTAATATTTCCGCTTGGAATTTGCCACTTAGTAAGGTTGGTTGCTTTATCGGAGAGGTACCAACCTGTAAGGTCGACTGCAGCTGAAGTTGTATTGTAGAGCTCAATCCAATCTTCTCTTTCACCAAAGGCATCGGTAGGTCCGGTCATGTTAGAACAAGAATATTCATTGACCACTACTTGCGAAAATACAAGTGCCGGAAAGGTAAAAAGAATGGAGAGTAGTAAGTGTTTCATTTAGCTTGTTTTGGCGGTACCAATATTACTGAAATATCAATTTTTATCCAAACAAACAGACGCAGGAACTTGAGAAAAGTTGTTTTTTTATTAACATTGCGAAAAAAAACATGAAAAGACTCAGCATATTATTTGCCATTGCCATCTTAAGCCTTGGGTTAAACGGTTGTAAAAAGTTCGAAGGCCAAGGCGGCCGAAGTAAAATTACAGGCAAACTCACAATTAACGAAAAGCTTTACATCAATGGTGCTTTGGCCCAAACAGTAAGTTACTCTGGAGCAACTGAAGATGTCTATATTGTCTACGGCACACAAGACAGCATTTTTGACGACAAAGTTGAATGCAATTACGATGGCACCTTTAGTTTCAACTTTCTTTTTCCCGGAACTTACACTGTTTTTGCTTACCACGAAGTATTTAATACCGGCAATAGCATCACCAACAACGATGACGACTATTACACAAAGGTTCCGGAAAAGTTCACCATCGAAGTAGGCAAGAACGAAACCGTTGATTTAGGTGAAATTGTTGTGCTGAGATAATGCGTTGCCTTTTACTTATCTTACTTGTCTTACCTTTCGCTGGTTGGGGTCAGAATAGTACCGTTTTTCAAGTTTGGAACGAAGCAGGTGTATCTTATAAAGTAGATAAGAAGCAAAGTTTCGCTTTTGACCTTACCACACGTCATGCTGCTGGGGGTTTACAAACCATTTTTCCGCAGGTTTCCTATAAATACAAGGTCAATAAGTATATACGCCCATCTATAGATTATCGACTTATTAATGATCGAAATCAAGAAGGGAACATGACGCTTCAACACAGGTTAAACGCGAACCTACAATTTAATCAAGAATTAGAGCGGCTGCAGTTAGGGCTGAGACTTCGTTATCAGTATTCTACAAATAGGTTAGCCGATAATTTTGAACCTGAATTTGGACAAGCACTTCGTATCAAGCCAAGCCTTGCCTACGATCTTCCCAACACAGATTTAGAACCACAAGTATCCATGGAGTTTTTTACTGGGCCAATGGACGGCCAAATAGGCTATCATTTGAACAGAATCAGATGGAGTGCTGGGTTTGCTTATTCATTCAAAGGGCCTCACTCGCTTGAAGTTGCATACATGTACGACCAACGCATCAACAGCCCAGGTGCTTTGAACCGTGCCATTTTAAGTTTTTCTTATAGCTACAGTATCGGGAATAAAAAAGAAAAAGCGCCGGTCAAGCCACAACGTAACGGACGTTTTTTATAGTCTAATCTGTATAGTTGTCTGAAGCCAAACGCTCCATGACAATTTCTAGATTTTCTTGCTTCTTTTTTTGACGCAAACCGATGGCTGTAGAGGTGAAGTATTGGTGCTGTTTGAGAAACTGCACCTGAATAGCGTCCCACTCTTTTCTCGACTTGATTTTACCCATTTCAGTAAGCTCTTCACGCAAATTATCGGCAATTTTTTCAAAATCAGAACGACCTAAGTAGTCAAGGTCGGCATCGCAAATAATTTCTTGCAATTTATTGATGGGTTTGTGTGGGATTTGAGTGACGTGAATCAGTTCTACAATCGTTTTGACGTGCTGCTCCGTATAACCGTACTTGGGTAATATTTCTTTTGCCATTCGCGCGCCGATAGCCTCGTTGTGGTCGTATTGTTCAATAAAGCCCGCATCGTGAAAAATTGCTGCAGTTTTGAGCAAGAATAAGCCTTCGTCTGTTACGCCTTCAAGTAAGGCAATGCGCTCCACTGATTTGACGACGTCTTTGGTGTGATTAATGGAGTGGTAATAAAGACTCGGCGCCAGGTTTTTTTCGAGTATTCCCATTACATGATGCTCGGTTTTGTAGTATTTGATGGAGCTGTAATGGTGTAATTTTTTGATTTCCTCAAAGCGAGAATTGGGAATGAGCCCTTCTCCATTGATGGAAAGTTCGGGCTTGATGCGCTGCACCACATACATATCGACCTTTGTACGAGATTTCGTGAGGGCCTTGCCTTTGTAGTCGCACTCAAAATAAGGTTCAATTTGCTGAAAGGTATTACCGGTGATGGTCACCTTGCCGGGTTCGCCGAGCATCTCCATGCGTTGTGCAAGATTTACGGAAGAACCCCAAACGTCGTAAGCCAAACGTATATTTCCGATGATTCCGGCAATAACAGGACCGGTGTTGATACCGAGGCGGATTTCCCAGTAGTCTTCGTGGTCGGCAATGGCCTCGTATTTAAGTTTGTCCATAAACGCTTGGATCTGTAAGGCAGCGCAACAGGCGTCTATCGGATTGGTAGAGTTTTCGACTGGTACCCCACCCGCACACATGTACGCATCTCCAATGGTTTTGATTTTCTCTAAGTTATTGGCCTGGATGATCTCATCAAATTTCTGAAAAAGCATGTCGAGCTTCGAGACAATACGGCTTGGCGCCATGGATTCTGAGATACGCGTAAAACCCACTACATCCGTGAACATGATAGAGACTTGTTTGAAGCCTTGCGCTTTTACTTTTCCATTGCGCTTGAGTTCAATGACAACTTGAGAAGGCAGGGTGTTGAGCAACCATTGTTCGGTGCGGTCTTTTTCTTTCTGAAGCAGCGCTTGTTGTTCTTCAACTTTGTGCTTTTCTTGCTCTAACAAACGCTTTTGCTCTTCAATTTTAGTCTTTTGAAGGCGGATTTCTTTGGTGCGTTCAGCAATTTTGACCTCAAGACGAACCTGATTTCTACGAGACGTTTCAATCCGACGCCGAATGAATACCAAAACTAGCAATAAAAAAACGGAGGCTGCCAAGATAGACAGCCACCATGATTTAAAAATAAATAAGCTGAGCAATAGGCTCATGTACGTTCTGTTTTAAGTTGAGGTAAAATTACACAGACTCAGTGTAATTACGTTTAATCCGACCTAGAACTTATAAAACCAACTCGCCATAGGCAAAGGGAAGGAAATATCTTGGGTAATCACACCAGCCAAACTAATTTGAAACGCCTTAGAATCTGAGCGTTGAAAACGCATTCCTGGCATGAGGATGAGTAAATTTTGCGAGGTATTATTGTAATTATAGGATTGCCATGGGCCTACAACCACTTGCTGTAGCATCCAAGTATTTTGATCATAAATGGGATCGATGTCCTGATAGCCATATGAATTGTTATTGTTGGTGCGGCCCATTATATACATGCAGTCATAAATAAAACTTGCTTTTTTACCTACTTTAGTTTGGCCTGCTAACCCAATGATTGGAGCTTGAGCACTGAAGCCATAATTTATAATATTTATTCCAGCTACTGGGATATCTGGCGCCAAGCCATTGATGGATTGGTAAACCCCTTCTTGATAAATCGTTTGTGTGTCAGTCCCATTAACGCCATCATTTAAATGCCCATAACCAACTGATAAAGTGACATTAGTGCGGCGGTCGCCATAAGTGATCATGCCCCAATACAAACCTCCAAAACCACGGCCGGAATTCAAATAACCAGATGTTCCGATGAGTGCGCCGGCGCCATAATTGATTTTTGGATTGGCTGTGCCGCGGGTATATTTCAAAGCCAAGGCAAGTGGTGAACCAATCCAGGTAGACATCACGCCGATGGAAAAGTCTTTGTGGACGGCAAAATGTACCTCTGGGCCATACAAGTTAACCATTGCATAGTTCTCCCCTTTTTTGATCGGGAAACAATTGGTAGTGAACTGATAACGCGTGGTAAAAACACCTGCGCTATTGAACTCTCCTTTTTTGACATCTTCTACTAAATCAAGTGGTCTAATAGACTTGATATCGCTTTTTGGAATATACACTTTGCCTAAAGTTGTGGTTTGAATAAGTACCTCTCGGCCGTCGTCAGAAAGAATAAAACCAACGTATTCGTTTCCATCGTTCTTCACCACTAGATATTTGGTGGTGTCCGTAACTGGTGTTGTTGTACTTGGTGTTTGCGCAAAAACGCTCTGACTTCCGAAGAAGCAGAGCGTTAATGTGAAACACAATTGAAGGATTGTGTGTGTTTTCATTGTTGAATTTTTTTGGCCTTATACGTCATTTTAATAATAACGTTGCGGATTTTGCTTGTTAATTGGTTGTTTGCTTTTTTGAACATTGAAGCCCATGTTGACACCAACATAACCACCACCCTTTTGTGAGCTGTAAAATAAATTGACCGGGATGTTGAGTGCGCCAGCTTGAAAAGTGCGTCCAAAAGCAATTAGGAATGTTGTGGCGAGGGCTTTGTCTCCACGTCTATCGAAGTTCTTTTCGAAAACATAACCATTGCCTGGGTCAACAGGATTGAGGTTATTCTGAATGGCATATTGTGACCAATCGCTTTCTGAGAAATAACGTGAATCAGAAGAAAAAACATTTTGATCATCAAAGAAACCTTCAGAAGTTGAAGATATCCCGAAACGGGGACCAAATGCAAATTCCCAATTTGCCTTGCCAAAGCGAAAACCATTCAATAATGAAATAGACGGGACAAATTGCCCTTGCTCTAAACCAGACACATTAATGATGCCTTCGACAAGTGCGGAGAAATTTTCTGTACCCACATATTGGCCTTCGATTTGGTAACCGATCATAGAGGTAAAAGGCTGAATACCCAAGCCTCCGTATTTAGTTTCTCTTGTTGCAAACTCATTGACAGTGCCAGTTAAATACGCAAAACCAATTCGCGGACCAGAGTTGTTTACTTTACCAATGTTATTGGACGTAATTAATTCATTTTTAAAAGACAAACGGTCGGTAAGCACTTTGTCTACGGTAAGGCCATGCATGTCGGCTATGACGATTTCTATCATGCGTTGAATTTCTAACTCTTGGTTGTCAAATTCACGAACCGCTGATTTATAAAGTGCTTGCCCTTTGACATCTATGATTTTGATTGTGACGACAATTTTGTTGCCTAAACCATCAATAGAACCCGACATAACGTAATCTACTTTGAGTTCTTCGCCTAGTTTGGAAAGACAAGTTTGGCCATAACAACCCACTTTGTATTCTTCTTTCGCTTTGATGACTTCGTTCATGTCGAACTCATCGTAAACTTTGTACTTATTGATTTTGATGAGCTCTAGGCGCATCATTTTTGCCACTGATTCTGGTTTTACAGTTAGGGCGTTCACATTAGGATTCGCAACGGCAATCGTATTACTTGGCTGCGCGAAATAACTAGCCATGCCACTAAAGAAAATGGCAACTAGAATAAAGAATGATTGTAATTTTTTTGTTTTCATAACATACAATTTGATGTTACAAAGGTTGAACAATCCTTCAATGGGGCAAAACTGAATTTCGGAGCTCAGCGCGCCTGAGTTGCGAAAAACGCAAGTATCAAGATAAAAAGTCGAGGTCTGCTTCGATTTTCTTTCGAAACATCCCAATTGTTTTCTCGAAATCGACAAAGAAATTGTTGCGTTCTCGTTCGTTCACAACGCTAATGAGGCTAGAATTGGCCAACTGCTTATCGATGACTTGCTTGGCATCTTGGACATATTGCGCGTCTGTAGTTTGGAGGTAGTTCATGATGTTGTGCGAAAGAAACAAGCCTTGTTTGTCTTTGCTCTCATAATAAAAGGCAGAATCGGCGTTAATGGTTTCGTTCAGGTACATTTCAAAACGATTGCCACTGGCCGGTACCTGCGTGCCATAGATGAACTTCTTGCCGTGGTCTGCTTGGTCTCTGAGATGCGCAGAAAACATCAGTAAGCGGTCGCACAAGAAAAGCGCATAACTGGGGTCTTCAAACTGATTGGACTTATAGTAGTAGAGGATCTGACGCAAAAAGCCGCGCATGAGCTCAGGGTCGAATATTTCTACAGAAGGAATGGTATTGTAAGAGTGAAGAATGGCTTTACCGAGTTCAAATGCGCGATCTGTTGTTTTTTCATGACGGAAAAGGACATTCTTGTAATCTGGGATTTGCAAATGCGTTTTAGCCCAAAAAAAGAGCTTGAAGCGTACCAATTGCGGAAAATTCAAGAGCTGAAAAAAATGCGTGTTGTTGATAGTCAACATGATTTTTGGATCCTCTAAATGCCGAAGGCGCTCAAAAGCTTCTAATATGCCTTCCAAATAAGATTCCAAGGAAAAATCATAGGCATTGAGCGGTGTGTAACGAAAAATGACATTCGTTTTTTGCTGCTGAATAAGCGAATCAAAGGAAATATCGAAGGTTTTGCAGAGCCTTTTGAGTTCGTCAATGGTGAGGGCTGTTTCGTTGCGCATGCGCCTGTAGGCAGCATCCATGCTGATGTGTAAGGTTTCACTAAGGATGTGTCCGAGGGCGTCGCCGGGCGGAAGCTTCGCTTTGATGAGCTGCAGTAACTGATCTTGAACTGTTTCCATGCTTAGAACTTATAAAACCAACTGAGCATTGGTATTGGAAAAGAGTATTGATTGACTTCGAGTTGGTAGTTAACGGTTTCTTCGCGACGGCCAATGACGCCAGCAAGCGTTACCTGAAAAGCGCGGTTTTGGTCTTTTTGAAAACGCATCCCAGGCATGATGACAATATTGGTGCTTTTGACCTCCATAAACGGGTCGTTGTAAACGACCGAACTTGGCTGACCTGTGTTCGGATCGTAGAAATATTCAATTTGTTGATCGGTGAAAATGGTGCGTTTATTGCCGCCAATGATCATGACATCCCAAATAAAACTCGCTTTTTTACCCACTCCTGTTATCCCAGAAACACCGACAATTGGGGTCTTAAAACTCCCTACTTTATTCTCGTAGGTCAGCATTTCGGGAATTGGAAAGCTATAGCCACCTTGACTGAAAACAGCTGCATAGGTACCCGGTTGATAATACGAATTCTGACTTGTGAAAGAAAAACCAGAATTGAAATAGCCATAGCCCAATGAAAGTGTAGCGTTGCTGCGACGGGTTCCGTAAGTAGCCATTCCCCAATGCAAACCACCGTAACCTTTCGCTTGGTTGAAATAACCAGAAGAGGCCATAATGGTTCCCAAACCAAAATTGAGTTTCGGATTTTGGGTCGGAATCGTGTACTTCAAAGCCAATGCAATTGGGCTGGCTATCCACGTGGCCATGATGCCTACACTCAGATTAGGAAGCACACCAAAATGTACCTCAGGGCCATACAGATTGATCAGCGCATAATTCTCTCCCTTTTTAATTGGAAAAGCGTTGGTCGTAAATTGGTAACGCGTCGTAAAGACGCCTTGCCCGAGGTACTCCCCTGCTCTGTAATCAGTTGCCTCATCTACTAGCGTAATACTTTTTACCTCTGACTTCGGGATGTAAATTTTTCCAAGTTGTTGGGTCATAATGAGTAATTCCCGACCGTCGTCACTTATGATTTGGCCTACATATTCAATGCCATTGTTTAGCACAATCAAATACTTAAGGGTATCAGTTTCTTGCTTAGGTACCTGCGCATTTGAAACAAAGGATAAAAACAAAACAAAAAAGAATAGTAATTTTTTCATGGACATTTAGTTGAAATAGAAGATAAAATTAAGCATTCGTGTAAGTTCTTTGCACACGAGGTGAGATACTTGTAAGAATTTCATAAGGAATTGTCTGTGCGTTGCTTGCAAAGTCAGCTAACGTTTGTTGAGTACCTATAATTTCTACCTCGGCATCCGGACGCACATGAGGGGCCAAAACCATAATCATGTCCATGCAAACCCTGCCAACTGTGGGGCAAAATTGCCCATCGATGACAACGCCACCTTTTCCATTGCTTAAATTCCGCTTGAATCCATCTGCGTAACCTACAGGAATAATAGCTATTTGCGTATCTGCTTGAATTTGATCGGTACAACCATAGCCTACGCAATCCCCTTTCTGAAGGTATTTTAATTGTGAAATCTGACTTGTCCAAGAAAGAACAGGTTTCAGTTTCGCAGCAAAATTGGGGTCGTGATTGACGCCAAATAAACCAATACCTAAGCGGACCATATCAAACTGCGCTTCAGGAAAATGCGCTGCTCCTTCTGAGTTCAAAAGGTGTCTGATAAATGGATAAGGAAGAACCTGCTGAAATTGTGCACAAACACGGTTAAAAATATCTATTTGTTTGACATTCATGGGGTGTTGTGGTTCATCGGCACAAGCCATATGGCTGTAAATACTTTTAACCATTACCTCTGGCTGTGCACTGATTGTTTGAATAAGTCGTTCTATTTGCTCAGGTAAAAATCCTAAGCGGTGCATGCCAGTGTCTATTTTCAGGTGAATTGGGTAGGCTTGAATTTGCTGCGCAATTAATGTACGAATAAAGGTATCTAGGTGCTCCAAACTATAAATGGCAGGCTCGAGCTGGTGTGCTACACAAAGCTCAAAACTAGCAGGCTCGGCGTTCATCACTAAAATAGGCAGCTGAATGCCAGCTTGCCTCAACAACACACCTTCGTCAGCATAAGCGACTCCAAAATAATTGACGCCTGAGCGCACCAACTGCTGGGCAATTTGATCGAGACCAGCGCCGTAGGCTTGCGCTTTGACCATGGCCAATATTTGGGTAGCTGGCGCCAATGTTTGATGGTAAACTCTGAGGTTGTGTTGCAACGCAGAAAGGTCGTAACGCACCACAGTACTATGTGACTTGCGTTTCCATTTGGCCAAAAGTGCTTCTGCAAGTTGCTGTTGATTGCCTTTGATTAGGACAATATGATTAGAAATATCTGGAAGTATTGCAGGTAGTGCATCCCAAATAAAATATTGATCAATATGATGGGTAGCGAGTATTTGTAAAATGGCCTCCTTCATATGCGCTTGATTGGCTGCAAGAATGCAACAAACCAGCTTCGGTTTTCCTTTTGCAGCTGAATTTAAAAATGCCAAAGAGCCCTCAAAGGCAAGCAAATCTAAAGTGTAACTATCATTAATGAGTGTTGCGCCTTGTATGCCCTCAAAGGTTTCGAGACGATTGGCTAATTTGGGTAGTAAACGAACTGCTTGAGTTGTACAAACTCCAAATTGCAGCGCGCAAGCCAAGGCAATTTTGGCATTATACACGCGAATAGGGTCTGAAAACGGGATGGCGCCAACCAATTCTTCGAAATTGGCAATGGCACTTGCATTCAACTGCTCGCCGTTGATGACCCACTTTGTATTTTTGGCTAATAATTCAAGTGCGGTAGCATAAGCCGCTTGATCGGGAAACTCATTTCTAAAACCGTTACTTTTATTAGTAATCACACAATAGTCTGGTGCGATCATGGCTTGCAGGCGCTCCATTTCTCCCGGTTTGGTGACCGCAGCTTCAATGAGTGCGAGGTCGCCATCTAAAGGCAGTGCTAGCAGCGAAAGGGCAACCCCAAGCTGAGAATTATAACTTTTAGGACTGCGGTACACTTTAAGTTGTTCACTTAAAAGATGGGCAATCCATTCTTTAACGGTGGTTTTGCCAATGCTACCCGTAATTGCTACTATTGGATACTTTATATTTTGGCGGTGAAATGCAGCCAATTTTTGCAGCGCCTGTAGCGCATCTTTCACCATAAAATAATTGGCATCAGCATGTAATTGTCGGGGTTGTTCTTCTACGACAAAATTTCTAACTCCTTGATGGTAGGCGCTTGCAACATAAGCCACACCGCTTTGCTTGGCGCCTTTTAAGCCAAAAAATACCACGCCTTCAGTGCGGACAAGTTTGCGCGTATCGTAGGCGACTTCTTGAATGTATATTGGCTCGTTTGATCCAAGCATTTCGGCTTGAATGATATCGGCAAAGGCTGTTTGGGAGAGCTTTAATTTCATTGCAACGCGTTTTGATAACAGCTTCGGCACAGTGGTTGGTATTTTTCAACTGCACCTACTAAAACTTGCTGCGTTTGGGCTACAGTTCTGTGCGAGAATTGAGCTAATTTGCCGCAATGTACACAAACGGCATGTACCTTACTCACGTACTCGGCAATGGCCATGAGTTGTGGCATTGGGCCAAAAGGCACCCCTTTGAAGTCCATATCTAAGCCGGCCACAATTACACGCACCCCTTTGTTGGCAAGATCACTACAAACTTGTACCACAGCCGCATCAAAAAATTGCGCTTCGTCTATGGCAATAATTTGTTCGCCTTTCCAACTACTTTGTATGTCAATCGCGGCTGCAACGCGCTTGGCCTCCCAACTTTGCCCTTGGTGACTTACTACCGCTTCTGTTGCGTAGCGGTCATCAATGATCGGTTTAAAGAGTAAAATAGACTGTTTGGCAAATTCAGCACGCCTCAAACGGCGGAGGAGTTCTTCGGTTTTACCTGAAAACATGGACCCACAAATGACCTCTATCCAACCTTGTTGTCCGTTTTCTTTGGTAAATTGCTCTAAAAACATACTGCTGTTGAATGAGATTGTGAAATGTTTTCTAATTTTGATTCGGTGGTAAATTATACCGCCGATTGCACGAAATTAATAAGTTATAAGCAATGTCAGAAAAAAGTCCTTCTCTAATGATCAAAACAATTCTCGGACACCTCCAAACTGGTGTAGAAAAACTTGAATCCGGTGCATTAAGTCCGGAAGATATGGAATTATTAGTCGAGGATGCCAAAGAGCTATATGAGCGCATGGTGATTCTGCGTTACAAAATCTATGAAACAAATGTTTTAGGTGTAAAAGAACCTGTTATTTCAGCAAGTATTCGCCAAACAGAAATTGAAACTCCAATCGATTTATTCGGTTCCATTGAGGAGCCAACTATCGCACCTGAGCCTGAATTTGAGGTCACTTTTGCAAATGGTGAAAGTGAAATACTCGACCAAGAAGCTTCTACGGAGCAATGGCAAGAGGAGGAAGAAGAAGTTGAAGAACTCATACTAGAGAAAAAAGAAGTAGAACAACCTATTCTAGAAGAAGATGCAGTGGAAGAACCGATTCAAGCAGTTGAAAATCATATTCTAGAGGAAGAGAAAGAAGAAGAACCGCTTCTAGAAGAGGAAGAAATCGAAGAGCCAATTCATACTTTTGAGAAGCCAATTCCAGACGAAGCGCCTTTTCAAGAAGAAATCGAAGAACCAATTCAAACGTTTGCAGATCCGATTCAAGAAACTGAAGCACCAACACCATGGGAACCGCAATTTTCTGCGGACCAACCCATTTGGATGGCAGAGATGGAAGCAAATATCCGCGACAGCCGCAGTGTTTTTCCGTTGGAGAGCCTAATTGGCGCCTTCACACTCAATGAGAAATTACAATTTATCAATGAACTTTTTGAAGGTTCTTCAGACGATTTCTCGACAAATATCAAGCAACTCGACCAATTGGCTTCTATGGACGCAGCGCGTAACATGCTTGCCGAATTAGCACAAACATTCAACTGGGACACCGAATCTGAAATTGTCGAAGACTTCATCTACAAAATTTGTCGTCGCCATGCGGCTGGCGCTTAGTTTTCTTTTCTGCCTTGCGCTTTCTTTAGCCTATGGGCAGCACTACCCTTATCGGCAGACTATTTCTATGCTCTGTTCACCGGAATATGCTGGCCGAGGTTATGTAGATGGCGGTAGGGTTTTAGCTGCCAATTTAATCGCAGCCGAATTCCAAAAAATTGGCCTGAAGCCTTTTAAAGGTAATTACCAGCAAACTTTTACCTTACCGGTTCAAACCTTTCCAGGTGCTTGTACTTTTGTCGCGGGCACTGATACGCTAAAACCAGGTATTGACTACTTAGTTGACCCTGCCTCCGCTGGTGTAATGCCACAATTTTATCAATTGGTTTATTGCAATGCGGCCACATTATACCGTAGTGTCAATGCGTTCAAACCTTGCCCAAAAGACCGCATGCTGGTGGTCAGAACTACAGGTTATGGCGGCGACACCAATAAAGTGATGCAAACACGGCTACATGAACTCCAACAATTTGCTGCAACGATTGAACTCACCACAAACAAACTGACATGGTCTGTCAGCCAAGAAGCGAACCCCTACCCTGCTTTTCAGGTTTTAGCCTCTTCTTTTGCCACTCAGCCGCAAAGCGCTTTTATTTTTCTAGAGAGTGCATTTATTCCAAAATTTACATCCAGTAATGTAATTGGTTATTTACCTGCAGCCAACAAGCCAAAACAAAAGCCCTATTTGGTCATTATAGCGCATTACGACCATCTTGGGCGCATGGGCAAGGAAACTTACTTCCCTGGTGCAAATGACAACGCATCGGGCGTCGGGATGCTCCTTTATCTCGCACAAGAGTTAAGCCTGAAGCCAGACTCCAACTTCAATTATGTATTTATTGCCTTTGGCGCCGAAGAGGCCGGTCTTGTAGGCTCTCATTATTTTGTGGAACACCCACTTTTCGACTTAAAAAAGATTCGCTTTTTACTAAATACCGACATCATGGGGAGCGGTGAAGAAGGAATTACCGTGGTGAATGCCACTTTATTCAAGCCTGAGTTTGACAGATTAACTGAGCTGAATCTAGAAGGAAACCACTTACCTCAAGTTAAATCTAGAGGGCCTGCTGCCAACTCTGATCATTATTTCTTCACTGAAAAAGGAGTGCCTGCCTTTTTTGTCTATACAATGGGGCCAAACAAACATTACCACGACATCGAGGACAAAGCTGAAGCATTAAGTTATGCGGCTTTTGAACCACTAGCGCAACTGCTGCTCGCCTTTATGAAGTCATTTTAAGCGGCGTACCAAATAGCTCGTCTGCAGAATTAAAACACTCAAGGAGAGGCTTAGTAAATACAAGACTAATTCTGTTGTTTGATCGGTATAAATAAGTGCCAAACTCACCGATAAATAGCCCAATAACTGAGTCACGCTGATGATTAAAAAACGAAAGGTTTGCGCCGCTGGATCGCCGTTATTTTTGACAAATAAAATGGCTGCTGATATAAGGACCAACAAAACAGATGCGCATTGAACAGCAAACATTTGACCAAAAGGGAGTTCAAAAACGGAGGTGAGGTAAAGGACAACAAAAACGAAATGTACTGCCATCAGTGTAGCCAAATAAGACCACGGCTGAATGCGTTTATTGGGGTGGGTTTTCACGATTGAGCTGATTGACTTCTTTAATGATAAGGTATAGACCAATACCAACCCCTAACAATGCGCCTACAATTGTAAACAAACTGTCCGTGGACCATTTGGTATCAAGATAGGTGCCTAACCAAGTAAAGCCACCTATTACTGCCGCCATTTGAATAGCAGCTGAGCTTAATTTCAGAAAAGGATTACTGGATTTGTTGTTAGTCATTGAACGCAGCCTCGGCATCCAATTTTTGAGTGCTGACCCCAGCGCGCATCACACAAGCACCTTCAAAGAAAGCACCTTCTTCGATGTGAAGCTTCATGGTTTGGATATCGCCTTTGATGCGGGCTGTAGAACGCAAGACTAAAAGGTTTTCTACTAAGAGTTGGCCTTCCATGGCGCCTTCGATTTCAGCGTTGACACAAACGAGGTTGCCATTGATTTTACCAGAAGTGCCGATGATGACGCGTCCTGCACATGAAACGTTACCATTTACCTCCCCCTCTAAATGAATATTGGTGTCTGAGGTGAGGTCGCCGTTGATTTCTGTACCGGCAATGATACGGTTAGTGCGGTCGGTGTTGTCAGGTTGTTGAGAACCTCCGAAAATGTCTTTTCTTAGCATATTGCTTAGTAATTGTCGATGAAAAATCCTTTATATTCATCAAATTTCGATGTTTCTATCAACTTTTTCAAATTTTCTT
>JAXITO010000014.1:0-27811 GCA_034680045.1 Crocinitomicaceae bacterium | reverse complement strand
TTATTCAGATACTGAGATCAAAGCGAGCCAAATTTTGTTAGCAAGTATCAATAACCATTTTTGGTTAGGCTACCTCGGACAATTCAATTATCAATATTCGAAAAAAACTGCGTTTTCGGGTGGTTTAGATTACCGTTATTATGAAGGTCGCCATTACCAAGTGATCACCAATCTTTTAGGCGGCGATTACTTTGTGAGTACAGCCAATTTCAATGATGCTGACCCTATGCAACGCGTTGGAGACAAAATAGCTAAGAACACTTTCAATGCCGACCGCGATGGCGTTGTGAGCTATGCTGGCGTTTTTGGTCAGGTAGAACACAGCGGGGAGCGCATCAATTGGTTTGCCAACGTTTCTGGTATTCTTAATGGATACAAAGGCATTGATTACTTTCAACGAAAAGTCCTATACCTTGCCGATACCATCCTCAGAATCGGCGCCCTCGACACTATTACATACAACGGTCAAAGTTATCATGCTGGTTCAGCTGGGTTGGAATACTATGCCACAGACTGGAAATACATTCCAGGCGTCACCGTAAAAGGTGGTTTGGGTTATAAAATCAACAAGTTCAACGACGTCTATTGCAATTTGGGCTACCTCAACCGTACTCCACAATTTTCGAATGTCATCGACAACAACACCAATAGCTTTTTTGGGGAAATTGTAAACGAAATCATTTACGCCGTTGAAGGTGGTTACCATTATGCCAGCAAACATTTTGGTGTCAACTACAACGCCTACTTCACCAATTGGAAAAACAAACCTTTTCCTTATGGCGTTGCCGTTCCGGACCCGAATGACCCTACGGAATTTATTCGTGTAAACATCAATGGCATGGATGCCATTCACATGGGTCAAGAAATCGATGTCGCTTGGGAAATCTCACCCAAACTCTCCTTTGACTTCATGTTTTCTATCGGTAACTGGATCTGGAATTCGAGCAAAACCGTATTTATCCCGCAATACGACTCTCTTGAATTCACTTTTGATGCCAAAGGCGTTCACGTTGGCGATGCAGCACAAACAGCAATGGCTGCGTCCCTGCGCTATGAGCCTATCAAAAATGCTTACATCAAAATTCAGGGTCAATTATTTGACCGTTACTATGCTAATTTTGATCCATTCTCGCTCCAAGGAGTCAACGGTGGTCGCGATTCCTGGCAAATCCCAACATATTCACTCATCAATGTGTTTGCTGGTTACCGCTACAAACAATTTAGCTTAGGCGGCGCCATTACTAACTTACTCAACACCTCATTTATCTCTGATGCCACCAACAACGCTAATGGCATTTATGATCAATTCGATGCACGTTCTGCCACGGTCATGTTTGGCCAAGGTTTGCGCTTTAATATCAATCTTGCCATACAATTTTAACTTATGAAAAAATTACTATTCAATCTCGCCATTTTGGTTATTGGCCAACAGGCCTTAGCCCAATCAATTGCACAAGTCCGTAACTTAGGGATAGGCCAGACCGTAACCGTATCTGGAGTTGTAACAAACGGCAGCGAACTTGGGCCTATTCGATACATTCAAGACGGAACGGCTGGTATAGCTTGTTATGGTACCAACCTCAATTCAGTTCAAAAAGGAGATTCCATCACCGCAACTGGTGTTTTATTTGAATTCAGTGGGCTTTTAGAGCTTTCCCCAACAAACAGCTTTACCAATCACGGCCAAGCGGTTGTCCAACCAGCTGCGCTCATCATTCCGATTCCGAGTGCAGGTGAAAACCTAGAAGGGCAATTGGTCCGTTTTGACAACGTTACTTTTGTTCAAACCGGAAATTTTGCTTCCGGAAACAGTACTGTTCAGATATTTGATGGCTCCAATACTTTTGATGTACGCATCAACGGCACAACCAACATCGATGGCTCTGCCATACCTTCTGGCCCAATCAGCATTATTGGCCTGATGGGACAGTTCAATGCCAACTACCAATTGATCCCACGCAGTACCCAGGATATCTTTACTTATGTCGCACCTGCAAGAGAAATCAATGTTAAAATCAATGGTAATTCTGTGCTATCCGGTGATACCTATGTTGTCGGAACTACTTCCGCTACCACAATTACTATTGAAAACTACGGGGTTCAAAACCTTACAGTTACTGGGGCAAGTTTCAGCGGAACCAACGCTTCAGACTACAGCTGTAATGCAAATGTCGTTGTAGGTGGAACCAGTAGCCAAAACGTTACACTGAATTTTACACCAGCGGGAACGGGCTCGCGCTTAGCAATGCTTTCCATTGCCAACGACGACGCAGATGAAAACCCATACATCATCAATCTTTATGGTATCGGCACCAACAACTTGGCTACAGAACCAGCATCAAACCCAACCGGACTCACATTCCCTACTGTAAAACCTTATTCGCTTTCTGGTGAATACACTGCCGTTAGTGCAGAAAAATACATCGTATTATGGAGACAAGGAAGCGCAGTTGCGGGTTTACCTATTGATGGTACAAGCTACAAACGTGGTGACATCATTGGTAACGCTAAAGTTGCCTATATTGGTTCAGGGACAGGATTTACGCCGCGTCATATCGAAGCAAATACGAACTATCATTTTGCAGTCTATGCATTCAACGGACCTTCAGGCTTTGAAAATTACCGCACTTTGAACCCTGAAACAGGAAACGTAACAAGCACAGGTAGCCAAATTGGAAATTACTACAATGGTATCAACTCCGGTTCCAATGCATTCCTTTCGAACTTGAGCGCTTTAATTAACCCACACACCTCCATTACTTACTACAACTACCTCACTACCATGATGAACCAATTCGAGGTTCGCGACACCACCAACGGTCAGTCTTATGTAGAATGTGTTTACTCAGGCGAGCGCAAGGTTTTCAACGATCCATTTACCTGGACAGCTGTTGGTTATTCAAGAGAACACACTTTTTCTCATTCCTGGATGCCTACTTTTCCTTGCGATAGCCCAGAGAAACCTGAATATAACGACCAACACAACCTTTGGCCAACCAACCTTCAGCAAGCCAATACACCACGTAGTAATTTGCCATTAATGGATATTGACGGCAATGTTGTCTTCACTTACTTAGAAGGTCGCGTAGGTTACAGCGGCAACCAATTGGTATATGAACCACGTCCGGAACAAAAAGGAAATGCAGCACGTTCTATTTTCTACATGGCTACTTGCTACAATGGTCAGCTAGGTAATACATGGGAGCTTCCTGCTAACCAAAGTCAAGAATCTTTGAAAACATGGCATTTTGCCGACGCTCCTGACAACTACGAAATCGCACGTCACGAATATGCTGCTTTTTTACAGGGCAACCGCAATCCGTTCATTGATTCCGCTTACTTTGCTTGTCACATCAACTTTGCCAACATGAGCTACCTCCAATGCGACATGGGCCTTACTGAAAAATTGGACAACAACTTCTCTGTATTCCCTGTTCCTGCATCCCAAACGCTATACGCACAAGTAAACGGTCTTGACATCTTAGCTTATCAAATTCAAGACATCCAAGGACGTCAAGTGAGTGCTGCTCAAAACCTTAACATAGCAGTATTAACACTGCCAATTAGCGAATTTAAAGCTGGCGTTTATTTCCTTACCGTTGATACCCAATACGGCCAAGTGAAACGCGAGTTTGTGATTGAATAATGAAATCCAATCTTTGGTATATAATTGTCGGAGCAAGCCTAATGGCTTGCTCCGCTCATTTTAGCCCTACTCTTCAAATCAGTCATCAATCGGTTGTTGAAACAACTCCTGATTCATCTTTACTCAAGCAACTCCAACCCTACAGAGATACTTTAGTTCAAGAATTCAGTGCTTATGTGGCAACCGCACCAGTCAATTTAATCATTAGCAGGCCAGGTTCAAACCTTATGAACTGGTGCGCCGATGCCGTCCTGAGCTCACAAACAGCAAACAAACGCTTGAGTGAACCCGTCATTTGCTTACTCAATACCGGAGGTTTGCGCAGTTCTTTTGGTGCTGGAAAGCTCACCTTAGCTGACTTTTACAAACTGATGCCTTTCGACAACCGCGTAGTTTGGATCCATCTGCCGGTATCTAAAATTCCTGACATTGAAAATTATCTAAAACAAAGTGGTGGAGAACCAATAGCCAATTGCACTTACAAAAATGGCAAGCTCGACATACCGAGTTTGTTACCCAGCCACCAATATATTTGGGTACTCACCACTGATTTTTTAGCAAACGGAGGCGACAAAATGAACTTCTTTTTAAGTTTGGAAAAAGAGGAAACAAATGTTTTACTAAGAGATATCTTGATCGAGACAGCCTACCAACAGGACACCCTTCTTTTAGATCCACAAGTAAGATACATCCGATGAAGTTCACACGCAGGAAACTCTTTCAAAAATTTGGGATTTTATCCTTTGGATTGCTGCTTCCAAATTGGTTAAGTGCGGCTTCAAGGAAGAAAAATACGCCCAAACTCGTTATTCTTCACACCAACGACACCCATTCTCAAATTGACGCGCTTCCAGAAAATCACAGCAAATTCCCAAATCAAGGGGGTATTGTTGCGCGGGGGGCATTAATCGACCAATACCGAAAAGCAAATAAACATGTTTTGCTGCTAGACGCCGGCGACTTTTTTCAAGGCACTGCTTATTTCAACCGCTTTAAAGGTGTTCTTGAAATGAAACTCATGAGCGCTCTAGCTTATGATGTCGTCACTTTAGGCAACCACGACTTCGACATCGGCATAGATGGCTTCATGAATGCACAACAACACGCCAACTTTAAGTTTGTCAATGCCAATTATAACTTCGGTCAAACGGCCATGGCAAAGGTGGTTGCTCCGTATCACATCATTCAAAAAGGCCCCTACAAAATTGGGGTATTTGGGTTGGGCATCGACCTGAACGGACTCGTTCCAACAAGCAATTTCACTGGTATTGAAATGCAAGATCCTTATTTGAGTGCTGAAAATGCAATTCAGCAACTCAAAACCCAAGATTGCAACCTGATCATTTGTTTATCTCACTTGGGATACCAATACGAAGATCCAAACAAACCTAGTGATATCTTACTCGCTCAAAAAGTAACTGGCATCGACCTCATTTTAGGTGGCCACACCCATACGTTTATGGATGCACCTACGAAAATCAAGCAGCCAAATGGAAAGGAAGTATGTATTCACCAAGTAGGTTGGGCCGGCGTGAGGCTTGGCGTCATAGAAGTTTCGGAGAAAAAGTTTAACTTTCTTCAAAAAATCATCCATTGATCCCAAAAATAATTGGCCTTTACTTCGTTGTTTTCTTCCTTTATTCTTGTACAAAGGAGGTCAATATAACGATTCCGGAATTTCCACCACAATTGGTAGTCGATGGCAATATTGAAACCGGATGCAACCCGCTTGTTTTGCTCACGATGTCGCAATATGCAGCAGACACAGCGAGTTTACTTAACTATTTAAACAGTGTGGTCAGCGATGCCGAAGTAAGTGTTGTCAGCGGGAATGATACTTTTGCACTCATCCCCACTTTTGTTCAAGACCTGTCACTTGAGAGCCAGAAAAGACTAGCTGAAATGCTGCGCCTCGAGCTCAACGAAGTACAATTCTTACCCATACAAGTTTACACTTCAAATACACTTATTGGCACTGCAAATCAAAGTTACGAATTATGTATTTCGCATAATGGAAAGCTCTTTAAAGGAAGTACTTACCTCCTGCCACCGCCTGTACTCGACACCCTTTTCTGGAAAAGAGAAACCACAACCATGGAATATGGCTACAGTTGGGCGCGCTTATCTGACCCCATTGCGAGTGCTGATGCCTATCGCTGGGAGGTGCGACGCATCGACAAAGATGAGAATGGAGCCGACCTCGATCCTATTTTTAGACGGGCCCGTGGCGGTATCTTTTCAGATGAATTTTTCAATGGCCTTGACATAGAATTTTATTTTCAGAATCCACTCAAAAGAAAAGACAGCACGCATTTGAAGGAATACCGCAGGTATTATCGGTATGGCGACAGCGTTGTTGTCAAGTTTTCTAAAATGGACCAAGCTGTTTTTCTGTATTACGACCGAATGTCGGCTCAACTTGATGCGGCATCGAACCCCTATGCTACGCCCATTAACATCCCTTCCAACATAAAAGGATGTCTAGGTATTTGGGCAGGCTTTAGCCCCTGGTACGATACGCTCTTTTGTGTAGATTGATCAGTATTTATATAAATGACGATGCGAATCACTATAAGTTCTTTTTATGTCATTTTCCATTTTTACAATTGAACATTCACTGCGTTTTGGTGTTATCATTGCACAAAACCTTATTTATGTTTCGCTCAATCATTGCTTTTCTCCTTTTAACTCTTACCAATTTAACCTTCGCTCAAACCACGGTTACGGGTGGCATTTATCAAAACACAACCTGGACAACTGCCGGGAGTCCTTACCTCATGACAGGCTCAATGGTTGTATTTCCGGGTGCTACACTTACCATAGAACCTGGAGTAGAGGTTCGGGTAACACCAGACTATTCGTTTAATACAGGCAACCTCCGCTATTTAGAAATCAGAGGTACGCTCATTGCCATCGGAACTGATGCCGCGCCTATTACCTTTAAGACAACAGATGCTAGTATTTTAGGGCAGTCAACTTGGGAAGGTATCCGGATCAAAGGTTCGCAGGGTGGTAATGTTCAGCTAGACCGCTTTCGCCTTTTTGATAGCTGGTTAGGCATCAATAATGACATTGCTGAACCAGGAATTAGCTACAACTGGACCAACTGTCAATTCAAAAACAACAACTACGGAGTACAGTTCAATGCGAGCATGACCTACAATAGTTGTTTATTTGAAAACAATGGCGTAGGGCAAGCAGCTCAAATTGTGTTTGGCTCACTCACCGCCAACAATTGCCAATTCATCAATAACTTTTGTTCTTTCACTTGGTCAAATTATATCAACGTTGACAACTGCCTCTTCGAAGGCAACGGTAACAATATTGTTGGTTCACCTGGTTTGGTAACCAACTGTCAGTTCATTGATAACGACTTCGCTTTTGCCGAGGCTTATGGTCATACCATCCAAAATTGCTATTTCGAAGGAAACAGCATCGCTATCGACAACACGGGTGGAGCGAACATCAGTAACTGTACCTTTGATAGTAATGATTTGGCAGTTCGTTTGGGCGACGGTAGTTCACTCACCAATAATATCATCACCAACAATGGTGTGGGTGTTGCAGTGTTGGCCTACAGCCCAAATTCTACACTCATCGAGAACAACACCATTTGTTACAACACCGACTATAACCTTCAAAACCTTACCGACAAAAACTTTCAGGTCAACGCCAATTGCTTTTGCTCCCAAGATTCTACCTACATTGAAAACCTCATCCTAGATGGCTATGACGACATCACAAGAGGCTTGGTTAACTACGCCATTTACGACGACTCCTGTGCCAACGTATTAGATTACATCGTCAAAATCAACCTTGATGGCAATGCAGGCATCAACATATTGGAAGCAGCTAACTGGAAATTGAAAGGACAAGATGCCAACGGGCTTTATATTGAAACCACGCAAGCGCTGCAACTAGAACTCCTCAATTCCTTGGGGCAGGTTCAAAAAGTAGTTGCGCTGCAAAAAGGTGAAAATCAAATTGCAACAACCGGCCTTTCAAGTGGTATCTATTTTCTGAAAAATACCTTCGGAAAAACCCAAAAGATTATTCTATAAAAAAAGGCGCCTTCGGCGCCTTTTTAATTTGTAATGATTTTATGGAATTTACATCCATTTGGCTAAGAACACATTGAATTGAGCCCGTAGATCTGCAAAATTCTTTTCAAAAAAGCCCATAAACTCAGCTTCGGCATCGTGGCTTTCCACTTTTCGGTGATCTACTGCAACCGGATTATCTTCAATTTCAGCCACTAAAGTGTATTCGTTGGCCTTAATTTGGTGTGCCAACTCATCGATATGATTGCGCTGAATGATAAACTGATTCTGAAAATGTTCTACTGACTTTAAGAAATCAGCGTGATTGTTTTTAGAAGTGACCTCATCTAAGCGCTCGCGCAAAATGATTAAATCTTCTTTGTAAAAATCAAGGCGTTTGAGCCAATCTTGATTTTCGAGGTGTTGGTCGTAAATGAATGCTTTATGTGTCATGGTCTCGGATTTTATACAAAGTTCAGCCATATGCGTGCTTCTAAACATGATAGAAGTCAATTCCTGACATGATTCTTTTTCAAATCACTATCTTTGCAGTCTATAAAAAATATTATGTCTTCAGTACCTGTTCGCGTTCGCTTTGCCCCTTCTCCTACTGGCCCGCTCCATATGGGAGGTGTGCGCACGGCTCTTTACAATTACCTTTTTGCCAAAAAACACAACGGCACCTTCTTGATCCGCATAGAAGACACCGACCAAACCCGTTTTGTACCGGGTGCGCAAGATTACATCATGGATGCGCTTGCTTGGAGCGGTATTATGCCAACAGAAGGCCCTGGCTTAGGAGGTGCATTTGGCCCCTATGTTCAGTCTGAGCGCAAAGCCATGTACAAACCCTACGCCGAACAACTCATCGCTGAAGACAAAGCCTATTACGCTTTTGATAGCGCCGAAGACCTCGACCGCATGCGCGACCAAGCTAAAACCATGGGCATGCCCAATTGGCAATACAACAGCGTTACGCGCAGCAGCATGCGCAACTCCCTTACTTTACCGCAATCTGAGGTAGAACAACTCTTAGCTGCCGGCGAACCCTATGTCATCCGCATGAAAATGCCGCGCAACCGCGACGTCCGTTTCTCTGACCTCATCCGCGGTTGGGTAGTTGTCAATACCAACAACCTCGACGACAAAGTCTTGTTCAAAAGTGATGGCATGCCAACTTACCACCTCGCCAACATCGTAGACGACCACACCATGCAAATTAGCCACGTCATTCGCGGCGAAGAATGGTTGCCATCAGCACCACTTCACGTATTGCTTTACGAAGCATTTGGGTGGCCTTGCCCTGAATTTGCGCATCTTCCACTTTTGCTGCGCCCAGATGGCAATGGCAAACTCTCCAAACGCGACGGAGACCGCCTCGGCTTCCCTGTATTCCCTACCAATTGGACTACCGCTGAAGGTGAGCTCTACTCCGGCTACCGCGAAAAAGGATACTTACCGGGGGCGTTTATCAATATGCTTGCCCTCCTTGGTTGGAACCCGGGCACAACACAAGAAATATTTACACTAGACGAGTTAGTAGAAGCCTTTTCACTCGAGCGCGTTAGTAAAGCAGGCGCCAAATTCGACCCTGAAAAAACCAAATGGTTTCAGCAAACCTATTTGCGTGCACAATCTAATGCTGAAATTGCACAGCAGCTGCGTCAAGTTCAGCCCATCGACTTACCAGATACCGCACTAGAACAAATTTGTCACCTCATGAAAGAACGTGCCACTTTTGCACAAGACATCCTCACAGAAGGTGCTTATCTATTCGGTCGCCCTACTTCTTTTGATGCCGAAACCATCCGCAAAAAATGGAAGCCAGAAACCGCAGCAAACATCCAAGAATGGAAGCTCCTCGTTACCAACCTGTCCGATTTTTCAGCCAGTTCTATTGAGCATGCCTTTAAAACTTTCTTAGCCGAAAAACAACTTGGCATTGGTGCAGTGCTCCTCCCATATCGCTTGGTGCTTACAGGCGTTGGTGCTGGGCCTGGCATGTTTGAAATTTCTGAATTTCTCGGAAAAGAAGAAGTCCTTGCGCGTCTAGACCTTGGCTTAAGTGCAGTCGAAGCAATTCTCCATGAAGCATAAAATTTTTGTCAACGGCATCAAGTGCTATGCTTTTCACGGCTGCTTGCCCGAAGAAGGTCGTATTGGAGGGCACTACGAAGTAGATATCGAAATGCTGACCAACTTTAGCAAAGCTGCGGAGCAAGACACACTCGCAGACACCATTGATTACGTAGATGTCAACCGCATTGTTGTTGAAGAAATGGCCATTCGCTCTAAACTCATTGAACATGTTGGCCAACGCATCCTGACAAGAATCAAAACTGAATTAAAAGGAATTGAAGCTTTGAAAGTAAAAATCACCAAGCTTTGTCCGCCGATCAATGGAGACGTACATTCAGTGGCCATCCTCATCGAAGACGAAGCCTAAAGCGCAGCCTTTTCTTGTAGAAATTCTAAAAATTGAGCAGTCGCCCTTGCTCTATGACTATACTTATTTTTTTCAGCGAGTGTCATTTGTGCAAAGGTCTTGCCTACTTCTTCCGGAATAAACAAAGGATCGTAGCCAAAACCTTCCGTACCTTTCTTTTGCATTCCAATGCAGCCCTTTACGATTCCAGTAAATTGCAGCGTTTGGTCTCCATCGCAATAAGTAATGACAGTTTTGAATTGCGCGCTTCGATCTGCTTGGCCGTCTAGCACTTGTAAAAGTTTATCCATATTGGCTTGATCACTGCGCTGCTCTCCTGCATAACGCGCAGAATAAACACCTGGCGCTCCATTTAAAGCACTTACTTCAAGACCGGTGTCATCAGCAAAACAAGGCAATCCAAAATGCGCAAAAACCCATTGGGCTTTAAAGGCAGAATTCCCTTCTATGGTAGGTTCATTTTCCGGAATTTCTTCGTTTAAATTGAGGTCCTGCAAGGTGAGGAGTGTGAGGCCTTCAGGTAAAATAGAACGGATTTCTTCAGCTTTCTTTTGATTGTGACTTGCAAATATGATTTTCATGGGCTAAAAATAGGAAATAAAGCCCACGTGTAATTTACCCGCATTCAATTGCAAAGGTTGACCGAGTTGGGTTCCGAGTCCATAGCTCAATTTGAATTGGCCGTTTTCTGAACCCAGCACCAAACCCAAGCCCACAGCGTAAACAGAAGTTTCCTGCTGTCCAAGCACTTTATTTTGAAGCCAAGCCCAATCTGTGAAAACTAAAAAATGAGCATATTGATCGAGTAAAAAACGATACTCCAACCCCGCAAAGGCGAGTGTAGAGGCAAAAAATGCTTCCTCATCAAAGCCGCGCATGCGCTCTAAACCTCCAAAACGATACAACTCATTGCTAAATAAAGTAGCTGAATGAATATGCGCAAACTCTTGGTTCAGACTCAAAACCTGCCGCTTAGAGAGTGGCAAAAAATACCGCTGTGAAAGTTCTAAACGCCAAGTGAGTATCTCATTTTGTGCCTTTTTGTTTCCAACTAAGTAACTGGCTTTAAACTGCATGCCTTTTCTCGGATTCGGTAAAAAATCCAGCTTTTGCCGTTGCAAACCAATTCCATATGAAAGTGTAGAAAAGGTTGCTAAATTGGAAAGGGTCGTAACGTTTGTAAGGGCATTAGATTGCCAGTAATCAAGTATGGCAAGCAGCTGCCAATTGTTGGCTAATAAATAAGTGAGACCGATATTCCCTTTGAGCTCCAAGAAAGAAGTGTCGCGGCGATACAATGAAAAACCTGCGTTTAGGCCATAAGAAGAACCTCCGATATAGGGCCAACTCAGTGTGCTTTTGAGAAGTTGGGTTTGGGGTGCAATACTGCGCCAATGCAAAGTGAATTTTTCGTTTTTCTGCCAAGTGTTTTGCAACTGTAAATTCAGTTCTCCTACCAATGCATTTTTTTGGGTACTCGGATTTTGCTGCAGGCCAATAATACCTGTGGCCGAACTCATTTTGATCCTTTCAAGAAATAAATAGACCGCCGCATTTTGCTCCTCGAGGGTCCATTCAGGCGAACGCATTAATTTAAAAGGCAACTGACCTGCTACTTGCATTTCAGCTTGCAACAATTGTTGTTCACTGAACAAAGTTCCGGTTTCAATTTGCAATAAATTGGCCAGCACTTTTTCTTTAATAACACCTTCTGGCTTCACATAAATTTTACCCCATTTGACCTCGGGACCTTTGGTACATTGCATCGTTGCAATGGGCTCTGAACCTGAGCTTACTTTTAAGGAGATCTGAGCAAAGGGATAGCCGTTGTTGACATACCAATTCAGTGAATCTTGAACCAAACCTTGCAGCGCTTTTGCTGACAAGTATTGCAACTCCTGAGCATTTCTCAGCGCAATTCCTTCGAAATAACGCCCTGAATTGATCTGATAATATTGAACTGAATCTTTCATCTTACTTGGTTCCAAGGCAAAGAGAAAATAACCTTCCGCCATCGCCAAAGACTGCCATTCGTTGCATTTTTTCTGCCAGGCTGGCAAGAAATACTTGGTATTAAAAGCGCTTTGAAGGAAAGAGAGCTCCTTAGGTAATGGATATTGCGAATTTTCAATGGCAAAATAGCCTTGCGCCCAGGTCGAACAAGTAAAAAACAATATAAACCCTATGCTAATGAAGCTGCGCATGCTTAAATATACAAGACTAAACGTGCTATTTTTTTAAAAATTGTAACTTTGTGATATAACTTCCGTTAAAGGCAGCAACAACAACAAAACAAACACCATGAAAACAAAATCAACATTTATTCTAGCGGCATTTGCAACGCTACTTGTATTAGCTTCTTGCGGAGCAGGCCGCAAAGCGAGCTGCGATGCTTACGGAAGTCTTGAACAAACTACGCAAAACGCAGATTTAGCTACCCGCTAATCTTTCTTTACCATTCGAAGCGCTGAACGTGCAACGCCATTTGAGCTTGCATTTTCAGCGCTTCTTTTTTTGCAGCAACTGCAAAATCTTGCCCTGAACTCGCGTAAATAATGGCGCGAGATGAATTGACAAGTAATCCACATTCCGCATTCGCGCCGTATTTGACTACCGTGTCGAGGTCTCCACCTTGGGCACCAACACCTGGCACTAAAAAGAAATAATTCGGAGCCAACGCTCTTACCCGAGCGATGTCTTCGGCACGCGTAGCTCCCACCACATACATCATGTTTTCAGGCGTTCCCCACGCTGCTGATTTTTCTAAAACGGTTTCGAAAAGTGCTTTTCCATTAGCTTCGACTAACTGAAAATCTTTGGCTCCTTCATTAGATGTAAGGGCGAGTAAGATCACCCATTTGTTGTCAAATTGCAAGAAAGGCAAAACAGAATCTGAACCCATGTAAGGCGCAACCGTTAAGGCATCAGCTTGCATGTGCTCAAAAAATGTTTTGGCGTAATAAGCGGATGTGTTGCCGATATCTCCTCGCTTGGCATCTGCGATAATCAAGCATTCATTAGGAATATACGCTATTACTTTGCGTAGAGACTCCCAACCTGCCGCACCATGACATTCAAAAAATGCGGTATTAGGCTTAAATGCAACAGCATTTGGATGGGTAGCGTCTATGATTGCTTTGCAAAACTCGAAAAGTGGATCTTCGGTTTGCAATAAGTGCTGGGGTATTTTGGAAAGGTCTGGATCGAGTCCAACGCATAAAAAACTTTCTTTTTGTTTGATCTGCGCGATGAGTTCGGCTTTGTTCATGCGGTTTCTCCTTTTAATTTTTCGGCGTTTTCGGCCATTTTGAGTGCATCTAGCATTTCTTGGATATCGCCATTCATAAATACACCTAAATTATACATCGTTTTGTTGATGCGGTGATCTGTGATGCGCCCCTGCGGATAATTATAAGTTCTGATTTTAGCAGAGCGGTCTCCGGTAGAGACTAGCGTTTTTCTTTGCGCAGCGCGTTCGTTATGGATGCGGTCTAGCTCTAATTGGTACAAACGCGAACGCAAAACGGAAATGGCTTTTTCTAAGTTTTTGTGCTGTGAACGACCATCCTGACATTCTACGACTAAACCAGATGGTATGTGTGTGAGTCGGATAGCAGATTCCGTTTTGTTGATGTGCTGCCCACCAGCACCTGAGGCGCGGAAGGTATCTTTTCTAACATCGTTCATGTCGAGTTCGAAATCGACTTCTTCGGCTTCTGGTAGCACAGCAACAGTAATAGCAGAAGTGTGCACACGACCTTGTGATTCTGTTTCAGGGACACGTTGCACGCGGTGAACCCCTGATTCAAATTTCAAGGAACCATAGATGCCTGTACCGGTAATTTCCATGGAAATCTCTTTGTATCCTTTTACTGAACCTTCAGAAGAGTTGAGTACTTCGCAGGTCCAGCCCATGGCTTTAAAGTACATGGTGTACATGCGGTAGATATCTTCCACAAAGATACAGGCTTCATCACCGCCTGTTCCGGCGCGGAGCTCAATGATGGCATTTTTGTCGTCTTCAGGGTCTTTGGGAATGAGTAGCAATTTGATCTCTTCTTCCAGAAGTGGCCTAGCTTGCTCGAGTTCGTCTATTTCGGCTTTGGCCATTTCGCGCATTTCTGGATCTTGCTCTTCTTCAAGCAAAGCTTTGGCGCTCTGCAAGTTACTTAGTAAGAGTTTGAAACGCAAATAGGTACCGTCCAGGACTTCGAGGTCGCGGTATTCTTTGTTGAGTTTGACGTACCGACTCATATCCGAGATGATATCGGGGTCTGTGATCATTTTGCCGACTTCTATGAAGCGAAAATGAATGGCTTCTAACTTGTTCAGTAGATCTGACATGCCGCAAAGATAGGCATAAAAAAACCACCCGAAGGTGGTTTTTAGTTAGTTAATCGATCCGGTGACCCGTTTCATGAAGCCATTTAAGGCATCTCGTTTGGGTACACCATTCTGAATTTCTTTGTGAACCTCAAGGGCGCCAGAGAAATTAGAAAGCAATTCGCCGATGACGTCGAGTTCTTCGTCTTTGATGCCTGGGGCCTCAATTAAGAACTCTAGCGTTTCTATGGTCTCGTTGACGTAGTCTTCGTCGTTTTGCTCGATGAATTCTACGAGGTGTTTAATGACTGGTAAGCGCATCTAGAACTTCTTGAATGGTTTCTATTTTATTTCCTTGCGCTTCTGCCACTAACTTACCACCTTCGAATGAAGCAAAAGTAGGTAGGTTGCTGACATTGGCAAACTGGCGGGCGTTTGGATAGTGCTCTGCGTCGACATAAACAAATGCGATGTCGGTATGGGTCTCGGCTAAACGCTTGAATTTAGGCTTGGTAATTTTGCAATTGCCACACCAACCTGCGCCGTACTGAACCATTACTTTGGCATTTGAAGCCAAAACTTGGTCGAGCGTATCTGAAGTGAGGTCGCTAAACATCTGCTTAGTGTTTGCTTAGGTAGTCGGCAACACCATTGCGCGTAGCATTCATGGCATCTTTTCCTTCTTCCCAGTTTGCAGGGCAAACTTCACCGTGTTTTTGAACGTGTGAAAATGCGTCGATCAGGCGAATGAATTCATGTACGTTGCGGCCTACAGGGAAGTGATTTACGGATTCGTGGAACACCATTCCGGTTTCGTCAAGAAGGTAGGTTGCACGGTAAGGTACGTTGTCACCGGCCATGTTGTCTTCATCAAACATGTCGTAGTCGAGGATGCCTAATTCTTGAGCCAACAAACGCGTAGAATCTGCGATCAAAGGAAAACGAACACCTTCGATACCACCGTTGTCTTTAGAAGTACTTAACCAAGCAAAATGAACCTCAGCGGTATCGCAAGAAGCACCAATCACAATTGTGTTGCGCTTTTCGAATTCAGCTGCAGCCTCTTGAAATGCATGGATTTCTGTAGGGCAAACGAAAGTGAAGTCTTTAGGGTACCAAAACAAGACCACTTTTTTGTTGTTGTCGGTTGCTTGTTTCAATACGTTCAATTGATAGGCATCGCCCATTTCGTCGATGGCCTTCACTGTAATGTCTGGGAATTTTTTTCCAACTAGAGTTGACATATTTTTTTGTTTTTAGGATTACTAATTTAAGGAACAAAGATACTGCGCTTTGGTTGGAGAAGTGTTATAATTTATTTCAATTTATTTTATATTTGTATAGATTCTTTCTATATGATTTCTATTCAACAAATGAACTACATCGTAGTGCTCAGCGAAGAACTACTCTTTCAACGTGCAAGTGAACGGTGTTTTGTTACCCAACCGACGCTTTCGATGCAAATCAAAAAGGCCGAAGAAACACTAGGGTATGCCATTTTTGACCGCGACAGCAACCCGCTTCAACTCACGCCTTCTGGGCAAAAGCTCATCCCGATTCTTAGAGAAATTCTAGCTGAAACCGACAAAATCAAATTGTTATCGGATCAACTCAAAGGGCATGTGAAAGAAGAAGTGCGCATTGGTGTCATTCCGACAATTGCAGTTTACCTCCTACCTGACCTCTTTAGTACTTGGATTGCTGAATTTGGCAATATCAAGCTGAAGATCCGCGAGCTCAAGACCACCGATGTACTCGATGCTTTAGAAAGAAAAGAACTCGATATGGCCATTATTGCTGGGCCCCACCTCGACCCTAGATTAAGGAGTGTACCGCTTTATTTAGAAGAAATTCAAGTGTATTGTCCTGAAGAATCGAGTGCAGAGATTCAATTTGAACAAATTCAGCAGAAACACCCTTGGCTGCTCAACAAAGGCAATTGCCTGCGTACGCAAATGCTGCATTTTTGTCAATTGAATCATGACATCGATGCGCAAGACTGGGATTACGAAGGGGGTAATTTGCCTTTGCTCATCGATATGGTGAATAAAAATGGCGGCTATACTTTAATTCCTGCTAACTTTCAATTAAAGCCAGAAGAACAACTCGGCATCAAATCAATTGCCGAATTACAAGCAGCGCCTGCAAGAGAAGTCCTTGCTTTGATCCCGAATCGCAGCATGAAGATGCCACATCTAGAAGCGATGATCAGGCAAATACAGCATTTTTATGGGCATAAAAAAACCAACAAAAATTTGTTGGTTTTAGATTGGGATGTCGCTTAAAGACCTGTTGGATAGATCCGTAAATAAGCAACAAGTTATTTAAGCTTGCGCCATAGCTACGAAATCGTCGTAGGCCAATTCTTTTTTGGTGAGGGCTATAGTGCTTTTAAAGAAAGCCGTAAGCTTAGCCTCAGCCAAACGATCGTAAATACCATTGGCCTGCTCCTTGTTTTGCAACAAACGCTGTGCTGTTTCAGTGAGTTCTGCGTCGTCTGGCGCAGGCAAACCATACTGTGCATAGTTGCCAAGTACCAAAGATTTGGTGAAGTCAATGACTTCTTGGTTGGTCAGTTGGATGTTATTGTCTTTGAATATCTTCGTTTGGATCAATTGCCATTTCAAGGAATTGAGGTAAGCATCGAACTCGCGGTCGAGGTCTTCGTCTGAAACTGGTTTTTCAGAAGAAGATTTGATCCATCTTTTCAAGAAGGTTTCAGGGAAGGTCATTTTGGTCTCGGCAATCAGGAGGTCGAAGGTTTTTTTGGTAAACAAGCGGTCGGCGTCTTCTTCGAACATGCGAGCGAGGTCGGCTTCAATGCGTTTGTTCATTTCTTCTTCGGTCTTTACTTCATCGCCAAACAACTTTTGGAAGAGCTCCTCGTTGAGTTCGGCCATTTCCATGCGTTTGATGTCGTTGATAGTGAACTGGAACTTAGACTCTAGTGTGGCATAGGCTTCAGGCGCAATACCGAGCATAGCCGCAGCATCTTCTGGCCCTTTAGAAACTAAAGTGAGGTCTAATGCAAAGGTGTCGTTGACTTTTTTACCGGTAAGTAGTTTAACACCTGCTTTGTCAGTCAAAAATTCCATAGAAATGGTGGTAGAATGACTGATACCGCCTTCTTTTACGCCATTTGCATCGAGTTCTTCGAATTTACCCATGACCATGTCTTTGTCTGAGACGACATCTGAAGAGATGAGTTTGCCATAACGGCGACGGAGGTCTTCGGTTTGCTTGCCGAGTAATTTTTTGTCGATTTTAACGGTGTTGTATTCCATTTTTGTTTTGCTGGAAATAGGCAACTCAAAGGAAGGACTGTAACCAATTTCGTAACTGAACACAAAATCAGCAGGCGCATCGAAGCTACCTTCAACGCCGTTTTCGATAGGAAGCGGGTTACCTAAGATATCGAGTTTTTCATCGATAACGTAGCGGTAAAGTGCGTCGTTGGTTATTTTATTGAGCTCTTCAAGTAAAACAGACTTTCCGTATTGTTTTTGAATGAGGCCAGCAGGTACATGACCAGGTCTAAAACCAGGGATTTTAGCTGTTTTACGGTATTTATCTAATGCAGCCTTTACTTTGTTTTGGTAGTCGGCAGCAGCGATTTCTACTTTTAATACGCCGTTTTGGGCATCGATTTCTTGACGTGTAATTTTCATGCGATCGTTTTGTTAAGCCAAATATTAAAAAAAAAGGCCTCGTTGAGCCAACGAGACCTTAGTGCGGATGGAGGGACTCGAACCCGCACACCTCTCGGCACCAGATCCTAAGTCTGGCGTGTCTACCAATTTCACCACATCCGCAATTTTATGTAAACCTTATGCCGTTTGCATAAGACCCTGTTGGGGGCTGCAAAGATAATAAAGAAATCAATAATACAAAAGTTGAAATAAAAAAAAGCAAGGAATTATTGCGCTTTTTTTTGAAGCAGAGAACGAATTTCTTTCATAAATGACGACGCATAAACAAAACTTTCAATCTCGGGGTTGGTGGCATTGATAATGGAATGGCGGTCTCCCTCCCACCATTTTTTACCCTGATGAATAAAAAGGATGTGATCGCCTATTTCCATGACGCTGTTCATGTCGTGGGTAATGACAACTGTGGTTATTTTGTATTCATGTGTGATGTCTCGGATGAGTTTATCGATGACAATTGAAGTTTTAGGATCGAGACCAGAATTGGGTTCGTCGCAAAACAAGTAGCGCGGGTTCATGGCAATAGCGCGGGCAATACCGACTCTTTTCTGCATACCGCCACTACACTCAGAAGGCATGAGTTTGTTGCGTCCTGCTAAATTGACGCGGTCTAGGCAAAAATCGGCGCGCGCTTGAATTTCGGCTTTGGTCATTTTGGTGAACATTTGCAGCGGAAACATAACGTTTTGCTCAACGGTCATGGAGTCAAAAAGCGCCGAACCTTGAAAAAGCATGCCGATTTCTTGACGAATGTTACTGCGCTCATTGCGATCCATTTCGGTAAAATTGCGATTGTCAAATAAAATTTGACCTGCATCCGCTTCGTATAAACCAACAATGCATTTGGCCAAAACAGATTTACCTTGACCTGATTGCCCAATAATAAGATTGACCTGCCCTTCTTCAAATACGTGATCGATGTCAAAAAGTACCTTTTGACCATTGAAGCTTTTGGAAACTTGTTTGACTTCAATCATGAGAGCAACATGAGTTGGGTAAGAATAAAATTGGCAATGAGAATCGCAACACTACTGCTCACAACTGCTTGCGTAGAAGCCCTGCCCACATCGAGTGAACCACCTTTGACGTAATACCCGTAAAAAGAAGAAATACTGACAATTAGAAAACCAAAAACAAGCGTTTTGGTAAGGGCGTAAGTGATGTGAAACGGATTGAAAAAAGAGCGGATTCCGAGAATGTAGATTTCGGTGGTGGTGAGGTCTGAAACCAATAAGGCCAGCCAGCCCCCAAACATGGAAAGCGCCATGGAGAAAACGACTAAAACTGGAAAGAACACCAATGCGGCGGTAACTTTGGGCAAGACCAAGAAATTTAGGGAATTGACCCCCATAATTTCTAGGGCGTCAATTTGTTCGGTAACGCGCATGGTGCCAATTTCAGAGGCTACGTTTGAGCCCACTTTTCCAGCGAGAATCAGTGAAATAATGGTTGGAGAGAATTCTAAGATAGTACTCGATTGGGTGATAAAGCCAACTGTGTAGTCTGGAAGCAAGGGGCTCTCCATGCTAGATGCGGTTTGCAATGCGATGACAGCTCCCATGAAAGTAGACATGAGGGCCACAATTGGCAAGGAGTTGATCCCGATTTGTTCGATTTCAAGAAAGGTGTGCTTCCAAAAGAAACGCCAGCGATTTGGACGCGTAAAAACGACACTCAGCATGAGTATATATCTACCAAATTGTTGAAGGAGTTTCACTACGCTAAGTTAAACATTATTTTTGTGGTCATGCAGTCAAAGCGCCAACACTTCATTGATACCCTCGAAAAATTTGCTCCAGCAGCTTTTACGCCTTATTTAGCTGATTGCATTTTAGGCGCAGGGGTTCAGTTTAAGATTGTGCCCGGACGCAAAACCAAACTCGGCGATTTTCGCACCCATCCACTGCAAACCAAACCAATCATTACCGTCAACGGAGACCTCAATCCCTATAGTTTTCTCATTACTGCCCTTCACGAACTCGCGCATCTCGATACCTACCGTCAATACGGTTGGAAAGTAGCGGCTCATGGGTTAGAATGGAAAACCGCCTTTCGACACCGCTTGTTGCCACTTTTAGAAAGCCGCGCATTGCCGCCAGAGCTTCATCACGTTTTAGAAAAAAGCTTTGTGCGACTGAAGGCCTCTAGTGGTGGAGATGTGCAACTCAGTAGGGTTTTGCGAACTTTTGACCTCAAGGAAGAAATTACGTTAGAAAGCTTGCCAAGAAATGCACATTTCAACCTGAACAACAAACACTTTATCAAAGGTGAACTCCGAAGAACTCGTTATCTTTGTACAGAATTTGGCAGCAACCGTATTTATTTAGTACATGCGCTTGCCGCCATAACACCCCTTGCGCATGAACAGTAAAAATACATACGGCCTCATTATGGCTGGTGGCGTCGGAAGCCGTTTCTGGCCACTTTCGACCTCAGAAAACCCAAAACAGTTCCTAGATGTTCTCGGAATTGGCAAATCATTGCTGCGCCTCACCTTTGAGCGTTTGCAGAAATTCATTCCGGCAGAACACATCTACATCCTCACCAACACCTCCTACGAAGCGCTTGTACTTGAACAATTGCCAGAACTTACCAGCAGCCAAGTATTGTGTGAGCCAGAACGCAAAAATACAGCGCCTTGCATCGCATATGCAGCTGCAAAAATTCATGCCCTCGACCCCGATGCAACCCTTTTGATTTCTCCTGCAGACCACCTCATCATCAACGAGGCGCGTTTCGAAGAAATCATTCGAACGGCGTGGCAAACTGCCCAAGATGGCAAACTCGTTACGCTCGGCATTGAACCCACCAGACCTGACACAGGTTATGGCTATATTGAATTTGAAAAAACCGAACAAACGCAAAAAGGCAGTGCTTGCCCGGTTTTGCAGTTTCGCGAAAAACCCAACTTAGCCACTGCTCAAGCTTTTCTTGATGCAGGTAACTTCTTTTGGAATGCTGGCATCTTTGTTTGGAAGTCAGCAGTTATCCTCGAAGCGCTTGCGCAGTATCAATCCGACATTTACCAAATATTTAGCGCACAGCCCGAAGTCTATGGCAGCGCTCAAGAAATTGCCTTCTTGAAAGATGCCTTTGCTGCTTGCCCTGACATCTCCATCGATTTTGCCGTTATGGAAAAAGCACAAAACGTGAGTATGGTGCTCGCTGATTTCGACTGGAGCGACCTCGGTACTTGGGGTAGCCTCACCACCCATTTAGACAAAGACACGCAGCAAAATTCAATTATCGGACAAAATGTATTTGCTTTTGACTCTGAAAATTGCTTAATCAACGTGCCGCACAATAAAACCGTATTGCTAGATGGCCTTCAAGACTACATCGTTATCGATACCGCCGACAAACTTATGGTGTTGCGCTTGAGCAACGAGCAAAAGCTCAAGGAATACCTCAAAGCAATGGGCGTCAACTAACAGCACATATGGTTAAAATACGCAATATAGAACTCGGCGATTTTCCACTGCTTTTGGCACCCATGGAAGACGTCAGTGACCCGCCTTTTCGCGCGCTTTGCAAGCAATACGGCGCAGACCTCATGTATACCGAATTTATTTCTTCTGAGGGCCTGATCCGCGACGCTGCTAAAAGCCGCCAAAAACTCGACATCTTTGAATACGAGCGCCCAATTGGCATACAAATTTTTGGTTCAGAGACCGATAGCATGGTGCAATCAGCACAAATTATAGAGGCTGTACAACCAGACCTCATCGACATCAATTATGGTTGCCCAGTCAAAAAAGTCACTTGTAAAGGTGCGGGTGCAGGCTTGCTTCAAGATATCCCAAAAATGGTGCGCCTGACACAAGAAATTGTCAAAGCCACTTCCCTACCTGTTACAGTCAAAACGCGCTTAGGCTGGGACGACGACACCAAAAATGTCGTAGATGCTGCCGAACGCCTCCAAGACATCGGCATAGAAGCCATTTCCATTCATGGACGCACGCGCAAGCAAATGTATAAAGGCGAAGCCGATTGGTCACTTATTGCCGAAGTGAAAAACAATCCACGTATGCATATTCCTGTTTTTGGCAACGGCGACATAGACAGCCCAGAGAAAGCACTGACCTACAAAAATAGATACGGCGTAGATGGCGTCATGATCGGCCGCGCATCTATCGGTTATCCCTGGATTTTTAGAGAAATCAAGCATTATGTTCAAACGGGCGAAACACTCGCAGGGCCTACCCTAGCAGAACGTGTTTTAGCATGCCGCGAACATTTAGTCATGAGTATCAAATGGAAAGGTCCTAAGCTCGGAATTGCCGAAATGAAAAGGCACTACACGAATTATTTCAAAGGAATTTCGCACTTTAAAGATTACCGCACCCGTTTGGTAACGAGCTCAGAACTCGACGAAATTCTCGGTATACTATCGTACATCGAACAACACCAAGACGAATTTATTTTCGCCTGACACCTTCCTCACTAAATCAGCTTATTGCGGCGCAGGATGGATCTTACCGGTATCTGTAAGCTTCCGAAGATTTCGTAGCGCGTAATTTTGTCAATCTTGAAATAGTATTTGGTGCCTTTGTATTTCCAAAGTACTTGGTTTTGTTTGCTGCGCACAATTGGTGGAGAAGCTGCTGCAGAAAAATACTGGTAATACGGACCTGACTTCTGAAAATGCAATAAAGGAGAAAACAGAAAACGATAGCCATTTTCATCTTGGCGCAAAAGTCCTTTTTGAGTTAATTTTCCAATAAATTGTGGTGCCAAGCGATTCATGGAGGCCAATACAGCAAACCCTGCTACGGTGTCGTAGCGCAAGCGCTCTACTTCTGTTTCATTGAAATCGTCGTCGAGGACTGTCTCGATGTAGCGCACTTCTTGAACTTGCTTTCCGCCCTCTTGATACACGAGATCGCCGTTCCAAGCTGCTAGAAAACGCTCGAATGGAAAGCCGATTTTACGGCTTAGTTGAGCCAACTGCACATAAACAGAGTCTTGGCGTTGTTTTTTAAACTCACTTACATCTAAATGGATGTCGATCAGGCGATCGGTCTGGAGATTACTATTGTAACTGAGACCTGAGCTTTTAAGTGAGAAATAAAGCGGTGTGCGTTTTTTAATGTAACTCTTCAATTTAAAACCTAGAGAGTCACTGTCGTGGGCAAACATTGCGGTTTGGATGTCAAAGCGCTTGATTTTTGGCCAATTGGCATAAATAACGAGGTGCTCATCCTTGAATTGTTTTTGCTTCAAAAACTGTTTCCAAACTTTTTGCTGCGAACCGTAGTGGGCAGAAACCACATGGTTTAAGGTTTTGATGAAATCAGTCCCTTGATAGATCAGTGCGTAATCTTTTCCGTAATGCAAGTAAGATTGCTCCTTCTCGATATAATAGAATTTATTGCCTCCTACAACGGAGTCTTGGAGTGCGGCATACTTTAATAAACGTTCTATTCCTAACTGCACTTTTGAAGAATCGGTGAGTCGGATGAGTGCACCCCAATTGCCGTCTTCATTGGCAAAGAGATAGAGATTGGATTCTAGGTCGATGCCGTATTGTTTGCCCTGACCCAATAAAAATTCATAGGTAGTGAAGTCCCGCATGGACATCTTGTTGTATTGGAGCATGGAATTGGTTTCCTTGGCCAGCTCTAGGATATTCGCTTTGCCGAGAAAATCAGCACTTGGCAAGCGGTCTATGAGGCGAGGTGTTTTAGGCTGCTCGAACAAAAAAGACTTGACGAACAAGACCAAACCCAGACTGCCCGCAATTAAAACAAGTGTCAAAAACTTACGGTACATTGTTTTAAGGATTCAATGTGTAAATGAGATAGAGCGAATTGACGAGGTCGAGAAGGTGTTTGCCTGTAGATTCTGCTCCGGTGTAGCTGTAACTCAATTTAAACGTGGTGTGGGCCTCTGTTGTTTCGGAAGAAGTGAGTTCGAGTCGGCCAGATTTACCTTTGAGCGAGGAAATGATTTCGGCGTTTCGAGGCGTGAGCACTTCTGTGGGGAAACGGTCGAGTGTTTCGGTGATGTCTACAGAACCATACATAAAACCGCTTTTACTGGCTGTTTTACGCTGTTTTTTACCTAAGGCTTGCGCGCCATAACCAGCGGAATGGTTTCTTGCGAGGTCTTCGTCGTTGGTGAAAATAAGTAGTTTCCCGGTATTCAAAATATAGAGCGGTGCCGCATCTAAGATGGCATTATCTATGCGCCAGTAATTTTCAAAGCGTTGAACCCGAGAGGTGAGTCTGGCTAAATGTTTAAGTACCATTTCAGGAATATCTTTGCGGGCTGTCGAAAAGCCTAACGTAAATACGGGCATGTCGGCATCCGCTTCTGTTTCACGCTCTTGGTAGGCAAAGGTTTCTTCGTCGTAGTCAAAAATGATTTTTTTTGTTTTTATTTTTTTCACACCATTGAAAGTGCCAAACATACTTCCTTTGTAGGTGTCAAATAATGCATCTTTATTGACGAACTCATTGAGTAATTCTAGCGTGAGTACGTTCATTGCAATTTGTGCGTTTTTCTCATCGCTGAGGAGCGGCAATAAAATTTTGTAGGCCTGCTCATAGGCTTGTTGCAGGTTGATATTATAGGTAAAATATGCAGGGCTTGATGCAGGAATGTACTCAAGTACAGTTTTGTCAAATTTGGCATCATTCATTTGCGCATAAATACTACCGAGCGCTGGACCATATAAGGCTTCTACTTCAAAATCAACTTGGTTATCGCGCAGGAAAAGATCGCCGAGAATGACGTTTCCGGCATAGAGTTCTTGAAGGTCTTTATAAAGCGTGGGCAAGACGGTTTGGAAATACCACAAGCCCTGAGATTTATCTATGTTTCTGGCGTTGTCGAGGTAAAATGCGCCTTCCGCATTGTGCGTAAGTTGTGCAGCAAAACGCGGGTCGCTATCGTAGAGATTGATACCATTCAAAAAGAGTTCGTTGATGACGCGAGTGAGCTCTTTTTGCTGAAGCACAACCTGCACGCTATCGCGCAACTCATAATAATTTTTGATGGCAGGGTTTTCAGTTGCCTCGGGAAATACGTTGTTATTGGAGTTGTCTTCGTAGGTTTGCTCATTGAGGATTTGATCGTCTTGTGGCGCTTCGTCAAAAAACTCAAATGGCATTTCGTTGCCGCGTGCATACCAAATAGAATCGGTAACCTCATCGATATGATCCATGGTGGGTTCGATGCGAACGAGAATTGCTTTGTTGTCTTTGATCAAGAGGTTATTGAAAAAAGTGCCGTAAATTTCCAAACCTGGTATGGAGCTCTGTAATACCTGAAAATCGTCGAAAACTTCGAAAAGTGCTGCCTTATCAGAAACGCCAAAAGTGAAACCGGTGAGCTCATGGGTAAAGGTTTTGCCGTAAAAAAGATTGAGTCTTTGGTTAAAGTCTAGGCCAGCGTCTTTGAGTGTTTTGCCAGAGGTGGAACCATCGAATAATTCTTGGTGTACCTCAGACATGAATTCGTAATTGACGAGGTCGTCCATGGAGATTTTTTGCAACAAACTGATATTGTTGATGCTAAAAACAGTAACGGCATCTTTAGGCAGGAGCTGTTCAGATTGGATCGCTTTGAGTTGGGCCCAAGTATTGGATGTAGCAAGTTGAACTGCTACAAATAAAAAAGTGCACTTGATAGATATATTCACGAGGGTAAATTAGATACTGCGAAGTTAAACATAATACGATAGTATCATCTTGGTGTTAAAACAATTGTGTTGTCCAGAAGATGCTGATTTGATTTCAAATCAAAAGTGTTGGTTCTGACCATTACGGCCATTTGATTTTTACTGAGTGTCCCTAACTTATTCTCAAAAGTTGACACTGGGCGTTCAAAGCGCGCAATTGAAGTGTAGACACCTTCTTTTAGGCTTTCTTCGTTGTCTAACTTGTAATTTTTGATTTGCTGCGTGACATAAGCCGGTATGGTACGCACTAAGGTATTGCCATCCCAACTGAGCCAGAATTGCTCGGCAGAAGTACTGTATTTATCGTTGGAAATTTGAGCTAAACTCAGCTTTATGCCGTCTTGCAAATTTCTGACACTTGTAAAATCGCAAGAAAATTTAAAGATGTAGTCTGTGTAGTTTTCTTCGATCAGTACATTTGAAATACCCACTTGTGCATCTAGGAGCCTTACAAATTCATTGATTTTTGCGCTGATTTGTGTTTTACTGGGAACTGGCTTACCCTCGAGGCTATCTAAAGCTAGAATAGAGTTGACTTTGATTTTGCTGGCACTCAGGTTGATTTTGTAGCGCAGGGTGCCTGAACCATCGTTGTTGAGGGTGAGGTCATCGGAAATTTCAATGCAAGAAGACACCAATCCAAAAAGTAAAAAAAGAAGCAAATATTTCATGAGGCTGTGCGATACAATTGTAATGCCAAAGTTAGTCAAATAAGCCCTTCTGTTCAGGCAAATTGTTGCAATATCTTTGGCTAATTAATTCAGAATTTGCCTCAGGGCCTAAAATGCGTTTTTTATCGATTTCCCACGCCTCTAAATTCAGTTGCGACCGATCTGAAAGGTCAGGGCCTAAAGCATGGCCGCTTAACCAATCGGCCTCTTCGTTAGGCGATAATATAAGTGGCATGCGTTGCTTTGAATTGTGTATTTCAGCCATTAATGCATTGGCTGTTGTGGTCAGGATTGTAAACGTTTGCTCAAAAGCGCCTGTATTAGGATCTAACCAGTTGTCATAAAGGCCCGCTATTGAAAAAATAGTGTGGTCTTTGGTTCGGATAAAATAGGGTTTTTTAAGCTTGCCGTTTGTCTGCCATTCGAAAAAACCCGTAGACGGCACCAGGCAGCGCTTGGTGCCGACCAAATGCTTAAAGGAAGCCTTTTCATGACAAGTTTCGATGCGTGCGTTGAGCGTTTTAGATGCGAAATCCATCCAGTTGGCTCCGCTAAACCACTTAGGCAACAAGCCCCAACGCATTTGCGCTAGGTTTGGTGCGTTGGTAATGATGTTCCAGCTTGGAAATTGAAAGCCCGATGCAAAGTAATATTGAAGTTCGATGGGCTTGCCCGGCAGCAGTTTTTGATAGCGCTCGGCTAATTGTAAAGTGGTAGATGTTGATGAATTACTGTAACACATTGCTCAAATTTACACAAAAAAGAAAGCCACCCGAAGGTGGCTCTATATAGACATTTCTCGCTATCCGTAAGAACGGGAAGAAAGAAATGAAAAAGAGCCCGAGGGCTCTTGTATACATTACATCATGCCTGGCATTCCGCCGCCCATGCCGCCCATTGCAGCTGCAGGATTCGCTTCTTCTGGTTCGTCGGCAATGACGCACTCAGTGGTGAGGAGCATTGCAGCAATTGAAGATGCGTTTTCTACAGCTATACGGGTTACTTTAGTTGGGTCTATAACGCCTGATTTGTACAATTCTTCAAATTTGTCAGTGCGCGCGTTGTAGCCGAAATCGCCTTTTCCTTCGCGTACTTTCTGAACAATTACAGCGCCTTCACCGCCAGCATTGGCAATGATTTGACGAAGTGGCTCTTCAGCAGCGCGTTTCACGATTTGAATACCGGTCATTTCGTCTTCGTTGGCACCTTTGAGTTTGTCGAGGGTTTCGATGGCACGAATAAGTGCAACACCTCCACCAGGCACAATGCCTTCTTCGACAGCAGCACGGGTTGC
>JAXITO010000013.1:0-37714 GCA_034680045.1 Crocinitomicaceae bacterium | reverse complement strand
GAGTTGTTCGCGGAGTTGCTGCAGCTCCGAGGAAAAGCGGCCGCGCAATTGTTGCAGGGCTACCTGATGGGCTTGTTTGGATTGCGCGGCAATGAGGTCTGCCACAGCTTCGGCCTGCGAAAGGTCTAGGCGGCCATTCAAAAATGCCCGCTTCGTGAATTCGCCAGGCTCGGCCAAGCGGCAACCCACTTCGACCAAGCGCTGCAAAAGCAACTGCTGAATATAAGGCGAACCATGGCAGGCGAGCTCTACGCTTTCTTCGCCAGTAAAACTTTTGCCGTTATCGAAGAGTGTAGCGAGTACTTCGTCTAGGCGCTCGCCACTTGCACTGCGCATCCAGCCTAAGTGAACGGTGTGGCTGGGTAGTGCTTGCAAATCTTTGGAAAATGTCTTTGAAACGAGTGCTTTTGCGCCTGTGCCCGACACGCGGATAACGGCAATTGCGCCTGTGCCGTTGGCAGTTGCAAGCGCGCAAATAGGATCGTGAGAAAGGTCATTCATGTTACAAAGTTACACAATAAAAATTCCCTACCTTTGTCCTAAAATCAACACATTATGTCACTCCAAGCAGAAATCAAAGAAATTCTAAATCAATTAGGGATTCAAGAAAATAACCAAGGAGCCTCTACAGGCGCCAACTGGCTTACTACCTCTGGCGCAAGCATCGCTTCCGTATCTCCAGTAGATGCACAAGTTATTGCCAACGTTACAATGGCTAATGCCGCAGAATACAATCAAGTCATCGAAAAAGCACAAGCAGCGTTTGTTGAATGGCGCAAAGTTCCCGCTCCAAAACGCGGCGAAATTGTACGTCAGTTGGCTGAGCGCATTCGCTTTTACAAAGAGCCACTAGGCAAACTCGTTTCTTATGAAATGGGTAAGTCTTTACAAGAAGGTTTAGGTGAAGTACAAGAAATGATCGACATCTGCGACTTCGCAGTTGGTTTATCTCGCCAGCTCTATGGCCTTACCATGCACTCTGAGCGTCCTGGTCACCGCATGTATGAGCAGTATCATCCGCTCGGTGTTGTCGGGATTATCTCTGCATTCAACTTTCCTGTAGCCGTTTGGAACTGGAACACCGCCCTTGCATGGGTATGTGGCGACGTTTGTGTTTGGAAACCATCTGAAAAAACACCACTTACCGCTATTGCTTGCCAACGCATTACCGAAGAAGTTTTTACTGCTAATGGTGTGCCTGAAGGCGTATCTGGTTTGGTTATCGGCGACGGCGAAATCGGTAAACTCATGGCAAACGATACCCGCGTGCCTTTAATTTCTGCTACAGGTTCTACCCGCATGGGTAAATCAGTTGGAGCAGCAGTTGGGCAGCGTTTGGGCCGTTCTTTATTAGAATTAGGAGGCAACAACGCCATCATCATTGCACCGAGTGCTGACCTCAAAATGGTGGTTCCAGGTGCCGTATTTGGTGCTGTCGGTACGGCAGGTCAGCGTTGTACATCTACGCGCCGCCTCATCATCCACGCATCTATCTACGATAAAGTAACCGAGGCGCTTACTTCTGCCTACAAGCAATTGAGCATCGGCAACCCACTTGACCAAAACAACCACGTGGGTCCGCTGATCGATCAAGATGCCGTCAACAATTACCTCCATGCCATTGAAGCCGCTCAAAAAGAAGGCGGAAAAGTTTTGGTAGAAGGAGGCGTATTGAGTGGTCCTGGCTATGAGTCGGGCTGTTATGTGAAACCATGCATCATAGAAGCCGAGAATCATTTTGCAATTGTACAACACGAAACTTTTGCACCGATTTTATATGTCATGAAATATACAGGCGACGTCCATGAAGCTATTGCCATCCAAAATGGTGTGCCACAAGGGCTCTCTTCTGCGATCATGACCAACGAGCTCAAAGAATCTGAAGCATTCTTAAGTGCTGCTGGTTCAGACTGCGGAATTGCGAACGTCAATATCGGTACTTCTGGTGCAGAAATTGGTGGCGCTTTCGGTGGAGAGAAAGAAACAGGTGGTGGCCGCGAGTCTGGTTCAGATGCTTGGAAAGTATACATGCGTCGTCAGACCAACACCATCAACTACTCTGACTCCTTGCCACTTGCACAAGGCATCAAGTTCGATTTATAAGCTTTATTGCACTTACATTCAAAAGGGGTCTAATTGGCCCCTTTTGTTTTTTTATGCTTCACCAACAAAAAGCGAGCAGAGATAAAAAAGGTATTTGAATTGAATGAGGTGTTGTCTAGCGCATAAAACGGAGCGAGTACATACATGCCAGTTTGCACATGTAGCTGCCAAACTTTGATGCCTACACTTGGGCAAAACCCAAAACGCAACTGTTTCAAGTCGGTACGCACTGCGGCGCTGAGCCCGTATGTGAGGTCAAAATTACCAGTGCGGCTCCAAAAACCGATGTCATACCCCAAAATAGGGTTCAAACGCGAAAAGTCATAGGAGGCGTTGAATCCATGATGAACGGCTGTTGTATTTGAATGAACGAGGTCTTCGCGGGTTTTTCTTTGCAGCTCCCAACCGTATTCTAGTGTATAAAAACGGCCACTTTGTAAACCAAAATAGGGGCCAGACTTAAGTGTTCTTTTTTTGGGATAAAATAAAGAATCCGGATTTGCGAAAAGCGTACTCGAAAAAAACGCAAATAAAAATCCAAATAAAACTATTTTGATGTTATTCTTTCTCATCTGAGAGCTGGGCTTTAGCTTGTTCCAAATAGGATTCAAATAAAATGGTTTCACTCGCTTTTGGCAAGGTATTTTGAAGCATCCCGGTATAAAACGGAATCGCAATGGAAGCGTTACGCGTTTCCAAACTGATGAGTTTTTGTTTGCGGTCATTTGATAATACAAAAAGGAGTATCGTTCCAACCAAATACATCCATTGCAAGATGCCCAACAGCGCTCCGGCAAGGTTATTGAGAATAGAAAGTTTGACAACCTTTAAAGCGGTTTCAAGAAGTTTGCCAGCAAAGTAAATACCCGCGCCAATTCCTAAAAATAAAACAACAAAACTGAGTGGCATGAGGGTGGTTTTTTCCCAATGTAAGTTCTTGATGCCCCATTCCACAACAACATCGGTGAGCTGAAAAGCAGCATAAAGCCCCACTACAATAGCTAATAACATGAACAACGACATAATAAGGCCGCGCTTGTATCCTTTATAGGCACCATAGGCCAAAGGCGCAAAAAGAAAGAGGTCTAAAAGATTCATGGCGGAAAATTAAGAGAAAGTTTGTAATCTTGCGCTATGCTGAGTCCATTCAACGACGAATATTTCATGAAGCAAGCCTTTTTAGAGGCTCAAAAAGCTTTTGACGCAGACGAAGTGCCGGTTGGCGCGGTCATCGTGTGCAAAAATCAAATTATTGCCCGCGGCCATAACCTCACCGAGCAACTCACCGACGTTACTGCACATGCGGAAATACAAGCGATTACCGCTGCGGCGCAATATTTAGGCGCTAAATACCTCAAAGAATGTACGCTGTTCGTGACCTTAGAGCCTTGCTGTATGTGTGCGGGCGCTTTGTATTGGTCTCAGATAGACCGCGTCGTTTTTGCGGCACGAGATGCCAAAAGAGGCGCGAGCGCAACAGGGACAAGTTTGTATCATCCTGCAACTATCGTGGAAAATGGCGTCATGGAAGCAGAATGCAGTCAATTACTCAAAGATTTTTTTGCTAGAAAACGCTAAGCTCAAAAAAAGCGCTTAGTCGTAAAGGGTATCGTGGAGAATTTCCATTGTTTTGTCGAGGTCAAAACCCGATAAATGAATTTGGGCGTACTCAATGAGGATGCGCAAAGCTTCTTTATAAAATAAAGCGTTCGCATTAAGTTCATTAGGTGATGGCCAAAATTGAGCTTTTAAAAATCCCACAAGTGCTGGGTCTTGAATACAGGTGGCACCACCCTGCGAGGCATGACAAAAACTGCCCTTTTGCAAGTCAAAAATAGCGGCTTGTTCCTCTTCAACCAACGGCGCATAACCTAAAAGCATGAGGTATTGTGCTAAAAATTGGGTCGGGAATTTCCTTTCTGCATCGGTTGTTTCGAGGGCAACCAACTGGTCGCGTATAAAATAAAAGAGCTTAGGGTCTGGACCTTGATGCCGCAGCGTTTGCTGGAGGATATCTGTCATGAAGAAAACCAACAATACCTTTTGAGGGCGCTCAAAAAGGACCTGTGGGGTCCAGGCAAAGTCGAGTTGATTGACAATGCCTAGATCTGATTCAGGTCGTTTGAAATAGCTAATTTCATAGAGACCCATTTGGTTGAGTGCCTTGCGTTTCTTGAGCGCGCCTTTGAAAATAAAAGACTGAAAGCCCCGCTCAAGCGTATAAAAATGCAAGATCATGCTACTCTCCGAATAGGCTTGCTTATCGAGGAGTAAACCGAGCTCTTTTGCTTTCAAATTAAGTTTATATTAGGCGAATACCTTGATTTTGGCATCGACTTCCGTAAGTTCCGACCAAGTACCCATATAGGTTACCGCGCGAACTTTTCGGTTGTCAATCCAAACATACTCTTGCCCATCTTTGATACGCGGTTTGTCCATAACTAAGCCGTGATAGTTGAAACCGTTCTCTTTCAACCAAACTTCGGTGACTTCGCGGTCTTTGGCTTCTCGGGCAGTGAAAAAAGTAATGATGTTGCCTTCTTCGTACCACTTGTTAATGACTTCCCTTGAATTAGGAAATACTTGTGCACCTGGATACAAATGACTTTCTTCATTTTTGATGTCGTCGCAGATGGTGCCATCGATATCAATCAGGAAGATTTTAGTAGGATTCTCTTCTTCTAAATGCAATTTAGCAACAACAGCGTGCTGTATTTTAGTTTGGTCGCTAACTTTGCAGTTTGGTTCGAGTTCAAACAAAACCACTGAACCCTCACTCACTGCATAACGCCCACTTACAATTTTTTTGATCGATAAATCACTAACCTTGTAGGCGCCGTTTTCACTTTCAATAAACCATCCTTCTTCACTGTTAGGTAGCTGAGGATCTACCAGCTGATAACTCAAAATTCCTTTCATATCTTGTATTAGAATACAAAGTTAGCAGGAATTTAGAAGCCATTATTTAGTGCGTGCCCTAAAGTCAATTTTGTAATAGAAAATTGGGAAGAATCCTAGTTGTGTTTTCTCTGCAAAAGGCTCAAAATTTGGATTATTCATTTCCTGAGGGGTAAGTGCAGGCCTGTAAGCTAATGTTAATAGATTCTGTGTACCGAAAATATTAACCAAATCTAAGCCGAATTCATGAGTAACGCGGTCAGCGTTTTTGCGCCAAGAAATTTTGAGGTCGGCACGGAAGTAATCTCTAAACTGACGCTCATTGAACATAGAATCCATAAAGATAATTTCTTTCAAGGCATTGGTAGCTGCGATATCGACAAAGCCATAGCGCTTGCCACCTGCTGCGGTTACCTTTCCGCCAATTCCGATGATACTGCGCTCTCCTACTTTGAATTCTTTTCCTCCAAGTAGATTGACTACATAATTTCCATTGTACGAGGTATTGCGCCAAACGAGGTCGGAGCCACGGTAACGAGAATCGTAAACGGTACCAGAGAACAAGAAGAAGAATGATTTATCGAAATACTTCTGAACGGTTAGCTCCAAACCATAGTTGTAGCCATCGCCTGTATTCTGTAATTGATCGACAAACAAACGAGAGAAACCACTACCCACGTTGATCATCGAGAAAGAAGATGGCGCAATCGTTACTGGAATGTTATAAAGGTATTGGTAGTAAGCTTCTGTTTTGATATTGAATCCTTTATTGAATGATTTTTCATAGCCAATACCTGAATGCGCACTGCGCGAGAAATCCATGTTGATGTTGCTATTCGGATTATTGGTTCCTGGCAAGACTTTGTAGGCATAAGTGTAATAAGGCTGAATCATGCTGTGTAAACCTCCGCCCGCAAAAATAGCTTGACCTTTATCCATGCGGTATTTCCAACCTAAGCGTGGTTCAAACGGGCTGATGCTATTGGTGAGTGTGAAATACTGCGCGTGAACCCCAGCCGTGAAATCCATGTGGTCTGAAATGCGCCATTTCCATTGCACAAAAGGCTGAATAATAGCCGCTGTACCTTGGTAGTTCCAGCGTGTTTCAAAACCAAGCGCTGCGCTATCCAAATCGTACAAGCAAGAATCCCTGAAGTCCATAGAAATCAAATCAAAACTGATACCTGCTTTGATGAGATGTTGCTTGTTGACTTTATGATTGATTGCGGTATATCCACTCACTTTCTGTACCTGAAATCCGTAACCCATCATGTAATATTTTTCATCGTATTTGATCAATGAATCGCTTGGGTCCAATCTTCTATTCTTTAAATATTCATGGCGTGTTTTTTGATTTTCCTGGCTGTAGGCAAGAGTTGTTGAGATAAATGTTTTCTCGCTCAAGCTCTTTTTGTAATTCAAACCAGAAGTGATCATGCTCGTGCCGAAATACTGATCGCGGTCACCTTCACCATATAAATCTTCAGTGTATTCCGTAAAATCAGAAATTTTAATGGCAATATCAGAGCCACCGCCCATTCCGAAGAACGAAAGTTGACCACCATTTTTAAGGATCCAATTGAACTTGAAAGCGCCATCAAAGTATTTTGGAATCGCATCGGTTCCTAAGTTGATGTTCAAAGCTTGAAAAATAGTAAGTGTGGAGTAACGACCCATTACCAAATAGCTCGACTTGCTGTTTTTGCTGAGGGGCCCTTCGGCTAGGAATTCTGTACCTAACAAACCGAATTGCCCAGTGAATTCATGTTGGTTGTTGTTACCGCTTCTTAACTTCAAGTCAAATACACCAGACAAACTGTTGCCGTATTCCGCTGGGAAGGCACTCATGAAGAAATCTGAATTGCCTAAAATTTTATTATTCAAGAGCGAAACAGGGCCGCCTGAGGTTCCTGAAATAGCAAAGTGATTCGGATTAGGAATGTCGATGCCTTCTACACGGTAAATGACACCAAGTGGAGAGTTCCCACGCACTACGATGTCGTTACGGGAGTCGTCGGCGCCATTTACGCCGGCAAAGTTAGATGCCATGCGCGCGGGGTCCATGCGCGAGCCTGGATAACGGTTGGTTTCTTCTACGCTAAATTGTTGGGCAGAGAGCACGGCCATTTCATTGAGTACCTCTCCTTGTTTGCGGCCCACAACACGCACATCTTGTTGTTGTGATACCTTTTCTTGTAATGGAATTTGCACGATAAGCTCCCTTCCAGACGTCACCTCAACGGTAAGTGTCCGCGCATCGTAAAAAGGTGCAGAAGCATCTAATTGATGTTTTCCAACCGGTACCTTCGCAATGGCAAAATCGCCATCTGTTCCGGCTGCAGCCATGTATTTTTGGCCATTGACCTCAATGATAATTTTGGCGCCAGCTAGTGGGAAATTAGACTCGCTGTCGAAAACTTTTCCGCGCACAGTTTGGGTAGGCAGCTGCGCGAAAATCAGTAGGTTAAAAAAAGAAAAAAGGGCTAGTAGTTGTAGTTTCATGGTTAGCAATTTGAAAACGAATATAAATAATTTTGTCCAAAAACGCGCTTTGACAACTTTTGCATGGTTTTTGTCTATTGGCGGTTTATCATTAACTTTATAAAAAATTTCACATGAAAACTATCGCTCTATTTACTTTACTTGTTGTTGCTCAACTCGGTTTTGCACAAAAAGCAGCCCTCACTTGGTACACCGATGTCAATGAAGCCAGCGCCATCGCTAAAAAAGAAAACAAACCAATGATGTTGTTTTTTACCGGTTCTGACTGGTGCGGCTGGTGTGTTCGCCTTCAAAATGAAGTGTTCAAAACTCCTGAATTTGAAGCTTGGGCTAAACAAAACGTCATTCTTGTTGAACTCGACTTCCCGCGTTCTAAACCACAAACCGAAGCCATCAAAACACAAAACCGCGCCCTCCAACAACAATTTGGCGTTCGTGGCTACCCTACTTGTTGGTTTGTTCGTCCTGAAAAAATGAGCGACGGCAAAATCAATTTAGTACAAATTGGATCTAAAGGCTATGAAGCTGGAGGCCCTGCTAATTGGACTACCGGAGCCGGAACGCTCATCAAGCCAAACTAAAATCAAGCGTTTTATTCGAATTTCAGATCTGAAAATTCGTCGTAATTAAAACCCCTGGATGCCAAGAAGCGAAATAACTTTTGCTTGCGCATCCAGGGGTCTTTTTCTTTATAGAGTTCTTGCCACTTTCTATTGGCTACCTCTTGAAGAATCCCAAAATAGTTTTCTTCGTTGTACATTGCGGCAAGCGCTACAGCAATTAATTCGCGGTCTAGGCGCTTGAGTTGGAGGCCTTGTTTGATCTTATTGACACCCCAGTGCTTGATGCGCAACTTACCTACGGCATAGGCCTTGGCAAAACGGGTGTCGTCTAGAAATTTGTTGTCTAGGAGTGAGCTAAGCACATGTAGGATTTCGCCGTCTTCGGCGCCCATGCGCTTGAGTTTCTCGATGACTTCAGTACTACAGCGCTCCTGATAAGCACAAAATGCCTCAGATTTCTGAAGCATTTGTGTAAGGTCGTAGGCACGTGGGGCCGACATTTAGAGTGGTATTTCGTTGTTCTCTTTGTCGACGAAGGTGTACTGCAATAAATGATGTGCAGTAACGCCACGCACAGGAATCCAGGTTTTGAATTTAAATAGCCATTGCAACTGGCGGCTCAAGAGTCCGTTTTTGAAAAAAGCCTCTAGGTAAGGGTGCACCAATACGGTTACACCACGCATACCGCGGTCGTTGATGAGGTAAGCCAAGTTGTTCTCAATTTCTTCGGCAAACAAAATGCTGGCCTGAACTTCGCCGCTTCCGTTACAGGTAGGGCAAGTTTCATGGGTTTGGATATCGGTTTCTGGGCGCACGCGCTGGCGTGTGATTTCGATGATACCAAACTTAGAAGGTGGAATCATGTTGTGCTTGGCACGGTCTGATTTCATGAATTCCTTCATTTTGTCGAAGAGGATCTTGTTGTTCTCGCGGTCGTGCATGTCGATGAAGTCGACGCAGATGATGCCACCCATGTCGCGGAGTTGCAAGACACGCGCTACTTCTTCTGCTGCCTCGATGTTGGTAGCGAGTGCATTGGATTCTTGGCCATCGGCGCCCTTGCGGTTACCGCTATTAACGTCGATGACGTGCATGGCTTCGGTGTGCTCAATAATGAGGTAGCCACCGCTGGCCAATGGCACTTTTTTACCAAATAAGGTTTTGATTTGCTTATTGATGCCAAAACGCTCAAAAATACCAATGCGGTTGTCGTAATGACGGACAATTTTCTCGCGGCCTGGTGCAATTTCTGAAATGTAGTCCTTCATTTGAAGGGCCATTGTTTCGTCGTTGACATGTATATTGGTAAAGTTTCCATTGAGGAGGTCTCGCAGAATGGAATTGGTAGTGTTGAGTTCTCCGAGCACGCGTTTAGGCGGCTGCGCACCTTTCAGGTTGGCATGGAGGGTGCGCCATTTTTCTAGAAGGTTGCTGAGGTCGGCCTCGAGGTCGGCGGTCGATTTGTTTTCGGCAACTGTACGAATAATGACACCAAAGTTCTTGGGTTTGATGCGGTCCATGAGGTCTTTAAGGCGCTCCTTTTCGGCGCTATCCTTGATTTTTTGACTCACGGAGATTTTCTCTGAAAAAGGTACGAGTACTAGATAACGGCCAGCGAGCGTCACTTCGGAGCTCAAGCGTGGGCCTTTTTGAGAAATTGGTTCTTTGGCCACCTGAACAAGGATAGCTTGAGAAGAAGAAAGGGTATTTGAAACCTTGCCTTCTTTGGCAATTTCTTTTTCTAGTTTAAAGTATTGAAGGTCTGCAACATTTTGCTTTCCATTGATGCTGTCTTTCACATACTTTGAAAAAGACACGTATTGTGGGCCGAGGTCATGGTAATGCAGGAATGCATCTTTTTCATAACCGACATCAACGAAAGCCGCATTCAGGCCATTGGCAACACGACGTACCCGTCCGAGATAGATGTCGCCTACGGAGAAGTCTGTGTTGCCGCGATCTTCGTGCAACTCAATTAACTTCCCGTCGCGTAGCAATGCTATCCAGACGCCGTTTGAACGGGCGTCTACAACGAGTTCTAAATTCACTTGAAATTGTTTATAGGGTGAAACAATGAAAGCTCAAAGAAAAATCAATGAGCTCTCTATGCGTTTACATAAAAGAAAGAAGGATTATTTCTTCTTCTTGTGGCGATTCTTTCTGAGTCTTTTTTTACGCTTGTGCGTCGCCATCTTATGTCTTTTTCTTTTCTTACCGCTTGGCATAATGAGAAGGTGTTATATGTTTAGTACTTTGTTACAAAAAAAATGCACCCCCGTTAAGGGAGTGCAAAGGTAATACAAATTTCAGAAAAAAAGAAAACTTATTTTACTTTAACCTTGTTCTTCACCTCGTCAACAAAGGTTTTAGAAGGCTTGAAAGATGGGATGTTGTGTGCTGGAATGATGATAGTGGTGTTCTTAGAGATGTTGCGACCTGTTTTCTGTGCGCGCTCCTTGACCACAAAACTTCCAAACCCACGTAGGTACACGTTTTTTCCGTCAGCCATAGAAGCTTTGATGTTGTTCATAAAGGCTTCTACTGCACGAAGTGCTTCTGCTCTTTCCAATCCGGTTTCTTCTGCAATATTTGCAACGATATCCGCTTTTGTCATATCTCTGGGTTAATTGATTAGGTGATTAATTGCGGGGGCAAAAATACTCCACAGAAAGTATATATGCGTAATTTTCGGACAAAATTTCTAAAATAAATTATGCAGGTACTCCGTCAAGCACTACAAGAATGGTACAATCATCACCAAAGAGACTTGCCGTGGAGACACACCAACGACCCATATGCAATTTGGCTCAGTGAAATCATTTTACAGCAAACAAGAGTCGATCAAGGCTTGCCCTATTACCAAAGATTTCTCAGTAACTATCCTGATGTGCTGCAACTTGCAGCTGCCACTCAGCAAGAGGTTCTCAATTTGTGGCAAGGGCTCGGATATTATAGCCGTGGCCGAAATTTACATGCCACTGCGCAGCAAATTGCACTCGATTATGGCGGTGTTTTTCCTGACACCCACGAAGGCTTATTAAAGCTCAAAGGAGTGGGCCCGTATACAGCAGCGGCGATCGCTTCTTTTGCCTACAATTTGCCACATGCGGTTATTGACGGCAATGTTTTTAGGGTTTTGAGTCGGTATTTTGGCATTGAAGTGCCCATCAATTCCTCAGAAGGGAAGCCCATTTTTGAGGCATTGGCAAAAGAATTGCTCGATCTTGGCAACCCTGCACTTCATAACCAAGCCATTATGGAATTTGGCGCCTTGCAATGCAAACCTGTATCGCCAAATTGCAGCGCTTGCCCTGTTTTAACCACTTGCAGCGCCCACCGCGATAACCAAGTAGCGCTGCTTCCTGTCAAACTCAAAAAAGTGAAAGTAAGAAAACGCTATTTTGTCTACCACCTTCAACAAAACGCACAAAAGCAACTCGCTTTTCAAAAAAGAGGCCCTAAAGATATTTGGGAAGGGCTGTTTGAATTTCCTTTGACAGAATTCGCCGATGAAAACCAATTGAAGAACTATCTTGCCACCCAAACAATAATCGGTGGGCGGTTTCAACATATCCTGACCCATCAGCGAATTGAAGCATATTTTGTTGTTGATCCAAATTGGAATCAAATGCATTCAGATGTTGTTTTTCTAGACCTAGCAGGCCTCCAAGACCATCCGATTCCGCGTTTGATCGACAAATTTTTAATTGCGCACAGCAACGAATTATTTTAAGGGTAGCAGCTTCATTCTTTTTAACTTTGTACAAATTCATCGACATGTTAGCTCTGACTAAAAAATCTAAAAATGCAACTCATTCAGTTGTTCGCTTTGTTGCAAAAACAGACAACACCAAAGAATTTGAGTATTATAAAACCAAAGAAGGCTTTGAATTTGAAATCCAAGAAGGTCAAACTCTTGAGCAAATTCGCATTCATGCACACACCATTGAAAAACACTTGCACGACACGCAAGTTTCGCTCTTACTAGAAAATGGCAGTTCCGAAGAAGCCTATGCGCTACTCGAAGGGCTCTTGTTGTCTAGCTACCGCTTCACCCAACATTTTAGCAAGCCAGAAACGGCAAAGTTCAGCGAAGTTGTTGTGAAAGCAGGTGTATCGCAAGCGCAAATCACCGAACTTGTGAACATGGCGAAGGCGGTTTTTAAAACCCGAGATTTAGTCAATACACCGGTGTCTCACCTCAATGCAGAGCAACTTGCACAAGCTGTTGTAGAAATGGGCAAAGAAGCCAATTTTGATGTGAAAGTGCTCGAAGAAACGCAAATTGAGACCCTCAAAATGGGTGGCTTATTGGCTGTCAACAAAGGATCTATTGATCCGCCTACATTTACTATTGCCGAATACAAACCAAAAAATGCCAAAAACAAACAACCAATTGTATTGGTCGGAAAAGGCGTGGTTTACGATACAGGAGGCTTGAGCTTAAAGCCTACTCCAGGAAGCATGGACACCATGAAAGGCGATATGGCTGGTGCCGCAACCATGGCTGCAGTTGTATATCTTACTGCTTTGCAAAAATTACCGGTTCATGTTGTGGCGTTGTTGCCGGCAACTGACAACCGCCCAGGTGGTAACGCTTATGCGCCAGGCGATGTCATTACGATGTTCGACGGTACCACCGTTGAAGTACTCAATACCGATGCCGAGGGCCGCATGATCCTCGCCGACGCCTTGGCTTACTCTAAAAAGTTTGATCCAGCATTGGTCATTGACGCTGCTACTTTAACAGGTGCTGCTTTGCGCGCCATTGGCACTGAAGCAAGTATCATTATGGGTAATGCCGCCGATCAAATATTCGAGCAACTCGAACAAAGTGGCAATGCAGTGCATGAGCGCGTGGTGCGCTTCCCTTTCTGGGACGACTACAAAAAACACATGAAATCTAAAATTGCCGATCTCAAAAACATCGGCGGACCAAATGCCGGCATGATTTCAGCAGGTAAATTTCTCGAGCATTTCGTAACTGCTCCTTACATTCACATGGACATCGCCGGGCCAGCTTGGCTAGACGCAGCTGAAAACTATAAAGGCGACGGCGGAACCGGAGCAGGCGTGCGCTTGCTTTACCACTTCCTAAAAACCAACAACATTTAATGGAAAAAGAAACCAAAGATAAAGAGGTAAAAGACAAAGAGCCGGTTAACAAGAACTTGATCAAAGTCGGCATCACTATCGGTGACCTCAACGGTGTTGGACCTGAAATTATCGTAAAAGCCCTCCACGACAACCGCATTCTAACGGATATCGTTCCTGTGGTCTACGGGTCAAACAAAGTGATTTCGCATTACAAGAAACAACTCAATTTACAAGAATTCAATTACTTGTCTTGTAAAAGCGCAGCCGACATCAACCCTAAAAAAGTGAACATCATCAATGTTTGGCAAGAAGAAGTTCAAATGGAGCCCGGTGTGTCTAATGCCGATGGTGGTAAATATGCTTTACTGTCTTTAGAAGCCGCCACCCGCGACCTCGCCGATGGTAAAATTGATGTGCTTGTCACTGCTCCTTTTTCAAAAGAAAACGTCGCCAAAGCAGGCTTCAACTTTCCTGGACATACCGAATACCTCGCTGAGATGTCTGGTGCCAAAGAAGCATTAATGGTGCTTGTTTCTGGCAACCTGCGCGTTGCTTTGGTCACAACACACATTCCAATTAAAGACATTTCGAGCAAGCTTCAAAAAGACCTCATCGTTTCTAAAATTGAAGCATTTGAGCAAAGCTTGAAAAAAGATTTTGGGCTCATTAGACCCAGAATTGCTGTTTTTGGACTGAATCCGCACGCCGGTGAAAACGGCAAAATTGGCGAAGAAGAACAACAAACCATCATTCCTGCGATACAAGCAGCTAAAAATAAAGGCATCCTCGCTTTTGGACCTTATCCCGCTGACGGCTTTTTTGGTTCGCCACTGCGTCAGCAATTTGACGGCGTGTTGGCAATGTACCACGACCAAGGCTTAACGGCATTTAAGGCGCTTTGCTTCGACGACGGCGTCAATTTTACAGCTGGCCTGCCCATTGTACGCACTAGCCCCGACCACGGTACCGCTTTTGACATCGCTGGCAAAATGGAAGCCGACGAACAAAGCTTGCGTAGCGCAATATTTTTAGCCGTAGATATTTACCGCAAAAGAAAAGTTTTCAAGGAGATACACGCCAATCCATTGGCTGTTTCACAGGATGAAAAAGGAAAGAAGGAACAAGATCGTTCCAACTGATTTTAAAAATCCAAAATAAATCCTTAATTTTGCCCTTTCGTTTTCGTCAGTGAAACATTCATTATGAAAAGTCCGTTCGCCATACCCTTCGTAGGATTAAAGATAGGGCTCCATGAGTTTGAATTCGACATTGACAAATCGTTCTTTGAATCATTGCCTTATTCGCTCATCGAAAATGGTCGGCTCATTGCCTACCTAGAGTTAGAAAAGAAAGAAACTATGCTGATCGCTAATTTAGAAATCGATGGTTTTATCTTTACTGATTGTGATCGCTGTTCAGAGCCATTAGCACAAGAAATAGAAGGAGACCTAACCCTCTATTATACCTTCGGAGAAGAAGAATCCGAAGATGAAAACCTTATCGTTATTGCACCTGAAAGCTATCAAATTGACCTAACCCAACCTTTGTATGAGCTAATTAGCCTTTCTTTACCCGCCAAAATGGTGCACGAAGACGGCGACTGCAATGAAGAAATGGTGGAATTAATTAACAAATACCAACAACCTTCTTCCGATTCAAAAACCGATGACGACGACGACATAGACCCACGGTGGTCTGCACTTAAGAATTTAAATTAATAGATATAAATTAACAAAAATGGCGCATCCTAAACGAAGAATATCGACCACACGTCGTGACAAACGTAGAACGCACAAAAAAGCGACTGCAAGCAATGTTGCTACTTGCCCTACAACTGGACAACCACACTTGTTTCACCATGCTCATTGGCATGAAGGCAAACTCTACTACAAAGGAAAAGTTGTAGCTGAGAAAACAACAGACTCCATCGAGGAGGCTTAGTCAGTTCTAATTTTCTCCCATGAAGATTGGGCTTGATGTCTCCGGTGGCGATTTCGCTCCGCAAGCGACAATTGATGGTGCATTATTAGCCAAAGAAGCTTTGGGTAATGATGTCACTATTGTTTTGTTTGGTGACGAACTCCAAATTCAAAAAGAATTAGCGAGTCGTGGTCAGAGTGCTGCGTTGTTCGAAATCATACACGCACCTGAAGTAATTACCTACCACGATCATCCTACCCGAGCGCTTCCCAAAAAACCTAACAGTTCTATTGCTGTCGGTTTTGAAATGCTCGCCAAAGGACTCATCGATGTATTTGCAAGCAACGGCAATACCGGTGCTATGCTCGTGGGTGCCATGTACAAACTCAATACTATACCAGGTGTTATTCGTCCGTGTATAACTTCTACTTTGCCCACCATCAATGGCGGGCAATCTGTATTGCTAGATGTGGGCTCCAACGCCGATTGTAAGTCAGACGTACTTTACCAATTCGCAGTTCTAGGCGCAGTTTATGCAGCCAATGTTTTAGGCCTCGAAAATCCAAAAGTAGCTTTGCTCAATATCGGTGAAGAAGATTCAAAAGGAAACTTACTTTCAATAGCCACCTACAAATTACTTTCTGAATCTGACGAACTCAATTTTACGGGGAACATCGAAGGTCGCGACCTCTTTACAGGCGTTGCCGACGTCATTGTTTGCGATGGCTTCACCGGTAATATCGTACTTAAAGAAGCAGAAGGTATTTTCACCTTAATGAAAAAGCGAGGCATTCAGGACGAATACTTCGATCGTTTCAATTACGAAAACTATGGCGGCACCCCTATTTTAGGTGTGAAAGGCAATGCTATTATCGGACACGGCATTTCTAATGATATCGCCGTCAAAAACATGATTCTTCACGCGCACAACGTGGTGAGTTCAAACCTAACAGAAAAAATTAACGAAGCTTTTAACTAACATGGGTAAAATCACCGCTGCTATTACCGCAGTTCAGGGCTATGTGCCTGAACATATTTTATCAAACGACGATTTAGCAAAGTTGGTCGATACATCTGATGAATGGATCATGAGCCGCACCGGCATCAAAGAACGCCGTATCATGAAAGATGGCGCAAGTTCTGATATGGCCGCAGCAGCAGTTAAAGCTCTACTTGAGAAAAAAGGCATCGATCCTTTAGAAATAGAATTAGTCATTGTAGGTACGGTCACACCTGACCACCCTTTCCCAAGTACTGCCAACATCGTTTGCGATAAAGTTGGCATGAAAAACGCTTGGAGTTTTGATGTCAATGCGGCATGCTCAGGCTTTTTATATGCGTTGTCTACAGGTTCGCAATTCATTGAATCAGGGAAACACAAAAAAGTATTGGTCATTGGCGTCGATAAAATGACGTCCATCATCGATTACCAAGATCGCACCACTTGCGTTATTTTCGGCGACGGCGCTGGTGCTGTTTTACTAGAGCCAAACGACGAAGGCAACGGTGTCATGGACTTCATCTTGAGAAGCGATGGCGCGGGTCGTCAATACTTGCAACAACCAGCCGGTGGTTCGTACATGCCAGCTTCCATTGAAACGGTTGAAAACCGTTTACACTACGTCAAACAAGAAGGACAAGCTGTTTTCAAATTTGCCGTTACCAACATGGCCGATGTCTCAGCCGAAATTATGGAACGCAATCAGTTAACAAGCGATGACGTCAGTTGGTTGGTTCCGCATCAGGCCAACCTCCGCATCATCGACGCAACTGCCAACCGCATGGGTCTGACCAAAGAAAAGGTCATGATCAATATTCAGCGCTACGGCAATACAACCGCAGGAACTTTGCCACTTTGCTTATGGGATTACGAAAGTCAGCTGAAAAAAGGTGAAGTCCTTATCCTATCTGCATTCGGTGGCGGTTTCACTTGGGGAGCTATTTACCTCAAGTGGGCCTACAATTCATAATTAAATTAACTTTGAAAAAAATTAGACCATGAATTTAGAAGAGATCAAAGACCTTATCAAGTTGGTGTCCAAATCCGGACTCGGCAAAGTTGAAATCGAAAGAGAAGGTTTTCGCATTTCAATCAAAGGCAGCCAAACTGAGCCAATTATGTATCAGGCTGCACCAATGGTAGCTGCTCCTGTGGCTGCTGCACCAGCACCAGTTGCAACCAGTGCTGCTCCTGCAAGTACTGATAGCAGTAGCAACGACGACAGCAAATACATCACGGTCAAATCCCCAATGATCGGTACTTTCTACCGTACACCTGGGCCAGACAAAGACGCGTTTGTTAATATTGGCGACAGCATTCAAAAAGGAGACAAAGTTTGTATCATTGAAGCCATGAAAACTTTCAATGAAATTGAATCTGAAATCTCTGGTAAAATTGTTAAAGTGCTCGTAGACAACGCGAGCCCTGTAGACTACGATCAGCCATTATTCTTGGTAGATCCAGCTTAAATACCGACACATGTTTAAAAAAATATTGATTGCCAATCGCGGCGAAATTGCGCTGCGCGTGATTCGCACCTGTAAAGAAATGGGCATCAAAACGGTGGCCGTTTATTCTACCGCAGACAAAGACAGCTTGCCTGTACGTTTTGCAGACGAAGCTGTTTGTATTGGGCCTCCAACGAGCGCTTTGTCTTATCTAAGCATCCCTAACATCATTGCAGCGGCAGAAATTACGAACGCCGATGCCATCCATCCAGGCTACGGTTTTCTTTCTGAAAACGAAAAATTCTCGAAAGTTTGTCAGGAACACGGTATCAAATTCATTGGTGCCTTACCCGAGCAAATTGCCGGAATGGGCGACAAAGCCACTGCAAAAGCAACCATGATTGCTGCGGGCGTACCTTGTATTCCTGGTTCAACAGGTTTGTTAAAAGACTTAGCCGATGCCTTTGTAACGGCTGAAGTAGTGAAATACCCTGTCATTCTAAAAGCTACTGCTGGTGGTGGTGGAAAAGGCATGCGCATCGTCTGGAAAAAAGACGAAATGGAAGCAGCCTGGGATTCCGCTCGTCAAGAAGCCGGAGCAGCATTTGGCAACGATGGTATCTACATGGAAAAATTCATAGAGGAGCCGCGCCACATCGAAATTCAAATTGCCGGAGACCAATACGGAAACGCATGTCACCTCTCCGAGCGCGACTGCTCCATTCAACGTCGTCACCAAAAACTAGTGGAAGAAACACCATCTCCATTCATGACCGACGAACTCCGTGAAAGAATGGGTGCAGCAGCAATTAAAGCGGCAAAAGCTGTAAAATATGAAGGCGTTGGTACCGTTGAGTTTTTGGTCGACAAAAACCGAGACTTCTATTTCATGGAAATGAATACGCGTATTCAGGTAGAACACACCATTACCGAAGAAGTCATCAATTTTGACCTCATCAAGGAGCAAATTAAAATTGCTGCCGGAGAAAAAATATCTGGTAAAAATTACTACCCAACTATGCACGCTATTCAGTGTCGCATCAACGCCGAAGACCCATACGCAGATTTTCGTCCAAGCCCAGGGAAAATAACAGATTACCATTGCCCGGGCGGACACGGTGTACGCATCGACGCTCACGTATACGCCGGTTACTCTATTCCGCCTTACTACGACTCCATGATTTCTAAATTAATTGTTGTCGCACAAACCCGCGAAGAAGCCATCTTAAAAATGAAACGTGCCCTGAGTGAATACGTAATTGGCGGTGTCAAAACCACTATTCCATTCCATCAAAAACTCATGGATAACCCGGATTTTAATGCCGGTAACTTCACCACCAAATTCATGGAAACATTCGACTTTTAAATTAAGGCTTCTTCGGAAGCCTTTTTTATTTATTTAAAAGGCAACGCTCAAGCACAATTTCCGTTTCTGATTTGTTAACTTTACTAGTACTAAATCTGAACTACTACACTTCATGCGTTTTTGGCTAACGTTTTTATTCTTTATATCGTTATTTGGCACTTCTCTAAGTGCGCAATATTGCACAGCACCAACGAGTATTACGCCTATTACACCAACAACCACAACACAATTTACAGCTACTTTTCCTGCAGGTACAGCGCCAGTATTTACATTTACGGGTACCGCTGGATGTACATATACCTTTGCAACTTGTGGCCTTAGTAATGTAGATACTTATTTAAGAATTTATAATGCCACCAGTGTATTAGTACAAGGCTGGGATGATGGTTGCGGAGGTGGATTCTGTATCGGCGGATGTCAAACACCTGCATCATGGGTTTGTCCCACTACAGGATTATATAGTTTACAACTTTCGCAATTTTTTTGCAGCCCATTAACTGGGCCATCTTCTGTTTCTTACTTTACCAGTTGTCCAACCACTTCGTGCACCAACCCGATTGTGAATGCCGGTAATAACGTTGTTCTATGCGCTGGAGGATCTATTCAGTTAGCAGGCCTTGCCTCTGTAGGAAGCGGTTCTGGAAGTACTGCTCCACTTACGTTTTCTTGGACTCCAGCAACAGGTCTAAGCGCTACAAATATTCTCAATCCAATTGCTAGCCCTGCCACAACAACAACATATACCCTCACTGCAACTCAAGGTTCTTGTACGAGTCAAGATCAAGTAGTCGTAACCGTTAACCCTACCCCTACTGTTTCTGGTACAGCACAAACGTTTTGTACGGGATCTGCCGTAACATTAAGTGCTAACGCAACACCAACTGGAGGCACCTACCTTTGGACACCTAGCGGGCAAACAACAAATACAATAACAGTCAGCCCAACCGCAACAACTAACTACAACGTTCAATATACCATTGGTGGATGTAGCGCAAATAGTGCAATTACTGCCACCCAAATTAATGGACTTAATTTTGCAAATATTCAAGCACCCGGAACAAGTTCAATCTGTGAAGGACAAAGTTTAACTATTTATGGACAAGTATTCGAACCCGGACTCACTGAAACAGCTGGGCAAGGTGCAGGGATTAGCGTTCAATACGGGATTAACACTATAAATTCAAATCCGTCAACATGGCCACCAAGTGCATGGAGCAGTGCAACTTACAACCCATCTTCACTAGTCAATCCAAACAACGACGAATACCTAGCAACTTTAAGCAACCTTACTCCAGGAACTTACTATTATGCATTTAGCTACACATATAATGGTTGTACGGTTTACGGTGGTTATAATACAACAGGCGGAGGTTTCTGGAATGGCGGCACTAATCTAAATGGTGTCCTGGTTGTCAATCCAAATATTACATCCAATTTTTCACCAATTCCAGCTATTTGCGCCGGTGGCACCTTTCCTATTCTTCCAACTTCATCATTAGAAGGCATCACAGGAACATGGGCTCCATTGCCAAACAACTTACAAACTACATCTTACACATTTACACCAACCGTAGGTCTTTGTGCGCTACCTGCGACTACTTCAGTTACCGTTAATTCATTGCCTACTGTCAGTATAAACAATGCCGCAAATACTACTGTTTTGAATTGTACTCAAACCTCTATTAGCCTAAGTGCCGTAGGAAACGGGGCATTTGCTTGGGCCAATGGTGTCAATCCTATTTCGACAGGGACTTCTATCTCTGTTACCTCGCCAGGAATTTATACGCTTGGCGTTCTTGACCAAAATGGTTGTGCCGCCACCACGAACATTACCATTACGCAAGATATTTCAACCCCTCTTGCAGTGATTTTAACGAGCCCAATTACGCAAGAACTAACTTGTAGTACGCCATCAATTACACTGAATGGTAGTGGCGGCAATACGTATACTTGGTCTAATAGCTCAACAACCATCTCCACAACGAGCACTACAACTATTACAACATCCGGCACTTATACATTAACCGCAACTGCGCTAAACGGATGTATTGATACCGAAGTAATTGTCATTACGCAAAATACAACAGCTCCTGTTGCACTTATACAAAATATCACTGGAGCAACTAATCTCAATTGCAACACAACATCCATTTTACTCAACGCGAGTGGTGGAGTGAGTTACAGTTGGACAAATGGAACCTCAGTATTGGCAAGTACAAATAATTTGACGATCAGTACACCCGGTACCTATACCGTTACAGCTACAGGTGTAAATGGCTGTACAGATACCGAAACCATTACAATTAATCAGCAAGCAAATACTACACCAATTTTTAATACTATCGGACCAATTTGTACAGGTATGCCGTTTGTGCTTCCAGCAACATCAACTAATGCGGTAACTGGCTCTTGGAATCCTACACCTAACTTCAATGCAACAACAACTTACACATTTACACCAACGGTCGGTTTATGTGCGAATCCTGTTACACAAACAGTAGTTGTAAATCCATACCCGGTTGTAAGTGCGCAAAATGACACGATCTGTGCAGGAAACATTGGGATCGTAACTACTCAGGTTTCTATACCCGGTGGAAGCTACAATTGGTCGCCAACAGGCAATAACCAAGCAAATTTGAGCCAAGTACTCAATTCAACGACAACATTTCAAGTCATTTATAGCGTTCTGGGTTGTGCAGACACCGCATCGGCAAGTATTATAGTGAAGCCAGTACCTCAAGTTCTTACACAAAATGACACCATTTGTAGTGGTGAAACTGCTACCATCGGCGCCTTTGTGGATCTACCAAATGGAACCTATATTTGGTCTAACGGCAGTACTTCTAGTTTTCAATCCTTAAGCCCAACTTCAACAACAAACTATATTTTAGTCTATACCGTCAATGGCTGTAGTTCAGTTCCAACAAATGCCACCATCACTGTACTTCCTGTCCCGAACATTACCGTCAGTAACCAAACAATTTGCGCCGGAAATAGTGTCACTCTAATTGCAAACGCCAACCCTTCTGGTACGTTTTATTGGGGACCAAATAGTGTACCGGGTAGCTCAATAAATACCTTCACACCACAGCAAGACACCACCATACAAGTATTCAATGTGCTTAATGGTTGTTCATCAGACACACTTCAAGCTTCTGTCACAGTTTTGCCATTACCGATGAGTACATTTACCGCTGATGTCACTGCGGGTTGTGTTCCACTCATTGTTAACCTGAGTGCTGATGCAGGCAACAACACTTCTTATTCTTGGGAAACGAGCAACCAATTATCAGCTAGTGGCGAGCAAGTCAATCTATCATTTAACACCAATGGCAATTATTCTGTTTCTCTAACGACCACCTTAAATGGTTGTGCCAGCACAACAACAATTGCCAACCTCATCACCGTTGAAAACTACCCAATTGCGTCATTTGAACCCTCTTCACAAGTATTTACCGAACCAAATCAAGAACTTTACTTCTTAAATACTTCAGTTGGAGCAAACAGCTACATCTGGGATTTTGGTGATGGGGCAACCTCAACCGAGGTAGGTCCAAGTCATGTTTTTCAAGCAGAAAATGAGGGGGTCGATGTCGTACTCTACGCATTTTCTAATTTGGGTTGTTCAGATTCAACGTCTTTTTATTTAGGATTTGATCCAGGACAAGTATACTACATTCCAAATTCTTTCACTCCTGATGGAGATCAATTCAACCAAACCTTTCTTCCTATTTTTACATCGGGTATAGATCCATACAATTATAAAATGCTCATTTACAATCGCTGGGGAGAAGTAATCTTTGAAAGTCACAACGCCTTGGTTGGTTGGGACGGCTCGTACGGCCCAGATGCACTCCAAGCTCCAACGGGCATATATACTTATCGTATTTTATACAAAATATCAGACCTCGACGAGCGCAAGGTACTTACAGGTCACGTCAATTTGCTGCGCTAGTTTGAATAAAATCCTATCTTTGGGCCTGACCTACTCAGGCGCATGAAGGAACGCAGTTTTTATTCCAATCTATTCTTTTCGTTGGGCTTGAACCTCTTGGTGAAGCCCGTGGCCATCTTCGCAATTGATATGGCTGTACAAAATATTGTTGGCCAACAATACGGGATTTACTTCGCTTTTTTCAATTTTAGCTTAATCATCTCCATCGTTTTTGATTTAGGTGTCAATAATTATAGCACGAGGCTAAGCGCTCAAAATTTGCCTGAAGCCAAAAAGTTATTCTCAACTATACTAGGCCTACGCCTTTTAATAATGCTCGTTTATCTATCTGGAATTGGTCTTCTCAAAGTTTTTGTTGCGCTCAGCTGGACCGAATATAGGCTGATACTTTTTCTTGGACTTAACCAATTCTTAATTGCAAACATCTCCTTTTTTCGGAGCTACTTTGCCGGTCTGCAACGCTTCCGTTTAGATGCCTTTTTAAGCGTCCTCGATCGCCTTTTGCTCATCTTATCAATGGGCTATATTATTTACTTTTATCCGGACGGTTTCAAACTCATCGATATTGAAACCTATAGTATGTTTCAATTCGGCTGCTACGCGATGAGTTTTCTTTTTGCTGGAGGTTTGGCATTGTATTTACTCAAACCCCAATTGGAATGGCCGCGCCTGAATGCCATTTTACCTGTCATCCAAAAATCATTTCCTTTTGCACTACTCATCGTGCTCATGACGCTATATACCCGCATAGATGCACTTTTACTCCTTCACTTTTCTGTAGATAATGGCCAACAAGAAGCTGCCTATTATGCGCAAGCATATCGCTTAATTGATGCCTTGTACATGTTTGCAATGGTTTTTGCAGGCTTACTATTTCCGATGTTTGCCAAAATGCTCAAAGAAAACCCGCAAGCAATTGGTACTTTGGTAAGCCAAGCCAGCAAACTACTCTTGGGTTCGAGTTTGGCATTTATGGTATTTAGTTTGATGAGAGGAGGCCTTTTTATGGATCAAATCTATGACCACACCTCCGTTGAAAGCAATCACATACTGTTTTTATTGAGCATCGCCTTTTTTGGAATGGCGTCAAACCTGATTTATGGCTCCTTGCTCACAGCAAATGGATCATTAAAGGTGTTGAATACCATTTCATTTATTGGTTTATTGGTGAATATAAGTTTGAATTTGATTTTAATTCCAAAAGTGCTCAACGGCGGAGCAGTGATTGCCGCAGGGGTTGCTGCCTTAACGCAACTTCTTGTGGCGTTGGCACAAGCAATTTACTGTAAACGCTTGTTTAAATTGCCAATTATTGATCGCTATTTTTATAGATATCCGTTGCTCATTTTAGCCTTATTATTTTGGTTTATCATTGTTGATTGGTCTCCGTTAGGGTATGTGTATGGTGACTGGATCCTGTTCATTGATGTTTTAGTCACTATATTCTTGCTTTTTGCTTTTAAATTTATAGATATCAAGGAGCTGATTTCACTTGCTCAAAAACGCAGTAAAACGCAATAAATATGGATTTTTGGAGTTATTGTCATAGCTTTGAAAAAAATTAGCGCCCGCAAGAAGACCTATGGAAAACAACAACCTCTCAGACCAACGCAACGCCTTATTAATTTTTCTTTGGAATCAACGAAAAGCACTGGTGCTCTTTACAAGCGCTGCCGCAGTCATCTCCATCATTGTCGCCTTTCTGATTACCCCTTTATATCTATCAACTGCCATTGTATTTCCCGCAGCATCTAGCAATGTTTCCTTCTCTGAACAGCGAAATGTTAAAGCTGCTGCAATGGACTTCGGAGAAGAAGAACAAGCCGAACAACTCGTGCAAATTTTGTCTTCATCGCGCATCAGAGACCGCATAGTTCAAAAGTACGACCTCCTGCAGGACTACGATATCTCTAAAACTGATCCGAATAAATACTACAAACTCAACAAAGCCTACAACGAACATTTCACTTTTGGGCGCACGCGTTACGGCTCCATTCAAATCGATGTACTAGACGAAAACCCCAAGCAAGCCGCGGCAATGGCTAATGATATCGTAGACCTCATCGATACCATCAAAAACGAAATGATCCGCGAACGCACCATTCCAGCATTTCATATCAATTTACGCAAAAAACAACAAATGGAAAAGGAGCGCGACTCCATCCTCACGCGCTTAGAAGACCTCGCTGCGCTAGGCGTTTTGCCAAACGATACCCGAGCTACCCTTTACCAAGCATTGGTGGATGCCAAAAATCCGCAAGAAAAAGAAGAGCTCCGCAAAAAAATTGAAGCCAACAGCAAGTATGGCTCTGTTTACGACGGTTTAGAATACCAACGCAACGAAAAAATCGTCAAAATTGAGGACTTTAAAGTGTCTTACGAGCAAGCTGAATCCGATGCAAATGCCAATTTCAATCACAAATTTGTGGTAGAAAGAGCTGTTGTTGCTGACCGCAAAGAAAAACCAAAGCGCATGATTATTGTGTTGGTTGCTACTGTAGGCGGGTTTTTATTCGGCTTGTTTTTCTTGCTGATCAGACAACGCATCAAAGAACTTCAGCAGAACGCCGCATAAGGTTCAAATGACCGACCCTACTGTATATTCCCTCATTCCAGTTGGCTTATTGGCCATCTATTACGCTATTTTTCAGACCGAGAAGCTATTCTTGAGTTTGGCCTTTTTGACGCCCTTATCTATCAATATCGAAGAATACACCAGTAGTTTTGGACTGTTTGTCCCGACCGAACCCTTACTTTTTGGACTCATGATTTTCCTGAGTGCCATTCAAATTAAAAAAGCCTTCCTCCCCCAGTATATTTGGCGTAGCCCGCTTATCTGGACCATCGTCATTTATATCCTTTGGATGCTGCTTTCAGCGATAACGAGCAGCCACCCAATAGTGTCATTTAAGTTCATTCTCGCCAGACTTTGGTTTATTGTACCTGTCTTGTTTTTTGGTACTTACTTCTTTCAGAGACGCAGCAACCGAATAGAATTCATTTGGCTATTTATCGTGGCAACTGTTCTGGTGATTATTTACACGCTCATCCATCATTCCTTTTATGGTTTTGGCGAAAAAGAAGGGCACTGGGTAATGTCGCCTTTCTTCAAAGACCACACCATTTATGGTGCAATTGTGGCACTCGTTTTACCTCTGGCAGTTGGGCTTTATTTCTACAAAAAACACAATCCGCTGGTGCAAATGACGCTCATCAGTCTTATCGTTATCATTTTAATTGGGCTTGTGCTGTCCTATACCCGCGCTGCTTGGCTCAGTGTTCTAGGTAGTGTCGGCCTCGCCGTTGTGCTATACTACAAGATTTCTTGGAAACCCATTGCCGTGTTAGTGGGTGTCGGGCTGATCGCAGTATTCATCCACTGGGATCAAATTCAGATGGAGCTCGAGCGCAATAAATACGAACACACGACAGAAGCATTCGACGAACGCTTGCAAAGTGCCGCTAATATTTCTACAGATGCATCAAACCTCGAGCGCATCAACCGGTGGAGTTGTGCTATTGCTATGTTCAAGGAGCGCCCCATCATGGGTTATGGGCCTGGCACCTATGCTTTTGAATATGCACCTTTTCAACGGCCAGAAAACCTAACCATCATTTCTACCAACTTTGGAGATATGGGCAATGCGCACAGTGAATATTTAGGAGCCTTAGCAGAAACTGGATTAATAGGCATGCTGAGCTTAATTGCGGTGGTTGCCGCTATTTTCTTTACAGGTATTACATTGTATCATCGTTTGCCTAAAGAAAATAAAGAAGACCGCATTATTGTCTTAAGTACAATAATGGCACTCAGCACTTATTTTATTCATGCCTTTTTGAATAATTACCTAGACACCGATAAAGCGGCTGTTCCCATCTGGGGCATTTGCGCGATGTGGTTGGTTTACGAAAGCGAACTAAGCCTTAGCGGCCAATCCAAAGAGAAGGGTTGAGCGTAACAGGGTTCACGCCTACCACCTGATGCACTTCGAAATGGCAAACGGAAACTCCTCCATCATTAAGTAAAGTTCCAATAGCTTGCTTAGTGGATACTTTCGATCCAACACCCACAAAAGTTTCAGCAAGATTTCCGTAAACTGTACGATAGGCACCATGCTTAATAATAACAACCTTTCCAGCCCCAGGAACGGAAAAGACCGTGGTAACTTCGCCTTCAAATACAGCGCGGACCTTTGAACCTTTATTACAAGTAATGTCGATGCCATTGTTATTCCATTCTACGCCACTTAAGGTAGGGTGGTAATTGCGGCCAAATCTTTCTGTTACGCTTCCGTTATCAACCGGCCAAGGCAATCGACCTCGGTTAGTTTCAAAACTCTTGCCAATAGCAGCGCCTTCTGTAGAAATAGGGCTTGCAACCACTTTAGGGGCAGCTGTTGTGGTCGTGGTTTTGGGGGCAGGAGCCGTGGTAGTGCCTGTGGTGGTTTTGGGGGTGGTTTTGGGTGCAGGTTTTGGGGCTGCCTTTGCTAATTCAGCCTGACGTGCAGCTTCCCGTGCCTGTTCTCTTGCGATATCCGCTCTAATGGCAGCATCAATTTGCTTTTTGAGCTGAATTTTTTTGCGTTCATCTTCTTTTAATTGGGTAACAAGCGCCTGCTCTTCCTTCTTAAACTTTTGATATGACTTCTCTTTTTTTGTTTTGTCCTTTTCGATGAGCTGACGCTCTTGTTGTTTCTCGACTAACGCTTGTTGCTTGATTTGCTTCTCGGCATCTATTTGATTGATTTCTTTAAAAATGAGTTGTTGGTGCTGTTGAATGAGCGCGGCTTGTTTGCGCTGAACGGCTGCCACCTTTTTAAGGTAACGGTTGCGACGCAAGGCTTCGTTGTAGTCAGCTGAAGCCAAGAGGTACATGACTTTGTTGTAGTTTCCGCGGTGTTTGTAGGCGTACAAAAACATTTTGCGGTATTGCTGCTTGAGTTGAGTTAGCTTGGTGCGCAAACGCTTGATCTCGATTTTCTTCTGAACGATTTTCATTTCGGCACTCCGAACTTGGTTATCAAAAAGATTGACCAAAGCTTCGCGGCTGCGGATTTGATTTTCAATCAGGCGAATTTCATTGAGCGAGGCCTGGCTGTTGTTCTTGACCTTGTTCAATAATTTTTTGGTATTAGAGATGCGCTTCTCTAATTTTTGTTGCTCGCGCTTGAGCTGATTTTGATCTTGTTGTGCGTAGGCCTGTTGCGCCAAACACAAAAGCAAAAGGAGTCTAATCACATTTTTCATAGCTATCTGGTATGACGATGATCAATTCTTGGGGTTCATTGACTTCTACGCGCTCATAGTTCAAAGTAAGCAACAGCGCTTTTTTTGGTGTTCGGATATTGATCTCCACTTTTGATGGTAAATCAAAGCCGTCCACTACTTGTCTTTCCAAGTACACAACACTCACCTCCGTGGCATCTTCCAAACTCCAGATGCGCGTTTGCTTGAGGGCTTTGGCATCGTTTGTAAGATGGTATTGGATCATGAGGTCATCTTTTTGTTTGCGATCTGGTTTTTTGCGATCGCGCTTTTTATGTGTAGACACACTGTAATGAAAAGGGTCGTTGTCTACAAAATACTTTTGGGTCAGTTGGTAATCTAGGGGTTTGCCGTAAATGATTTCTTCCATGTTCTCGTATGAAAAATCGACGCCAAATAATTCTTTTAAATAGTCGAGTGAAGCCACTGTGTAACAGCGGTCTCTTTTGTTGACAACGCTGAGGGTGTCTTGAGTTACAAGTGCGGTAACGACTGGAATCTTTGCGTAGGTTATAATGGCCGAAACGGCACTATCACTGACGATTTTAATGGATGTTTTGAGCGAAATTTCGTTTTCTTCTGCTGATTTACTTAAGTCTTTATAGGTAACGGTGAGTTTGCTATAAAACGTTTTGGGCTCAATACCAGACAAACTATCGATGCGGTCTATGAGCTCTTTGTCTTTGAGCTTTGGTAATTTATCATTGGTGCCCTCTTGCACAAAAACTTCAGAAGTCTTGCAGGCGTTTAAACCCAAGAATAAGCAGCCAAAAAGGAGTGATTTAATAAGGATTTTGTACATAGCTTTTTTTGGTGATTTTCTCGGTAAGAACAATACTTCCTTCTCCATAAGTAAGCGCCTTTTGCCAGCAAGCAAGTGCGTCTTGAACCTGACCTAATTTGAAATAGACATCGCCGAGCAATTCTTGATATACGGCACTCTGAACGAATTTTGGATCTTGTACTTTTAAAAGCCAATCGCGTGCAATACTCCATTTTTCCAATTGGAAAGAAGAATAGGCGACTTCAAATAAAGAACGTGGATTACCTCCAAATTGATTGGCGATTTCTGTCAAGCGCTCATTGGTTTTGCTTGCCTCCATTTGATATTTAGCAAGCTCATGTAAATAATTCAATTCAACTATGAGATTACCCTGACTAAGTGTCATGGCTTCTTTAAATAGGGCAAGGGCTTTGTCGTTGTTTTTTTGGCCTAGCGTTGCCACAGCTATCTGACAAATTACTTCAGCAAGGAGTGCATTGTCTTTGATCAAGACTGATTTGGCTGTTTCGAGGCTTTCGATGGCAGCTGCATAAGAACCACTGCGGTTCAGGGTCAGGCCTTCGAAAAAGAAAGGAAGTGCTTGGCTCGGAAAGAGTTCTGCACAGGCTGAGGCATCTTTTTGGAGGTCGGACCAACGGCCTTGTTCAAATTCTAAAATGAGCACTTGATTCCAGACAGGATACAAATTAGGGTCGCAGCGCAATGTTTGACGGTAGTTGTTAATAGCAGCATTTGGTTGCCCAGCAACATAATAGTAATCTCCGGCTATAGAATGCGCCTTGGCCTCGTTGGGAAAAGTTTGGGTCATGTACTGAACAAGCGGCTCCAATTTAGGGTCTGGAGCGGCCTGTTTGTTTTCATTAACCAGCATGATCAAAATATTCATTTTCTGATCTAAGTTTGGGCCTTCAGCTAAAATACCTTTGTGCAAATACTTTTTGCCTTCGTCCACTTTACCAGAGCGGTAAAGCATTTCACCATACATCAGTAGGGCAACTCCGTTGTTTGGATCGGCTTCAACGAGGTCTTTGAGCAAGCCGAAACCTGCCGAATAATCTTGAATTCTAAAATAATGATCGACTAAATTGGCAAGAATATTCGCTTCAGAAGGGAAGGTGATTCTTGCTGCTTCGAGCAGCGCAACACTTTCTTTTACCTTACCCATTTGTTGGAGTAAGCGAAACTTTTCCAAAACAGTACTTGGATTTTCGCCGAGTTGTTGCTCCATTTTTACAATTAAAGCATAAGACTTCGCAGGTTTTTGGAGTTCATCGTAGCATTTAAGGGCACCGCTGTAATAGTCGATGTTTTTAGGGTCCGCTTTCAATAAGCCTTCAAATACGGTAGCCGCCTCTTGTGCCTTGCCCAATTGTTGGTACATAAAAGCCAACTCGCGTTTGTAATGTAAGTTTTTAGGATCGAGTTTGGCCGCTTGTTCGGTATGGAAGGCTGCTTCTTCGTAGCGATTTTGCTTGAGGTAAGACTGAAAAAGCGCGTAATGTACCGCGGCGTCGTTGGGTTGTTTGGCCAAACAAGCTTTGAAATCTAGGATAGCCGCCTCGTGCTGTTCGTTGAGCATGTTGCGCACTCCACTGTGAAACTGCCTGATATAAGCTGTATCTTGGGTTGCTGCAACTGGTTCGTGCATTTTACACGAAGCCAAAGCAAGCAACAGAAGGGCGTAAAAGAGCTTATTCATGTACACTACTAAAATCGCCCAGACTCAGGTCTTTGGAACGGCCAACATATTGTGCATTAGAGCCAATCATGGCGTCCGCTAAATTGACGTGAGCTAAGTTGGTATGAGCCCCCACAATGCAGTTTTTGATATTTGCATTGGTAACAACAGTGCCTTCACCTAGAGAAACATGCGGACCAACTACAGATCTTTCGATGCGCACATTGGGGCCGATATAACATGGTTGAATAACAACGCTATCGACAATATTCGATGAGAGCTGCTGCAAACGGCCCGCACCGAGGTCATGTTCGAGTACGCGTTGATTGGTTTGGACAGTAACTTCTTTGTTTCCGCAATCTAGCCATTCATCTACGGTTCCGGGTTTAAAGGAAACCCCCGCTTCTGTGAGCCTACGAAGGGCGTCAGGGAGCTGGTATTCACCGCTTTTGATGACCGCGTTGTCAATGAGGTATTGGAGTTCTTGTTTGAGGCGTGCACCGTCTTTGAAGTAATAGATACCAATCATGGCAAGGTCGGAAACAAACGTTTGGGGCTTCTCGACAAAATCGATGATTTCACCGTTGGCATTCAGCTTTATGACACCAAACGCGCTTGGGTCTTCTATTTGCTTGACCCATAAAATACCTTCGTCTTCTTTGGAGATTTTAAAATCGGCCTTAAAGAGCGTGTCTGCAAAAGCAACCACTACTGGGCCGTCTAAGGCCTCAGCGGCGCAAAGCACTGCATGAGCAGTACCAAGCGCTTGCAATTGGTAATGAATGCTGCCCTTAGCGCCAAGGCTATCTGCAACAGCTAAGAGTTCTTTTTCTACAGCCTCGCCAAATTCACCCACCACAAATGCGATTTCTTCAATGGGCTCGGCGCAAACGCGCGCGATGTCGGCCACTAAACGGTGTACAATCGGCTTTCCGCCTACCGGAACAAGTGGTTTGGGAATGGTGAGTGTGTGGGGTCTGAGTCGGCTGCCGCGACCCGCCATCGGGACAATTACTTTCATGATGCTGTTATTTCACACCTGTGCTGCCAAAACCACCTTCGCCGCGCTCCGAAGAGCCCAGTTCTTGGACTTGGATCAGGTTTACTTTTTCTACTTTACAAAAAACGAGTTGAGCGATGCGTTCTCCATCGGTGATGATGACGTCTTCGGCCGATAAATTGACAAGAATGATGCCAACTTCGCCGCGGTAATCGGCGTCAATAGTACCTGGCGTATTCAAAACGGTAATGCCTTTTTTCAAGGCCAAACCACTGCGCGGCCTTACCTGACACTCTAGGCTTTGGTCCATCTCTAGAAAAATGCCTGTCGGTACCAAAGCGCGTTGCATGGGGGCCAAAGTAAGGGGAGCTTCTAGTACGGCGCGGACGTCCATTCCGGAAGCCCCAGCCGTTTGATAAGAAGGTGCTTCATGGCGACTCTTGCTTACTATTTTTACATCGTGCAAACTCATCTTCCAAAATTAGCGCAATTCTGCACTTCAAAGCACGGCTTTTCAAGGAATAATCAACAGCTTAGTATGGACAACATCGGTCATTTTAAGCGTATTTGCTTACTTTTGTCCTACAATCGAGTACATATGTTAGAAATCCAACGGATACGTCAAGAAAAAGAAGCCATCCTTGCAGGTTTGGCCAAAAGAAATATCGACGCAAGTCAGACCATTGAGGCCATCCTCGAAACCGACCAAAATTGGCGCGCCGCCAAAACGCAACTCGATCAAGTGGCGGCCGAAATGAACCAATTGGCACGCACCATTGGCGAGCTCTTCAAGAGTGGCCAACAAGCCGAAGCAACTGCCCTTAAAGAAAAAACAAGTGTTTTAAAAACACAAGAAGCCGACCTCAAAGTGCAAGTAAATGCCTTTGAAGAAAGCCTTCAGGCACTACTTTATACCTTGCCAAACGTTCCTAACGAGTTGGTAGTACAGGGCCGTGAAGCCGAAGACAACCAAAACATTTTTGAAGCAGGCACGATACCTCAATTCGGATTTGAAGCCCAACCACACTGGGACCTCGCTAAAAAATACAAACTCATCGATTTCGAACTTGGCGTCAAGGTAACCGGAGCTGGTTTTCCTTTTTACCGAGGCAAAGGCGCTAGACTACAGCGTGCCCTTATTCAATTCTTTTTAGACGAAGCCATTGCTGCTGGCTATGAAGAATTCATTTCTCCACACATGGTCAACGAAGCCAGTGGTTATGGTACGGGCCAACTTCCAGACAAAGAAGGCCAAATGTATTACGTCAAAGAAGACGACTTCTACCTCATCCCAACGGCTGAAGTTCCACTCACTAACATCTACCGCGATGTCATTTTGCCCGACGGCAATTTTTCCATCAAAATGTGCGGCTACACCCCATGTTTCAGACGCGAGGCGGGTTCTTATGGTAAAGATGTGCGTGGCCTCAACCGCCTCCACCAATTTGACAAAGTAGAAATTGTACGCGTCGAGCACCCCGACAACACTGCCAAAGCACTCGACGAAATGCTCGAGCACGTCAAAAACCTACTCGACAAACTAGAGTTGCCTTACCGCATTTTGCGCTTATGTGGCGGCGACATGGGCTTTGCCTCTGCACTCACCTACGACTTCGAGGTGTACTCTGCCGCTCAAGAAAAGTGGCTTGAGGTAAGTTCTGTTTCTAGATTTGATACCTTTCAGGCAAACCGCTTAAAGTTGCGCTTCAAAGACGATAAAAAAACTACGCTTTGCCACACCCTCAATGGTTCGGCATTGGCCTTGCCACGCATCTTGGCTTCGCTTCTTGAAAACCACCAAACAGCAAACGGCATTCAAATTCCTAAGGCGCTGCAAGCCTACACAGGTTTTTCGGTCATCGAGTAACGCAATGTCTGGGCAATTTCGACGTTAATAGGAGGTCTTAGCCCATGAAACGCTTCTTGAAGTTTTGTTTACTTGTATTGTTGTTCTGCAAACTCTTTGCACCAACTTCCTATAGTCAGGTACACAATAAAGTACTTGCGCTCGTGCCAACACAACAAACAATAGTTTTGGACAGCAGCGCTATCTACACGCCGTCTTTACATTTTTCAAGTACCGCCTCGTTTAGCGACACCCTTTCTTTTCGAAAAACAGACTTCATATTAGATAGCACCACGAATATTTTTCAATGGATAAACGCGCCAACTGACACCATTTACCTGCGTTTTCAAGTCTTTCCTATAGCACTTCAGCAAAGTTTTCAGCGCTATACGCTACAAAAAGTGACACCTGATAACAACTTTGAAAAAGACCGCCAAAAATTCCAAATTGGCTCGAGCTCAACACCTGAACTATTTGGCGGCAGCGCCATGCACAAAAGCGGAAGTCTAGCCCGAGGAATAGGATTTGGAAACAACCAAAGTCTTGGCCTCAATTCAGCGCTCAACCTGCAACTCAACGGCCAAATTGCGCCCAACCTCATGCTCACAGCAGCGCTTTCCGATGCCAACATTCCTTTTCAAGCCTCCGGCACAACCAATCAACTCCGCGAGTTTGATCAAGTCTTTATACAAATACACAACGAGCAACTCAAAATTACAGCCGGCGACTTTTGGATTGATAAACCAGACGGCCAATTCATGAGCTATCGCAAACGCGCGCAAGGCCTTACTGGGCAGTATAATTGGCAAATGGCAAACGGTGCCAAACTCTATACGCAAAGCAGCGTTGGTTTGTCAAAAGGAAAGTTTCAAAGACAAGTTATTCAAGGTTTGGAAGCGGTTCAGGGGCCCTATCGCCTCACTGGTGCCAACAACGAACCCTACATTTTAATTCTTGCGGGTACCGAACGCATCTATATCGATGGCCAACTCATGCAGCGCGGTCAGGAATTCGACTACATCATTGACTACACAAGTGCCGAACTCACCTTTACCTCTCGGCACCTCATCACCAAAGACAGCAGAATAGTTGCTGAGTTTCAATATGCCGACCAAAATTACGCCCGAAGTTTGCTCCAACACACCACGCGCTATGAAGGCCAAAAACTCAAAACTTGGGTGGCGCTTTATCAAGAGCAAGACCTTAAAAACCAACCGCTGCAGCAGCTCCTCTCCGATCAGCAACTGTTGCAAATAAGTCAAATTGGCGATCAGCTGAACCAAGCCTTTGTTTTAGGTTACGACTCCTCTGCTTACCTCGAAAACGCCAATATGTATCGCCTCATCGACACACTTGGTTTTCAAAATGTTTTGGTCTTTAGTGTAGATCCTGCACTTGCTCATTACCGATCTACGTTTAGCGATGTGGGTCCAAATCAAGGCGACTATATACTGAGTGGCGTCAGTGCATCGGGCAATTACTACAAATGGGTGGCGCCCATTAATGGTGTCCCGCAAGGTAATTTTGCGCCAATTAGGCGCGTGCAAACCCCTAAAAGAAAACAAATGATGAGTACTGGCCTTGCTTATCAATTGCATCCGGGTTGGTTGGTGTATACAGAAAATGCGCTCAGCGAAAATGACCTCAATTTGTATTCAAAGTTAGACGACCAAAACAACCTAGGTTTTGTCTCTAAAGGCGGACTGCGCTTTCAGCAAACCACAGCTGTGGACAGCAATAAACGCAGCCTTGAAACCTCCTTAGAATACCTATATCTGAATACCCAATTTGAGCCTATTGAGCAATTTCGAGCGGTCGAATTTGACCGAGATTGGAACATCCGAGACCAAAACTATTTGGGAGCTCAAAAACAACTCGAATTCAAACAAAGTGTAGCACATAGTTCAAGAGGGCAGTTCAATTTAAGCGGGCAGATCTTGGCAATTGACAGTGTGTTTCAAGGGCAAAGATTGTATTCAGATGGCAATTGGAAACAAAATAAGTGGAGCGCCAAATGGGATGCATCTGCACTGCGATCCCAAACCCAGGCCGGCCAAAATTATTTTGTAAGACACCGCTTTCAGCTCAACAAACAACTCGGCATATTTAAAATTGGTTGGATAGACGACCACGAATGGAACCAGTATAGCGGCCAAGCTCAAGGAAATTCTTATCAATTTTACGATGCCCAAGCATTTGTTGCCCTCCAAACAACAAGCAAACTTGATTTAAAGATTTTTTACCGCGAACGCTATGACTGGCGACCGGATAGCTTGCTACAACTCGCTGCCAAAGCCCAAACAACGGGGCTAGAACTCAAATGGGACCCAAAAGCAGGGCAAAACCTTCAAATTTTACTCGGCGCAAGGCAATTAGCCATTCTAGACTCTGCTTTAATTGACCAAAAAGCCGAAAAAAGTTTGGTGGCCCGCTTTGATTACAATGCGCGCTACTTTAAAAATGCGCTCACCCTCAATACGTTTTATGAAATTGGGTCAGGGCTCGAACAAAAACGGCGTTTTCAATACATCCGCGTCAACGATGGGCAAGGTATTTATACTTGGATAGACTACAACGGTGATGGCATCAAGGACCTCAATGAATTTGAACAAGCCATTTATGTAGATCAAGCCGATTACATCCGAGTTTTTGTACCAAGTTCGAGTTATGCATCGGTGTTTTCTAATGAATGGAACCAAAGTATTTTATGGCGACCCGAACTCCTTTGGCGCCAACGCAAGGGCGTTTTGGGAGTGCTTGCAAAGTTCTCCAACCAAACCCGAATCCGGGTAAAACGCAAATTACAAGAGGGCAGTACATTGCAATGGATCAATCCGTTGGCAGCAGATATTTCAGAACTTGCTTTGCAATCGGCCAATGCACAGTTCTCAAATTCCCTGTTTTTTAACCGGAATGCAAAAGTGTTCAGTGCCGAATACAGCTGGCTACAACAAGAAAGTAAAATGCTTTTGGCCAGCGGCTATGACGCGCGTAGTTTGCATAAAAATCAGCTCAATTTGCGGGTCAATATCTCTACTCAATTTGCCTTCGAAACCACTTTAGCAACCGGGCAGTCAGCCGCATTGGCCGATTACACCAGCGGCCGTAATTTTCTGATCAATTTTAGAGAATTGAAACCGCAACTCATTTATCAAGACGGTTCTAAAGTAAGGCTGAGCCTGATCGGCAGCATTGGCACTAAGAGCAACGATTTGCAATTAGGCGGCCAGACGGCTTTGTCCAAATCTTTGGAAGCTACTTGGAAGTTCAATGAAAGTGAAAAGGGCAGCCTCAATGGCACTTTCAAGTACGTTAATTTTGACTTTACAGGCTCAGCGCTTTCTGCTGTGGGCTATGAAATGTTGGAGGGTTTAAGGCCCGGCACCAACTGGACCTGGAGCTTGAGTTTTCAGAAAATTGTAGGCAAAAACCTACAGCTGAGCCTTAATTATGGCGGTCGCCTCATGGAAGGGCTTCCGGTAGTTCATACGGGCGGCATGGAATTGCGCGCCAATTTCTAAGTGGGTTTATTTGCCGAATTGCTCTTGTACAAAAGCCCTTGCCTTAGTATCTGTAGCCACGTAATCTTCATAGCGTGGATTCAAGATATTGGCCACATTTTGCATACAATACTCGTTGAGTTGGCCAATCTCTAAGAAGGAGATTTTACGGTCTAAAAACGCAGCAACTGCCTCTTCGTTAGCTGCATTGAGCGCACAAGCGGCGGTTCCTTGGTCAGCCATTGCGCGGTAAGCTAAGTCAAGGTTTTTAAATACTTTGCGATCTGGTTGCTCAAAGGTCAGTTGCGGATAATCCATGAAATTAAAGCGCGGAAAATCGGTCTTTAGACGGGCAGGATAGGTCAAGGCAAATTGGATCGGTAGTTTCATATCGGGCAAACCCATTTGGGCTTTCATACTACCGTCTTCAAACTGCACCAAGCTGTGCACAATAGACTGCGGATGCACAATAACATCAATTTGTTCGGGTTTTAAACCAAAAAGCCATTTCGCTTCTATCACCTCTAAACCTTTGTTCATGAGACTGGCAGAATCTATAGTGATTTTGGCGCCCATACTCCAGTTTGGATGCTTGAGTGCTTGCTCTAGCGTCACATGCTGCAGTTGCTCATGGGTGAAGCCGCGAAAGGGCCCGCCAGAAGCAGTAAGGTATATCTTTTCAATTGGGTTTTGGAATTCACCAACTAAACACTGAAAAATAGCCGAATGCTCGGAGTCTACAGGGTAAATATTGACACCTTTCTCTCTGGCTAATTTGGTGATGAGCTC
>JAXITO010000012.1:0-38651 GCA_034680045.1 Crocinitomicaceae bacterium | reverse complement strand
TGATGCCACTGCTGGAACACTTACTGTAAATGGCCTTGGTGCTCATATTGGATTACCTAAAGTTATCAACGGTGGTGAAATCAATAACCCAAATTCAGCAGCAAGTACCATCACTTACAACATTAGTTTTTCTAACGGTGGAAATACACTTACTGCTGAGATCAATGTCGGTGCCAACTGGTGGCGTTTTGTTTACGAGCGTATAGTACCACCTGTTGCTCAAGATTACGATGTTACTTTCAATGTAGACATGTCACAATATACAGGTGATTTAACTGGTGGTGTTTTTGTAAACGCAGACTTCAATAACTGGTGCGGAACTTGCAACCCAATGACAGAAGTAAGTAATGGCATCTGGTCTACCACTCTCACACTTGCACCTGGTCCTATTCAGTATCAATTCCTCACAGCATTATTAGATGCTGAAGAAATTACTGGTTCATGTACGATTACAACTGGTCAATACACAAACCGTGCATATACCATTGTTGGGAATGCAACTTTACCAAATGTATGTTGGGAAAGCTGTTCAGCTTGTGTTATCGGTATTTCTGAATTGGATGCAGCGGTAGCTATCTACCCTAACCCAGTAAACACAATCATGACAGTTAAAGCAACTGACGCTATGCAACAAATTCGCATTCTTGACCTTACAGGTAAAGAAGTAGCTTCATTTGTTGGCAATGGTTTAACTCAAGAAATCAATGTAGAAGCGCTTAAAGCGGGTATCTACACTATCCAAATCGCAACAGCTACTGGTAACAGCAGCAAGCAATTTGTGAAAAAATAAGAAGTTGATTGATGAAAAGGAGGGGCTTTCGAAAGAGGCCCCTTTTTTTGTGCTTTATATCGGCGTTCTATGCGTATTTTTGCAACATGGATCACGACATCGAACTCCGTTTTCAAAAACTACAAAAACACCTTGAAAAAGACTTTGGCCCCGGCATGGATATGTCTACGTTTTTGTTCCTTGTAGGCGTTAACGAACTCGGCATGGGGCACCAAACCTTTTCCAAACAACAAAAAATGGAACTCATGCACATTGCTATCTGCACTTTGCTTGAACCTTACGGTTACTATACCTTCGATGGCCGAGATGCCGACCTCTGGCCGCACTTTACCCTCAACCAACGCCTGCCTGCACTCAACCATCAACAACAACAGCACCTCCTCAAAGAAGGGCTATTAGATTATTTCATCAAAAATGAATATTACCATGAAATACCTGAATCTATCTAGTCTATTTGTATTATTTGTGCTCTTATCTTCCTGTTATTCTACAGATGTTTTTCTCCGAGGAAGCAAAGGTCAGGAGCTTCCACATTCAGAGCAAAATATAGAAACAGAAACAAGCACATATACAATTACAGAACCAGAGATAATTGCGCCCAGCTCTTCTGAGAACACTCCTCATCAAGAAGTCAATACATTAACAGATCAACCCAATGATGTTGTTATAAAGGACGATTACACCCCTATTTCACAAAAATGCGGAAACGCCCCAACTGTCCATACTTCTTCCAAAACAACAAACAACAATTCAGAAAAATCTGAAATCAAACTCCAATTCAATCATTTAAAAAACCACGCAAGTACCAGAAACAATCTTACACCCCCTTCAAAAGGTGTTTTTGGTAGCGTTGGGCATTCATTTGGCGTTGTTGGAATAGTTTTCATTTTTGTTGGTTTGATCTTATTTCTGATCGGCGGATTGCTCATTGATACCCTCGGTGCCTTATTCCTTGGTTTTGGTTTGGTATTTCTGTTAATTTGGTTGGTTTTTGCAGTTTTGCAAGGTCTATTTGACGTAATTTTGTAGCAATGTCAGAAGCCATCCAAAAGCCACCAACTAAATTTAAAACCTACTTGGTTTTCACCAAGTTCAGACTTTCCTTTTTAGTTATTTTATCTGCACTCACAGGTTATTTATTTGCTGGTGGACAAAATTGGCTTGAGATTACCTACCTCATGCTCGGCGGTACGCTCGTCACGGGCGCATCCAACGGCGCCAACCAAATTTGGGAACGCGACCTCGACAAAATCATGAACCGCACCAACCGCAGGCCTTTGCCTACTGGCCAAATGCAGCTCAAAGAAGCCTACATTGTTGTTGTATTATTTCTTTTAGTCGGTACGTATTTGCTCTACCTCATCAATCTCAAAAGTGCGCTACTTGGCGCTCTCGCTTTTGGAAGTTACGTTTTCGTTTATACGCCCCTCAAACAAATTACCCCGTGGGCAGTATTTGTAGGTGCTTTTCCAGGTGCCATTCCGCCGTTTTTAGGTGCCATCGCAGCAACCGATGCTTTCGGTTTTGTACCCGGCATTCTCTTCTTTGTGCAGTTCACTTGGCAATTTCCACACTTCTGGGCCATTGCTTGGGTCCTCTACGACGACTACAAAAAAGCCGGATTTTCTTTACTGCCGTCCAAAACCGGCAAAGACAAAGCATCTGCCTTTCAAATCATGGCCTATTCCCTTGCGCTCATCCCATTTAGCCTCATGCCCTGGATCCTCGGCTGGACCGGCTATGTTACGCTTATTGCTGCCAGCATAATGGGCATTTGGTTCTTTTATTTGTCTTTTAAACTCTATCATAGTTGCGAAACTTCCGATGCGCGTAAACTCATGTTCGCTTCGTTTGTTTACTTACCGATCATCCAATTCATTTATGTTTTTGACCGAACCGATCGCTTTATTGACTTACTAAAAACACTGTCATGAATTACGAACAAGAACTCAAACCTGAAGTCAGGGAAAAAATGAAAAAAAATCTCGTTTACGTCGGGATTTTCAGCATTATCATGCTGTTTGCTGGTCTTACTTCTGGCTATTACGTATCCATGGGCAAATCATTTTGGCTGAAATACCCCATGCCAACTGGTTTTTACCTCAGTACCCTTTTTATTGCACTCAGCTCCTTGAGTTTCTGGTTGGCTATACAAGGTGCCAAAAAAGACAAGCAAGGCCAATTACAAGGCGCCATGACCTTCACCCTTCTCTTTGGTGCTGCCTTCCTTTATTATCAATTCCAAGGCTACGGAGAGCTTGTCGATAAAGGCCTAAACCCCGTCAACGACGTCCTTGTTACGAACGGTCGCTATGGAGATTATTACGAATTTAAATACAAAGGCGATCTCGTTGCTGTAGACGGCAACGAATACCTCATCAACGGCAAACCAATTGCCCCTTCTGACTTCAAAAAAATTCAAGCTTACTTCAAGCAATTTGAGAAAATCAACCGCAGTGCGCCTCTACGTATCAAGCAGCCAAATTCACAAATTGAACTCTTTTACATTGGTAGTCCGGTCCTGATCAAAGACAAGCAATTGTTTGCCAACGACAGCACCCAACTCACTTACTCTGACGAAATTCGTTTGAGCGAACTGGCCATCAACGTTCGTGACAAACGCGGCGATTTCTTTGCTCATGGCACTTACGGCAAAGACTTCACCATCTACTACAGCGGTAAAGCCCTCGATTACCAAAACCGCCAACTCATGTACAAAGGCACCGCCTTAAAACCGCACATGCAATTAAGCGCTATGCAAGCTGCCGATTCGGCTTCTGCATTTCTTTACCTGATCACGTTTGTACATCTCTTGCATGTGCTCATTGCCTTACTTTACCTCATGAAAGTTGCAATTGCCTCATTTTCAGGTAAGTTTAATTCTCAAAATACATTATCACTCAGATTGAGCAGTATCTTCTGGCACTTTTTAGGGCTTTTGTGGCTGTATTTACTCGTCTTTTTGATTTTTATTCACTAAACTTGCACAAAAATTTCTCTTAAAATGGCTGGACATTCTGCACAACTAGACGCCAAAACACTATGGGGTGGTAAAGAATCCCCTTTCCAAACAAGTTATGGCAAACTAATGATGTGGTTCTTCCTTGTTTCGGATGCACTCACTTTCAGCGGTTTATTAATTGCTTATGGCTTTACGCGCCACAACGCCCAAGATGCTTGGCCGATTGGTGAAGAAACCTTTAATTCCATGCCTTTCTTAGGTCATGGCTATCCGCTACTTTATGTGGCACTCATGACATTTATTCTCATCGTATCTTCGGTTACCATGGTATTAGCTGTTGAAGCTGGTCACCGCATGGACCGCAAAGGAGTTACCAAATGGATGATCGCTACCGTCATCGGTGGTTTCTTCTTTTTAGGCTCACAGGCTTGGGAATGGTCTCACTTCATTCACGGTTCCGAATTCGGTAAAATCGAACTTTCCGATGGTTCTGTAGCAATTGTTAGAGGTCATTTCGGAGAAATCAACAGTTTTACGGTTCTCGAAGCCGGTAAAAAACACAAAGTAGGCGCTGTCATCAAAGAAGACCTCATGCACCAATTCCAGCATGCTGCTGAAAAAGGTCATTTAGAAGCTGGTAAAATTCATTTAGCCGATGGTTCTGTTGCTAAAATCAACAAAGCAAAAGACCACGACATGAAGCTCATCATCAAAAAAAGCGGAAAGCTTTACCAAGTTGGTGGCAAAGAAATCACAGGCAAAAAAGCGGAGCAACTTTACTACGAGTCGCTTTACGCTGGCGAAAAAAACCGCGTCATCTACGGTGCTAACATGAAACAAAACGAATACGGCCCACAACAATACGCGCAATTCTTCTTCTTCATTACAGGTTTCCACGGTTTCCACGTATTCTCAGGAGTCATCATCAACATCCTCATTTTACTTGGTGTTCTTACCGGAACCTACCACAAACGCGGTCACTACGAAATGGTTGAAAAAACTGGTTTGTACTGGCACTTCGTGGACCTCGTTTGGGTCTTTGTATTTACCTTCTTTTATTTATTGTAATTCTCTTAAACAACACACATCATGGAAAGAGACGACCTCATAGAATATTCCCTTCACGCACACCACGACGAAGCTAAAGGAAAAGAAATCCGCAGCAAAATCTACAAAGTCACCATTCTTTTGACTTTGATTACCGTCATCGAGGTTTTCATCGGTGCCAGCATCAAACAATCTTCTGATTGGTGGACCACCGTAAAAATCATCTTCATTTTGCTTACGCTTCTTAAAGCGGGCTACATCGTTATGGTCTTTATGCACCTCGGAGACGAACGCAAATATTTGCGTAACGTGATCCTCATTCCCTACTTTATTTTTGTTTTGTACCTGATTTTTATCGCCCTCTGGGAAGGTACTGCTGTTGGCAAGATTTGGGAAACTATGTGGCAATAATTCATGGAAGATAAAACCGCCACCCGCAGTAAAAAGAGATCCATATTAGCACTATCTCTTGTCTTTGGGCCAGCGCTTATCTTAATTTTCATGGCTACGCGTGGTTGCGACCACCGTTTTAAAAAATTAGCAGATTACGGGTTGGTGAAAACACCAACCTTTTCTGTTTACAACCACAAAGGCAAACAAGAACTATCACTCCAAGATTACCAAGACCAAATTGTTCTTGTCACCACACTTCAAACAAGTTGTCCACACAACTGTGGGCTCGCTTTCTTTCCGCTCACCCAAAATCTTTACAAAGATTTACACACCAATAAACGTAAAAAACTAAAACAGGTGCGCCTGCTTTCTATCGTTGTCGATTCTCTCGGTAATCCAGTTTCAGAAGAACAATTACTTGACATCCAAGACATGTTGCGCAGTCGTGTAGAAGGATACGACCCCGAATTATGGCAACTCGTCAATGCCGATCCAAAAATATTTTACAACCTCACTAATAACGGGCAAAAACTAATTGTCAAGGACAAAAAATACTTTGGTGGTGTTTCTTATAATGAACTCATTATGCTGCTCGACAAACAGAACCACTTAAGAATGGTCCTCAACGGCCATACTGAAGGCATGATTCGTAAAATGAAAGAGCACCTCGCGCTTTTGATCAAACAATACGATAAAGAACGTGCTAAAAAACAAAATTAACTGGGTTTTTATTTGTCTCATCCTGGCGCTTTCCTGCACAGAAAAAAGCCAAAGACGCCTTCCCTACTTAGGGAACTACGATGTTTCTTACAGTCAACAAAACGGCAAAACCACCACTGATACCATCTATCAGCGCATTCCAAGCTTTACCTTCTTTAATGAAGATTCCATATTGGTAACCAACAAAACTTTTGCGGGAAAAGTATGGATCAGCGAGTTCTTTTTTGCCAGCTGCCCTAGTATTTGCCCTATCATGAATACGCAACTCAAGAACGTTGCCAAGGCACTTGCGCCCTACCAGAAAGAACTGCAATACTTATCTTTTACCATTGACCCAACCAACGATACACCAAGCAAACTTAAAGCGCACAAAGACAAACTCGGTATTACCAACCCCAACTGGGCCTTTCTCAGCGGTAATGAAGCTTTCACCCATCAATTAGGCATCGAAAATTTCCTCATTTTTGCCGGCCGGGAAGATGAAGCATTAGGTGGTTATGCGCATTCAGGTGCTTTTACCCTTGTTGACAAAAAAGGATACGTGCGCGGCGTATACGAGGTGGTGCAACCCGATCTCAGCGTCAACAAAAAAGAATTTCAACGGTTAATAAATGACACCAAAACACTTTTCACCTATGAATACCAATTCGACGCCCAATAAAACAAGCCTACGCAAATGGATTGTTGCTGTTTCTATTGTTATACCTATTGCCGTAGCGGCACTTTTTGGCATTAAAGTAGAAGGGGTAGATTTCTCATTTCTGCCGCCTATTTATGCTACAATCAACGGAATTACTGCCGTTTTACTCATTCTAGCCCTGATATTCATCAAAAACGGAAAGGTGGCTTTACATCAAAAAACCATCCAAGTGGCATTAGGCCTAAGCGTATTATTCTTGCTCTGTTATGTTGCATACCACATGACCTCCGATTCTACACTTTACGGTGATTTAGATGCCAACGGTAAGCTAGATGATATAGAACTCAATTACGTGAAGTCATCTAGGTTGGCATATATCATTTTATTGCTTTCGCATATCTCACTCAGTATAGCCGTAATTCCGGTTGTACTTTTTACCTACCTACACGCTTGGGAAGGCAACTACCAAAAGCATAAAAAATGGGCTAAATACGCATTTCCAATCTGGTTATATGTGGCAATTACTGGTGTTGTGGTCTATTTAATGATCTCGCCATACTATGGTCACTGATTTTTGTGTAACTTTCGTTAAACATAACTTTTCAAACCATGGCCTACCTGCACTTAATTAGCAATCACTTTCCAATACTCGGCTCACTATTCGGCATTCTTTTATTAGTTGTTGCACTGCTTAAGCCCAATTTAAACACAACCTTTAGTGCTTACATTATACTCGTCATTAGCGGAATTGGTGGTATCGTTGCCTACTTTACAGGTGAGCCAGCCGAAGAAAGCATCGAACATGTGCGTGGTATATCTCACAAAGTGATTCATATTCATGAAGAAATGGCAGAAAACTCCCTTTTCTTCATATTTCTATTGACCGCAACAGCGATCATCGGGCTTTGGGCCGAACGCGCTAAATGGGAGAGTGCCAAAAAAATCGAACTCTTTGCACTCGTCGTAGGGATTGTGGCATTTATTTTATTTGCATTTACAGGCTACCTCGGTGGTCATATCAGACATGGCGCATAATCTCGACCCAAAACAACTCCGTTACGACAAAGCCTATTTGCGTTTAGCCGCAAGTTGGGCACACCTCTCGCATTGCACAAGAAAACAAGTTGGCGCCATTATCGTCAAAGATGCCATCATTATTTCTGATGGCTATAACGGCACCCCAGCCGGCTTTGACAACTGCTGCGAAAACGAACACAACCAAACTCATTGGTATGTTTTACACGCCGAGGCAAACGCCATTCTTAAGGTGGCGCGCTCGACCAATAATTGTAAAGACGCCACACTTTACCTAACCCATTCACCTTGTAAAGACTGCAGCAAACTCGTCTTGCAATCCGGCATCAAACGCTTGGTGTATCGCGAGGCCTACAAAGACCTTTCCGGAGTAGAGTTTCTTAAATCTGCTGGCTTAGAAGTATCACAAATTGAAAATATAGACGATGTCTGAAGAAGGCCCAAAACCACTTTATTGGCTACCCATTTTACTCACTTCCATCGGTGCATTAGGCATCTGGATCGGCAGTGGACTTTTCAGCAGTTCGAGTAATTCGAGTAAAGAATTACAAAAACTTGAACAAATCTTTCAAGTGCTAGACGAACAATACGTCGACAAAATCAACAAAGAAGAAATCTTCGAAAAGACGATTTCTGAAATGCTCCACAAACTCGACCCGCACAGCAACTATATTTCAGCCAAAGACCTCAAGTTTTTAGACGAACAAACAAATGCAGCTTTTGGAGGCATCGGAGTGCGTTTCTTGCTCTTTCGCGACACAATCTGTGTCACACACGTCAATGCGCTCTCTCCCGCCCTCTATGGGGGTTTAAAACGCGGAGACCGCATCATTGCAATTGATGGAAAGCCTTCTATTGGTAAATCGATCAGCAATGAAAAAGTTATGGCACGTCTCAAAGGGGCGCCAAATACACAAGTGAAGGTAACTATCCTCCGCAAAGGCAAAAAACTTCAAAAAACACTGGTGCGCAACACCATTCCAATAGCAACTGTTCCTGCTTATTACATGATAGACAAGCAAACAGGCTATATACAAATTGTACAATTTTCGCTGCCAACCGCACAAGAATTCCATCTTGCAGCCCAGAAACTGCAAGCCAAAGGAATGACCAAACTTCTGCTCGACTTACGTGGCAACGGTGGCGGAACCATGGATGCCGCCATTCAAATTGCCGACGAATTTCTTCCGGACGGCTACCTCATCTTAAGTTCGAAAGGACAACACAGCGAAGAAAAGAAACATTTTGCAAGTTCTGCAGGCCTCCTCGAAAAAACGAAGGTGGTGGTGCTCATCGACGCGCAATCGGCCTCTGCTAGTGAAATCCTCGCAGGCGCATTACAAGACAACGACCGCGCTAAAATTGTGGGTCGCAGATCTTATGGCAAAGGACTCATTCAGCAAGACAAACGTTTAAAAGACGGAAGTAACCTCCGCATCACAGTTGCGCGCTACTACACGCCATCAGGCCGATCCATTCAAAGACCTTACAAAAAAGGCTACGAAGCGTATCGCGCAGAGGAGCAAAAGGCGTATGCCGAAGAATACTTTAAACCCGATTCCAGCATTTTTGTAGATTCACTCAAATACAAAACGCGCAAAGGACGAACAGTATACGGAGGCGGAGGCATTATGCCAGACCTCTTCATTGCTGGTGATACCTCCGGAACCTCCTTGTATCTTTCCGAATTGCAGTGGAGCGGTGTGTTTAATGCCTTTGCTTTTGACTACCTCAATCAGGCCAACCTGAATTATAGCCTCCAACAATTCCTGACTCAATTTCAAGTCACGGATCAACTACTGAACAAATTTACAAGCTTTGCCACCAAAGAATTTGAAGTGCGTTTGCAGCGCAACGAGTTTTTACACAGTAAAGAAACTATAAAGCAGTTGCTAAAGGCAGAAATTGCCAGACATCTTTTCTTAGAGAACGGCTATTATCAAGTCATGAATAACCATGATCAAGACGTTCAGCGGGCATTAAAAAGCTTTTAATTTTTGCGGTCCATTAAAAAAACAGCAAAAATAATACTTGCAATAGCCAGCACCGCTCCAACTGCCCACCAAAAATTATTGTCGAATTGAGGTATAAGTGGAATCATACTACAAAGTTTAGTTCTATGAATATAATTCAATTGAAGATTTGTTCACAGGCAAATGAACAAATCGTGTCAGTTACTGAGCATGCGTGGATACACAAAGAACAACTATCATTTTATTTAGTTGGTTTTCACCCCAGTACAATGAAAAAATTTTCCCGATTTAAATTATTTACCGAGCAATTTAGTTGGCCAATCCGCAGCTTCTTCTGCACTAATTAAATCCAATTCGAGCAGTGTATCAACTGTATTTTTGAGTTGAGCTGGATCCATTTTTGGCGCATTAGACCATTCCGTCTGGCTTAACCAAGATGTTACTTCATCCTTTTTTAAGGCGTAGCGCCAAGCGAGTACTTCAGGTGAATCTGCTGCTTGTTTGAGTTGTGACGCGCGCGCTTGGACGATTGACAAAACCACCTTTAACAGTGCTTGGTCGGACGCCAACACCTCGTTTCTAACAGCGATAACAAAACAAGGCCATGGCGTATAAACTTCACCGATGCGTTTGCACTTGGCTTGGTCTACAAAAGGTTGCGTAGTATATTTTTCCCAAAGAAAGCCCTGGGCCTCTCCGTGACTAAGCGCCCAAAGCCCGCCATATACATCGCCAACCACATCAAATGACAACGAACTTGACTCCCAGCCTTCGCGTTGGGCAAGTACAAAACTCATTAAGTGAGAACCGGAACCCTCTCTTGAAATAGCAAAAGTAGCACCATCAAGGTCTTTTAACTCATGAATAGACTGGTTTACAGGAACGTGAATTCCCCAGCATAATGGGCTTTGCACATAAACAGCGATGATTTTGGCATCTAGGCCTTTTAAAATAGCGCGTGTGATTCCTTCTGTTAAAAGTACAGCTATATCTAAAGATCCGGCCTGCAGCCCTTTGATCATTTGTCCGGTTCCGCCGGTCATGTCTGACCAATGGAGTTCAATTCCTGCCGCTTTGAACTTGCCTTCTTCAATGGCTAGGCGCCACGGGAGGTTAAAATGTTCTGGGACTCCGCCTATTTTGAAACGTTTCATGCTTCTTGATTGAAATATTGTCTATCGGACAAGTTTTTGTAATGGCCGCCCAAAGCAAGTAATTCTTCATGGGTGCCTTGTTCAATAATACGGCCTTTTTCCATTACAATGATGCGGTCGGCCTGGCGAATTGTTGACAAGCGGTGCGCAATTACAATTGAGGTTCTGCCAGCAGTAAGTTTTTCAGTAGCGCGCTGTATTAAAAGCTCGCTTTCGCTGTCCACACTAGATGTTGCCTCGTCGAGAATCAACAGAGAAGGTTGGTAAACGTAAGCCCTAATAAATGACAAGAGCTGGCGCTGCCCCGTAGAAAGCGTGCCTCCTCGTTCACCGATTTTGTGCGCATATTGATCGGGGAGCGCGCTGATAAATTCGTGAGCACCAACATCTTTTGCGGCTTTGATCACCTGGTCAAGAGTAATGGAAGGGTCGCCTAAGGTGATATTATTAAAAACAGTGTCAGAGAAAAGAAAAACATCCTGGAGCACAATCGCAATGTTCTTGCGCAATGTTTGTAGTTCGATTGCCTCAATAGGTACCTCGCCTATTAAAATTTGACCCGCTTGATGCTCGTAAAATCGACCCAATAAATTAACCAAGGTAGTTTTGCCAGAACCGGTAGCGCCTACAATTGCAACGGTTTGGCCATGTTTAATTTCTAAATTAAGATCTGAAATAACGGGTTGGTCCGCAACATATGAAAAACTCACATTTTCAAAGCGTAAATTTTGATTGAAATCTACTTTAGTAAGGCTGCCCTTATCCTGAACATCGGTTTGTTCGTCTAGCACGGCAAAAATACGCTCCGCACGAACGGTCCCGCGCTGTAGTACATTGAATTTATCAGCTAGCATTCTGATGGGGCGGTACAATTGACTGATCCAAAATACAAAAGCAAACAATTCGCCAAACATGTTCTGAATTTGGGCATCTGTTTTGCCTTCAGCTTGCAAGGCTCCCCACACAAGCAAGGCGGCGATTGACAAAGAGCTGAGTAGCTCTACAACCGGGAAGAAAATTGAATTGGCCCAAACGGCTTTGATATGCGCTGCTCTGTGTTCAGAATTGATCTGGTCAAAATGACCTGCTTCTTGTTCCTGACGATTAAAAAGCTGTACTAAGCTCATGCCCGTGAGCCTTTCCTGAACAAAAGTATTGAGTTTCGTGACGGCCTGTCTTTCTTGCTGAAACGACGACTTCATGGCGCGGGCAAAAATGCGCGTGGCGAAAATCAGAATTGGCACAGGTAAAAGTGTCATTAAGGCAAGCTGCCAATCTGTTAAGAACATGAAGGTTATAATGAGCACCAATGAGAGTAAGTCGGCAGCGATATCCATCATGCCTGAAGAAAACACCTCTGTAATTGCTTCCATATCCGAAACAACGCGTGTAACCATTGCACCCACTGGGTTTTTGTCAAAATAAGCGACGCGCAGCTGCATAAAATGCCGAATGACTTTTTGACGCAGATCGCGAATAACAGATTGGGCAAGCAAATTTGAAAAATAGGTTCCTACCACTTGAAGTACAGCTTCTAACAATAGCATAACTAAAACGAGTAAGGAGCCCAACAATAACATGTTGGGGTCTTTTGCTTTTAAAAGGTAGCGGTCAATGAGCTGACCAATGACGTATGGTCTTGAAGGCGATAGCGCAGCTAACAAAATTGTTGCGCTTACAGCTACAACCAGGTATTTTTTATAGGGCTTGGCAAATGCGAAAAGGCGTTTGAACAAGGAATATTGTAGCTTTTGACTCATTGTATTACAAAATTAGTTCTTAATTCCTTACCTTTGCATCCAATTTTAAGTATCGTGGGCGTAAAAATCTTTGCAGGCAGGGCTTCAGAACAACTCGCAGCCAACATCGCTAAATCATTTGGCGCATCTCTAGGTGACGTCAATGTTAGTGTTTTTTCCGATGGCGAATTCCAACCATCTTTCGAAGAAACGGTAAGAGGGCAAGATGTTTTCCTTGTTCAGTCTACCATGCCCCCTACCGAAAACCTATTTGAACTTTTATTGTTAGTCGACGCAGCTAGACGCGCTTCTGCAAGAAAAATCATCGCTGTTATACCTTATTTTGGTTTTGCGCGTCAAGACCGCAAAGACAAACCAAGGGTAGCAATTGGCGCTAAATTAGTCGCTAACATGCTCATGGCTGCCGGCGTAGACCGCGTCATGACCATGGACCTCCACGCAGACCAAATCCAAGGCTTCTTCGAAGTTCCCGTAGACCACCTCTTTGCTTCTACCCTTTTCCTCAAAGAAGTGGAAAAACTTGATCAGCATAATTTAGTAGTGGCAGCTCCTGACGCTGGTGGTGCAAAACGCGCTAATTCCTATGCTAAAAATCTAAATTGCGGTTTAGCACTTTGTCACAAACACCGCAAAAAAGCCAACGAAATTGCCGAAATGACCGTCATTGGCGATGTCATGGGTAAAGACGTCGTGATCATCGACGACATGTGCGATACCGCAGGCACACTCACCACTGCAGCCGACTTACTCATTGAAAAAGGCGCTAAAAGTGTTCGTGCTTTTACAACCCATGCCGTTCTAAGTGGTCCGGCATTTGAGCGTATCAACGCTTCCAAACTCACCGAACTCATCGTTACCGACACCATTCCACTCCAAAAACACAGCGACAAAATTCGCGTGGTGAGTGTTGCCGACCTCTTTGCAGATGTCATTAAGCGCTTGGTCAACAACGAATCGATCAGTTCACATTTTGTAATCTCTTAATTAAATATATAACATGAAAACAGCACATTTGAGCGGTTCGCTCCGAGCGAACGTAGGGAAAAAGGATGCTACGGCATTGCGCAATGCAGGCTTAGTTCCTTGTGTGCTTTACGGACAAGGTGAGCAAACTCACTTCGCAGTAAAGCGAACAGCAATTGACAAAATCGTTTTTTCTCCTGAAGTATTTCAGGTTGCACTCGACATCGAAGGCAAAAAAGCGATAGGTATCATTCGCGAGTTGCAACAACACCCAACTAAAGACACCATCCAACACGTCGATTTCTACGAACTAGACGAAAACAAAGAGGTTCGTGTTAAACTTCCTGTGCGCATCACTGGTTCATCTCGTGGTGTAATGGCAGGTGGTAAACTCATGACCGTATTCCGTCAATTACAATGTATTGGGTTGCCTAGCGCATTACCAGATGCCATTACCTTAGACATCACCAAACTTCGTATTGGTCAGTCTATTCGTGTAAACAGCATTGAAATTCCTGGTGTTACAATCCTAGATCCTGCAAATGCAGTGGTTGTTTCAGTCAAAATGGCTCGTGGAGCAGTTAAAGGTGCTGATGCCGGAGACGACGAAGAAGAAGAAGAAGAAGCATAGTCTTTAACTACATCTCATTAAAACCGTCCATGTGGCGGTTTTTTTTTGTCACTTTTCTTCGTTAATTTCGTTCAAATTAGATATGGCCAGCCCTAGAACCCTTATTATTATTCCTACCTATAACGAACTCGAAAACATTTCTAAAATGATTTTGGCCGTTATGGAACTTCAGCAGGGTTATCATATACTATTTATCGACGACAACTCTCCTGACGGCACTGCAGCCCAAATAGAAGCCCTCATGGAAAGACACCCCACTGTTTTTCTAGAAAAACGACCGGGTAAGTTAGGTTTAGGCACCGCCTATATCCACGGTTTCAAATGGGCCCTCGACCGCGACTACACCTACATTATCGAAATGGATTGCGACTTCTCGCACAATCCTACCGACCTTCCACGCCTAGTTGCTGCCTGTGAAAATGGTGCCGATTGCGCTATTGGTTCGCGTTACGTTCGCGGCGGAAAAGTTCGGAATTGGCCAGTTAAACGCATCTTAATGAGCTATTTTGCCAGTGTTTATGTCCGACTCATATTATGGATCAACATCAAAGACACCACCGCTGGTTTTAAATGTTACCATCATAAAGTACTTGAAACAATACCTTTAGACCGCATCCCATTTAAGGGCTATGCCTTTCAAATCTGCATGAAATATGCAGCCGTCAAACTTGGCTTTAAAGTCAAAGAAATTCCTATCACCTTTGTAGATAGAGTTATTGGCGAATCTAAAATGAGCACAGGTATTTTCAAAGAAGCCTTTTTTGGCGTTTGGCAAATGCGCAAAATGAAATGGAAATGAAAACTATAATTAAAAACGGAACCCTCATTAACGAAGGCAGAAAAAAAAATGCCGACATCCTCATTTCCAACGGAAAAATTGAAAAAATTGCTGCACAAATTACTGTCAATGAAGCAGTCAACGAGATTGACGCAAGTGGCTTATTTATCCTTCCTGGTTGCATAGACGACCAAGTTCATTTCCGCGAACCCGGCCTCACACACAAAGGCAATATTTACACCGAATCTAGGGCCGCTGTAGCCGGAGGCATCACGAGCTTCATGGAAATGCCCAATACGGTTCCAAATGCGCTTACCCAAGAACTACTCGAAGACAAATACCAAATTGCAGCCCAAAATGCTTTAGCAAACTATTCATTTTTCATGGGGGCGTCTAATGACAACCTCGAAGAAGTACTCAATACCGACACCACTAAAATTTGCGGTATAAAAGTGTTTATGGGCTCATCAACTGGAAATATGTTAGTCGATAAAGAAAGTGTCTTAGAGGGGCTTTTTTCACGCGTGGGAGCGCTTATTGCCACCCACTGTGAAGACGAACATACCGTAAAAGCGAATCTTGCGGCTTTTCAAGAAAAATATGCCGATCAAATTCCAGTAAGTGCCCATCCACTGATCCGCAGTGAAGAGGCTTGTTATCTATCGTCGTCAAAAGCTGTGGCGCTTGCCCAAAAATTTGGGGCGCGTTTACACGTTCTTCATATTTCAACGGCTAAAGAAACACAACTCTTCGAGAACAAGCTACCTCTAGAACAAAAGAAAATCACCGCTGAAGCCTGTATACACCACCTCTGGTTTTCAGATACTGACTACGCCGAAAAAGGCAACTTCATCAAATGGAACCCTGCAGTCAAAACAGCCACAGACCGAGAGGGTATTTGGGAGGCTTTGCTAGACAACCGCATAGATGTCATTGCTACAGATCATGCACCGCACACCATCGAAGAAAAAATGCAAGCATATGGAGCTGCTCCATCTGGCGGTCCACTGGTACAGCATGCGTTGTTGGCCATGCTAGACAAAGTTACGGAAGGTAAAATAGCAATAGAACGCGTCGTTGAAAAGATGGCGCATGCACCTGCTACCTTGTTTCGTGTTAAAGAACGCGGCTACCTCCGCGAAGGATACGCCGCCGATATAGTGCTCGTGGCGCCAACACCTAGCGCAACCGTTGACAAAAGCAACCTGCTTTACAAATGCGGTTGGTCGCCTTTTGAAGGACACCAATTTTCACATCATATTCATAGCACCTATGTCAATGGTAATTGTGTTTACGACAACGGACAAATCATAGAAAATAGCCTCGGAAAGCGCCTTCTTTTTGTTCCCCGATGAAAACACTTTCCCTATTCTTTTTTCTTTTTTTAATGTATGCTTGTTCGGAAAACAAGTTGCCTGCTGGTATACTGCCACTAGATCAAATGAGCAGTTTAGTGGAAGAAATTACGATCATCGAAACCCATTACCAAAGTAAGTTTGGCGTACCCAGTCAATACAAGAAAGCTTTAGACTCATCTGTCAATAAAACGCTCCGAAAAGCCGGTTGTACCCGTGCTGAATTTGAAAAAAGCTTGCGCTACTACGCGGCTCACCCAGCGGACCAAAAGGCACTAAATGAAGCGCTGCTCACCAACATGAGTAGAAAAGTCAATTGAACATTAGTAAGAAAAGCTACAGTTCTAAAAACTATGGTGAAGCGCATTTACTTGCGTACCTAAAAAAGATGTTGCCCGCTCATTGAAGACCTTCGTTGCTTCAGATGTAAAATAAGCAACTGCACCATTTTTTGATAAACGCGCTTCCATTTCCGGATGCGCAATTAAATAAGCTTTTAATTTTTCGGCAACAATAGGACCTTGTGGCACCACTTGTATAGCCGGACCAACCAAATTCTCTATTTGTTGTTGCAAAACAGGGTAGTGTGTACAGGCTAGCAATAGGGTATCTATTTGCGGACTCTTCGCTAAAATAGACCGAACATCTTCCGCAATAAACTGTCGGCCAGCCGGATGCTCGTGTTGTTGGTTCTCGATTAATGGCACCCACATTGGGCAAGCAAGCTGATGCACTACTGTATCAGGCGCAAATTTGGACAACTCTATTGGAAAAGATTCAGAAGCGATGGTACCCGTTGTGCCCAAAACGCCCACATGGCCTGTTTTAGTGCGTTCTCCGAGCACTTCTGTGCTTGGTCGAATAACGCCAAGAACGCGGTTGTTTGGCGCAATTAGAGGTAGGTCTTTTTGCTGAATAGTGCGGAGGGCTTTTGCAGAAGCGGTATTACATGCTATAATTACCAATGGACAGCCTTGCTCAAATAGAAATTTGACCGCTTCAAGCGTAAAATCATAAACAACATCGAATGAGCGGTTGCCATAAGGCGCCCTTGCGTTGTCTCCAAAATAAATGAAGTCGTGATCGGGCAATTTCTTGCGTAGCTCAGCTAATACGGTCAAACCACCGTAGCCTGAGTCAAAAACACCTATTGGACCTTGCTTTTCCACGATTCAAAACTAACGAAAAAAGGGCAACCAATGGCTGCCCTTTCTGAATACCATTTAAGGTAATTATTTTTTATTGGCAGCGTCGAGCAGAAGCAACTCGACTATAACTTCTTTAGTAATGTCTAGGTTATCTCTGGAATACATAGTAGAAGTAACATCAATAACATAGTCCAATTTTTGACGCTCAGCAACTTTTGCAATAGCAGCCTGAACATTTTTTAGTATCGGTTCATTGAGCTCTTCACTTCTTAATTGCAAACCTTCTTCTAAAGATGCTTGTGTTGCCTCTAACATTTGTTGTTTTTGCATCAAACGACCTTCGATAATTTGACGCTCAGCTGGTGACTTACTAGCTTGGTTGGTCATGTAATCTTGGTAAGCCTTTTGAAAATCGGCGTCCATGATGCGGAGTTCATCCATGCCTGCAGTTTTCATTGAGTCAATTTTTCTGATAGCCTCTTTGCGTGAAGGCAAGGTATCCAAAAGTTTTTGTGAGTCTACATGGCCGATTTTGGTCTGAGCAAAAGAGCTAAATCCGATGACAACAAACAGACCGAGTAATACATTTTTCATTTTTATATTTATTTAGTTATTCCCATTTCTTCGAGTACCTCATCAGAGATGTCGAATTCTTTTTCTGCATAGAGCAAATTGCTTTGGTTTGCTTTGTCAAATACAAAAGCGTAACCTTCTCTTTTTGCCACTTTTTTCATGGCGGTAAAAACGCGGTCTTGAATTGGTTTAATCAGTTCTTGACGCTTTTGGAAGTAATCGCCGTTAGACCCAAAGTGCTGGGTTTGGAGGTCAATAGCTTCTTTTTCAAGTTTCTCTATTTCAACTTTTCTTTTTTCTCTTTCCTCTTTTGGAAGGAGCACCTCTTCGCGGTCAAAGTTACTTTTGAGGTCTTTGATAGTTGCGTAGCGGTCTTCGATTTCTTTGGTCCAACGCTCTGCCATTTTATCAAGACGCTCTTTCGCTTCGGCGTATTCTGGTACATTTTCAAGAATGTAGTCAGAGTCGATAAAAGCGTAGGTCTGAGCACTGACAAATCGCATGCCAAAAACCAAAATAAGTAGCGCGAGGTATTTCATGAGTTTCATTTGCGTGCTTAGAACGACGAAGTTACCAATTTATTGTCAATGCTACAATTCTCCGAGATTCATCCCGATTGTAAATGTAAGTTTAGGATAAAAACCTTTGGCATTGATATCAAGATCTGAAGCCTTGCCAAAACCATCAGCCCAAGAATCAAGTTGGTCAAAACCAAGACCGTAATCTAGACCTAGCATACCAAACATCGGTAAAAACACGCGGATACCTACACCAGCGGTGCGTTTCACATTAAATGGATTGAATTTGTCAAAGCTCGGATAGGTGTTGCCTGCCTCCAAGAAAGAAAGTGCGTAGAACGTTGCTTGCGGATTGAGAGAGATCGGGTAACGCAATTCCAATGTGTATTTAGCCACAATTGGATCGCCCCCAGCAGAAGAAATTGTTTGGTCTTCATAACCCCTCAAAGCGATGATCTCACGCCCCCCAATTTGATTGGCGCCCATTCCAGTTAAGCCGCTGCCGCCCATGATAAAACGATCGAAAGGAGAAATTCCTTTAGCCTTGTTGTAAGCGCCCATATAGCCAAAGCCAAAGCGCGACATCAAGACAAGTTTTTTGTCGGCGCTAAGCGGTGTATACCACTCCCCTGTAAACTTGAGTTTGAAATATTCCAAGTATTTGTAGCGGTCTTGCTGTGACATACTTGAATAGTCTTTTTCTGGACCAAACATGGAATAAGGTGCCGTTGCTTTTGCCGAGAACGTGAAATTAGAACCGTTTTGCGGATAAATTGGTGCGCTTACTGAACTGCGTTGTAAAGTATACTTCAAAGAGATATCATTCGCGTATCCATTCTGGAAAAGCGGGAAGAAAGAATATTCTTGTACGTCGTAATATTGATAAGAAAGTTCATAAGAAGCCACAAAGTAGTCATCTGGCCATTTTTTACGACGTCCCATGGCAACGCCTGCTCCAGAAATAGAGATGCCGTTGTAATCGGGGTTAGTGCGCAACAAACCGTTTGTAGAAATAGAGGAGTTGGTCACATAAAAAGTCAGGGAGTTTGGCTTCTTGCCGCCTAACCATGGCTCTGTGAAGGAGAAATTATAGCCTTGATAAAAGCGACCTGTTGATTGTGCCCTGATAGTGAGTCTTTGGCCGTCGCCACCTGGAAGTGGGCTCCAGGCATCTTTTTTGAAAAAGTTCTTGGTAGAAAAATTGTTGAAAGACAACCCGAGCGTACCAATAACGCGCCCTGAAGTATTTGGACCTGCACCACCGTAACCACCAGATAGTTCAATTTGGTCACTAGATTTTTCAGCTACAACATACTCGATGTCTACCGTTCCGTTAGCTGGATTCGGTTTTGGATTCACCTGAAAACCTTGCTCATCAAAAAAGCCGAGCTGTGCCAACTCGCGCTGCGTACGCATGATGTCTGCTTTGTTAAAGAGGTCGCCAGGTTTGGTGCGGATTTCGCGCAAAATAACGTGGTCATTAGTTTTTGTATTCCCGCGAATGGTTACTACACCAATATGCGCTTCTTTTCCTTCGATCAGCCGTACCTGGTGATTGATCTTGTTGTCCTTTACGCCGGTTTCAACTGGGGAAATTTGGAAAAATAAATAACCGCGGTCCATGTATAGCGATGAGATGTCGCGGCCGTCACCATTGCCATAAAGTCGCTGACTAAAAAGGTCTTTGTTGTAGAGGTCGCCGGGCTTGATACCTAAAACGGTGTCCAAGAAGCTAGACCTGTATTTAGAATTTCCAATCCATTCGATGTCGCCAAAATAGTACTTTTCTCCTTCATTGATTTCAATGCGGATTTTCATGTTTTTATCGTCGAGCATGTAGACGGAGTCGCGGACAATAGTTGCGTCGCGCAATCCTTCTGCATTAAACTTGGCCATTAAGGCTTTTTTGTCTGTTTCGTAACTGCCTTCTGTATATTTAGAACGCTTGAACAAACGTTGCGGTCCTTTTTGTTTGGTATCTTTCATAGCCATGCGCAACTTCCAAATAGGAACGGAAGTAACACCGACAAATTCGATTTCTTTTATGCCAATTTTGATGCCTTTATTCACATTAATGATGAAGATTTCCGAATTGTTGATAAGGGTGTCGGTCTGACGGTCAATCTGAACCTTTGCATGCAAAAAGCCCTTATCTCGGTAATAACCTCGGATCTTGTTGTTGGTCTCAAAAACGAGGTTTTCAGTAATCGTTTTACCCGCATAAAGTGTTATTTCTTCACGAAGTTTATCGGCTTCACGTTTATTTACCCCAACAAATCTGAACTTAGAGAGTTTTGGTCTTGGACTGAGTTCAATGACTAAATAAACTATGCCACCTATCTCTTTTTCGGCATAAATAGCTACGTCTGAAAACAAGCCTTCTGCCCACAGATTCTGAATGGCTTTGTTAATTTGCTGACTAGGCAAAGTGATTTTTTGGCCCGTGCGGAGCCCAGCGATGAGCTTGATGGCTTGATGGTCGTAGTTGTCAGCACCAATAACCCGTACAGGGCCAATTTCGAAAGTTTGCGGATTGGCATAATCGAAATCTAGACCGCCTAAATTATTTGGCGTTTGAGCCTGTATAAAACCGGCACAAAACAACAACACGAAAAAGAGTATTTTATTCATTTAGTGGTTTGAATTTGTTCAGATACCATTCCAAAACGCCTTTCTCTCTTCTGAAAATTAGCGATCGCATCTATAAATGCTTCGCGACGGAAATCTGGCCAATGGGTATCTGTAAAAAGCAACTCTGTATAAGACAATTGCCAAAGCAAAAAGTTACTAATGCGGCATTCACCACTCGTCCGAATGAGTAATTCTGGATCAGGAATGTCTTTGGTTTGCAGCAAGGAAGAAAAAACTTGTTCGGATAAATCAGTACTCGAAAGCTTTGCGTCTTGTATGAGTTCATGGGCGGCAAGAACTGCTTTGATGATTTCTTGTCGGGCGGAATAGTTAAGGGCTAATATTAAGGTAAGCGCTGTGTTGTCTTTGGTTCTGTCCATTGCAGACAATAAAGACTCATAGCAATTGCCCGGAAGACCTTGGATATCACCAATAGTAAGTAAGCGCACACCATTTGCATGCATTTCATCTACTTCGTTTGCAATAGCGTCGACTAATAAATTCATTAAACCTTCTACCTCATCACTTGGGCGCGACCAATTTTCGGTAGAAAACGCATATAACGTAAGGTAAGAAACACCGAGTTCACGGGCGGTTTGAATAACGGACTTTACGGATTCTACACCAGCCGCATGCCCAAATAAACGGTGCTGACCCTTGTTTTTAGCCCAACGCCCATTGCCATCCATTATGAAAGCTACATGGCGTGGAATATTCTGTAAATCAAGGTTGTTAATAGTGCTCATTTAGTAAAACGAAAATACACAAACTTTTGCTGAAAATGTCATAAAAAAAGGGAGTGGTGAAACCAATCCCTTTTTGTGTAATGTTGTAAACGTTTTATTCAGCTAAAACGATTAATTTTTGGTTGTTCAGTTCAGCCACACCGCCTTTGATTTGGACACTTACAGAAGTGCCTGACACCTCAAGGTGCGCATTGGCTTCAACAGGAGTGTTCGTTTCAAAACGCAACTCGCCTTTTCTCAAGGAAGAAATAATGGGTGCGTGGTTATTCAAAACCTGGAAAACACCGTCGAGCCCAGGAAGACTAACGCTGCTCACCTCTCCTTTAAAAAGGCTTGCTTCTGGTGTGATGATTTCTAATATCATGACTACGCTTCTGCTAACATTTTATCACCTGCAGCAATTACATCTTCGATACCACCTTTAAGATTAAATGCTGCTTCTGGGTATTTATCGTATTTGCCATCGAGGATGTCGTTGAAAGCTTTGATGGTGTCTTGGATGTCTACGAGGACACCTGGGATACCTGTAAATTGCTCGGCAACGTGGAAAGGCTGTGATAAGAAACGCTGTACGCGACGAGCGCGGTGTACAATCATTTTGTCTTCTTCAGAAAGTTCATCCATACCTAAGATAGCGATGATATCCTGAAGTTCTTTGTAGCGTTGCAAAGTTAATTTAACGCGTTGAGCACAGTTGTAATGTTCTTCTCCAACGATTTCTTGCGTAAGGATACGTGAGGTGGAGTCTAGTGGATCAACCGCAGGATAAATTCCTAACTCAGCAATTTTACGAGAAAGTACTGTAGTTGCATCTAAGTGGGCAAAGGTATTTGCCGGAGCTGGGTCGGTAAGGTCATCGGCAGGTACGTATACCGCTTGAACCGAGGTAATGGAACCATTTTTTGTAGAGGTAATGCGCTCTTGCATGGCACCCATTTCGGTAGCCAACGTTGGTTGGTAACCTACAGCTGATGGCATACGACCAAGAAGTGCAGATACTTCTGAACCAGCTTGGGTAAAGCGGAAGATGTTGTCTACGAAGAAAAGGATGTCTTTACCTTGTCCTTCGCCGTCACCGTCGCGGAAATATTCTGCAATGGTAAGACCAGAAAGCGCTACACGAGCACGTGCCCCTGGAGGCTCGTTCATTTGTCCGAATACAAATGTTGCTTTTGATTCTTTCATTTCGTTGAGGTCTACCTTAGAAAGGTCCCAACCACCTTCTTCCATTGAGTGCATGAAATCGTCACCGTATTTGATGATTCCTGACTCCAACATCTCGCGAAGTAAGTCGTTTCCTTCGCGGGTACGCTCACCTACACCAGCAAAAACGGATAAACCACCGTGGCCTTTTGCGATGTTGTTAATTAATTCTTGGATAAGTACTGTTTTACCTACTCCTGCACCTCCAAAAAGACCAATTTTACCACCTTTTGCATATGGTTCGATAAGGTCGATTACTTTGATACCTGTAAATAGGATTTCAGTAGCTGTAGATAATTGATCAAATTTTGGCGCTTCTCTGTGGATCGGCAAACCGTCCGCGTTGTCCATGGTGTTGATGCCATCGATAGCCTCACCTACTACATTGAATAAGCGGCCTTTGATGCGGTCTCCGGTAGGCATTTTGATTGGAATACCAGTCGAAACAACTTCCATACCGCGTGTAAAACCGTCAGTGGAGTCCATAGAGATGGCGCGAATTGCGTTTTCTCCAACGTGAGCCTGAACTTCCAAAACGACGCGCGTGCCGTCAGTTTTGTATACTTCCAATGCATCATAAATGTTTGGTAGCGCAGTGCCGCGCTCGAATCGGACGTCCACAACTGGGCCGATTACTTGAGAGATTTTTCCTTTGATTGATGACATCATTTGTCTTTTAAATTCGGGCGCAAATATACGAGATTTTATTTGAAATGCTCGAGAATAGCGCAAAATTATTTTAGCGCAAATAATCTAAGACCTACGCAATAAAAAGCGAACAGGAAAATACGTAAACAAAAAGGCTAATGCGCTGGAAGCGAATAGTATGCTTAAGAAGTCTGCCAACTTAAAGACAATTGGAAATGGAACATTGGCTCCGGGCACAATTAACCAACCAAAATATTGCTGCGACCAGCAAATGAGCAAGCCAAAAAGCAAACCTATGAGGATTCCTAAAAACGACAACAATAAGCCTTCAAAAAAGAAAATCTGAAAGCGATTTTGTTGGGTCATGCCGATCGCTTTTAAAATTTGCAAGTTGGCCTGTTTTTCATGAATAAGCATAGTTAGAGTGGCGATCAAATTGAACGAAGCTAAAACAAAAACAAAGAGCAAAATAATGAAAACAACAAGCCTTTCAGACCGGCTCGTTTTATAGATGAGCTCGTTTTTTTCGAGTTGTGTGCGCACCCAAAAATCTGCTCCAAGCTGTGCCTTAAGTGCGGATATCACTTCATCAAGATCGGCGTTGCGCTCCGGATAAACATGAAGTCGTGTCGCGGAACCTTCTTGACCAAAGAGCTCAGTGGCAGCATCATAGTTCCAAAGTAAAGCATTGCTATTCAGTTCTTGATTGTAATTGAGTGCGCCCGCGACTTCTATTTGCTGAATGTGAAACGGTGTTTTGCCAAACTTCATCCGCATGGCGCGTTTAGGTGCATAAATTTGGATGTTGTTTTGCGTGGAACCCAAGCCTAACTTCAGTTTTGAAAAAACATCTGCGCCTAAAAAAACATAGTTTGCTTGATTCAAAAATGGTGTACCCACTTGATTGATCAGATGCGCATTCACTTTTGCTTGCCGAATGAACTCGGCGTCAACAGCATGCATGTTGGCGTTGATCCAGCGTTGGTTTTTGCGCAAAACCACGAGTTCTTCTAGCTCTTTGCTGTAAGACTGAACACCTTTGGTTTTCTGAAGCTGGTTCAGATCTATTTGGCGTAAAAAAAATGTTTTTCTAGTTTGATGCTGAATTGTAATTGGAGCGTCAAAAGAAGTATAAAGCTTGGAGATCATTTCTTCAATGCCATTGAAAGCAGAGAGGAGTATCACCATTGCGGCGGTGCACACGGCAATTCCGACAATAGAAATTCTAGAAATAATACTAACAATCGAGCGCTTCGAACGACTAAAAAGATACCGTTTCGCTATGTAAAGCGCTGTTTTGATAATTTATTTTTTGAGGAGTTCGTCGATCTTTAGCGCGTAATCTAAAGAATCGTCGATGTGAAAAACCAAGTCGGGGATTTTGCGCAAATTTTTGAGTCTTTTGCCTACCTCTAGGCGGATTTTGCCGCGATTAGCCTGAATGCTCTCCAACACAACTTGTTTATCTGGGCCCGCAAAAACACTGAGGTAAATTCTGGCAAGACTGAGGTCAGAAGTGATGCGGACTACCGTAACAGACACCATAGCTCCTAAACAAATTTCTCCTGCTTGTCTTTGGAAAAAAGCGGCTAGCTCGGCCTGAATAACGGCTTCAATTTTTTGCTGACGGATTGAACTCATATTGCAAAGGTAAGAATACTTGTGGTGAAGGGCTGCATCTAAACAAAAATGTATCTTTGTGTCAATGTCTTACTACAAAGAAATATACAAATACACCTTTAAGTATAAGGGCCTTGCTTGGGCTACCATTTTATTTAATTTCCTATTTGTTGTATTCAACTTGCTTTCTTTGGTCTTGTTTGTTCCGGTTTTGCAGTTGATTTTCAGAACCGAAGAGCCCTTAGGTGTTGTAGGTGCTCCCAAATGGCAAGGTGGCCTCTCCGGAATTGTTGATTTTGTAAAAGACAGCTACAATTACGAAATGTACATTCTGGTTAAAACAGATCCAAAAGGTGCGTTGCTCTTTGTTTGTGTAAGTGTTTTTTTAGCGTTTTTATTCAAAAATATTTTTCGATATGGGGCGGTTTGGACTCAATCCAAATTGCGCATGTCCGTAGTGCGCGACGTTAGGGGCGCATTGTTTGAAAAATCACTGAAGCTTCCGCTTAGTTACCATAGCAACGAAAAAAAGGGCGATCTCATGGCGCGCATGAACAGCGACGTCAACGAAATTGAAGTGGCGGTTGTTAGTCTTTTGGAGCTCATTTTCAGAGAGCCGTTAGCCATACTCATCAATCTGATCACACTCATTTACATGAGCCCACAACTCACCTTGATTTCCCTGCTCTTGTTGCCAGTTTCTGCTTTTGTGATTTCCCGAATTGGCAAAAGTCTCAAAAGAACCGCCCACAAAACCCAAGAACAACTCGGATTTCTGTATGCATCCATGGACGAACACCTCGGCGGGGTGCGCGTCATCAAAGCTTTCGATGCAATTGGCTTCATTTCTAGAGCATTTCAACAAAAAAACGACCAACATCAAAAACTTGCAACCCGTGTTTTTAGAAAACGCGACCTTTCGCCTCTTGTGAACGAAACACTTGGCGCTACGGTTTTATTAGCCTTAGTTTATTTTGGGGGGCGCCTCATCCTAAACGGCGAAGAGATTGGCCTTACCGGCGAAGTGTTTTTAACTTACATCATTGTATTCTCCCAATTTCTCAGGCCCATTCAAAGTGTTTCCAACAACATGGCCAACATGACAAAAGCCCAAGCGTCTCAAGATAGAATCAACAGCTTGCTTCATGCTCAAGAAACCATCATTGAGAAACCCAATAGTATCCAACTCAAAACATTCAACACAGACATCGCTTTTCATCAAGTTGCTTTTTCTTATCAAGAACAACCCGTTCTACAAGATGTCAATTGGCGGGTTCAAAAAGGTTCCTTAGTTGCTATTGTTGGAGAATCCGGAAGCGGGAAGTCTACGTTAATGGATTTATTGCAGCGCTTTTATGATGTATCTGCTGGTTCTATAGAAGTTGACGGCATAGATTTAAGAGACCTTAGCTTGGCTTCTTTACGCAGCCTCATTGGTGTAGTGAGCCAAGAATCCATTCTCTTTAACATGACAGCTGCACAAAACATCGCTTTTGGTGACGAAAACCCAGATTTAGAAAAAATTACAGCAGCAGCAAAAGTTGCTAATGCGCATGAATTTATTTCTGAATTAGAAAACGGATACCAAACTGTTTTAGGAGAACGCGGCAATAAACTATCTGGCGGTCAAAAACAACGCATTGCAATTGCGCGGGCTGTCTATAAAAACCCTGCCATTCTCATTCTTGACGAAGCCACTTCTGCTTTAGACACCGCGTCTGAAACCCTTGTGCAGCAAGCACTAGAAAACCTGATGCACCAAAGAACTTCTTTTGTAATAGCCCATCGTTTGTCAACGGTAAAGAATGCAGATGAAATTATTGTGCTTTCCAAAGGGCAAATAGTGGAGCGGGGCAACCACGAAACATTACTCGCTCAAGAAAGTTATTACAAAAAATTATGTGCGCTTCAGGGTTTGGCATAAAGGAAATCTATGTAAGGATTTCAATTGCTTCTTTATATTTGATTAACTTTGGTGTCTAATCTTACTAAATGGCCTACGCACCCGTCCAGTTCTCTAAAGAACACAACACAGAGTTTTATAAAACCCTGAAGTCTAGAGTAAATGCTTATTTCAAGGATAACAACATCTCTAAAACTGCTAACGCAGCAATGGTGTTTAAAACTTTTGCGTTACTCACCTTGTTTTTAACACCTTACGGTTTTCTATACCAACAAGAATTACCAATGCTTGCTTATTATGGTTTATGGGTCATTATGGGTTTTGGAATGGCCGGAGTCGGTTTATCCGTAATGCACGATGCCAACCACGGCGCTTATTCGCGAAAAGAATGGGTCAACACGCTCGTGAGTAATGTCATGATTTTATTAGGTGGAAGCGCACGCAATTGGCGCATTCAGCACAACGTGCTACACCACACCTACACAAACGTAACAGACCACGACGAAGACATCGATCCACCATTATTCATGCTTCGCTTTTCGCCGCATTCTAAACATTATGCTATTCATAAATTCCAGTACTTGTACGCATGGTTTTTTTACGGCATGATGACCCTTTTCTGGTACCTCACAAAAGACTACCAACAAGCATTTCGTTACAAAAAGAAAGGCCTCATCGAAGCACAAGGCGTTACTTTTGGTCAGCACATGTTTAGAATTATTCTCTTCAAATTAATTTACACAGGTATCTTTTTGTTTTTACCTATCTATTTTGGAGGCGCAAGTTGGTTAACGAATGTGCTTGGTTTTCTCATGATGCAATTTATTTGTGGTCTTATCTTAGCCATGATTTTTCAGCCTGCTCATATCGTTCCGACCTCCACATTTCCAATGCCAAATAATTCAGGTGTTGTAGAAGCCGATTGGGCGGTTAGTCAATTGTATAACACTGCTAATTTTGCCCCTAAAGCCAAATTATTTTCTTGGTATGTGGGCGGCTTGAATTATCAAGTTGAACACCACTTATTTCCTTCTATTTGCCATATTCACTACAAACAGATTTCTAAAATTGTAGAACAAACGGCTAAAGAATACCATTTGCCTTATCATTGTTATAAAACATTTTACAACGCTCTTTCTGAGCACACCAAAATGTTAAAGAACCTAGGTAAACCAGACCCAATTCTAGCTTAACCACAATGAATATAGAGGAGCTTCATCTCTTTTGTATTCAAAAAGTTGGCGCAAACGACAGCTTCCCATTTGACAACAAGACCTTAGTATTTAAGGTCTTCGGAAAGATGTTTGCGCTCGTAGATGTAGAAGATTACGACAGCATCAACCTCAAATGCGATCCAACTTATGCGCTTGAGCTTCGAGAAAGCTACGCTGCCATTATTCCAGGGTTTCACATGAATCACAAACATTGGAATACCATTCAGTTCTTTAAAGACGTCGACGACCAACTCCTAAAGGAACTGATCAACCATTCCTATCAGCTTGTTTATAACGGCCTTCCAAAAAAAGTTCGAGATGAAAATCCGCTTGGATAAATATATTTGGGCTGTTCGGCTCAGCAAAACGCGTTCTCAAGCTAGCGAACTCATTGCAAAAGGCCGCGTCCTGATCAACGACGCTCAGGTGAAACCATCTCGAGAGGTCAAAATAGGAGAAACTATTGTGCTACTCAAACACAGCGCACGCTTTCAGTATAAAGTTATTGGCTTATTAGACAAACGTGTGGGCGCCCCACTTGTCAAAGATTATATTCAAGACCACACCGCACCAGAAGAAATCGAAAAACTAAAGGCTTACCAAGAAGCTCAGCGCAACTACAGACTTACAGACGGCAAACCCACAAAGAAAGACCGTCGCGAGCTCGACCGTTTCATGGACGATTGGCAAGAAGATTAAGTCAGTTCGTCGGCAAGAATTTTGTCGGCTAAAACACTGCTGAGTTTTACATAACTCTCAGTGGTCCAGCCTCCTACGTGAGGAGTCAAATACACATTATCAGCGGCAACCAAATATTGAAAATCAGCAGGCATCTCTTGATCAAAGAAAGCTTCAAAACTTTTTTGCTCGTATTCGAGTACATCTAAGCCAGCTCCTTTGATCTGACCTGACTTCAAGCCTTCAACTAAAGCAGAGGTCGCCACAACCTTGCCCCTTGACAGATTGAGCAAATAAAATGGTTTAGCCATTTGGCCTAAAAATTCACTGTTAAAAAAGTGCTTTGTTTCCTTGTTTTGCGGCACATGAAAACTAAGTATGTCTGCTTGTTCTTGCAGTGCATTAAGCGTACATTCTTGCACCTGATAATCCCCGAAGCCCGATTTATATTTATCGTAAGCCAAAACCCTTACATCAAAACCTCTTAGTTTTTTTGCAAACGCAGCGCCGTTATTGCCATAACCAATGATACCTATCGTTTTACCATCGAGCTCTTCGCCTCTATTTCCTTCTCTGTCCCACACACCGTTTCTTACCTCCTTATGCGCCTTATTCAATTTATTCATTAAACCCAAAAGCAAACCCAAAGCGTGCTCGGCAACCGCGTTTCTGTTTCCTTCGGGAGAATTATAGAGTCGAATGTTTGCTGCTTTACAGAGTTGAACATCGATGTTTTCTAAACCAGAACCTGATCTTGCTATAAACTGAAGATTAGGACAAAAAGCTAAAAAAGCTTCATCAATGGTAAATCGTGATCGAATGACAAGTCCGTAAGCTTGGGGTAAAAGATTTTGTAATTCTTCAAAAGTGCTCTTAAAATGTCTTTGACATAAAAATCCGGCCTGTGTGAGTTTTTCCTCTAAAATAGGATGCACACTATCAATAAATAGAACTATACGCTTAGACATGCAATAAAGGTACTAAAAAAGCAGAAAACACGATAGTTGCAAGAAAAAACGCTTCTTTTTAACAGGTTTTAACGACACTTCTCATGTTGTCTAATGTGATTTCACCTAAGTTAGGAAAAACGCGGTTTAGAACGCTTTAAAATCGATTTTAACGACCTAAATGGACCAATAATACAGAAATATCACTGGGCGAGACCCCAGAAACGCGCGCTGCCTGACCAATTGTTGCCGGTTGGATCTTCGAGAGTTTTTCCTTTGCTTCAATGCTCAAACTTTTAATTTGAAAATAATCGAGCGTGTTTGACAGTTGAAGGTTTTCCAAGCGCTGGTGTTTTTGAGCCTGTTCTTCTTCACGGTCTATGTAACCTTCGTACTTCAATAGGATTTCTGTTTGCTCTACAGCTAATGGTTCTTCATGGAGTACTTCAGCAACAGCCGATGCGGTTTGTGCACTTACCGAAACTAAATCAGTCAAAGAAATATGAGGGCGCGTGATTAGCGAACTGGCCTTTACTTGTTGACTAATCGGTGCTGAATCTTTTGCAACTAATAAAGGGTTAGCTTCATCTGGACTAATCCCTATCTCGCGCAATTTTGTTTTCAATTGCTTGGTTAAAGCTTGCTTTCGTTCTACTTTATCCAGCGCTTCTCGATCAGCTAAACCTAATTCAAAACCTAAAGGCGTTAACCTTTCATCTGCATTATCTTGTCTAAGTAAAATTCTAAATTCAGCTCTACTTGTAAACATGCGATATGGTTCATTTGTGCCTTTGGTAATAAGGTCGTCTATTAGAACACCTATGTACGCTTCGCTTCTTGTTAATATAAACCGTTCCTTTTCGTGAGCCTTTTGATGCGCATTAATACCCGCCATTAAACCTTGGCAAGCCGCTTCTTCGTAACCAGTTGTTCCGTTGATTTGACCTGCAAAAAACAAGTTATCAATCAATTTGGTCTCTAAGGAATGCTTCAATTGGGTTGGTGGGAAATAATCGTATTCTATAGCATAGCCCGGGCGAAACATCTTCACTTTTTCAAAACCTGGTATAGATTTTAAAGCTGCATACTGAACCTCTTCTGGTAAAGACGTGCTGAATCCATTTACATAGATTTCTACTGTATTCCACCCTTCAGGCTCCACAAATATTTGATGGCGATCTCTGTCTGCAAAGCGCGAGATTTTATCTTCAATACTTGGACAATAACGAGGCCCGCTACTTTTGATTGCGCCATTAAACATAGGAGAGCGGTCAAAACCTGTGCGCAATAGTTCGTGCGTATGCGTATTGGTATAGGTAATGTGACAAGGAAGTTGTTTACTTAAGGCGCTTGTGTTCCCATAGCTAAATTTAGAAGGGTTTTCATCTCCGTCCTGGACTTCCATTTTGGAATAATCTAAACTGCGACCGTCTACTCTTGGGGGAGTTCCTGTTTTCATTCGGCCAGCTTCAAAGCCCAATGCAACCAAAGATTCTGTCAAACCAGTTGCGGCTTTTTCGCCCGCCCTTCCGCCACCAAATTGTTTCTCTCCTAAATGTATCAATCCATTTAAAAAAGTACCATTGGTGAGTACTACAGTTGTAGCGTAAACTTTCGTGCCCATTGCGAGTTGAACACCAACTACTGTGTTGTGTTCAACCAAAACACCCACACACATGTCTTGCCAAAAATCGACATTAGGGTTTTGTTCTAATAAATAACGCCACTCCAAAGAAAACATGACGCGGTCATTCTGTGTGCGAGGAGACCACATTGCTGGTCCTTTTGACCTATTCAACATTCTGAATTGTAAAGCGCTTTTGTCACTTACAATGCCAGAACCTCCACCTAGTGCATCTATTTCTCTTACGATTTGTCCTTTAGCGACACCTCCCATTGCGGGATTACAACTCATTTGTGCAATGGTGTTCATGTTCATTGTCACCAACAAAACCTTACTGCCCATTCGTGCTGCGGCATTTGCTGCTTCACAACCTGCATGACCAGCGCCAACTACAATTACATCGTATTTATCTAACATTGTGTTTGTGTTTCACGTGAAACAACAAGTTTTAATTGGAGTTTGTTTCACGTGAAACAAACCTATGAATATAAAAATCTTCTTTTTCTCGCATGAGCACTACATCTTCTTTACTCTTGTCTTTGTAGCCACATAGATGTAGCACACCATGGAAAACCACGCGATAAAATTCCTGCTCAAAAGCCAGATTCATCGAAAGTGCATTGTCTTTTACACGATCTAAGGATATCATTACGTCGCCTGACACTTCAGGAAAATCAGAATAATCGAAAGTAATGACATCCGTGAAATAATCATGATTGAGGTATTGTTTATTTACCTCTAACAAATAATAATCATCAGTGAAAACAAGACTTAAATCTTTAATATATTTACCCTCGTTCAAAACGAGACTCTTTACTGCTTGTTTTAGATCCTTTTTTGATACAAAAGAGGGTAATTTAACACCAAGGTTAATGATTGTCGTCATTTATGAAAGTAAAGATTTACTGTGCTTCCGGTATTCTGAAATTCTACTTCGTCAGCAAGATTCTTCATTAAGAACACTCCTCTACCGCTATCCTTAAGTAGGTTCTCAGGAGCAGTTGGGTCGGGGAGGTCTTCATATGCGAAACCTTTACCTTCGTCTTTGACTTGAATACAGAAGGTATCGTTTTGATTGGCTACTTTAATTTCAACCTTGGCCTCTGGGTTGTTCTTATTGCCGTGCTGAATGGCATTATTAACAGCCTCCGACACAGCAATCAATACATTTCCAAATGCATCTTCTTGCACGCCAAACTCATCACAAACGCTACCAACTATCTTTTCAACGTCTATAAGTGACTGATAATCAGATGGTAGAACCACTTCTGTTACTATAGAAAAACCTTCTTTCATAAGATAAAAATCCGGGAAATCACTGGTTTAAATAAGCGTCTGATCTTTGCTTATAGTATAACTGTAAAGCAGGATCAATAGACTTGATCAATTCCAATTCATTCCATTTGGACCTTTTATACTCATCAAATCGAATTTGGTTACCTTTTTCTACATCTTTTGCCGATTGTGCTTCTCGTTTCTCTTCATAACCTCGTTTCATGATCGCGTTCTCGCTCTCCAATAAACGTGTGAGGATTTCTTTTTGTCGTTGAATCGTTTGCGGATTTACGCGTTTTAGAAGCAAATCTTTCTCTTGTTGTTCGAGCTCTTTCAATAAAGGATTCAGTTGATTTCCTAAACCTTTTCCTTCTTTATTTAAGTCTTGTTTGAGTTGCTCTAAACGTTGACGAATGGCTGTTTGCTCTGCCGCCATACGGGCCAACTCTTTTGAACCTAAACCAGGTAAACCCTGCCCAGCCTCACCTTCCTTACCAGGAGCGGATCCGGGTTTAGACCCAGGTTTGTTTCCGCCAGGATTGGAACCTTTCTGCATTTGCTCCAGTTGCTTCTTGAGCATTTCTTTCATATCACCAGAAGACATTGATTGGCCTGGTTTAGGACGCCCTTTTCCTGGGTTTTCACAGCTGCCACTTCCTTGCATTTCTGCATTCATTTGTTGCTGCATAGATTGCAACGCTTCATTGAGTAACAATGCGAGATTGTTATAGGAAGTCATGACTAATTGCTGATGTTTTTCAATGTCTTTCTTTTTGTGGTCGTCAATGGCTTCAATAGTAGCTTTCTGTTGTGTTGCTATGGCATTCAATTCGGCATCTATGAACGTTGCAATCTTTGGTTGTCTTTTAGCGAGGGCTAACAAACTATCTTTGATGATTTTGGTATCGTCGTTGATCCTTTGTTGACGTCTACCCAATTTTCTATACACAGGATCTTTGGTACTGATTTTCACAAAATGTTTTTGTGTTTTCTCTTGATCAAAACTCAGGTTAATTAGGCCTTCTAAGATAGCTCTTAGGCTTTCCATATCTTCTTCCTTTTGCTGCTTATTAGATTGATTCTGCTTGGCATTTAATTGAGAAGACATAGCCTTCATGCCATCGGCAGCTGATTTTTGTTTCTCGCTAGCCTTTTTAGATTTACCGTCAGAAATTTCTTGTGCTGCATTTTGTAAATCATCAGACACTTGTTGCTCTAATGCATCTAGGATGTCTAGGTCTAACGGCCTTGCTAAATCTTTATTTAATTCTTGAACCTCTTTTAATTCCTTCTTTACTTCTTCAAACTTCTCGTTGAGTTCTTTTTGTTTCTTGAGTAAGTCTTCTTTACTAAGATTTTGACTCTCCTCTTTAATTTCTTCTTGCTCTTTAGCGAGTTGGTCTAATTCTTTTTCAAGGTCATCTATGCGCTCATTGACTTGCATTTTCTTCAGTAATTCCAAACTTCTATCTAGTTGTTTGTTCATATCCTCAGAACTCTGCTCTAGCTGCTCTAATTTCTCTTTAGACTGTTCCTTATCTTGTTCTTTTAATAAAGCCTCTAACTGATCTAAAAGCGCCTTTAATTCATCATCCATTACTTCTTTAAGTAATTCTTCTAGAAGCGCTTGTTTCTCTAATAATTGTTCATCGAGAGGTGAAAGTTGATTTTTTTGATCCGTACTTTGCTTCATCTCTTCCAAACTCTCTTGAATTTGTTGTTGAAGTTGAAGTTGTTCCTGTTGTAATTTTTCTACTTTATTGAGCTTATTCCAATTATTAGTCTTTGACTGACTGGTTTCTTTCTTTAATTGCTGCACATCTTTATTGAACTGCTGCATTTTCTTAAAGACATCTTCTAAATCTTTAATTTGTTCATTTTGATCATCTTTGCGTTGTTCGTTTAATTCCTCTAAACTCGGAAGTTCATAGGTGCGCGAATCACTTTTTGTAGCTTTATGTCCATTGACGCCGTCATTGTCGTAAACCACAAAATAATAAGTGATGATATCATTTAACTTTATTTTCTCCCGTCTAAAATCGACGGCAAAATCAAATTTTTGTAATGTTCCCTTAACAGCTTCTACATCAACTTTTTGAGTTTTCTTTTCACCATTAGCTTGTTCGATTGTATAAACAAATTTCAAACTACTCAGACCGTAATCGTCGGTGATGGTACCCTGAAAAAACATTCTTCCATCATAAATCGAATCTTGTTCTTCTTGAATTTCAATTAATGGATGTACATCTTTAAGAACCTCTATCTTCGAGCTTATCGTATCTGTTTTAGAAGTTTGTGCATTTGTTAATACCAATTTCTGACGACCACTACTACGATACTCCTGTGTAAACTCACTGTAAACCGGATCTAGTTTCTTTGTGGCATTTTGCCACAATAATTGCAATTTACTTGTGTTCTTTGTCGCTATTTCCCAACGGACTATTGTGCCTTCTGGTAAATTTAAGTCACCGGTGTTTTCATAAGTACGTTCTGGTTTATTGAGGTACTTCGGGAAAATACAATGTGCACGCAGTGTACCTAACAATGCCCTGCGATTTACGCGTAACCATTGTTTTGGACTATTGAACTCATTGGTAGTGAGGTAAAAAGCAGTAGACTTTTGTAATTGATTGAACTTGAAGGAAAAGGTATTACGTTTTTCTTGTTTCATTAAAAACTTACCTTGATCATGTATGACATACAATTGCTTTGGTAAACTATTGAATCCTGGGGCAGGTTTCACTTTTACAGAAAGTTCAAAAGAACTACCTTCTTCTAAATTATTAGGTATTTCACTAAATTCAAATTCATATGGATTCGGATCCTGAAATTCTTTAGTATACTGCAAAACTCTAGCTGAACCTTGCGTTAATATTTGAGGCACAAACCATGCAACACCTAAAAAACCAACCAATACCGGAATGAGATACTTCAAATACTGGCGTTGTGTTTTATATTGAATAGCTGATTCAAAAGAAATAACACTCAATTGATTGGCTCGTTGCGCGATACTCGCTGCAATAAGATCGATATTACCCAAGTTACCGTCAAGATCTTGTTGCAGTTGGATGGTATTCTTTAATTTATCGGCAACATCAGGAAAAAATACACCTATAATTTCAGCAGCTTGTAAATGTGAAATTCTTTTACCGAAAGCCCATAAACGACTTAAGGGTATTCCTATAAACCGAATGAATAAATAACTTTGTAATACAATGAAACCAAAAAATAGAATACCTCTAACAAGAACAGGAAATTTTCCAAAAAATTCTAAGGAACTCGTTAGTAAAAAAGCCAGTAGAAAAAACAAAGTAAACAACAAACTTCCTCTTACTAATTGATTTTTATAATACTTCCTGATAAAAGCATCAATTTGATCAATGAGTATGTGATATGAATTTTGCATAGGATAAAACTACTACTTCATTTGCTAGCTACAAAATTAACAGCTAAAGAGCTTCTTAATTAGATTAATATATTTCTTTTTAAATAATTTTTAAAAAATTTACTACTACTATTAACCTTGTTGATATGTGTATAATTATTTGCTTGATAAGTTGCTTTCTTGAATACACTGGTTTTATCAACATGATTTGAACTTATAAATATTTACAAATAATTGATAAATAAGTATTTATATTTTAATTCACAATTAACTATTGTAGCGTGTTGTTCAAAAATATCAGGTTTTGAAAGACGTAATAAAGTTTGAAAAACGTTCATAAGCTATGTAAAAAGAAAGCTTAAAAATAGTTGTTATGTCAACTTTATTTGAGCTTATATAAAACAACTAGAAAACCAAAAAACGTTATAATTCGTTTTCAACATGTTTTAAACGAATATAAACTTACTTTAGTTTATAAAACGATCCTCTTTACTGCGTTGTAGCGCGTTCTAATTTTCTAATGTTTATAAGTTTAAACCCAAAATAGTACTTAATTTTACAAGAAAAACATGATTATTCCAATAGGTGCAGATCACGCAGGTTTTCAAACAAAACAAGTTATAATAGAATACCTAATATCCTTAGGTCACGAAGTAAAGGATTACGGTTGTTTTTCAGAAGCAAGTATTGATTACCCTGATTATGCTCATCCTGTTGCTCAACATGTAGCTGCTCATACCGGAACTTTAGGTATTCTTCTTTGCGGCTCAGGAAATGGCATCAGCATGACAGCTAATAAACATCAAGAAATTCGTTGCGCTTTATGCTGGACAACAGAAATCGCTGAGTTGGCCCGCCTACATAACGATGCGAATATCATCTCTTTACCGGCTCGGTTTATTACAGAAGACCAAGCAAAAGAAATGGTAGTTTGTTTTTTAAATACTGCTTTTGAAGGAGGAAGACACGCCACACGTGTGGCTAAAATCTCTTGTTAATTCTTACGAATTAAGATTTCCACCCGTCGATTTGCTTCCTTTTGTTCTTCATCTTGTGGTTTCGCATACACAGGTTTTGTAGAACCAAACCCGATGGGGTATAAACGTTCTGGCGCCACGCCATTTTGAACCAGGTATTTTTTAACCATCATGGCGCGCTGTTTGGATAATTTCTGTGCTTTTTTAGCACTGTTTTCATCCAAGTTGACGTGGCCATGTATTTCTATAGAAATACTCGGATTCAGAATTAACAAATCTCGTAAACGATTGAGTTGCGCGTATGATTCTTCCATAATTTCAGGAAGTCCGGCGCTAAAATAAACTTGCTCTAGCTTGGTGAGTTCACCCGCTTCAAATTTATGTAAGCGTATTGTATCTGTTCTTTGACCATTATAAGGAATACTACGCTCTTTAAACTCAATCGGAAAGTAGCCAGGCGCATCGATTTTTATAGAGCCCTTTTTGATAGGTTGTTTGAGGTTCATATATAACTTGGAGGCATAATAAGAACCTCTCACTTCTGCACTTCCTTGTAAAAAAATGCGGCCAGCCACAGGGGTCAATGTTTGTTCATCGCGGATCAGTAGGGTATAGGTAGGTAAAGTTTTGTCGTAAACTAAGTTCAGTACATGTTCTTCTTCTTGCGTATTGTCTGCTTTGAACTTACAGTTAAAAATGACGTCATCTTTTATACCAGAATTAGTTGTTAAACACAAACTTGCAAATTGGTTTTTTTCTACATGAAAAATTAATTTTTCACTTCCCCTTAATTCAAAAGAAACACTGTCAATAGTTTGATTTTTTCTGTCAGTTAAATCACAAATTTCAACATTACTTCTGATGACAACTCCTTTTGACACCGTCAAAGAAGAACTAATGGCAGTTATTTCTAGCTCTACTTCTCCTGATTTAGGAGCAATAAACACCACCCAAATTTGATTTGATTTTTTATCACCGAGGAAGGAAAGAGAGAACTTGCCTTCTACTGGCGCAAATACGGCGCCTGAACAATGATTATATGTGGAACGTTGGCCAAATAATAAGCCGCCGAACAACATACAGATTACACTGAGTAAAATTTTCACAGAACCTTTATACGGCTTATTCTATTTTAAGTTTCAACTGGCCTGTTAAGCGCAAGTCTACGACTAAAAAGCCCGTCGTTAAAAGCAGGTTTTGCACATTTAACTCATCTATCTTTCCTTGTAACCAAACACCTTTTGTTATTTCGCTATTGATTTGCTGTTCAATAGCGGTTTTTGATTCTGTAAGGATTGGGCTTAAATCTACGTCTATGTTCGCAGTAAGTTGTTCTTTTAGTTTGGAGTTCAGCATCCAT
>JAXITO010000011.1:0-38691 GCA_034680045.1 Crocinitomicaceae bacterium | reverse complement strand
GGGCCCGCCAGAAGCAGTAAGGTATATCTTTTCAATTGGGTTTTGGAATTCACCAACTAAACACTGAAAAATAGCCGAATGCTCGGAGTCTACAGGGTAAATATTGACACCTTTCTCTCTGGCTAATTTGGTGATGAGCTCACCTGCAACCACTAACGTTTCTTTATTGGCTAAAGCAATTGTTTTGCCGGCTTCAATAGCGTGAATAGTTGGTTTGAGGCCAGCGTAGCCCACTAATGCGGTTAGTACGGTATCAACCTCTGTAGATTCTACCACTTGGCACAGCGCTTCCTGACCCGCATATACATGAATATCTGCAGACCAAAGCGCATCTTTCACCTTTTGATATTGGCTTTCATCGGTAATGACAACCGAATTTGGCTGAAACTTCAACGCTTGCTCAATAAGAAGCTCGGCATTTTTACCAGCTGTAAGGACCTGTAAGTCAAAATATTCAGGGTATGCCGCCAACACTTCTAATGCTTGCGTTCCTATTGACCCCGTGGATCCTAAAATGGCAATGCCTCTCTTTTCTTGCATAGACAAAGGTAACAATTGAACGGATAAATGGTTGAAAATTGACTCTGTAACCTGAGTTACGCTTTAATATAGATTTTGTCTATTACTTTGTAGTATTAATAATTTAAATCTATAACAATGGAAACACAAACAGCACACATGCTTCGTATTGGCGACATCGCCCCTGACTTTGAAGCCGTAACTACAAAAGGTAAAATTAAATTTTCTGATTTTGCTCCAGGCAAATGGACCGTTTTATTCTCTCACCCAGCAGACTTTACGCCTGTGTGTACCACAGAAATGACTGGTTTTGCACTGAACAAAGATACCTTTGAAGCCCTGAACACCGAACTACTTGGTTTAAGTATAGACAGTATTCACTCTCACTTAGCGTGGGTCAATAATGTGAAAGAAAAAACCAATGTATATTTTGATTTCCCTATTATTGCCGATATCGACATGAAGGTGAGTAAACTTTACGGTATGTTGCAGCCAAATGAAAGTGAAACCGCAGCAGTTCGCGCCGTATTCTTTATCGATCCGAGTAAAAAAGTACGCCTCATCATGTACTACCCATTAAATGTAGGGCGCAATATGGACGAGATAATTAGAGTACTCGAAGCGCTTCAAGTCTCAGATGAATACAAGGTAGCCATGCCACTTAACTGGAGAAAAGGTGACAAAGTGATTGTTCCGCCGCCAAAAACACTCGACGAAATGAACGAACGTTTAGCTGATAACACCATCGAACGCATCGATTTTTATCTCGCTAAGAAATCTCTTTAATTTCTGAAAAAGGATAATAAAAGCACCTCTCGGGGTGCTTTTTGTTTTGATGAAACCCTGGAATTCAAAAAGTAGAAAAAGCTAAGTACTGTTTCTGCCTAGACTTTATGTAATTTAGCTTTACTATTATTTAAGCGCAATATGCCTTTATGAAAGCAATACTTATTCTCTCTTTTCTTTTGGCAACTACTTTTGTTTTCGGTCAACAACTCAAAACCACCGAAAAACGCGTCGAGATTGACCTCAAAGACGGCCGTTATGATGAACAAGTATATACAATGGGGCAATACGGAGTTGTGGTTAGAAGCCTTAGCAAAGATGGTGGCTTAAGAAGTAACTATTACTTACATCACGATGTCTACAATTCCGATCTTGAATTATACGAAACAGATCCTATTAATTTCGAACCAACGCACCCAATTGTTGCCACTTTTGAAGGAGAAGAAAACATTTATCATGTGGCGTATAAACGCAATTTGCCAATTTACATCTATCAATTCGATGTCAAAAACAAAACCACCAAACGTTTAGATATCGAATTAGATGGTAAAAATAATTTTACGACTATCCGTTCTTTTTTTGTCGTTGGAAACAAAGCTGCAGCCATTGGATATGGTAAAAATGGCGCGTCATTTCTTTTCTTTGATTTAGAAACCCAAACCGCTACAGCAACACCTATTCTTGTCGAAGGTTTCAAACAACGCCGCACGCAACCTATCAATCTGCAATACCTAGAAGACGCCCATAAGTTTTACCTTTCACTCAGAGTAATTAAATCGAGAATGGTTTCATTTGCCTATTTATTAACCATAGATCTAGATGGAAAATTGTCAGCACCCCAAATCATAGGTGAAGGCGGCGAAAAAATCATTAAATCCATCACAGTGGGTGCTGTCGGCTACAATGAAATTGCCATCTCCGGAACCTACGGAAGTACTGTACTTGGCCCAAACAACGGTATTTATTTTGCCAGTTCCACTGACGGAAACATCGCTAATATCAATACCTACAACTTTTTAGACATTCCAAACTACCTCTCTTTTCTTCCCGAAAGAAGCCAACAACGCATCGAAAGCAAAAAAGAGCGCAAAGCTAAAAGAGGCAAAGAACTTGAAGCAAATCAACTTGTTGTCATGCACGACCTCATTGCCGTTGACAACGATTTTTTACTCATCACCGAGGCCTATTACCCGACCTACAGAACTGAAACCCGCACAACCTACGTCAACGGTAAAGCAACTACCACAACTGTTCAAGTTTTTGACGGTTACCAATACACCCACGCAATGATTGCTAAATTCAATGCCCAAGGCGAACTCATATGGAGCCAAGTTTTCAAAATGTACCTATGGTACAAACCTATGGTGGCAAAGTCCTTTATTCGCATAGCAGCAAAAGAACAAAACAGCATTCAATTGGTATATGCCGATGGCCGCAATATCTACTCTAAGTCGTTTTCATTTTCCGGAGAAATCCTCAATGAAAAAACTTCGAACCCAATCAATACAGCCAACGAAAATGACAAGGTTAAAGGAACTTACAGCAACATCTCATTCTGGTACGACAAATACTTCTTGTCTTACGGCGTACAGTCCATTAAAAACAAGGTCGACGACGACGTCAAACGCAAGCGCACTGTACTCTTTTTGAATAAGGTATCGTTTGAATAGCTTTTACAACCCTAGATAATGTACAACTGGACCGAACACAACAACGCGTTGCATAAAACCTTTGAATTTTCAAGTTTCCTAGAAGCTATGGAATGGATGCAAAAGGCAAGTATTGAGATTGAAAAGTTGAATCACCATCCGAAATGGACCAATATATACAACAAAGTTGAGGTACAGTTGAGTACGCACGATGCCGGCAATGTAGTTACTGAAAAAGATTGGGAGTTGGCTCGTATTTTAGATACGATAACTAACCCTGCAGCCTGAGTTTTAAGGCTTTTTTGAGTTTGGCTAAATAATTTGAAATTTCAGGGTCTAATCTGAACCCTAAAATGGGGAGAATGAAAAGCAGCATCACAACAATTAGTTGGACGCACGCCATAACCCAAACATGAACATTGACGATTAAGGGTAAACTCATGCCGCAAGCCAAAGTAAAAATGCCTAAACCAATAATTTTAAATTGATTCATTGTAAACGGCAATAATCCATAGGCCTTCCAAATAAAAATCAAGCGGCCTACATTATAGACAATCAAAGCGAATGATGTTGAAATTGCAGCACCCGCAATTCCCCATTTAGGAATGAAAACAGTATTGAGCGCATATACAATTACAATTAACAAGAGCGTAAAAATGATATCGTACTTATATTTTTTAGAGGTCACAAAAATAGAACCATTGATGCCGAAGTACATATCTAGTAAGCGGCCTGCCATCAAAAATAAAAAGACCCAAATACCAGGTGCAAATTCGGGTTTAAGGAAACTAAATAAAAAGTCAATGTTCAACCAAATAACCAAAAATGGGGTCAGGCCAAGCACTAATGCAACTGTGCTAACCTTGGTATAAAGCGCTTGGATTTGATCGAACTCTCTGCGTTTCCAATGATCAGAAACTAATGGAGAACTCACCCTCAAAACAGATTTATAAGGCACTTGTAAAGCCGAGGCAAGAAATACAACTGTGGTATACACGCCTGTTGCCTCCAAACCTAGAAAGTGAGCGATCATCATCACATCAAGGGCCTGAACTAGAACAATTCCTAAGGTATTGACGTAATTGAAAAGTGAGAAATTTCGAATGATCTTCTTGAATTTTTTTGAAATGCTTATAGAGCTCCAAGAAATATTGAATTCGCCGATTCGGATCAGGTAAATCGCAAGTATGGTTACGGGTATAAGGTAGCTGAAACTTTGCAAAATAGCGAACCAATGAAAATCTATGGCGCCAAAATACAGTAACAATAACAGCACAGTAAGTGCCACCCGTAGTCCGATCTCTAAAGCAAAAACGGCTACTGTATTCTTATAAAGTGCGCGCAAATAAGTTTCAATAACTAAGTATAATACTGTAGATATACCTATTGGTAAAACCATTAAATAATAAGCATTAAAAGCGGAAGAGCGCTCGCTATAGAGTGCTAACACTTCTGGTCTAAAAAGCAAGAATAATAGCGTGCAAAACAAGATGCCTATGAAGACTACACGCAATATATATGGTAAAAAACCATTATGCTTATTCGACTCATTTTTGAAGTAAGGGAAAAATTTCCAAGTAGAGTAAACCGTTCCTAAATTTGCAAACTGTGCAAACAGGGTGCCTACCGTTACCAACAAGTTAATGAGTCCAATTTGTGCTGTACTTAGTATGATCAAAAAAAGTAAGCCTTTATTGACATATCCCAATACGATTCCTAAGTAGGAAATCAACATTGTACGTAAAGCATCTTTTTGGACTATCCCCATGAACTAGACAAAGATAGTTAATGTTCTATCAAATCCACACGCATAAATAAAGGGGGCAAATGTCTTACAAAAGGTCTTGATTTTACAAAGAACAAGGTATAATTTTTGGTATATTTGAACAAATTAGAAGCAGTAGCATGTTAATGACATCAGTAATTATTTGTACGTACAACCGTGAATTATACCTCCCTAAATGTCTTGAACATCTCAAAAATCAAACAGCTGATCCAAAATCCTACGAAATAGTTATTGTAAACAATAATTCTTCAGATTCGACCGACGCTATTTGTAAGGAATTTTGCCAAAAAAATCCAGCACTTCAGATCACATACATCATTGAAACCACTCCCGGATTGTCTGCAGCAAGAAACTGCGGAATTCAAAATTCAAAAGGTGATCTTCTTTGTTTCATCGATGATGATGGTTTTGCAGTTCCCGATTACGTAACAACAATTCAACAATATGCTGAAAATCCAGCCTACAGTAACTATATTTCTTTTGGGGGTAAAGTAATTCCTTGTTACAACGAAGGAAAAGAACCTAAATGGCTTTCTTCATTTATAGATGGTGTTGTTTCAAAAGTTGACCTCGGCGAAAACATCAAAGATTTTGACCAAAAATATCCCGCGGGCTGCAATATGATTTTTCGAAAATCCTTTTTTGACGCATACGGCGGATTTAATACTGATTTACACACGCGCGGAGATGACAAATTTATTTTTGACAAACTCAAAAAAGCGCACTTAAAAACACTTTATATCCCCAGTTTAAAAGTTGAACATTTTATTGACGATTACCGCTTAGAAACCGCATTTATTATCCGACTATCTAAAATTATCGGTGAAAGCGAGCTGATCAGACTTAAAAATGAGTCAACTGTATCTAATGCCGCTAAAATTTTGGAGTACTTATTTAAACTCATGGCTGCATTCACAATAGCACTTGGATTTATTTTAGTTGGCCAAATAAGCAAAGCTAAGTTTATCATCCTTGTTCGTTGGCATGTTTTAATAGGTTTTGTTTTATCCCGAGAAAAATGAAAATAATTGAAAATCTATTGAATTTTGCTTTGAGTCTTGTTCGGCTCATTCTAGGGTTCCGTTTTTTTAATTCGCCCATAAAAATTCTAAAAAACGAAAAGTCCACAGAAAAGGTGCTAATTCTCGGTAACGGACCATCGCTAAATCAGACCGAAGAATCAAATGGTTATCTCTTTCATAAATTTGACCTGATCGCAGTGAACAGATTTCCTGAAACACCGGCATTTGAAAAATATAAACCAAAATTTTTAGTGCTTCTTGCACATATATTCTATTTGCCAGACGCACAACTTTCCGAAGAATATATTGAAGCAAACAAATTATTATTTGAAAGCCTCAAAACAAAAACATCTTGGAATTTAACCATAATTGTTCCTGCCAACCACAAGAAGTCTAAACGATTAAATGATCTTCTCGCAAACAATAAAAACATCAACACTTACTTCATCAAAGCAAATCCGATTGAAGGATTTACTTGGTTCAGGCATTTGGGTTATCAATTTCGACTCGGAATGCCCAGGCCACACAATGTATTAATCCCCTCTTTAATGGTTGCTCTGCAGGCTAATTACAGTCAAATTGCAATTGTAGGGGCTGATCACTCTTGGTTGTCCGAAATAAGTGTGAATGATGCTAACCAAGTTTTTGTACATCAAAAACATTTTTACGACCAAAGCACTTCGGAGCCAAGGCAAATGAACGATTACATCATCAGGCCGCGTCGTCTGCATGAAGTTTTACATAAATTCTATCTTTCTTTCAGAGGGTACTGGGAAATTAAGACCTATGCCGAGAAAAAGAAAATCGAGATTTATAATTGTAGTGAGACTTCAATGATTGATGCATTTGAACGAATGCCATTAACTGAATTATAAGGATGACGACAAAATGGGAATAATATCGAATAATCTTCAAAAGTTAAAACGCAAATGGTTTAGTTTGTCTTTTTACTTTTTACTTTATCTCATCTTTTTAGCTACCATCAAAAAGCGCAATCAGCAAGGGAAAATTCGTTTTGGAAAGATAAAAATCAAATACAATGATATAAATGCCTTTGTAGGCATGTACAATGAAATTTATTTTCAGCAACATTACAAATTCATTTCTAAAAATACGCGACCTGTAATTATCGATTGCGGGGCTAATATCGGTTTATCTGTCATCTATTTTCATCAATTAATGCCTGACGCCAAAATCATTGCAATTGAAGCAGATCCTAACGTTGCGTCTATTCTTGAAGAAAATCTCAAAACCAATAATTGCCCAGCAGAGGTGATCATAAAAGCGGTGTGGAATAGCGACGATGAGTTATTATCTTTTAGTCAATTGGGTGCTGACGCCGGATCTTTTTATGGCACCGAAAATATCATACAAGTAAAAACAATTCGTCTAAAATCAATTTTAGAGCAATTTGATGAAATTGAGCTCATTAAAATAGACATTGAAGGAGCTGAATTAACGGTTGTTGAAGATGCATATATGGAGTTCAAAAAAGCAAATAAAGTTTTTATTGAGTTTCATTCATTTTATGGACAGGAACAAAAATTAGATCGAATTTTGGGGCTTTTATCCTCTATTGGATTCCGTTACAAAATACTTCCTGCTAAACGAATGGAACTACCCTTTATGCCTACAAAAATCAAAAGCGGGATGGACCTTCAGTTAAATATTTTCTTTTACAAAGAGTAAGGAGTTACAAAAATAATATAGCCATTTAGCCTTTCCTATACGTACATTTGGCTTTTGGGTTGGCACTAAAATTCACCAAAAGTCAACGCTTCTTTTTGATATATTTGTATAATACTTATACAACAACGTGAAAGACCGCTTTGAAGCTTATTTTGCTTTAGAATACTAAATAATATGGCTTTTGATTTACAACCATTAAAATATGTATAGGAACATGGATGGTTTTGCATTTATTATTCAAGCTCGTATAGGGTCTACCAGGTTGCCAAGTAAAATGGTCAAGCCGTTTTCAAAATCTAAAGGTATATTTGAATTATTGCTAATCCAACTTAAAAAAAATTTCTCAGAAATACCTATAATTGTTGCAACAACAATAGACCCCAAAGATGATGAGATAATAAAAATTTGTGATCAGCACAAAATATTATCTTTTAGAGGTTCGGAAGACAATGTATTAGATAGATTTGTTTGCGCATGTCAACAATTTAAAATTACTCGTTTGATTAGAATTTGTGCAGACAATCCATTTCTAAATATGTTGAAATTAAATGAATTAGTTAGCTTTTCGATAAAAGCCGATGCTGATTATATTTCTTTTGGCACGAAAGATGGCACGCCGACCATTAAAACGCATTACGGCTTATGGGCTGAATATGTGACTCTCCAGGCATTAATGAAGGTGCAAGAACTCACCAAAGAAAAAGAATTTATTGAACATGTCACAAACTATATTTATAGTTACCCAGAGAAATTTAATATTGCGTTGATTTCAATTTCTCACTATTTAAGTCAAAATAATTTCGTTCGTTTAACCTTAGATACGAAAGATGATTTTGATTTATTGAAAGAGATCTTTAATGCTTATCCAGATTTTAATAAAGGACCTGATGATATAGTAAAGCTTATCTCAAAAAATCAACATTGGGTTGAGAAAATGAAAAAACAAATACAACAAAACCAAAAATAAATGAACAGCACATATTTAATAGGAGAAATAGGGCAAAATCACAATGGTTCCGTTGAATTAGCAAAAGTGATAATTGATTTGGTCACAAGGGAAATAAAAGATGAGGTTTTTGGAAGTGTTTTAAAAGGGATGGACGCGGTTAAATTAACCAAACGAGATTTAAATCAGGAATTATCCAAATCTCAAATGGAAAAAGAATATAATTCTCCCCATTCCTTTGGCAGAACCTACGGTGAACATAGGGCTAAATTAGAGCTACCTGATGAAGAACATTACGAAATATTTTTATATGCCAAAGAAAAAGGACTTGACTTTATAGAAACATTATGCGCTGTTGGTTGCCTATCGATACTCCGATATTTTACTCCAGATAAATTAAAAGTTGCCAGTAGAGATTTAACAAATTTGCCTTTACTTGCAGCTCTCGCTGAGACAAAAATCCCCATTATTATATCCACAGGTATGGCAGGTACTAAAGAATTAGACGATGCAATAAATATCATTACAAAGTATCATTCTAATCTCTCGATACTTCATTGTGTTTCGCAATATCCTACTGAACCGAAGAATGTAAATCTTAATACAATACCTTATTTATTGAAAAATTACCAAGATTTCATTATTGGTTATTCAGATCATACGATTGGTATTTCAACACCTATAGCAGCTGTAGCTTTAGGAGCAAAGATTATTGAAAAACATATTACCATAGATAGAAGGTTAAAAGGTACGGATCAAGCAGGTTCATTAGGCCCTGATGGTGTTTATCGTATGGTTCGGGATATCAGAATTCTGGACCAATCAATGGGTGTTGAAGATATTTTTATAGTCCCTGACACCTCTGCTGCAAAAGATAAATTAGAGCGCTCTATTGCTGCAAAACTTACGCTAGAAAAAGGTACAATTATTACTGAAAATGATATTCATTTGTTATCTCCAGGTGATGGGTTCAAGTGGTCGGAACGAAATCAAGTTATTGGAAAAGAAGTAAAAATAACTGTACCCATAAATGAGGTGATTTATAAAAGTAATCTACATTAACATGAACATAGAAATAAAAAGTATTGCAGCATCATCCGAATTAGAAAATAGAAATAAAATAAAAGAGCTATTTATAAACTGTCCAATTCCTCAGAATGAAAGATTAGCCAATTCAGGTTTATTTGTAAAAAGACAGGATCTAACAAAACAGCTCTTTTTTAATGATCTGTACCAAAAAATTGTAAATGTACATGGGATTATAATAGAGTTCGGTGTGCGCTGGGGACAGAACTTAGTGACTTTGAACAATTTGAGAGGAATACATGAGCCTTTTAATTATAGTCGCAAAATAATTGGATTTGATACATTTTCAGGGTTTAGCGATGTTGATACAAAGGATGGATCACACAAAATAATAAAAGAAGGAGCTTTTTCAGTTACAGAAGACTATGAAAAGTACTTAGAAGAAATTTTAGCATACCATGAAAATGAGTGCCCATTATCGCATATTAAAAAAAATGTTATCCTCAAAGGGGATGCTGTGGTTATGTTAGAAAAATATCTAAAAGAACATCCAGAAACAATAATTGCTTTTGCCTATTTTGATTTTGATGTTTACTCTCCAACAAAGAAGTGTTTAGAGCTAATAAAGCCTTATTTGACAAAAGGGTCTATTATAGGCTTTGATGAATTAAATGACCCGCAATTTCCAGGTGAAACCATTGCAGTCAGAGAGAGCCTTGGACTTAATAATATTGCATTGCAAAGAAGTAAATATAGTGGAATTCAATCTTATTTTGAATATCAATGAAATTACCAAAACTAATATTAACTGATATTGATGGTGTCTGGACCGACGGGGGAATGTATTACGACCAAACAGGAAATGAATGGAAAAAATTCAATACTTCCGATAGTGCTGGAATAGTATTTTGTCAAATGGCTTCAATACCAGTCGGAATAATTACGGGTGAAATTACTGAGATTGTTGAACGACGTGCTAAAAAACTAAAAGTTTCTATTCTCCATCAAGGTATTCAAGATAAATTATCCGTTGCAAAGGATATTTGTCAAGAATTGAATATTTCGATAAGTGAAATTGCCTATATCGGAGATGATATAAATGATATTCCACTTTTAAGACAAGTAGGGATTAGTGCCTCTCCTAATAATGCACCAGATTATATAAAAAATATGGTTCACTTTGTAACATCCAAAAGTGGTGGTTCGGGTGCATTTCGTGAATTTATTGAAACTATCTTTAAAGAATGTGATATATTCGATGCAATAGTACGCGAGCTATCTCAAAAATAAATTGGTAAGTAGCCATTTTATCGTACATAATTCAACCCAAACATAGCCTAAATACTATCCACAACTCATTGGAAAACGAGCAAATAGAGATCTGGAAATTGGCGCTAGAATCGACTTAACTTTCTTTGATTGATTCTTCTTTGCTTTTATCCTCCAGCGACTCCTTCAAAGCCAAACCAAAGATCAAAATACAAGCAGCAAAAAGTCCAAATGATCCTATGGTTCCGTATGTACTCGCTGTTTGGTAAGAAGCAGGTTCAAAGCGCCATTCAATTGCGTGGCTACCTGCTGGCACCATAACGCCGCGAAGAATATAATTAGCACGGAAAGTTGGTGTTAGCTTGCCATCGATATAACAATTCCAACCTTCTGGATAATATATCTCAGAGAAAATTGCCGGTGCTGCTTTCGCAGATTTTGATTTATACTTCAAGACCTTTGTTTGGTATTTAGCGAGGGTGATTTTTGCTGTGCTATCTGCAACAGCCTTCTTTGCTGCAATTCCTGATTTAGCAAATTCAGCAATGTTCACAAGTGCGGTAGTCTTTGAGTTCAAACCTGCTAAGCCCGACATTTCTGCATTGGCGTTTTTCACGTTGACGACCGTATCGACGAACCAAGCATTGCCGTTGGCATTGGTATTCAATATAGCACGCTGATTGGGTTTAAGAACGATGTATTTGGTATTTAACATGTTCAATACCGTGGCTTTTTCTGACAAAGCAATGGTGCTGAGTTGTATGGTATCAAAAATAGCCTGCGCTTGCTCTTGATTTACTGGTGGTAAAGTGAGTGCATAGACTTGCAGCATTTTGTTTTTCTCAGCACTAATTTCTGTATTGACTTGGCTCATGGCTGGAAATACCTGAAAATCTATCAACTCTTGGTAACGCTTCAATTTAGCACCGTGGTAGCCTCCAAGACTCTTGTGAAAATAGCTTGTTGCCGTTTCATTGAATGGATTGTTGAAATTCAGAACTCTGTAATCTGTATTTAAATTAAGTGCACCAAATTCTGCCAACATTTGTAGTGATTCTGTGCTTTCAATGGTGGAATAATTAGGCGATGTTGGCATGGCGCTCATTAATTTACCTACATGCGTTCCAAATTGAGGTACATTAGATTTTTCTTGTGTTAAAATAGATATATCGGAAGCCTGAGGTAGATACGGTAATGCTGCCGAGGCTTCTTCCTCATAACTGCGGTAAATGCCATCTTGCTCTTCATTGTTGAGATAGCGTTTGGCCACAGACCAGTTGTCACCGAATACAGCAATTGCTGCCACAATGACCACAAGTATATTCGAGATTTTGGTATAAACGGTCACTAAAATAAGACCCAGAGCCACTATAACTAATAAGATAGCTCGCGAAATGTCAGACTTATAGATGTCGGTGCGCGTCTGTACCAATGCACCCTTTAATCCATTGATGTAGTCTATTTGCTGCGGATCTTTGGACTCTTTTACAACTTGTTTAAATTGTTGTACTTCATCGGAACGTAAAAAGCTTCCAGAAAGGGATGGAGACACATAAATGATTGTTAAGAACAATAATATACCTGCCCCACCGATGAGCCAATGCTTCTTTGTTCCTCTAATATCTTCTTTCTTTAAAAAGCGATCGAGGAATAACATACCGAGTGCAGGAACCATCACTTGAATTAAAACAAGGATCATTTTAGAATCGCGAAACTTGTTATAAAGTGGGAATTTATTGATAAAGAAATCATTGATTCCGCCAGGGTTTTCAGAGGCAAGTAAGATAGACAGAATAGCTATGGCTAGAAAAGGCCAGGTGATGGTATCCTTTAAGAAGAGCAAACCAAAAACAAAGAAAACAATCATGACCACGCCAAAGTAAAAGGCGCCTCCACTCATGCGCTGGCCGCCCCAATAACGGTTCATTTTGGAAATTTGATCAGCATAGGTGTAGTCTACATTGGCCATGATGGCTTCATCATTACCAATGAGGTCGTCTTTTGCTCCTTTGATATTCGGTGCAAACAAAGACATCCACTCCATTTTACCTAAGTTATACTCCAAAATGTAGTCTGAAGCAAGCCCTTCTTTTTCAAGATTTGATTGTTGCGCATCTTTTGGTTTGATCGTGAGGTCTGTAGATCCGCGCGTTGTGTATCTGCTATATTCATATGTTGTCCAGAGATTGCCAATGGAAGGCAATACGGCTAATATAGCTGCTAAGGCAAGGCCTCCAAATACTTTGAGCAGTTTCTGAAAATGTTTGGCTATGAGCAACCTGATGGTTTCAGTAAGGGCAACTGCACCAAGTAAAAACGACAAGTAATAAGTCATTTGAAGGTGATTAGAAGACAAATTAAGGGCAAAGAACAACCCAAAAACTGCACTACCGAGTAACCATTTACCTCTAAAAGCTAATAACAAACCGCCCAATGCTGGCGCCATATAAGTAATTGCCTTTACTTTTGTGATGTGCCCCGCACCAAGATATAGAATGGTAATTGTAGAGAAGCCAAAAGCAACTGCTCCAATAATCCCTAACCATGGTTTGATTCTCAGGCACAACGCAAAGATGTAAAAGCCCAACATTCCTACAAATAAAATACCTACAGGTCCGGGGAGTCCAAGTCTTAAAAAACGGTCTACGTACGACATCCAGTTACTGTCATGTACTACAGATATTTGATAGGCAGGCATTCCGCCAAACATCGAGTTTGTCCATAAAGCCTCTTCACCGTTGAGCATGCGGTAATCGGAAATTTCTTTTTCCATTCCTCTGAACTGCGTAACATCACCTTGCTTCAATCGGTAGCCATTAAATACTGGCGAAAAATATAACATGGAGAGCGCCAAAAATATTGCAATAGCAACCAAATGTGGCAGTAACTTTTTAAAATCCAGTTTCATAATTGACTTAGTTGAGGTTTTTTAATTGGCATTACTCTACCGTCACACTCTTCGCCAAATTTCTTGGCTGATCTACATTACAATCGCGCATGACGGCGATGTGGTAAGAGAGCAGCTGGAGGGGAATGGTGGCTAGTAGTGGCACTAGGAATTCGTCTACTTCAGGAATTTCGATGAAGTGGTCGGCCATGTGGCGGACTTGTTCGTCGCCTTCGGTAACGATAGCGATAACTTTTCCTTTGCGGGCCTTCACCTCTTGAATATTTGAGACAACTTTTTCGTAAGAAGTTCCTTGCGTAGCTATTACGATGATTGGCATGTTTTCGTCGATCAAAGCAATTGGGCCGTGTTTCATTTCTGCAGCAGGATACCCTTCAGCATGGATATATGAAATTTCTTTGAGTTTGAGTGCGCCTTCTAATGCTACAGGGAAAGAACTGCCTCGGCCAAGGTAAAGCGCATTGGCTGCATCTTTGTAGATGGCGGAGATTTTTTCAATGTCTGCGTCTGTTTCGAGAACACGTTTGACTTTATCAGGAATAGCTTCGAGTTCTGCCAATAATTGACGGAATTTTGATTCAGAGATTGTGCCTTTCCTATTGGCTAGCGATAGAGCCATTAAGGTAAGGACCGTTACTTGTGCAGTAAAAGCTTTGGTTGAAGCTACGCCAATTTCTGGGCCGGCATGCGTATAAGAGCCAGCGTCGGTGATGCGAGCAATAGAAGAACCAACCACATTACAAATACCGAGTATTGTAGCGCCTTTTGATTTAGCCAATTCAAGGGCTGCAAGCGTATCGGCGGTTTCGCCAGACTGCGAAATAGCGATAACTACATCATTCTCATTGAGAATTGGATTGCGGTAACGGAATTCACTGGCGTATTCTACCTCTACATTGATGCGTGCGAGGTCTTCGATGAGGTATTCACCCACCAAACCTGCATGCCATGACGTACCACAAGCAACAATGATAAGTCTGTTGGCAGAAATCATTTTTTGCTCGTATTCGCGAATGCCACCAAGTGCAACCCACGCTTCTTCTGAGTTGAGGCGACCGCGGAAGCAGTCTTGGATAGAGCGCGGTTGTTCGTGGATTTCTTTGAGCATGAAATGCTCGTATCCGCCTTTTTCTAAGGCTTCGAGTTCTAGCTCTAGTTCCTGAAAAAATGGCGTTTTTTGCTGATCAGCAATATCGTAAAGCTTAAGACCTTCTTCGAGGTCAATGACTGCAACTTCTTCGTCGTTGAGGTAAACTACTTTTTTAGTGTATTCTACAATTGGTGTGGCATCAGAGGCACAATAATAAGCGCCATCGGCACCAATACCTACTACCAAAGGGCTACTCTTACGAGCAGCAACAAGGCGGTTCGGATAATCAGATGACATAGCGACAATAGCGTAAGCACCAACAACGTGGTTGAGTGCCAAGCGCAATGCTTCACCATACCAAACGTTTTCTTTCTTCTGGATATAGTCAATTAAGTGGACAACAACTTCGGTATCGGTTTCACTTTTGAAAATATAACCGTTTTTAACGAGTTCTTTTTTGAGGACGTCGTAATTTTCGATGATGCCGTTATGGATGAGCGCTATTTTGCCATCCATGGAGGTGTGAGGATGTGAATTCACGTCAGAAGGCTCGCCGTGTGTAGCCCAACGAGTATGACCAATTCCGGCGTGTCCGCCTCTGTCTTGTTCTGCCGCAAAATCCTGAAGATTCTGAACTTTGCCTACGCGTTTGTAAACATTGAGTTGACCATGATGAAGTAATGCTACTCCTGCGCTGTCATAGCCACGGTATTCTAATCTTTTGAGGCCTTTGATCACAACTGGATAGGCCTCGTTTTTACCTATGTAGGCAACGATTCCACACATAATTAATAAGTTGTATAGGTAACGACGAGTTTGGGTTTTTTCTTGTTGGTGGTTTCGACACCATTGAAGATAATGCGCTCGGCAGAATTTCTAAAGAATAAAGGCGAAACAAGAATGCCTGTATTTTCTAATTTGCCGTTCACTAAGGATTGTAAATAAGCACGGAGGTCGAGGTCGTATTGTTTGGTGACATCAGAATAGAGGCCAGCAATACCTAATGAGGTATAGAAAACATCGCTTGCGGACAATTTACTTGCAGCGGTAATACGTGAACCTGGTTTGTAGCGGTAACCGGTCTGAAATTGAACCGGTAGGCTGAGGTCGGCACGGTGAATAATGATGTTGTCTGGAAGTTGGTCTAGACCAGGGATTTTGACCATTGCACGCAGTTTGTTGGCCTGCGCATAAAATGCTTTTTGACCGAGGGTGGTATCGGCGAGCAAGGCTGCAACTGGCGTATTGGCTTGGTCGTGTGCGAGGTGCGTGAAATCGGCACAGTTGGAGTTGATAGTGAAATCGTAGGTTTTGGAAACGCCAGCTAGCTTGAAGTAGATGGTCATTTTGGAAGCTGGGTTGTTGTTGATGTCAAGGTAAAGAATGGCGCCCTTTCCAGCATTTTGAGACGGGTTGTTGACAGCAATTTTGAGGCCTTTGAAATAATCTTGGAAAGCTGCATTGGTAGCGAATGTAGCTGGGTTGGTTGTAGATTCATTGATGAAATCCCAAGCGCGATTGGTGTCGAGGTGAATGCGCAATTGAGGATTTACTTCTGCACCAGCAATAACTGCGTCGTTGATAGGGTCAGGAGTTATGGTGCCATGGCCGTTGGCAACCCAATTGGTGCTACCTGTTGGTAAGGTTGAAAATTGATAGTACTTAACCGTCGAGGCGTTTTGAATAGAATCGGTGAGTTTATAAACCTCAAAATTCTGAGCGCTGAGATCGCCGTAGTAGCCTACGTATTCTAAGGCCAATACAAATGAGTCTATGACGATTTGCGTAGGGTCTCCGAAGTTAGGATTGAGGCCTGGCAAGCGAAATTCTGTATAAACAGCAGCCTCAACTTTGCCAAATTTAGGATCTTGGTAGGAACCCAATAATACGTTTGATGCATTTTTGGTTTCGGTAGAATCTTCTACAATGGAATAGGTATAAAGCTCAAAAGTATCGGTGGTAATGCCGTTTAGAAGGGCATCCGGATCGATGATTTCTTGACCCAAACCTTTGTCATTTTTGGTGCATGCCGATGAAAATAGCAGCAAGAGCAGAAGTGCGCTTAAGGTTTTCATGTGCTTAGGCAAGTACGTTTGCGTCAATAACTTTGTCAAAGAAGGCAGAAAGTTCTTTGCCTTGATGTTCCTCAGCAAAATAAGGCAATTTGAGAATTGTAGACGCATCATAAAGCGCTTGTAAAGGCGCGTCTAGGACTTCGCTTGCAATATTTACGCCATCGCAATGCGACAGAATAACCTTAGTGAGGTTTTCACAACTGGTGTCTTGGAGTGCTTCGGTGAGGTCGGTTGGGAAGCCGTCGAAGTTGAGCTTTTCAGCGAAACGTGGGTCCCAGGGTTGGTCGAAGGTCTCGTTGTAAAGGCTATAAACAACTTTCGTTTCTTTGAAGTGCGGATCTTTGTTGAAGATGAACTTGATGTACAACGCCATGATGCCGGTAAGCCAGCCGTGGCAGTGAATGACGTCAGGTTGCCATCCGAGTTTTTTGACGGTTTCGAGTACGCCGCGGCAAAAGAACATGGCGCGTTCGTCGTTGTCTGGGTGGTAGGTGCCGTCTTCTTCTTGCAAACATGTTTTGCGTTTGAAGTAGTCGTCGTTGTCGATGAAGTAAACCTGCATTCTAGCTGCAGAAATAGAGGCAACTTTGATGAGTAGCGGGTGGTCGTGGTCGTCGATAGAGATGTTGAGCCCTGAAAGACGAATGACTTCATGTAGTTGGTGGCGTCTTTCATTGATGGCGCCAAAGCGCGGTGTAAAGACACGGATTTCCTTACCAGCATCTTGAACTGCTTGTGAAATGCGACGTGCGCTTCCAGAAATTTCAGATTTGGGTAAAAAAGGAAAGATTTCTTGAGAAATAAATAGGATTTTCTTCTTTTCCATTTATATAAGTATGGTAGCAAAATTACGAAATAAACCTGAACTATCCTAAAAAGCAATAGCTTTGTCCGATTGAAACTGTAGAATAGACGAAGCTATGCAGACCTTTGTTACCAGACAAGAAATAATCGAATGGCGCCAGCAGCTGCGCGGCGATCAAAAACAAATTGGTTTTGTTCCAACAATGGGTGCTTTGCATCAGGGGCATTTGACTTTGATCAAGCGAGCTTGTTTGGAAAATGCAACGGTTGTAGTATCTATCTTTGTCAATCCCAAACAATTTAACCAAAGCGCGGACTTACAAGCTTATCCAAGAATGCTAGAAGCCGATCTAGCGCTACTCATTGGTCTTGAAAACCTCGTTATTTTTGCGCCAAATGAGGAGGAAATGTATCCCAAAGATTTGCCCTTTTCACCTATGCCCTTGGGTCGAATTGGTCAACTTTTAGAAGGAGCACACCGACCCGGTCATTTTGAAGGCGTGGTGCATGTGGTCCATCATTTATTTGCCTTAATACAACCCCAAAAAGCCTATTTCGGACAAAAAGACTTCCAACAACTCGCTATTATTCGACTCTTGAATTCGCACTACGGCTTTGGAATTGACATCATTGGTTGTGAAACCGTACGCGAGGCCGACGGATTGGCCATGAGCAGTCGAAATTTAAGACTGACTGCACAAGAACGTCAAAATGCTTTAGCCATATCGCGGGCACTGCACTTTGTCAAAAACCATACAGGTAAAAGCACGATTGAAGAGGTCATACAAGAGGCCAGTTCTATAATAGAACAAGCTGGCTTAGCAATAGAATACTTAGCAATTGTCGATCCGCTGACCCTTGAAAACTGCAGCCAATGGCAGAAAGAACAGGTCTGTTGCGTTGCGGCAATTTGCGGTGAAGTTCGCCTCATTGATAATATGTTGTGTGAATCGGTTCTTTGATGTAATTTTGCCGCGCTACAAAGCGCTATAAGTTATGTTCATCAACGTCCTCAAATCAAAAATTCATCGGGTACGCGTAACGCAGGCCGACCTCAACTACATCGGCAGTATCACCATCGATGAAGACCTCATGGATGCCGCCAACCTCATCGAAGGTGAGCGCGTTCAGATTGTCAATATCAATAACGGCGAGCGTTTTGAAACCTACGTCATCAAAGGCGAGCGCCAAACTGGCATGATCTGCCTCAATGGCCCAGCCGCGAGAAAAGTAGCCATTAACGACATCATCATTATCATTGGTTACGCCATGCTCGAATTCGAAGAAGCCAAAAGCTTTAAGCCTTCTTTGGTTTTCCCGAACGAGCAAACCAACCTGCTCTCCTAAATTCATGAGCCAGCGCCTTACAATCCTCCAAAACAAAATTTTAAGTTGGGAAGAAGCCCAGCGCCAAAGAAATATTTGGGCAATGAAGGGCGAGTCTGTTGCATTTACCAACGGTTGTTTTGATATTTTGCATTTAGGTCATGTGAGTTATCTTGCGCAGGCCGCAGATACGGCCAAACACCTCATTGTGGCGATCAATACCGATCTTTCGGTCAGGGCACTCGATAAAGCGCCAAACAGACCCATTAATTCTGAAATGGCAAGAGCAATGGTACTTGCCGCGCTCAGTTGTGTTGACCACATTGTGTTTTTTGAGCAAAATACACCTTTGGAGATCATCGAAACATTGCGACCTGATATCCTCTTAAAAGGTGCAGACTACAGCGCCGAACAAACCAATCCTTTGGCAAAAGATTATATTGTCGGGTCGGATATCGTCATGGCCTACGGTGGACGCGTTCAAACCATTCCATTTGTAGAAGGTTATTCGACCACCGGTATTTTGGCCAAGGGTAAATAACCCTATCCTCCAATTTTTACACTCACCTCAGCTTCTTGCTGTTGTTCTTGTTTCCACTTTTCGAGCTTCTGTTGTAATTTACTGCTCTTTTCTGGTGCTGTCCTTGAATCCACTTGCGTTTTTGACGGCGTTTCATCGGTACCGAATTTGAGCTTGATGGTTTCATGCGGTATTTTTTCAGCCTGATATGTCCCGACACTTGGATCGTTTTGATAGAGGCCAAATGCCGTTTTGAGCATCTCTTTCGACTCTTGCTTGCTTTGCTCAAACTGCTGCTGAACCGCTTCTTTTTTGCCCTTTCGATCCCAGCTCACTTTCGGATCGTCGAGGTTGCCGCTGATGCGCACAAATAAACGCAAACCTGTGCCATCGTCCATGATTTCGCCAAATTCGCATTGGGTTTCTTGCACTATTAAATCGCGCAAACGCAAGCCTATGGCGTAATCGATGTTGTGGTCAAAACTATGCTGCCCCACTAAGTCTAGGTCTAGGGCAGAAGAACCTATGTGCATTTTTTTAAAGCGCAATTGTCGGTCGGCTATTGTAAATGTGTTTTCTAGGGTTTCAAACCTGACGTCTTTGAGTTTTTGTTGCAAGGCCGCCTGGTTTTTTGCGCCAAGAATGGCCCTCCCTTTTCCAAAAATGAGGCTACTCGCTAAATCTTGAAGAATTGGTGCATGATAAAGGCGGCCGTTGTCAATGCGGCAATGGATTTGAGCGCGCAAACTTGCTTCGTCTAGGCCTTTGTAGAAATCGTGCTTGGTATAAACATCGAATTCAAAATTTCCCTTGCCAGCAAGTTGCTCATTGGTGAGCACAGACTGATCAAAATTGTTCCATTGTTTGAAAAAAGTACTCAGCTCTACTTGCCTTGCTGCTCCATTCGTTGAAATCGCAAATTTACATGGTGCGTCTTCCACTAGTTGCACCTGACCTTGCCAACGCCCCTGCACATGACCGAATTGGAGCTTGCTCAACAATAATTGCCTTGGACTTAGTGACAGTGCGCCGCTCAACTGCTGAAATTCCTTGTGGTCATACACCAAAGTTTTAATTTCAAATGGGAGGCGTAAATCTAAACTTGACGGCAAGATCCAGTCTCTTTCTTTAGAAGCAGCCTTCGCATCAAAATCAGAGATGTCGAGCAGGGTGCTTTGTAACGATCCTGTAATGAGCAGCGGCGTTTCCTGGGTGAGGCGCTGCATGAATGCCGGTATTTTTGCCTCCATTTGAATAGCACTTTGACCAATTTCTGCTTTGAATTGATGGATGCTGAGGTCTTCTTTGGTAAAATCGATATGGCTACTGACCGAATGAAAGCGCTTTTTAAAGTTGGCGATTTGAAGATGCGGCGCGCTGATAGCTACATTTCCTGTTAGTGCATTGGTCTGCCATTCTTGCGCTGCATTTTGTGCAAATTGTCCGTTGATACGCAGTTTGGCAACTCCTTTGATTTCTTCCACTGCTGCAATCGGATACAACGCCTGCACCAAAGCCAATGGGATGTCGCCACCTGCTTTGACGTGCAATTGCGGATTTAAAAAATCTTGAAGTTCAAGCTGACCCGCGAATTGAGCACCTTGGCTTTTAAAACCAAACCGGTCAATAAGGAGCTGATCTGTTGGGAGATTTTTATAGGAACCAAAACATTGTAAATCTTTGATTTTTGCACCAAATGTTGGCTCGGTCAGCATACCGTCTTTGATGCTAAAATACGCCTCAACTGATGGGTTTTTGAGGTCTGGAGAAGATTGATAATGCAACTGGAAGTCTACCGTTCCGTCAGCTTTCAAATGTTGAAGTGAAGACAAATTTGCTGGACTCAGCGTCTTGACAAGTTGCAATAAGGAAAGTTGCTCAGTTCGGATATCTACAGTACTAGTAAGTGGGGAAAAGTCGCCGTCTATTAAAAAAGGCAAGTTGGCAATTTTGATCTGGGCTTGCGGAAGCTTGATGGTGTTTTGAACTTGGTCTACCAAGAGTGCGATGTCAAAATCGAGTGGTTGGTTTTGTAGCAAGACCACCCGGCCCTTTTTAATTTTTTTGAGCTGCACAGCGCCCAAGGCTTTTAGCGTTGTTTTTTGGTCCGAAAAATTACCTGATAAAGTGGCGCTATGGATGTCAGCACTGTAAAATTGGACATTTTTTTGGTCTGTATAACGCAAACGCAATTCTTCAAGAAAAATGGATTCGAGTTCTAGATTGAATGCCGACGAGCCCTCAGCGCTTTCCTTGAAAATTTCATAATTAGCATTGCCCTTTTGATCTTCTCTGATTTTGGCTATCCCATTGAAGGCAGAAATTTGTTGAATTTGGTAAGTGCCGCCGAAAACGTCAAAAGGGTTAAAGCGCAAACTAATCTGTTCGGCATGGAGGAGTGTGTCTGTGTTTTGGAGCGGATCTGCAATGAGTACATCATTAAAAGCAACGCTCAGGCGAGGAAAAGTGCGCCAAAAATGTAAGTCGATTGCTCGGACTTGCACCGGAACCTTCAGATAAGCATTGGCTTCGGCAACGACCTTTTTGATGATGCGGTCCTCAAAAACGAACAGCACCAATGAGATGCTGGCCATCAGGATTAAAATCATCAAAAAAACGCGCTTCAAAAGCTGCCACCAGAATTTCATAATCCTCTAACGAATAAATGGTCTATACGTTGCAAACAAAGCCTAGAATTTTTTTTAACCCTATCTTTGTGGTCTCAATAGTATACCCATGAGTCATTCAGAACTTTCCGAACAAGAACTTTTACGCCGCGAATCGCTACAGAAATTGCGCGAACTCGGCATTGATCCGTATCCAGCAGCTCTCTACCCTGTAGATGCATTTGCAGCAGATATCAAAGCGCAATTCGAAGACGGTAAACAGGTTTGTTTGGCTGGGCGCATGCTCTCGCAGCGCATTATGGGCAAAGCTTCTTTTGCCGAAATCCAAGATGCCTCTGGCCGAATTCAAGTTTACTTTAACCGCGACGAACTCTGCCCGGGCGAAGACAAAACACTTTATAACGAAGTTTTCAAAAAACTCCTCGACCTCGGCGACTTTATCGGTGTCAGAGGTGTTGTATTCAAAACACAAGTAGGTGAAATCTCAGTTCATGTCACTGAATTTCAATTGCTCAGCAAATCATTGCGTCCGCTTCCATTACCAAAAACAGATGCTACCGGTGTTGTCCACGACGCCTTTACAGATCCAGAATTGCGCTACCGACAACGCTATGTGGACCTCGTTGTGAACCGCCACGTCAAAGATGTTTTCATCAAAAGAACGAAGTTATTCAATGCCATGCGCGCCTTTTTCAACCGCGCGGGTTACATGGAAGTAGAAACACCTGTTTTACAGGCCATCCCAGGTGGTGCTTCAGCAAAACCATTCATAACGCACCACAATGCCCTCGATATTCCGCTTTACATGCGTATTGCCAACGAGCTTTACCTCAAAAGACTGATTGTTGGTGGTTTTGATGGCGTCTATGAATTTTCTAAGAATTTCCGCAATGAAGGAATGGACCGCACCCACAATCCAGAATTTACCGCCATGGAAATTTACGTGGCCTACAAAGACTACAACTGGATGATGGACTTCACCGAACAACTCCTCGAGTTTTGTGCAATAGAAGTTAACGGTACAACAATTGCGCAATTCGGAGACCACACCATTGATTTCAAAGCACCTTACAAACGCGTTACCATGCGTCAATCCATCATCGATTTTACGGGCTTTGATATCGCTGGTAAAACCGAAGACGAACTGCGCACAGAAGCCAAAGGAATGGGCATCGAGGTAGACGAAACCATGGGTAAAGGCAAGCTCATCGACGAAATTTTTGGTGGCAAATGCGAAGGAAATTACATCCAACCTACATTTATTACGGACTATCCAAAAGAGATGTCGCCACTTTGTAAAGTACACCGCAACGACCCAAGCCTTACCGAACGTTTTGAACTGATGATTTGCGGTAAAGAAGTCGCAAATGCCTACTCTGAGCTCAACGATCCGATTGACCAACGCGAGCGCTTCGAAGAACAACTTAAGCTCCAAGAACGCGGCGACGACGAAGCCATGTTCATTGATCAAGATTTCTTGCGCGCACTCGAATACGGCATGCCACCAACAAGCGGTTTGGGTATCGGCATGGACCGCCTCATTATGTATCTCACCAACAACGCTTCTATTCAAGAGGTCTTATTCTTCCCGCAAATGCGCCCAGAAACACAAGCGTCAAAAATTGTACTCAACGAAACCGAGACCGCCATTTTTGAAAAAATGCGAACCGAAAAACAATTGTTGTTGGGTGAATTGCGCGCTCATTTTGAAATTAGCAACAAAGTGTGGGACACATCGCTCAAAACCTTGACTAAAAATCAATTGCTCACTGTATTTAAAGAAGGAGATTTGCTTTTGGTTAAATTGAACTAAAATTCCGCTTTCGTTACGCCGTAAATCAATTGTAACGTTAAGGATTTAGATATACTTTTTAACGAACTCCCATAGCACGATTCCTGCACAGACGCTCACATTCAAGCTGTGTTTGGTGCCGAATTGCGGAATTTCAATGATGTGATCAGCGCAGTCTAATGCAGCTTGGTCTACGCCATCTACCTCATTTCCAAATACCAAAGCATACCCTTCGGCAGTCAAGCCGCCGACATCTTGCAATAAAGTAGTTTCTACGGCTTGTTCCACTACACAAATAGCGTAACCCCTTGCCTTAAGTTCGTTTAGCGCATCCATTAATGAAGCGCGGTACTCCCAGCGGATGGTTTCTGTAGCGCCAAGTGCTGTTTTGTGAATGTCGCGGTGAGGTGGCTGGGCGGTAATGCCACATAAATAAATGAGCTCAACATTAAAGGCATCGGCAGTTCTAAAAAAAGAACCAATGTTGTTGAGTGAGCGAATGCTATCCAAAACCAATACAAGCGGGAACTTTTTTTGCGCTATAAAGTCCTCTTCGCTCACGCGATTGAGTTCCCAGAGCTTTAGTTTTTTGGTGGGGTTTGCTGACATCTATGGCTCAAAAATACTGCAAAATTGTGGAAAAGTAGCCCAAAGTCAAGGGCTAAAAAGGCCTATCTTTACTCATCTAAAAAATACAAGTGTCAAAGCAAAGCACAGAAAAAAGTTCCGAAACGCCCTTGATGAAGCAATATAATCAAATCAAGGCGCGCCACCCTGAAGCCATGTTGCTCTTCAGGGTCGGTGATTTCTACGAAACCTTTGGTGAAGACGCCGTCAAAGCGAGCCGAATTCTTGGCATTATTCTTACCAAAAGAAAAAATGGTGCAGCTGCCGACATGGAGCTTGCTGGTTTTCCGCATCACTCTCTAGAAACCTACCTTCCTAAGTTGGTGAGGGCCGGCCAGCGCGTCGCTATTTGCGATCAGCTCGAAGACCCAAAAATGACCAAAACAATCGTAAAGAGAGGGGTTACCGAACTCGTTACGCCAGGGCTTGCCTTTAATGACCAAGTCCTAGACCAACGCACCAACAACTTTTTATGTGCGCTGCATCTTGTAAAGAACGATGTTGGCGCTGCCTTTCTCGACATCTCAACCGGCGAATTTCTTGTCGCACAAGGAACTGCCAACTACATCGACAAACTCATTAGCGGTTTTCGGCCAACCGAAATCATCTATCAAAAAAGTAAAGCCAGCGCTGTTCACGAACTCTTTGGCAACGATGCCTTTCATTTCAGACTCGAAGAATGGGTTTTTGGCTCTGATTTCGCCAACGAACAACTCAACAAACACTTCGGCACCAAATCCTTAAAAGGTTTCGGACTCGACAACCAAGACCTCGCCATTATTGCAGCTGGCGCGGTGTTCCACTACCTCTCTGAAAACCAACAACAACAACTCGGGCACATTACAGGTATCTCACGTATTGCCCCAGACCGCTACATGTGGCTAGACCGCTTTACGGTGCGCAACCTCGAGCTCATCCATTCGCCACACGAGAACGCCATCACACTTTCGCATGTGCTCGACAAAACCAAAACTCCAATGGGTGGGCGCTTGCTCAAGCGTTGGTTGGTGCTTCCCCTCAAGGACCGCAAACCAATTGAAGAAAGGCACCAAGTTGTATCTGCATTAAAAGATACACAACCCATACACGACGACCTCGACGCCCGTTTGCGCGAAATTGGCGACCTCGAACGGCTCATTTCTAAAGTGGCTGTCGGGAAAATCAATCCGCGAGAAGTTCAGCACCTCAAGCGCACTCTTCAGCAAATCCAGCCCATTCACGAGCTGCTCAGCCCTTTGCAGAACAAAAGTCTGCAAACGCTCTTACAAAACCTAGACGCCTGTCAACAACTCATTGAACTCATAGAGGCCAATCTTACTGCAGAGCCCGCAGTTCAAATTGGCAAAGGCGCCGTGATCAAAGAAGGTAGAGATGCTGCCCTAGACGAGCTTCGTGCGATCTCAACCAACGGAAAAGACTTCCTGGAGCAAATTCAAGAGCGCGAAATCCAAGCTACCGGTATTTCCAGCCTAAAAATTGCGTTTAACAACGTATTTGGATATTACATCGAAGTGCGCAATACGCACAAAGATAAAGTACCCGACACCTGGATACGCAAACAAACTTTGGTTTCAGCCGAGCGCTATATCACCGAAGAACTCAAAGAATACGAGCAAAAAATACTTGGCGCAGAAGAGAAAATATTGCAAATAGAGCAACAAATATACCAGCAACTGATTTTTGGAATGGCTGACTATATTGGGCCTATCCAGAAAAATGCACAACTCATTGCACAGCTCGACTGCCTTTTCTCCTTTGCCAAAGTGGCGCTTTATCAAAACTATTGCTTGCCAACACTCACCGACGGCCATGAGCTCAGCATCAAAGAGGGCAGGCATCCGGTCATCGAACAACGTTTGCCCATTGGCGAAAGCTACATTGCCAACGACATCCACCTCGACCCCGACAGCCAACAAATCATCATGATCACCGGGCCCAACATGAGTGGTAAAAGCGCCATTCTTCGGCAAACTGCCCTCATTGCGCTCATGGCACAAATTGGTAGTTTCGTGCCCGCAAGTTTGGCTCAAATTGGCATCGTAGATAAAATCTTTACAAGAGTTGGAGCCTCCGACAACATTTCTTCAGGTGAATCTACCTTCATGGTCGAAATGAACGAAACGGCGAGCATCCTCAACAACGTCTCCGAGCGCAGCCTCATTCTCCTCGACGAAATTGGCCGCGGCACCAGCACCTACGACGGCATTTCCATTGCCTGGGCTATTGCCGAATACCTCCATGAAAACCCAAAAGCCAAGGCAAAAACGCTTTTTGCGACCCACTACCACGAACTCAACGAAATGGCCAACCGTTTTGAGCGCATTCACAATTTCAACGTGAGTGTCAAAGAACTCGGTTCAAAAGTGCTCTTTCTTAGAAAATTAGTGGCAGGTGGTTCGGCGCACTCTTTTGGAATACACGTAGCCAAACTTGCCGGTATGCCAGTGCCCGTAGTGAAGCGCGCAGAAGCCGTGCTCAAAGACCTAGAAGCCAGCCATGCAAGTGTAGGTAGCGGGTCTAACAAAAAATCAAGCAAGCCAGCTGTGCAGGCCATTGCCCAAGATGTCCAATTGAGCTTTTTTGCACTCAATGATCCAGTTCTTCAACAAATTCACGATGAACTTGTCCAGACAGACATCAATTCCTTAACTCCCGTAGAAGCACTGCTCAAACTCAATGAAATTAAAAAACTCACCGGTGCGTAATCTTTTATTCCTCTACCTCCTTTTGCTCTTTAAGGGTTGTGCAATTGATGAAGCACAGCCTCAAAAAGAAAAGCAGCTTACACTTGCCCAAAACTTCATGACAGCTGGTCAAAAAAAGGTATTTTTAAAAATTGCCAAACGCAGAGATATCGACCTCACCATTCTTGATCTATCAGCTAATTCCATTCGCAAAGCCATCAAAAAACATCCATGGGAACCTGGTTTTGACCTCATCATGCTAGACGGTATAGCAGCACAAAAATCATTGGCAGGCTTGTCTTTTCAATACCACAATCCGGCATTTGCCGCTATTCCAATTGGGGTGTCTTATGTTCCGGATTCTGTTGTCAAGGTAAGTCATTTTAGAGATCTTTCTGAGCACTATCTTTGGTCTGCAGCCGACAACAAAGCACAAACAATTTTAAAAGCAAATCTTGCTTATATCTATCGAAATCGAGAAAAAAACAAGCAACTCAATCAGGTTTATAAAGACTTGATGCGCGGCTTTAAAGATCACCAACTTGCTTTTGACAACTATCAACTGTTGAATACGCTCTTACTTTGTCGATACGACACCTACATCCATGTCTTAAAGAAGGCAGCCAAAAAAAGACGTTTTACTTTTGCCTTAGATAAAAAGAACCGCTATTACGCCGATTACATGAGCCTTTCTATCATTGAGCAAAGCCCACAGTACATTACGGCCAAAAAATTTGCGCACTACCTCGACTACATGCGCGACCACAAAGCTGCCTTTAGAACTGCCTTTGGGATGGCCCAAAAACAAAAAGTGACCCGACAGCCAACCGTTCAAACCTTACTAAAGTACCTCGAGAAATGACACCTAAATGACACAGGTTGTTGTAGACTTGTTTAATTTTGTAAAAAAATACGATATGTATCCAGCAGAACTTGTTCAACCCATGAAAGAAGACCTTACAAAAGTAGGGTTTGAAGAATTATTAGATGCTGCGGCTGTAGATGCTGCCGTTTCAGCAAACACCGACACACTTCTCGTGGTCGTTAACTCTGTTTGCGGCTGCGCGGCTGGCAATATGCGCCCAGGTGTAAAACTCTCCATTCAGCACGACAAAGCACCCGCAAAACTCACGACTGTTTTTGCAGGCGTAGATCAAGATGCAGTCGCTCAAGCCAGAAAATACTTTTTGCCTTACCCGCCGTCATCGCCATCTATTGCGTTGTTTAAAGAAGGTAAGTTAGTTCACTTTCTAGAAAGACACCACATCGAAGGCGGCAGTGCCCAAATGATTGCAGCCAACCTTCAGGCGGCCTACGACGAATTTTGTTAATCTAAACGAAAAAGAGCGGCAGCAATGCCATCTGCATGAAGCTTGCCTTCTTCGGTTAGAATCATTTTTTGATCGGTTAAAGTCAACCAATTTAAGCGCGCAAATTCTTCAATTTGCGCGTTTTCTTTTGCTGTAAAGCCTGCTTTCAACACATTCAAATCGAGGCCCCAAACGGTACGCAAACCCAACAAAATTTGTTCGTTTCGGTACTCATTTTCACTTAATGCTTCGGTCTCGTACCACTGCTCATTTTTGCCAACACCTTTCGTGTAAATGGTATTGTTGCGCACATTCCAACGGCGATGGTTGCCATCAAAAGAATGTGCTGAAGGTCCTATTCCGATATAGGGCAGAAATTTCCAATAAGAGCTATTGTGCTTGGAATGCAATCCGGGTAAAGAAAAATTAGAAATTTCATATTGCTCAAAACCAAAGGTCTTTGCTTTGGTAAGTAGTGTCAAAAACTGCTCACTTTGCAGCACTTCTTCTGCCGGCTGCAGTTTCTTTATGCGCACTAAATGATTGAGTGCTGTTTTGGGTTCAATGGTGAGGCAATAAGCCGAAAGGTGCTGCACGCCAAGTTTGAAAACAGCGTCTAGGCTAGCTTGCCAAGCTGCTAAAGATTGACCCGGAAGCCCGTAGATGAGGTCCACACTTATGTTGTCAAAACCCAACTGCTGGGCTAGCTTAATGCCTTCAAGTCCGTCGCTGACCAAATGCGCACGGTTCATCCATTGTAAATCGGCATCAGAGAAGGTTTGTAAACCAATACTCAAGCGGTTGATCCCGACAGAATTCCATGAAGTTAAATTCTCAACGGAGATGTCCTCCGGATTGGCCTCAAAAGATATTTCAGCATCAGGAGCAACTAAATAGTGTTCTCGAATCGTTTCAAAAATAAGACTCAGCTCTAATGGAGTTAAAATGCTTGGTGTTCCACCTCCAAAGTAAATCGTTTGTATGACGCCAACTGACGGCGATGCCCTCAACGCTAATTCGCGTACTAATGCACTTATTAAACTACTTCGGTAATTTTCAAAAGTAGTAGAGAAATGAAAATCGCAGTAAGTGCAGCGCTTGCGACAAAACGGGATGTGCAAGTATAGCCCACTCATATGGTTGACAATTTATTGCTTGACAAATTTCTTCTGAACTACCGTACCATTGTTGCCATTCAATTGCAATAAGTAAGTACCTGCTGAAAGTTCTTGAATGTTGAGTTGTGCGCTACTTGCCTCCACTTCTCTTGTTAAAAGTAGTTTGCCACATACGTCATAGACTTGAATAGTCATTTGTGCCTGATTGAACCAATTCACATTGAGTTCAGACTGCGCTGGGTTTGGTGCCAAGGTAAAATTCAAAGCTGAGTTGTCAAGACCGGCGTCATCGATATGGCGAACAACTACAGCAACGCTATCGCCAAAATCAGCGGCAGGCAACGTAAAAATGTTAACTGAATTGTTGTTGGCCAAGGAGAGTGCGCCGTCTGTACCTCCCCATTGAGAAGCACCCATGCCATCGCCATAGTAATCGTAAATTACAAAAGTGTAACATTCAAAAGCAGTGAGCGGAATATCGTAGTTATAGGTAGTGTTGTTTTGCAAAGGAGTGGTTGGATCATTAGGTGCTGGGAAATTACTGGTGCCAAAATTACCTGCAACACTTTCATTTCCTTCAGACCATACAACTGCACCTGCTGCATTGCGCAATTCTACATAGGTTTCATCGGCATAATCGTCGGTAAGAAGCGTCACTTTCAAGATATCAATTGTTTCAGGCACCGCAGTAACGGTTGTGTTGGCTGTAGATTGATTGTTCAAAGCGTTTTCGTCTAATGCTTGATTCGGATTACTTACTGTAACAGAAAAGGTATGAGCACCAGCTGTAAGCTGAAGTGTTGGCAAAGTGATTGTTTGCGCTTGCCATTGATTAAGTGTACCAGACCAATTGTACTGCTGTGCGGTGCCGTTGTCTATTTGGTAAGTGATTTGAGCACTCGTAAGCGTGGTTGTGCCGACGTTCATTAAGGAAAAGCTCGGTAAGTAATTGTCTCCGCACAGGGCTTGCGCAGTTAAACTCGCAGCCGAAACAGCAGCGTCTAATGCAACCGTACTTGCGTTTGTTGGGTCAAAACCATCGATGAAAGCAGCACCTGAATTGGTTGGATCTAACCAAAACTTGAGTTGATTGGTGCTATTGCTACCTGCTGGTTCCCATGAACTTGATACTCGGCCGTAGTAGTCAGGGGCCGTTAAATTCTGACAAGAAGCGCCGCCGCCCCACAACTGACCAATAATACGATGACTTTGGTCAAACAATGGCGAACCAGAAGAACCGCCTTCGGTAGTAGTATTGCGGTCCCATTGAACAGTCCAAGTAGAATTGGCTTCTGTAGAGCCCATTGCTTGAGATATGGTAGCAGGGTTATCATCAAATGATATTTTCTTGATATCGCCAGACGGATGGTGAATACTTACCGTAGATGTTGGAATTGTACCGGAGTTGTCCCAGCCTGAAAAATATGGATTGTAGTCTAAAGGTACTGTTCCATTGACCAAACCTCCTGTGATTTCTACCAAACAGAAATCAGAAGGAGTGCGACGCGAGCGCAAAGTCGCACCACTTAAAGATTGAAATGTTGGCGACGCACCAGGATTAGAGCAAGTTGCTGACTGCCAATTGAAACGAAAAACCCAACTCGCAGGGTTGCTGTAACAGTGATTTGCAGTTAATACATATGGCTTGCCGTCATTTTGCGTGTTGTTGATCAGAGCGCCAGAACAAAATCCGCTGCCGCCAGATACTAACATAACCGCGCTGTTGCGTTGTTGGGTCCAAGGCAAACCATCTGGGCAGTTGACATTCATGTTGCATGATCCCGAACTTCCAAAAGCTTTTTCCATATACTCAGCTGCTGTGCGATAACCGTGGGTCACCATAGCAAGTTGCACATGGCCTACACTGTTGCTGGGCGCTACGTAATATTCTAGCACCACCTCTTGTCCTGGAATGAGTTCTGTACCGAGCTGACCATCATAAATATGTTGCTGTGTAAAAGCGCCAAGAATAAAATCTTTAGTCGGATTATAGACAAAAAGTTGATTGCCTTCAGGAATTGAAGTTTGTTCAAAAGTAAGATTTACCGTTAACGCATCTTGACATTTAACCCGAACCATCCAGATGCGGGCACCATTTGGTAATTCAAGCCATTGGCCTGCATTTACAGTACTAATATTGGTATAATTGTTAAAGCCAAAACGCCAAGGTGCAATGCCTTGGTCATCTATGAGTGCGTCTTCGGCCTGCAATGCGGCAATATTGGGTTGTGCAAATAACCATTGTTCAATGGATTTTTGATCTAAAACTAGTTTGGTAGTGGTTGGAACCCCTCCTTTACCTTGGATTTGGGCAAAAAACGGACTACAGCAAAAAATAAAAATAAGGGCATAAAGTGTTTTCATGGAGACGGCTTTACTTGATAAGATACTTCGAAAATAGTGTTTTTTGCGCCATGTTGCGCGGTCCTAAGACGAAAATAGTACCCAACAAGTTGTATCTTTGTTTCATGACCAAACCATTTGTTGTCGGAATATGTGGAGGAAGCGGTGCAGGCAAAACAACTTTGCTGAAGCGCCTATCTGAAACTTTTCAAAGTGCAAGCACAGCTGTGTTCTCCATGGACAATTATTATTTGCCCTTCGATCAGCAGGCTAAAGATGCAAATGGCATCGTTAATTTTGACCTCCCAAGTGCGCTCGACCATCAAAAACTAAGCACAGACCTAGAAACTTTAATTGCTGGGCAACCCATAGAAGTACGTGAATATTTTTTCAATGTACAGGGCAGTAAAAGCGTACTCCTTACCATTCAGCCGAGTGACCTCATCATTGTAGAAGGTCTATTTACGCTGCATTATCAAGAAGTATTTGCACAACTCGATTACAGTATTTTTGTAGATGTTGATCACGCCACACAACTAGACAGACGCATCTATCGCGATCAAGAAACACGAGGTTACAAACGCTCAGAAATCATCTACCAATGGGACAACCACGTATTGCCATGTTATGAACAATTCATTGAACCCTACCGACAAGCAGCTGACTTTATTTATTGCAACGACCACCGCGCCGATGCCGATTTCTTGCGTTTAAGCGAACAACTGCGTACCTTGGTGCCAGATCGCTTTTTATAATGAGCCCATTTATCTCTTTTATTCGGACTTGGAAATTCAGTTTACTCGGGCTGCTGTTGCTGCTATTTGGACTTATCTCCTATTACTCCAATCAAGAGCAGACTTTTTCAATTGCTGCGGTTCAAAAACGCTTTTCGGAACTAGAAAAAGCAGGGGCGGCGCAAGCAAAACTCCTCCTTAAAAAAATTGACAAAGGTCAAAAATTGCCCACCTCAAATGAACTGACCTACCATCTTTATCAAAATGAGGTTTTATTTGGATGGAGCAGTAACCAACTTCCGGTTGGGCGCTATAAAACCGCGGTTTTTCCAGACAATGGGCTCATCAAATTAAACAATGGTTACTATTTCAGTCAATCGGTTCAAAAAGATAGCATCACTTCTTGCGTGAGCTTTTGTTTACTCAAAGAATACGAATTCAGTAATGCCTATTTAAACGCAGCCAATCCAAAATTCTGGAAGCAACAGTTTGCGGTGAATCTCACAGGTGAGCGCAAACATGCCATTTTTGACAACAAGCAGCAGATTGTGTTTTATGCGACTCCCTTTGCTCAAAATACCAATTCGAACAATAAAAACGGAGGCCCATTATTTATCCTCATAGCCGTATTTCTCTTTTGCTACGAAATACAAACTTATTTTGAAAAAAGCTGGATTGGCAGTTTATTGCTATTGTTAGGACTTTTGGTCACACGGATTGTTTTGTACGAAATTTCTTGGCCGCTTCACTGGCTAGAAAACGACTGGTTTTCGGCTGGGTTCTTTGCTTACAACGAATGGTATCCCGACTTTTTTGCCTTTGCCATTAATAGTATTTTTATCGTATTCGGATTTCGGATTCTGATTGTGCTCTTGCGCATCATTGATCGGTGGTGGTCCAAAATGATAGCGCTACTGCTTCCTATTTTACTTTGGCTATGGGTGCTTGAGCAATTGCGCATTGTCATTGAGCACTCCAATATACCACTCAGCTTTGAGCACCTCTTTGAATTGCGCTTGAGTTCCTATTTCTTATTCGCACTCATCGGATATTTTCTTTTCACCTTTCACAAAACTGTTCATTTTGCAGTTGTTCAAAATAGCACTCAAAAATGGTTTCAACGACCACTGATTAAAGTAGGCATCTGTATATTTCCCTTTTTATGGTTGCATGCTGAAGGGCAAAATTGGATCAATTTTTTACCAATAGGCATCATTTGTATTCAATTGGTATTTGAAAATACGCGCAAAACCTCTTGGCGACGCTTGAGTATCCAACTTTTGTTACTTACCGTAAATGCAGCAATTATTTCTTTTTATCTACAGGACTTACAAGCAAACAAAGACATTGAAAACCGCCAACTTTTTGCCCAGCAACTCGCCATTGAACGCAACATCAATTTAGAGTTAGCTTATGCACAAATTGCACCAAATATCAACGAAGAAAATTGGCTAAATACCTCTTTTGACTCCCTACAAAAACAGTTTACAAAAGTAGGTTTTGAGCACCTCCTCACTCAAAAGTTTTTTACCGGCATTTGGGACGGTTTTGACATCGATGCTGACATTTACGCTTCTAATAATCAGCCGTGCTTTGGTACAGATAGCCTCAAACTCTCCAGATTAAAAGCACTCGTCAACGAGCATGGTCAAGCATCTGACATTCAAGATGGCTTGTATTTTATGCCCCATGAAGAAGAAGGCTTGAGCTATGTGATCTTGCTGCGTTTGGAGGCTCAGAAAACCATTGCCATCACGCTTGTTTCCAAAAGAATTCCCGAAGAAATAGGTTTTCCGAGGTTGCTCATTTCAGATCAAGCAGGCATTTCAAATAGCCTTGAATCATATGCAATTGGCAAATATGCCGAAGGCAGGCTTATTCACCAAACGGGCAGCTTCAATTACCCCAACTTACTCTCTGCGTTTCAAAAGCAACAAACTCATAAAGGTCATTTTGAACTGAATGGCTTTTCACATGTCATCCAACAACAAAAGACCGGTTCTGCAATTATCATTTCTACAGAAACGAGCGGTTGGTTCACGAATATCACCAGTTTTGCATTTATGTTTGTGTTTTGGGGGCTGCTCATGCTTGCCAATAACATCGCCATTACGCTAGTTAAGAACAAAAGTTTACAATGGTCCTTGGCCTTTAAAGTTCAACTTGCCTTTCTACTCATCTTGGCTGTTTCACTTTTTTTATACGGCTTAGGTAGCTCGATTTTCATTGGGCAGCAATTTGACAATTACTCACAGCAAGCTTTGCGCGAAAAATTATCTTCTGTTCAGGCTGAACTCAAGTCTCAAACCTTTTTGCTAGATACACTTGATCAGGGCGAAATTGCAAAAACACTCGAGACCAAATTGGCAAAACTATCTCGCGTGTTTAAAACCGATTTATTCATCTTTGACAGCGATGGCTTTTTAATTGCGTCATCTAGACCCAAGCTTTTTGCCTACGGTTTAATTGGTGAACACATGAACCCACGCGCTATGGATGCACTTATTGGGGAAAATCAAAGCTATTTTTCACATCAAGATCAAATTGGAAAGCTCAGCTATCGAAGCGCGTATCTTCCAATTACCAATCATACACTCCAACAAATTGGCTTCATCAATATTCAGCTTTTCGGTCAACAAGAAGCCTACGAACAACAAATTGAGCGCTTCTTTAAGGCAGCCATCAATGTTTTTGTACTGCTTTTAGCACTCTCTGTGCTCATTGCATTGGTAGTCAGCAATTGGCTCATTGGTCCGTTACAAGTAGTAGCGAGGTCGGTACGCAACCTCGAGTTGGGAAAAACCAATCAGAAAATTGCCTACCAAAATGACGACGAAATTGGCGCACTCGTCAAAGCTTACAATGAAAAATTAGCTGAACTAGAACTCGCTGCAGTACAAATTGCACGGAGCGAACGCGAAAGCGCATGGCGCGACCTCGCCCAGCAAATTGCCCATGAAATCAAGAATCCACTGACCCCCATGAAGCTCAATATCCAACATTTATTGCGCAAAATGGAAGCTCAGGACGCCGACGTACAACTACTTGCTCAAAAATCACTGCCTTCCCTCATCGAACAAATAGATGCCTTAGCCCGAATGGCCAACGAATTTGCCCGCTTTGCCAAACTCCCAGAGCCCAATTTTGAAAAAATCGAACTGTCCGCATTTATCACCCAAACCATTGCCCTTTTTGACGAAGATCAAACCATGATTCATTTTCAAGAACATAGTTCAGCGCTTTGGATCAACGCTGACAAAAACATGCTCAGCCAAGTCTTTCACAACTTATTGCTCAATGCCCGCCAAGCCACTGATCTGAACCCAGGACCAAAGATTGAAATTCAACTTCAAATTGAAAAGGAAAGCGTCCAAATCGCTATTCAAGACAACGGGGTTGGTATATCAGAAGAACAACAAGAGCGCATCTTCACTCCTTATTTTACCACTAAATCTTCAGGATCCGGAATTGGCTTAAGCGTGGTCAGACAAATCATTGAAAAACACAACGGCGAAATTCGTTTCGAGAGCAAGGAAGGTGTTGGGACAATCTTTTATATAGGTTTGAACTTAGTTTAATAAGTGCTACTTTTTATAAGGCTTCAAATCGAAAATCTGAATGTTGGCCTGCTCATAACAAGAATGGCCTAAGAATCCTTGAATATCCGGATGACTTAATTCTGATTTGAATACCACTAATTTGGAGGCGCCACTTTGAATCAAGTTTTGAATTTGAGGGGCAAATGGCAAATCTCTTGATAGATTATAATTTGTATAACCAATTCTATCTATAGCAGTTAGGTGCACATTTGGATACGGATCTGAAAAACATAATACGGTATCAGTTGGCAATACTTTCTTTTGTATTGCCGCTTTTTGTTGTTGAAGTTGACCTAAATGATCTTGATGATTGAAGTAAAACCAACCCCAATTCCCTTTTATAAAAGAAGAAATAAAAGGCGTGTTTTTTACTATAAAATTTTGATTTCCTGCTGCTATCTGGGTAAATGATATCGTGTTTAAGAATACTACCGTCAGAAACAACGCTTCGGCTGGCCTTTGCCATTTTGTATAGGAATTCCATTGGGGCATATACTTCATATAACTACCGATAAGAATCAATGGAAAGAAAAGTATTTCAATAAAGTAATAATCATGCACCTCAAAAACCCAGAACCAAAGAATCAAATAAGCTAAAAGTCCTAACACAGAAAAAACAACCAAGTACTTGATATAGCTTGGCACCTTTTTCGACCATAAAGTCCAAAGGAACAATGCGCAAAAAATTGGCCAAGTTACAATCGGAAAAATTTCGCGCGAATGTTCTCTGAAAACCAATTTTATGATTCTCCATTGTTCGGCGGTATCGACCTCCCATATGGGTCTGATGGTTGTCGAAAAAATAGTCGATCCATATTGGTTATTATATTGAATTGCAAAAAGATACCATAAAACAGCGCCAGTTAAGGTCAGCAAAAAACCAGCATAAATCAAAGACACTTTTTGTACTTTCAAGCTAAAAAGTAATTTTTTCGCAAAGAAGCGCTCTGAGGTATATGCGCCAAAAAAAGCAAAAACTGCAATGAGCGCAGTAATTTTTATCAGAACGGCCAAACTCAAAAATATAAAAAACAGGGCCAAAGCAGACTTTTTTTCAGTTTGCCAAAAACGAAAAAACTGCGCAAATGCCAATAACAAGAAAGCGAACGAAAATACATTTGGCAGTAAGGTGTCGGCATAGTAAACCAGAACTGGAAAAGAAAAAACAAGTCCGGAAAATATCAGTGTTTTAATATTTGACTGAAAAGCCCATTTAAAAAATGGCGCTAATGATATAATTCCGATAAAAAGCATCCCTAAGGATAACAACTTAGCAATCCACAACTGATAACCTGTAACTTTCCAGATTTGACCAACCAAATAATAAATAATGGGGAACTCCGCTGCTGCATTTTGATTTCCGTTAGTAGCGATCCAATTAGTCTTGGGTTCAAGAAATGAGGTGCCGCGAAAATATTGTACTGCCTGAGTGAGGGAGTCGGACTTTCTACACTCGTGAATAGGTAAAATATCAGCCGAAAAGTGCTGCCAAAAACCATAAATAACGGAAAGAATTAAAAGTAAACCTAAGGCCTTGACCCGCAAAGAAAAAATAGGAGCAACTTGATTCATGCACTAAAGATAAGCGCTATTATTGAATTGCTCAATTGCTTTGCGCCGTCATTTAAAACTCAACCTTACAGGAAAAGTATACTCTGAAACAACAGCCGTGCCTTTCTCATCTTTAGCGGGGCTCCATAAAGGCATGCCAATTAGTATTTTGTTGAGGTTCCCTTTTAACATTTCCAACTCTTTATCTGAAAATTTCAAAAACGTCACTTCTCGAACTTTGCCATTGACGTCAATTAATAAACGCACATAAATTTTACCTTCAATACCGAGCTCTCGAAGGTAGTTCCATTCTTTACTGACGGCTATTTTCTCATCGATGTATTTAAAAATATCATTGGTATTGTTGCCAAAGGAAGCCATAGTTGCTGGGAAATTTACGATGCTATCTCGGATGGTTTTGGGAAGCGGGTCTGGCGGACCAGCACATGTAATTACCGGCTCTGAAATATAACCAGGAGGGTCTATCGGACATGGTTCAATAGGGTCAAAGGGCGGCCTTGGAACTGGTGGAATAATTTCGGGTTTGAGTTGCGCTTTAGGTTTCAAATGAATGGTATGCATTACCTTCTTTGTCGATTTTCCTTTTGATTCAATATTCTTAGATATGGGGCGCACCTTCGCTTTTTTCTCCTCCTTGCAAGAAAAGAAAAAGCACAATAAAACTGAAAATAACAACAGATTTCTACGCATATGAAAACCTTTGTAACAAAGAACGCACAAACAATTGAATCCTTACCTTTGTTAGACTAAAAAAAACAGATGCAACGCTATTGTCTAGACCCATGGAAACGCACGCGCGTTTTAACTCAGGAAGTTCAAATTGGAACACTCAGCTTGGGAGGGCAAAACCCTATTCGGGTGCAATCCATG
>JAXITO010000010.1:0-45273 GCA_034680045.1 Crocinitomicaceae bacterium | reverse complement strand
TTCGATGTTCTCGCCTTCTTTAATTGGAATGATCAACATATGCTTTAATTTCTTTGTTTTAAACTTAGGGTCGCAAAGATACGAGAGAAATTCAATTCTACAAAATTATTTCAAAATTTCTCTAGAAATCACCAACTTTTGGATTTCGGAGGTACCCTCCCCTATGGTCATGAGCTTAGAATCGCGCAAGAACTTCTCGGCTGGATACTCCTTGGTATAGCCGTATCCACCCATAATTTGTACGGCTTCGTTGCCACATTTTACAGATACTTCAGACGCAAAATACTTAGCAAAGGCCCCTTCTTTGGTGACGGGCATTTTTGCATCTTTCTTAGCAGCAGCTTGAAAAGTAAGTAGCTCTGCGGCCTCAATTTGAGTTGCCATATCTGCAAGTTTGAAGCTAATGGCTTGAAAATGTGCGATTGGTTGTCCAAATTGCTCGCGCTCTTTGGCGTACTTGACAGAGGCCTCAAAGGCACCACGAGCTATTCCGCAACTTAGAGAAGCAATTGAAATGCGACCGCCGTCGAGAATTTGCATGGCCTGCACAAAACCTTGCCCTACTTCACCAATGACGTTTTCGTTCGGAATGCGAACGTTGTCAAAAATGAGTTCTGCAGTTTCACTTGCGCGGACACCTAGTTTTTCTTTGATTTTTACCGCTGAAAAGCCCGGCGTGCCTTTTTCGACAATAAATGCAGTAATGCCTTTGCTATCTAGAAGTTCGCCTGTTCGGATGAGTACAACTGATACATCTCCTGAAAGGCCATGTGTAATCCAGTTTTTAGAACCATTTAAGATCCAGTGGTCGCCGTCGCGAACAGCCGTTGCTTTCATACGCATGGCGTCCGAGCCGGTGTTGGCTTCAGTTAAGCCCCAAGCGCCAATCCATTCGCCGCTAGCTAGTTTGGGAAGGTATTTTTGTTTTTGAGCCTCCGAACCATGGTAATAGATGTGTCCTGTGCACAAAGAGTTGTGAGCAGCAACACTCAAACCAACGCCACCGCAGACTTTGCCAAGTTCCATAAGCACAGTTGCGTATTCGTTGTAGCCAAAGCCCGAACCTCCGTATTGTTCTGGAATAAAGATGCCGAGCAAACCGAGTTCGCCCATTTTTTTCATGACTTCAACTGGGAAAATTTCGTGGTCGTCCCAGTGCTTCAGATTAGGACGGATTTCACGCTCTGCGAAGTCTCGCACCATTTGGGCAAGTAATTGCTGTTGTTCAGTAAAATAGGTACTCATGTTGTTGATTGATGATAGTTGTTGATGAAATGATTCGGGAGAAAGTTAAGCCATTCAAGTTGTTTTAATAGTGCACAATTGATGAAATTTGTTCGCTGTATGGCGCTAATTTTTGTTCGCCGTTTAAGAACGACAAAGCCACTAGGAAGTCAAAACCTGCCACTACGGCACCGCTTTTTTCGATCAGTGTAGCTGCGGCAGCGGCTGAGCCACCTGTTGCTAGGAGGTCGTCGTGGATGAGAACGCGCTGCCCGGCTTTGACAGCGTCGGTGTGCATTTCGATTACTGCAGAACCATACTCGAGTTCATAAGCATGTTTGATCTTGTCATAAGGCAACTTGCCTTCTTTGCGGATGAGTACAAATGGAATGCCTAAGCGCATAGCTAAAGGATATCCGAATAGGAAGCCACGACTTTCTATGCCTGCAATTGCGTCTAGGCCAGCATCTTGGTAGTGTGCCACAAGATGATCTAGAACGGCATTAGAAACTTGAGGATTCAACATGATAGTAGAAATATCCTTAAACAGAATGCCTGGTTTTGGAAAATCAGGCACATCGCGGATCACCGACTTGAGTTGCTCTTGAATTGTCATGTCACAAAGATACATAAGGCAAGAGTTTTTTGTACGTCTCCTCATCAATTAATACAGATTCTTTGAGTTCCTTTACTTCTTTGAATCCGCCTTTTTGATGGCGCATCTTAATAATAGAGTTCGCCTGATTCCAGGTGAGATAAGGGTGTTGCTTGAGGGCTTCATAGGTAACAGAATTTAAAGCCAGCCTTTCCACCTCTTTATTGATTTCCAAATATAGTTGGGCATTTTCGACTATTTCAGGCTTCATCCCCTTGATTTCATAAAGCTGTTCTATGCCAATAAAACCGCCTAAACGCGTGCGGTAGGCAACTATTTTTTCGGCAGAATATGGGCCAATGCCCGGCAAAGCCACGAGCATGGCAATAGTTGCAGCATTCAGGTCAAGTTTTTGAATTGTTTTTTCTTGCGTATGACCTGAGCCCTCTGGCATCTTTCCATTCATATTCTTTGTTTGATTAGACCCTATTTTTTGGTCAAAGTTCAATGAATCTGAAATGAGTTTTAACAATTCAGGTGGTAAAACGCGAATGCTACGCATCTGTTCTTTTGAATGAAAACCATACTTATCTCGGTAACGCAACATGGATGATGCCTGTTTAGAACTTAGCCCTAGACGTTGCCAATCGGATGCGTTAAGAGATTCAGGTGAACAACGCCGCCAAAGTGGCTTAAAACGCGCAGAAACACATGGAGCGCTATTGTTTCGATCTATGAACGCGCGCTGGACTTTACTTTCTTGCACGTAAGTCCACTCATAGGAGAGTTCGGGTTCCGTGAAGTATGCCTCCATACGTGGAAGGAAGATTACCACAACGCAAACACAAAGCCAAATAAGGGTGCCCCGCTCTAAACGTTTGGAGAAAATGACAAATGGTTTTTTCATGTAAGCCTCAACGAGAACTTACCGGGCTTATTGGCTAAGCAGCTTTTCTTTTTGACTCGATTAAGTAATATACCGGAATACCCAGAAGAACGATAAAAAGACCCATGCCTGCATTTCGGAAATCGTAGATCAATAAATCGATACAAATAGCGAGTGTGAGGATAATGTAAAGCGCAGGAATATACGGGTACCCCCAAGCTTTGTAGGGTCTCGGCGTATCAGGTTCTAATTTGCGAAGTCTAAAAATACCGTAAATAGTGATGATATAGAACAACAAGCTAGCGAAGGTGCTGTAGGTGAGCAAATCGCCATACTTTCCTGACAAGCAGAGCACACTTGCCCAGGCACATTGGATCCAGAGGGCGCGTGCCGGAACACCATTTGAATTGAGCTGCGCTGCACTTTTGAAGAATAGTCCGTCTTTGGACATGGCGTAAAACAAACGCGAACCTGCCAAAATCAAACCATTATTACACCCAAAAGTGGAAACCATAATAAGACCTGCCATCAACAAAATTCCTACATCGCCGAAAATAACATAAGCTGCAGAGGCCCCTACTCTGTCATTACTGGCAAATAGCATCCCTTGGTCGATCGGATTGAGGCCATCAGGGCTTCCTTGAACTGGCAGCAGGGCAAGATAGGCGATGTTAGCCAATACGTAAATGACTGTCACGATTAGGGTTCCAAAGAATAAACTTTTAGGAATGTTCTTTTTAGGATCCTGGATTTCGCCAGCTATAAAAGTAACGTTGTTCCAGGCATCAGCCGAAAACAAAGAATTGATGATTGTTGCTCCCAAGGCACCAACTAGCGCCCAACCAGTTAATGGGATTTGAAAAACTTTGTCTCCCCCATTGGCAATTACAGTTTTGCTAGCCTTCCATGCATCAGTAAAATTGAGTGCAAAAACATCGGTTTTCAGACCAAGGTAAATGCCCAAGACAATGAGTGCACCCAAAGCAAATAACTTTGCAAAAGTGAACACAAACTGAATCATTTTCCCGTTTTGAACACCTCTAGCATTCGAATAGGTAAGTAAAACTACAGAGGCAATGGCCAGTATTTGCGCCCATGAAATACTGATAAATGAGGTGTCAAAAATCACTTCATTTAGGCCCGGAAAAAATACGGCAGTGTATTTAGCAAAAGCAACTGCAACTGCAGCAATAACACCCGTTTGAATGACGGTGAATACAGTCCAGCCATAAAGAAAGGAAGCCATTTTGCCATAAGCGCGCTGGATATAAACATACTGCCCTCCCGCATTGGGCATCATGCCAGCTAACTCTCCATAACTGAGTGCAGCAAAGATGGTGATAAGGCCCGTCAGAACCCAAAGCACCAATAACCAAGCTGGCGAGCCGATATCGCGGAGCATGAGTGTCGTAACAATAAAAATTCCGGAGCCTATCATGGAACCCGACACCAATAAAGTGGCATCGAGGAGGCCGAGGGAGCGCTTATTGTCGCTAGCCATTAGTCTTCTTCTGAAGCATTCACAATAGCGTCGTGGCCTGTCAAGGACTCTTCGAACGCATAGCCATTAAGGTTACTGTGTTTACGTGAGTACAAGAAATAAACAATCAAGCCTAGTGTTGACCAAATGATAAACGCAACCCATGTATCAGGGCGCACAAAATACATGAGGCCAAAGTTAAACCCTGCTCCGGCAATCGCTACAAACCAAACTGCAGGCGTTTTGAATGGACGCTCTAAATCTGGTTGTTTGATACGCATGATCAAAACTGCAATAGAAATCATGGCAAACGCAAGTAGCGTACCCATAGAACACATTTCTGAAACTTTATCTATTGGTGTAGTTGCTGCAACAATTGATACAATGGCGCCAACTAAAATAGTACTTCTAAATGGTGTCTTGTAAGTTTCGTGAATTTTGCCAAATACTTTAAATGGCAACAAACCGTCCTTTGCCATACCTAAAAATATACGTGTTTGACCAAGCATCATAACGAGCATAACCGAAGTAAGACCGGCAACGGCGGCTATAGTAATCAATACAGTTGCCCAAGGCATACCGATACCTTCAAATGCAGAGGCAACAGGTGCTTTGATGTCGAGCTCATTGTAAGGAACCATACCGGTCAAAACCAAGGAGACAACAATGTATAAAACCGTACAAATGACCAATGACATGATGATTGCAAAAGGAACGTCTTTCTTAGGATTAATTGCCTCACCCGCCTGGGTAGATACCGCATCAAAACCAATATAAGCAAAGAAAACAATGGTGGCGGCAGTGACTACCCCAGACCACCCAAATGAAGTGGATCCGTCGGCGTTGTTGACTGTTTCAGGAATAAATGGTACGTAGTTGTCAGTGTCAATAAAGAAGAAGCCAACAAAAATGACAAACAAGACAACTGCCACCTTCAGAATAACGATCATGTTATTGGTTTTGGCAGCCTCTTTGATCCCTTTTACAAGAATAGCTGTAACCACCCAAGTAATAAGGAATGCGGGTAAATTAAAGGCGAAATCTGGGGTGGGGATACCTGCTTCTTGCGCTTTTTCTGCGGCTGTTAAAGCGTCGTTCATGAGCCACATGGGCGGATGTATATCGAATTGATGCAGAAGCTTCTCAAAATATCCACTCCAGGCAACGGCCACGGTTGTGGCGCCCATCATGTATTCCAAAATGAGGTTCCAGCCAATGATCCAAGCAAAGAGCTCACCCATTGTACCGTAAGAATAAGCATATGCAGAGCCTTCAACTGGTAAGATAGAAGCAAATTCAGCATAACAAAGCGAGGCAAATAAACAACCTACACCTGCAATAACAAAAGACAACGCCAATGCCGGACCAGCGTGGTCGTGTGCAGCAATTCCAGTTAATGTAAAAATACCGCCGCCGATAATTGCGCCAATGCCTAATGAAGTAAGCCCCCATCGACTTAAAACGCGGTTGAGGTCATTTTTTTTCATGTCACGTTCAAAGTGACTTACCGGTTTTTTTCTCCAAACACTCATATTCGTTTTTTTTAGGTAGGTAAAGATATATTTTTTTCTGAATTACAGAAGCGCTAATGTTTGCTCAAGCGTATGGGGTTTGTAACCCAAAACCGCACGTGCTTTGTCGAGGATAAAGCCTGTATGTGGCGGGCGTTTGGCAGGCTGTTGCAGCGTAGCACTACTCAATTTACTTACTTGTGTCATTGGGAGTTGGTAATAGGCTGCTACCCGCTCTACAATTTGATAAATAGAGAGTGTCTCTGGGCCCGCAATGTGAAACATACCTGTTTGATCCAATTCGCAAATGCGCACACAGGCCCAAGCGAGGTCGTCGGCCCAAGTTGGTGCCCTGAATTGATCGTCGACAATTTGCAACGGTTCGCCTTTCTCTAAAGCTGTTTTCGCCCAAAGAATGAGGTTTGATCTAGACAGTTGTTCGCCTCGGCCGTAAACAATAATAGTGCGCACAATAGAATAGCTCAAGCCATCTAATTGCTGTACGATGTTCTCGCCTTCCACTTTAGAGCGCGCATAAACACTGAGCGGATTCGGTTGATCAGACTCTGTATAGGGACCTGCTAAACCATCAAAAACAAAATCAGTTGAGAGCAATTGAAAGTGGATACCGAGCTTTTGACAGCACTTTGCCAGCATGAGTACAGCTTGGCGATTCACGAGGTCACAGGCCTCCGGATGGAGCTCGCATTGATCCACGTTGGTCATGGCTGCGGTGTGAATGACGTGAGTAGGTTGGTATTGCGCCAATACCGTTTGAATATGCTCTTCATCAGTAATGTCTAACACCTGATAAGCATGCTCAGGACATTTGGAATTGCGATTAGCACCACTAGAAGTGGCTAAAAATTCGATTTGCTTGGCGAGGCATAGATCGACAATTTTTTGACCTAAAAGGCCATTACTGCCGGTAATGAGCAATTTCATAAATCCCAAATTGATTGTTTACGTTTGGCTTGAAACTTGAAATAATGCTTGTGCTCGAGTATCCAAGCCATGATCAGGTAGAGGAGCACGGGCGAGCCTAAGCCAATAAAACTAAAGTAGATAAACCCTAGCCTTACTTTGTTGGTACGGATGCCTAAACGACGGGCCCACCACTCACACACCCCAAAAGATTGGAGTTCGAAGAAGAAAACAATTTTTTGTAATAGGCGTCTCATGGTTCAAAAACAAAAGGCGCCTTCCGACGCCTTTCTTGTTATAATCTTGGAAGTTGTTTGAACTTGCGGTATTCTGGGTCTGCCGCAGGAGCCTTGTTAGGATCAAAGGTTGTACTTGTGATCTTGGCGGTTGTTCTACGGTTAATGGTATGCAGCTTTTCAAACTTAGCTTTATCGGAAGTTTTAAACTGATTGATGTATTCTTCTGTGAGGATTACAGTTTTACCAGATTCGTCTACCCAAGTTGCAGGCTCAGCCTCTCCGCGTCCTACAGGACGAATACGGCGTGGGTCAATGCCGCAAGTTTCAACTAAATGTTTGTAAACTGCCTTGGCGCGGTTTTCAGAAAGCATTTGGTTGCGTGCGTCTCCACCACGTGCATCTGTGTGTGAGAATAAATCGATGGTGACATTAGGATATTCTTTGAGCATGCTGTCTAAGAACTTCAGGGAGTCTAAAGACATACAAGTTGCATCGTTAATAAATACCCATTGATCGAATACGTAACGGATTTCTGGAGTGCGGATTTCACCAACTGGCAACAAAGGCATTTCAATTAAGAAGCTTTGACTTTGCTCTAACCCAACTGTTGAAAATTTAGCGCCTTTTTTGTCTTCGTAATAACCTTCTTTTTCCGCTTTTAAAGTGAATTCTTTGCCAGCAAGGATATAACGGCCTTTTTTGTCAGGCATGACATCCCAAGAAATTTTGCCATTTGATTTGGTGACGCCTTCTAGCTTGGTGCCATCTGAAATAGTAACGTATACTTTAGCGCCTGCTAATTTTTTAGATTTCTTACCTGACTCGTATACTGTTACACGAAGATCGAATAGATTTGGAGGGGTGTTGAAACTCCAGATTTCTGGTGCATACTCTTGGTTACTGGTTGTTTTGCGCTCAGAGGTAAAGAAACCAGACTTGCCATCGAAGTCAGACATTGCGTAGTCATTGCCTTGCGAATTGAATGGGTAACCCATGTTTTTAACGCCTGTCCATTTATTGGTTTCACCAGAAACTGCTTCGGCTACAAAAATGTCAAGACCTCCAATTCCTGGTAAGCCATCAGAAGCAAAATACAATTGACCATTTGGTCCGAGTGAAGGGAAAAGTTCATTGCCGGCAGTATTGAACATGGCGCCCATGTTGTGTGGAATTGAATCCCAGGTTTTGGTGCGCTTGTCGAAAGAAACATACCAGAGGTCACGACCGCCAAAAGATTTTTCGCCGTTCGGGCTTTTTTGCATATCAGATGCAAAAATCAACATTTGGTCATCGGATGATAAGCAAGGATGGCCAACAGAAATAGTGTCAGAAACAGTTAGGGATATTTTTCTAGGGTCATCGAAGTCTTGACCGCTCATGGAAGCTGTCCAGATTTCGCAACCGAGGTCCATTTTCTCAGCATTAGGACATCGCGTGAAATAAATATTTTTACGTTTAGAATCGAACGTTGCTGAACCTTCATTTGCAGTTGTATTGACAACTCCTCTTGTATCTAGAGATTTTACACTAGTAGGGTTGCCATTGACATCGTACTCAGCAATGTAGAGGTCCATGTATTTTTCACCAGAAATGGGGTCTCTTTTGGTTCCTGTACTTTCATCACGAGAAGAACTGAACACAACAACTTTTCCTTTTTTGTCCATGAAAGTAGGAGCCATATCCATTTGTTTGGTGTTGATTTTGACTTCTGGCTTTACTACTAATCTAGATGTTTCGAATTCATCGAAGTCTTTGTATTTCTCACAAGACATGATGGCGTCGTCTACTTCTTTGGTGCGAGACTTAGGGGCAACGCGCTTGAATTCACGGTAGCTTTTAATGGCATTGTCGAAGTCTTTCATCATGCGCTGCATGTCGCCTTTGTAGTAGTATACTTCTGGTACGACATCGAAATACTTGAGTTCGATACAAGTACCATACCAGTCGTTGGCTTTGTCGTAGATTTCAATTGCGCGGTAAGACTCCGCAATTTTAAAAGCCATATCGCCTTTCTGGCGTAAAGAGCCACGAGCGCCTAATTTTTTGTAGGCATCTTGACAGACATTAATAGCTTCAAAGTAGTTTCCTGAGATAAATACTTCATTGGCCTGACGCACGAACTTTGGATCGGGAGCGGTTTGAGCAAAACTCACCGATGCGGTCATCAAGGAAAGAATAGCGGCAATGAATAATTGTTTCATAAAGCGTAGTTTTAGCTTGGTAAGTAACCAAGGAAAGCAAAAATAGAGAAATTTTATTTAAAATCCGAACAATAGGTTCTCCACCGTTCTAATAAGCGCTGAAAACCATTAGGAAGCTCAGAATCAAACACTAGATACTCTTTTGTTCTGGGCTGTATAAAACCTAATGTTTTGGCGTGTAGCGCTTGCCCGGGAAGCAGCGCAAAATTATTGGTCATGAATTTTTCGTAGGCTGTAGATTTGGTGCCTTTAAGAATGCGGTCGCCGCCGTATTCGAGGTCGTTAAACAACGGATGGCCAATAAATTGCATGTGTGCACGAATTTGATGGGTGCGGCCTGTTTCTAATTTACATTCTACAAGGGTTACGTAGCCAAAACGCTCCAATACTTTGTAGTGTGTTACGGCAGGTTTTCCATAAGCTCCATCCGGAAAAACCGTCATTACTTTGCGGTTCTTGAGCGATCTGCCGATGTGGCCAGTAACCGTGCCATCTTCGCTGATATCACCCCAAACGAGCGCATAATAGCGTCTTTCGGTAGTGCGGTCGTAAAACTGTTTGGCTAGGTCATTGAGCGCATTTTCAGTTTTGGCTACCACGAGCAGTCCTGTTGTGTGTTTGTCAATACGGTGTACAAGACCAGGCCTTCCGAAATAGTCTTTTGGCAGGGTTGGTAAGTTGTCGAAATGATAAACCAAAGCATTGACAAGCGTTCCGGAATAGTTACCATAGCCAGGATGCACGACCATGTTGGCTTCTTTATTGACCACTAACAAATCGTCGTCTTCATATGCAACATCTATCGGAATATCCTGGGCAATCAGTTCGATTTCGCGAACAGGATAAGGCAAAACAATTGCGATGTCATCACCGGGCTTGACGCGGTAATTTTGCTTTACTGCCGAACCGTTGACATGGATATTCCCATTTTTTGCAGCAACTTGAATTTTACTGCGGGATGTATCGGCCATGCGGTCGAGTAAGAATTTATCAATGCGCACAACCTCCTGACCAGGGTCGGCCTTAAATCGATGGTGTTCAAAGAGGTCGGCCTCTTCAACTTCAATTTCTAAATTTTCGCTCATTAGTGATTAACGACCAGTTTGAGTACGCGTAGCTGCGTTTGAGGACATTGTAAGTAATAGACCCCATTTGGTAACATACTGATATCGAATGTTGTTGTAGTTTGTGTTAATTGCACCTTGCCTACGGCATCAAGTAAATAAATGGGCGTGCCTTGCAATGTAGTTGGCAACTGAACTGTAAATTCTTGAGTTGCAGGATTTGGATAAACTGACCAATCTGAAGCCGCAACATTATTTTGGGCGAAGCCAAGACTGGCATCTAAGGCCGTTGAAAAGATAGGATGGATCATGGCTGAACCTTCAAAAGGAGAAGTGTACCATGTGAAGCCGCCGTCTACACTGTATTTTACTTTGTCCGAATGGTCAATATTGCGGTCAAGGCCCAAGTTGAGGCGTTCGGCATCGAGTTGTCGCCAACCAATAAAGAAGGACGACGGAACACTCACTTTTTGGGTATCTGTAAAATAATACGGGACAAAAATCTCGCGCTCTTCACCATATAGCGGGCTGCGTGGGAAAAATACGTCGTCTTCGTAAAGAAGTATCCCTGGTTGTCCGTTTTCATTGCTCCAGACACTCAATAAAAAGAGCTTTGAGGAAACATCTGTAACTGAAGGGACAAAGTGAAAAGAAACCCCAACCAATGAGTCTGCTTCATAGGCGTTGTATTCAACTGCCAATCTTGCTTGCATTCCTGTTGGGCCAAAAGCTGCCTCTGCACTGCCGTCGTCGTAACTGTAAAAATTGAAGAAAGGTTGGTAAAAGCTCGTGGTGTCGTTGAGTGTGAGATTGGGGAACTGTACGCTGATATCGCCCTTCACGCGAAATGCTTGTTGGTCTCCGCCTAAACTTGTAGGGAACGATCCAAAAGCACTAATGTTGTGCGTGGTAAAATAGGTTGTGGTGGGCTCATAATTCAAATCACCAGCAGACAACTGGCTCCCTGGAATGGAAAATTGATTGACCTGAGCGCCTGCATGCTCCACCACAAACTGACCAGCTATTTGATTGTTTTCTGGGCTTGTACTGCCGTTGTGGACGCCAATTGGAAAATCATTTCTAAAGGGTTTTGGTGTGTTTTTGTAGTGATCCCAAGGGACTGAGGTGTAGTCTTGGAGCAAGGAATTCATAGGGTAAACCCAAGCGAAATCTTTAAATAAGGTATCGGCTTGGTTAGATTGCGGTCGCAAGTGGACGTAATCGATGTGGAAATGATCCAAAGCGCCAGATAAGGCACCATAGTTGCTGAATCTAAACTGGAATCCTTTTTTGAAGTATTTGGCCGCTAAAACAGGGATATGAACAACTTTAAATGGTGCTGTGGTGTCTCCAGCCATGGACCATACAGAAAACCACTGGTCGAGGTCTTTGGCGTAAAACTCTAAGCGCAAAGAGTCTGTGGCCTCTGGAATATCGCCCCAACCTTCTGACTGAACTAAAAATGAAAAATACAAGGAGTCACTCGCGGTGTAGCCACTGAGGTCGAGTGGTTTGCTATGCAAATAATCGGCGGTGTTCGTCATTGAAGTGCCAATTGCGTAAGGATACCCAGCAGCATCTAGGCCATCAAAAGTCACTACCCCCAACGAACGCGGCGCAACCCCGAAACGGCGGTTGAGATAAGCGTGGTCATCTAGCCAAAGAGCAGCTGGATTGTTGAGTGTTGCAGAGAAAATGCGCACTGAATCTTGGAAATAACTTGGATTTTGTACCCAAACGGTGTCGGGCGTATCGGGTACGCCGATGGTATCGTAAATATAGTATGGCGGATATAAATTTAAGGTCTGGTAACTGAGCGGAAAAGCAGAGAAATCTGCTACTTTAACAGCTGTGGTTGCAAAAATAGTATCGGTAAATGTACTCGTAGCGATGTCAAAAGTGCGACGGAACGTTGCTTGATCAGTAAAGGTTTGGTTCGGACTGAGCGCAACTAAAGTATTTGGATTGAGCAGCTGGAAAAATAGTGTAGAGCTGACGCCTGGGTCGTTGTACTGCGCTGTATATTTCTGAAATTTGTCCGTAGAAAACTCATCAAAAAAAGGCAAGGATAGTGTATCAGAGGTGTAGTAAAAAGTACTATCGATACTGTTCGTAGTGCTTTTAAGTACCTGGCGAATGTTACTTAACTCAAAATTTCTGGTAATGGGGCCTTTTTCAAAACCTTGCGACCAAAGTGAGGTCGAAAGTAAAGCAATTGAAAAAAGAAATAGGAAACGCATCATGGCTTATGGGTTTTGTCCGTCTCCTCCTTTTTGCATGGAGAGGATAAATTGAGTGGACTTAAAAACGGTAGTTCCTTCAATATATTCTGGCGATTGAGAAAAAATTCGGGCAGCAGCAGAGTCTTGGCTGGTCAGGCAATCTGGACAAATGAACGAGTAAGAGCTTACGCCAAGCGTATCAAAAATATAGCGCGCTTCTGACATGGTGAGGCCAATGAAGTTTTGTAAAGCAATTGGCTCGCCTTCGTCGTTTTGACCCACAATTAAAGTTACCACTGCGCCAATTGGCAAGCGGTCTCCTTCTTTGATGCGACGACCTTTATAAAGCTGATCGAGGACCGAACCGTTGGCCTCGGCGGTTGGTTGGTACTGAATAATGAAACGCAGGCCGCGCTGTTCTAGGATGCTTTGGGCAAACTGAATTTGTTTATGAAGCAAACTCGGCATTTCCACAAGTTGGTTCCTTTTAGACAATCTCAAACCAATGATGCGTCCTGACTTCACGTACACTTGAGAAAGCGAAGTTGGTTCAACGAGTTGCTCGACAACGGTTCCTTCTGGAAGTTTTGGATCGTAGATACTGTCTAAGATTTGGTATGTTAGGTCGAGGTCTTCAATGCGTTGCTTGGCTTTTTCGCCTGACAAACCAACAAAATTTGGAACAGCGATTTTTTCGCCGTGATTGGTGGCAAAATCTAAATAAAGTATGGTTGCAAATACCATGACGAGGTAGAACAAAATGACGAGTCCAAAATGCTTCCAGAAGTTTTTGGTCTTTACAAATGGTATGATCAACCTAAGCGTACTTTTGATTTTATCCAACATAGTGTATCGGTAAGTGTGTTACAAAGATGCTTAGAAATTTGGAGAAAGCGCATGAGAACTAAAGAAGTCGTCGATAAACTGCAGCGCTTCATCGGTAGAATCAGTGATTTTGAACAACGACAAATCGGATTCTGAAATGTATCCTTCTTTTAATTGGACATTTCGAACCCAATCAAAAAGGCCGCTCCAATAAGCTGTCCCTAACAAGACAATTGGCCTTTTAGCAATTTTTCTTGTTTGGACAAGGGTCATGGCTTCAAATAATTCGTCGAGGGTACCAAAACCGCCGGGCATGATGACAAAGGCCTGAGAATACTTCACAAAAATGACTTTGCGCACGAAGAAATAATCAAACTCGAGGTAATGGTCGCGGTCTATGTAAATGTTGTGAAACTGTTCAAATGGCAAATCGATGTTTAAGCCTACTGAAACACCCTCACCTTGCTTAGCACCTTTATTGCCAGCTTCCATGATGCCTGGGCCGCCACCGGTAATGACGCCATAGCCGGCGCGCGCAAGTTTTTCGCCAATTTCAACAGCTTGCAAATAATGTGGATGTTCTGGTTGAGTTCTTGCCGAACCAAAAATTGCGACGCAAGGCCCAGCCTTCGCCATTTTGTCGTAGGCCTCTACAAATTCGGCCATGATTTTAAATATGGACCAGCTATCGTTGCTTTTGATTTCTGACCAATCTTTGCGCTGATTTTCCATTGCGAATTATTTTATAATACTGACTTCGAACATTTTTGGCCAGTACTTACCCGTCATGTAGATTTTACCTGTGTTTGCGTTGTGGGCGATCCCGTTCATCACCTCACCACTACCCTTTCCTGCAGTAACTAAATTGCCTGCGTCGATCAGTGCAATAACGCGCCCAAGTACGGGCTCGATAACCGCCACAAAATTGGTGGTGTAAATATTGGCATAAATGAGGCCATCGATGTATTCCAACTCATTGAGTTGCGGAAGCGGTCCTTGGTCTGTATATACTTCAATTGTGCGCAGCGCTTGAAAGGTATTCGGGTCTCTGAAAGTGAGGCGTTCGGTTCCGTCAGACATAATAAGCTGCTTGCCATCGGTACACAAGCCCCAACCCTCACCTGAATAACTCAGTTCTTTTTTCAATTGGAAAGTTTGGAGGTCGTAGACAAAACACTGTTGGTTTTTCCAGGTCAGCTGATAAATTTGATCATTGAGAATAGCGATTCCTTCTCCAAATTTGCTAGCGTCTAGTTTTTGTTGAAAAGTGGTGCTGCCCTTTTGAAGTGCTTCTCCTGTGTTCATATTGATTTTAGCAACCATCGAACTGCCGTCCTGATTTGGATCGCCGGTGGCTTCATAAAGCTCTCCGTTCCAAAAAGTGAGGCCTTGCGTGTAATTTTTGGTATTATGCTGATAAGAAGTGCCCAATTTCAAAGACCATCTTTCGGGTTTGATATCAGATAAGATACGCAAATTGCGCTGCTCGGTATAGGTATTGCCGTTGGCGTCGGTCACTTGTAGGTCGAGTAGAAATGCGCCTGTATTGAAATCCTTGGTGTCTAGAAAATAGAGCTCTTTTTTCTTTGGTTTTTTAACCTCAAGCACTACAGAATCGGCAATTTTCAATATCAAGTTGCTGCAATTAGCTGAGATTTTAATTGGGACTGGAATGGTTTTTCCGTAGGTGGTTGCTAAGTTTTCTTTGAAACCAAAAGTGGCAGCTTGGCTGCTTTCGTCTGTTGAAGAACTGATAAACGGTGCTAAAAAGCCAGCGAGTAGGCCCAGCACCAATACCCAAATAATTATTTTTTTCATTTGTTGAGCATCAAGGTTTGTATAGATTTTGCATCGATAGAGCCATGGCTTTCTGCGTAAATTACTTTGCTTTTGTCGATGACGATACATTGTGGTGATTCATGCCAAACTTGTGCTTCTGAAGCAACAAGGTTTGAGACCTCTCTAAAAGCAATCAAATCGAGCAGCCAACATGTAATTTCTGCATTTTGAAAGAGATGACTGCTTTCAAAACGGCTCAGGATCATGGAAGAAATAGAACAGCGCGTGCTGTGTTTGAAGATCAATTGAGGGCTAACTTCCGACACAGCTAGGATTTCTTGCCACTGGGCTTCTGACTGAAAAGGTAACCAACTCATGCCATACCAGGTTTAAATTGACGCAAGAAACGCGCGTCATTTTCTGAATATAAGCGCAAATCAGTAACGCGGTATTTGAGCTGAGCAATGCGCTCCACGCCCATACCAAAGGCAAAACCAGAATAGGTTTTTGAATCGATGCCGCAAGCTTCTAACACATTGGGATCTACCATACCGCAACCCATGATTTCAAGCCAGCCAGTGTATTTGCATACATTGCAGCCTTTCGCGGCACACAACGAGCAAGAGACATCGACCTCTGCACTAGGTTCGGTAAATGGAAAATAAGACGGGCGCATTCTGATTTGGGTTTGCGGACCAAATAGCGCTTGGGCAAAATAAAGTAACGTTTGTTTGAGGTCGGCGAAAGAGACATCTTTATCAATATACAAGCCCTCGACCTGATGAAAAAAGCAATGAGCCCGTGCTGAGATGGCTTCGTTTCTGTATACGCGGCCTGGAGAAATAGTGCGAATTGGAGGCGCTTGGTTTTCCATTACACGAACCTGAACGCTGCTCGTGTGGGTGCGCAAAGCAATTTCTTCTTCACCTTTTTGAATAAAAAAGGTGTCTTGCATGTCGCGGGCTGGGTGCTCTGGCGGAAAATTCAAAGCGCTGAAATTATGCCAGTCGTCTTCGATCTCTGGACCTTCTGAAACCACAAAACCTACGCGATTGAAAATTTCGATGATTTCTCTACGGATAAGAGAAAGCGGGTGGTGTGCCCCTACTTGAGGGTCGCCGGCAGGCCGGGTGAGGTCTTCTTCTGGGCCCACACTTTGTGTTTGAGTAAGCGCCGCTTTTGACTCGTGGTAAACTTGTTCAGCGCGCTCCTTTAATGCATTGACTTGCTGACCATAAGCGCGCTTTTGGTCGTTCGGGATGTCTTTAATGGCAGCGTACAAATCTTTGAGGACATTTTTAGAGCCTAAAAACCGGATCCGGAATTGTTCAAGCGTTTGTTCGTCCGGAAGCTGGACATTACTTAATTCGAGCGATAAATCTTCAATATTCATTTTTAAGCGGTTCTGTTGTAACCTTTTGACCCTTCTAGTTGTTTAACAACGAAAAATCATGGTATTCATGCAAATGTACGAGAAAAAAAAGCTGCATCATATCGCCATCATCGCATTTATATCGATGATTTCAATGGTGTTTTTTTTGGTTTCGTGTAAAGAAACACCACCCACAACCTTAGAAGTTACAGTTGTCAATACAAACGGAGATGTCATTTCTGAGGCCAAGGTTTGGTTAGTTGCCGAACCTACAGACACCGCTCACAATGCTATTGCCGTGCAAGACAGCGCATTTACAGACGCAACCGGCAAAGCAAAATTTGACCTCAGTTCGTTTTACAAACCGGGGCAAATTGGCGTAATGCAAATTAAAGTCAAAGGCTTCTATTTTGGGCTCACCGGCGAGGCACTTGCAGAAATTACTGAACAAGAACGCAATCAAGTATTACTGCAAATACAATAAACCCTTCAGATTGAAGTTTTAAAATTCAAAAATTAAAATGTAAATTTGAGACATTCAAAACCTATGAAAACTATCTTAACCAGCTTTTTCGCACTTTCACTGCTCTTTATTTTGGGCGGTTGTGAGCCCAAAGACCCTGCCATTATTAAGGTTTTTGTCCGCTCTTCTTCTAATCAGCTCATCGACGGCGCTAAGGTCATTATTATCGGTGACCAACAATCTACGCCAGCTACCTTAGCATACGTAGATACCACCTACACCAACTCTTCCGGTTTTACCTCCTTTGATATGGACTCTTACTTCTCTATTGCTGGTGAGGCCAACAAAACTGGCTACTTTGACATCATCGTGAAGTATAACAACAAAACAGCATATGGTTATACCCGTGCCAAAGTGCACACAACTGCTGTTGAAACCATTTACCTACCCAACTAAACACCATGAAAAAGATCCTTCTCATCGCATTGGCTGCTACTTCTCTTGTTTCGTTAAGTTCTTGCCGTAAAAAAATGGATACCGTTGCGCACATTTATGTCAAAGACGAGACCAACGCAAGTGTTTCAAACGCCATGGTTGTATTGTATGGTACCAACACACAACAAACGCCTCAGCAAGTTGCTGTCTACGACACCGCCTACACCAATGTAAACGGTTTGGCAACGTTTAACTACAACGAACTCTATCAACTCGGCCAAGCAGGTGTTGCTGTATTAGACATCAAAGCGCAGAAAGGCAACAAAGTTGGCCAAGGTATCATCAAAATCGAAGCTGAAAAAGTCAACGAAGAAACCGTTTACATCCAGCCTTAATTCTGCCTACGCTACAATTTTCTTGACCAAACTTTGATTGGTACCTAAGATATCATCAAGGTTCAAATAGCACTGCGTGTTTTCAGGAAAACTGATTTCGTATTCAGTAATAAATCCTAGTTCATAACGACACATATACTCGCTGGCTTCTATTCCTGCTAATTTTTGCAGTTTGGAAATGACTCCATTGAGCTCCGACATCTTAATGAGCAACTTAGACTCATAAGTTAAGACGTCGTCTTGCATGCGACCAACTAACGTGACCTCCGCATCTTGATTGTTAAACCAAATGTGTTGAATTGCAAATCTTTTGTTCATGGCGTTTTGTTTTGATGATACAAAGTTGCAATACATGATCGTAAACAATTTACGTTCTTCTTTTCATCCTATTTTACGGAATAAATCGCTAATTTTACGGCATGTCTGAGGATCAGCCAATGTCGTTTTTAGATCACCTTGAGGAGCTCCGCTGGCGCTTGTTCAGGGCAGCCATTGCCGTCATTATTTTTTCGATCGGTATCTGGATCTACCAACGCGAAATCATGGAGCATGTTTTCCTCAATATGGTTGACCCAGATTTCATTACCTTCAAATTACTTTGCCAATATTTAGGTGTTTGTGTCGAACAAATCAATGTCGACTTTCAAAGCACTACGCTCGCTGGGCAGTTTTCTTATGCCCTCATGATGAGCATGATGGGCGGGGTCGTGTTGGCTTTCCCTTACATCTTCTATCAGTTATGGGCTTTCGTCAAACCAGGTCTCAAAGGAACAGAAAAACAAATGGCCAAAGGTATTGTGTTTTACGTTAGTCTACTTTTCTTTCTAGGGATTTTATTTGGTTACTACGTAGTAGCACCCCTGAGTGTGCAATTCTTTGGTGCGTTTCAAATCACACCAGAAATCAAAACAGATGTCACCATTGCGTCATACATGAGCACCATTCTCTCCACTGTTTTTTACACCGGCCTATTCTTTTTGTTTCCAATTGTCACTTTCCTCTTAGTCAAAATCGGGCTCTTTACCCCTGATTTCTTAATTAAATACCGCAAACACGCCATCGTCGTTATCCTTATCTTGGCTGCTGTCATCACTCCCCCAGATGTTATTTCACAGGTCATCGTGACCATCCCCATTTATATTTTATTCGAAGTCAGCATTTTGGTAGCAAAACGCGTCGATAGAAATAAAAAAGACTGATGCGTACGCTGTGTTTTTTACTGTTCAATTGTTGCTTTTTAGCCCTGTGGGCCCAGCAAACCAATATTACCGGAACAGTAACTGACAAAAAAGGCGATCCACTCAGTTTCGTGCAAGTTCAATTCTTGGATAGCAAAATTGGCACTAAATCCGACTCACTTGGTCAGTTCAATATCAGTACCTACTATCCTACCGATACACTCATATTCCGACTGCTCGGTTATCAAACTGAAAGGGTTAAAATTAAAAAAGACCAGAGCCAAGTTTTGGAGGTCAAGATGCAAACCCAAGACAAAGAAATTGCTGAAATCTTCTTAAAAGCTCCGCTTGAAACACGTGGCGCGCAATTGCACAGACGCATCATTCAATATAAAGATGTGAACAACAAAGAAAAGCTCAGTGCTTATCAATACCATCTTTACAATAAAATCCAACTCGATGCTTCTAACCTAGATTCCGGACTCATCAATAATCCCCTCGTTGACAGATTATCAATTGTCAAAAATTACCTTCAAACTGACTCCAGTGAGAAATCATTATTGCCCGTCATCTTATCTGAGAGTGTTTCGGACTTCTACTATCTCAAAGATCCTAAACTGAAGAAAGAAGAAGTGGAGGCCACCCATATTACCGGGGTAGACAACATGCAGATGACGCAGTTTCTAGGCGATATGGCCCTTGAGCTCAATATTTATGACAACATCTATGATTTATTTAACAAATCATTTATTAGCCCTTTAGCGCCTTTTGCGCGCAATTATTATCAATTTTACCTCGACGACTCTACGTTTATCGGCGCCGATTGGTGTTACAAACTGCGTTTTGTTCCGAAGAGGACAGGTGACCTCGTATTTGAAGGACACATGTGGGTGCACGACACCACCTACGCAATCAAAAGATTTGAGGCCAATATTGCGCCTGGTGCAAATCTCAATTATATCCAAGAGTTTTACTTTGAACATACTTTTGAGCAAGTACAAAAGGAAGTTTGGATGCTCACTTCTGAAAAGATGGTGCTTTCCTTCAAAATAACAGAAAAGTCCAAATTTTTAGGACTTGTTGGGCGCAAGTTTAGCCAACGCAGCAATTTTATCATCAACGAGCCCAAGCCCGAGGCATTCTATCGCGCAACAAACTCAGTAGATGTGCTCAACAACGCCCAAGAACGCAGCGAACAAGAATGGGCTGCACTTAGACCTGTAGCTTTAAACGAAAAAGAACTCCGCATCCAAGAAATGGTAGACTCCCTTGAGGCGCAACCTTTTTATCAAAACATGCGCAAGCTTACTTATTTTGCAACCACCGGCTATTGGCCCATAAACAAAATTGAAGTCGGATCAGTTGCCTCTTTAGTCAGTGCTAACCCCGTTGAAAATTTAAGAGTTGCCTTAGCCTTGCGCACCTCCAATGAATTCTCTAAAAGACTTGAGCTCGGGGGGCGACTTGCCTATGGCTTTGGCGATGAACGCTTCAAGTACAACTTAAAACTGCGCTACAACATTACGCCTCAAAAACGAGGCATGCTGACCGCCTATTACAATTACGACATCGAGCAAATTGGACAAGCACCAACAGCTGCATCCATGGGCACCTCGTTTGTCACATTCCTCAGTACAGCGCCTTTCGACAAACTCACATTTGTGCAAAAAACTGGCGTGAGTCTAGAAAAAGATGTCAAAAAAGACCTCATCCTATACGGTGCACTTGAATGGAAAAACTATACGCCTCTTGGCTTAGCCACCTATCAACAAGTAAGCGGATTCGATACAATTCAGGTTTCACAACTCACTGCAACCGAACTCACCACACGCATTCGCTGGACCAAAGACGAAGAATTTCTTTCCGGATCTTTCGATCGAACTGCACTGCGTTCGCCCTACCCCATCCTGTCTTTTCAAGGGATTTTTGGCTTCAAGGATATTTTAAGAAGCAATTACCGCTATCAAAAATATGAGTTCCAATTTGAGCACAATACGCAACTCGGCGTACTCGGCAGAATGCGCTACGGATTTACGCTGGGTTATATCAACGGAACGGCGGCCTACCCACTGTTAAAAGTACATGAAGGAAATCAGTCTTTGTGGTTACTGAACAGCACCTTTAACATGGTCAATTTCATAGAATTCATCAGTGATCGCTACGTCATTGGTTTTGCCGAAAACCGTTGGGAAGGCTTGTTTTTTGACCGTATTCCACTGCTGAAGGCAAGTAAGATTCGGCTCATCACAACCGAACGGATCATGCTAGGCAGCCTTTCCCCTAAGCACAATCAAGCCTTAATCATACCTGACTTCGTAAGGCCATTTAACGGAGTGCCATATGTGGAAGTTGGAATTGGTATTGAAAATATTTTCAAAGTGATCAGGATCGATTTCTTGTACCGTGCCACACACCAAATACCTGGCACGAGCCCGTTTGGGATCAAAGCCCGATACTCGTTAAATTTTTAGTAATTTCGATTTGTGAAACTCAGCACCACCGATATCTGTAAATCTTACCGCGGACGCGCCGTCGTGAATGGCGTTAGTGTAGAAGTAAATCAGGGAGAAATCGTTGGTTTGCTGGGGCCCAATGGCGCCGGTAAGACTACCTCATTTTACATGATGGTAGGTCTTGTTAAACCCGACGCCGGGAACGTATTTTTAGACGACACCGACATCACAAAGTTTCCGATGTACAAACGCGCCCAACTTGGCCTGGGCTACTTACCCCAAGAAGTTTCTGTTTTTCGCAAATTGAGCGTGGAAGACAACATTATGGCCATCCTCGAAATGGGACCTCTCAACAAAGCAGATCGCCAAGCCAAGTTAGAAAGTCTTATAGAAGAATTCAATTTAGGTCATGTCCGAAAAAACCTAGGCGACCGTCTCTCAGGCGGTGAAAAACGCCGAACCGAAATAGCTCGTGCGTTAGCTACTGATCCAAAATTTGTGCTCTTAGACGAACCCTTTGCAGGAGTTGACCCAATTGCCGTAGAAGACATCCAAGCCATTATCTCAGATCTCAAAAAACGCAACATTGGCATCTTAATTACCGACCACAACGTTCAAGAAACACTTTCTATTACCGATAGAGCCTACTTGCTTTTTGAAGGGAAAATCTTGAAATCAGGTACTGCCAAAGAATTAGCAGCAGACGAACAAGTTCGGAAAGTTTATTTAGGTCAAAATTTCGTCTTGCGGACTTCCTAATTGCGTTTAACGCAATAAATTTACTACACCCTCGCGCTGCCTTCGGATGTACGGCTCATGACAGGGCCTAAATTTAAGCACGTAGTTATACAGACCATCTTGACAATCAAATCCGTTGTAGGTGCCATCCCAACCTTCGTTTGCATTTTGACTCACAAACACGCGTTCACCCCAACGGTTGAAAATTTCTAAAGACCAATCGCTCACCTCGAATGCAGTAACTACCTTAAAAATTTCATTGCGACCATTGCCATCGGGAATAAAGCTATTTGGTGCATAAATACTAAACGGCTCCACTTCTATACTTGCGTAGGCAGTATCTGTGCAACCAAACATATTGGCAACTACCTGATATGGATAATCTGTGCCTCCTGATTGATATGCATGAACAAAATTGGCCGTATTGTATTGAAAAGTATAATCTTCTACAAAATACTGATAAATAACGGCGTCTAGTGACATATCGGTAAATACAGCCTCGTTTTGGCAAACATCAACCTTTTCAGGGCTGATCGTAAAGCCCGCCTGAGGCGAAGGATGTACTGTTACGACATCTTGCTGCGCCATAAATAATGTATCCAAACACCCAAATTGTTCAATAAGTGTCAGTGTTACAGTGTAACTTCCTGGTTGGCTGTAGTTATGCTGCACATTTGTGGTTTGAACTTGTGTGCCGTCACCAAAATCCCATAAATAGGTGGTCGGAACTTCACTTTGGCTCAAATTCACAAACTGCGCTTGAGACGGTGCACATTGTAGTGAATTGAGAAACATAAAATTGATACTCGGATGACCAAAAACCCTGACCATTTCAACGAGTGTGTCTTTACACAACGGATTCTGACCTATGAGTAAAACCTGTTGGTTCCCGTTTTGATTAAACAACACATTGTTTCCTGTCAATTGGGTACTGTTTGCCGGACTTGCATTCGGACCGAATTCCCACCAATAGGTGGTCCCTATTGGTCCGGTAACTTGTGCATCAAAGCTGAAAAAATCATCTATACAAAGCGAATCAGTGTTCGTCATGTTCAGCACAATAGGCTCGCCTATAGGAACGTTAACCATTGTTGTATCCAAACAATTTGGAGAAGAACCTGCAATGAGCGTTACCGAGTATGTGCCTGGCCCAGGGAAGGTGGTGAAGGGCAAGGCTTGCGTGCTATTCTGCCCATTGCCGAAATCCCAATTGTAAAGCATGCTATTTTGAGAATTATTACCAAATTGGATGGTATAACCCAAGCACTCTACCTGAGGCGGGACAATAATTGCGGCAGTTGGTTCGCCAAAAATAAAGACGGAATCTACAAATGTTTGCTGGCAGTATGTTGTGGTAGCCTCCAACAAAACCAGGTGAAAACCCGCGGTGTCAAACACTACATTTGGCACATTTAAGCCATTTGCCTGCACGATTGAAGCACTTGGAGGCAAAGACCAAGAAAGTGTGGCGCTCGGATCCGAAACCAACGCCGTAAAATCGAAGAGATTATCTGTTAAACACAAGGAATCTTGTGCCTGCCATTCAAGGTCGAGTGGCTCATTGACAATGATTTCAATATAAGCGGTGTCGGTACAGTTTTGCCCAGGATTGACAATGAGTTGAGCGGTATATGTTCCCGAACTTGGGTAGGTATAGGTGGGTTCAAATAGGTTACTGACGTCGGCATTCGTTCCGGGCACACCAAAATTCCAGGCGTAGTTGGTGCCGCCAAAAGATTGGTTGTCAAACTGAACGTTTAGGCCCGCACAATAGCCGGTGAAATTAGGTAACTGTGCTTGCTGAGGCAAGATAGCAGCCAATTGAATATTGCAATCAAATACACGAAATAAGAAATCGCGGACAGTTTCTCCGATGAGCTGCCCATTGCGGTATTCTTGCACCCGTACACCCACCACAAACAGACCAATTAGATTTGGATTAACAGTTAATAAGCCGGTGCTCGGATGAATAATGGTCGAAGATCCTGGGCCTAAAGGTACCGGCGCATTAAAATTGGGCTGCCACGTAACTGGAAAATACGGCGGCGGCGGCATTTGCAGGGGCTGCGGATTTCCTGAGTTTGCACCGGCGTAAGGCGTCACCAACGAATAAACCAATTGATCGCCATCGGGGTCAGTGGCAGCGTGGTCAAATACCAACTGATCATTGTTGCACAGCAATACAGGAGGATAATTAGTGAAGCGCGGGCTACTATTGTTACTAGCACCTGTATTTGAGCCCGGAATTTGTGCAACAAGCGTAAGTCCGGTGTCATCGGGGAACTGCAAATTGGTGATGTTTGGCCCCCTGCAACAGCGCTGGTAAGAAACAGTATAGCCTCCAGGGATAGGGGGTAGCGTTAAAACTACTTGATAAATGGCGCGCTCAACACATATACCCGAAGGTTGAGTTGCGCAAGGGTTGTTGAAATTAACAGGTAAAATTACCGAGCCTGGAAAAGGCACTTGTACCGTTTGGCTATGAATGTTTCCTTGGGTAAAAACCGAAAGGTATAAAGGGTTATCGTACTGAGCACCAGTTGATGCGCAATCGCGGTAGAGGGTGATAAAAAAGCGGTATTGATTGTTGCCAAGGTAATCGTAATAAATATCTCCACCGATAATATGCGAAGCATGAGACCACCCGCTTAGCAAGAAAAAGAGTGAAAAGAAGAGAGGCTTAAATTGATTCACGGTGATACAACGCAAAATTAAGGCTTTGGTTGTTCGTTCACAAACTGTAAATTTGTAAAAAAATTGTACAGATGGAAACTTTTGATGTGGTGGTAATTGGTTCAGGTCCGGGCGGATACGTTTCTGCTTTGCGTTGTGCGCAACTCGGTCTGAAAACAGCTTTGATAGAAAAATACAATACACTTGGCGGAACTTGCCTGAATGTAGGCTGTATTCCTTCTAAAGCTCTACTCGATTCTTCTGAACATTTTTACAATGCGCAACACAATTTTTCTGCTCACGGTATCGAAGTAAAAAGCCTCAAAGCCAACCTCGCTCAAATGATCGCTAGAAAAAATGATGTGGTCTCGCAAACTTGTGCAGGAGTCAAATACCTCATGGATAAAAACAAAATTACTGTCTATCACGGTGTCGGTAGTTTTATTGACGCACACACTGTAGAAGTCAAAGGAGAGCAAACCACGCAACTTAGCGCCAAAAATATCATCATTGCCACTGGAAGCAAGCCCAACTTCTTTCCAGGAATGGAACCAGACAAAAAACGCATCATTACCTCAACAGAAGCCCTCAACCTCAGCGAGATTCCTAAAAAAATGTTGGTCATCGGAGGCGGTGTTATTGGCCTTGAATTAGGCTCAGTTTACGCGCGTTTAGGCGCTACCGTTGAAGTTGTAGAATTTGCGCCTAGCATTTTACCAACTATGGACGCCGGAATTGGCAAGGAGTTTACTAAAATTCTGAAAAAAGAAGGCTTTAAATTCCACATGGAGCATAAGGTACTTGGTGTGGTGAACAACGGCAAACAAGTTGTGCTCACTGCCGAAAACAAAAAAGGCGAACAAGTGACGCTAGAAGCAGACTACTGCCTTGTTGCAGTAGGGCGCAAAGCCTTTACAGAAGGCCTCAACCTAGACAAAGCTGGCTTGCAAATCAATCAGCGTGGGCAGGTAGAAGTCAATGAACACTTGCAAACTGCTGCGCCACACATTTATGCCATCGGAGACGTCGTTCGCGGCGCAATGCTTGCACACAAAGCCGAAGAAGAAGGTGTTTTTGTAGCTGAGCAAATTGCAGGTCAACAACCGCACATTAATTACAATTTGATTCCTGGTGTGGTCTATACATGGCCCGAAATTGCTGCAGTTGGGCAAACTGAAGAAGAACTCAAAGCCGCAGGGCGCGCCTACAAAGCGGGGTCTTTCCCAATTAAAGCTTTAGGACGTGCGCGCGCAAGTATGGATACCAGTGGTTTTGTTAAAATTTTGGCCGATGCCGAAACCGATGAAATTTTAGGTGTACACATGATTGCACCTCGTGCCGCTGACCTCATTATGGAAGCCGTTACCGCAATGGAATACCGTGCATCTGCCGAAGACATCGCGCGCATTTGCCACGGACACCCAACCTATTCAGAAGCTGTGAAAGAAGCGGCGCTTGCTGCTACCGCTGACCGCGCGTTGCATATCTAAACTTAAGGTTTGGGGCTAAACGCATCAATAATATGCGTGAGGTCGGTATGATTGCTATTGTGTACAATTGACACCACATCGAAACGTACTTCATGTGGCCATTCAACCGCTTTGGTATAATAGTTGGCCACCCGAATAATTTGCTTTTGTTTGGCTAAGTTAACTGCCCTCCAGGGCTCCCCGAGCTCCGCACTATGGCGCGTCTTGACCTCCACTATTACTAAATTTTGTCCGTTGGTCATGACTAAATCGATCTCCATACGATTGAACTTATAATTGCGCGCTCGGAGGCCATAACCAATTCCCAAGAGGTATTGTAAGGCATATGCCTCGCCCCATTTGCCCAGCACGTCGTGTTTCATGTCTGCATTACTTTCCATCATAAGAGCGAAAATAAGTCTAAATTGGTCTTATCTTTACCGTGAAAATACGTATGCGCAAACAATTTATTAAGAATATAAAAGGGCTTATCCAAGCCGGGGAAGACCTCCCTACAGTACTCAGAGGTGCTCAAATGCGCCAGTTGGCCATCATTGAAAATGCTTACCTTGCTTTGGAAGACAACGAAGTAATTGCCTATGGCCCCATGAACGAATGGCCAGGAATCACTGATTGGCGTGAAGTAGAAGTAATTGACGCAAGTAACTGCTATGTACTGCCGGCGTTTATTGACTCCCATACCCACACGGTGTTTGCCGCGAGCCGCGAAGAAGAATTCGTAGACCGCATTCATGGCCTGAGTTATGAAGAAATTGCGGCTAAAGGAGGTGGTATTCTCAATTCGGCAAAAAAACTCAACCAAATGTCCGAAGAGGCGCTATATGAGGCTGCTTCTCAACGGATCCAAAAGATCATTGAAGCGGGTACGGGTGCTCTTGAAATCAAGTCTGGCTATGGCTTGAGTGTAGAGGGTGAACTCAAAATGTTGCGCGTCATTCAAAAACTCAAGCAAACCGCGCCTATCCAAATCAAAGCTACATTTTTAGGTGCGCATGCAATACCTACCGATTTCAAAGCCAACCGTGTTGCATATATTGATCTTTTGATCAATGACATCCTGCCCGTTATTGCCAAAGAAAACCTAGCCGATTACATCGATGTGTTTTGCGAACGCAATTATTTCACAACAGCTGAAATGGAGCAAATTTTAGATGCCGGTGCTAAATACGGTCTCAAGCCTAAAGTGCATGTCAATCAGTTCTCCGTATTAGGCGGCGTGCCCGCAGCCATTGCAAAAGGTGCAGTTTCTGTAGATCACCTCGAAGAACTCGACCAAAATGACCTAGATGCACTTGCCAAAAGCAATTGTGTGGCCACATTACTCCCGGGTTGTTCACACTTTTTATCCATACCATTTGGCGCCGCTAATCGCCTCATAGATGCAGGCGCAGTTGTGGCCCTTGCCAGTGATTACAACCCTGGTTCATCGCCAAGCTATGACCTCATGCATGTACTTTCTTTGGCTTGTATCAAAATGAAAATGACACCCGAAGCTGCCATCAATGCCCTCACCATCAATGCAGCGGCCGCCGTCGAGCTTCAAGATACCCATGGCAAAATTGCTTTGGGTAGAAAATCTCCGCTTATCCTCACCAAAGAGTTACCTTCTTTAGCTTATTTAGCCTATGCATACACCGAAAAACACATTCAACGTGTTTTTATTTGATTAACTTTGAATACATGCGCACGGCTCTCTTTTTTCTTGCATTTTTCTGCTCCACTTTCGGCCACGCACAACAGCTTGAGCTCGATAAAGAACTACTATGGGAAATTTCAAGCCCGAAGTCTGCAGTTAAATCCTATATTTTCGGAACCCTGCACGCCAATGACCGCGCCTTATTTGAACTTTCAGATAGCGTCTATATTGCTTTTGACAAAGCTCAAAAAATTGTCTTAGAAACCGATATTCATGCACTTTTCTCGGTCATGGATACGCGTAAAACTTTACCCGAAACGCGTTTCGACGACAAAGGCAAATCCTACACTAGCCAAGACTTCAGCTCCAAAACACTTTATGGCAATGAAGATGGCATGCCGCAATTTCTCGATGCCTACTTTGAAATCCTCGGCCTACAACTCAATAAAGAGATGGTAGCGCTTGAAAAAGTAGAAGAGCAATATGCGCTTTCCAATGAATTCAAACTGAGTGAAAGCCGCATCCTAGACAACCAAATCAATTCTTTTACCCAGGAAAAACTCACAGAACTCTATTTGCGCGGCGACGTCGATGCTTTGCAGCGCTTCATGAAATCCTACCTCTCTGTTCAAGAAAATCTCTACACTGAAGTCATTGTAAAGCGCAACCAACAAATGCTAGACAAACTACTCGGTTTACTCAAAACGCAAACGCCTTTCTTTTGCGCGGTTGGGGCAGGCCATTTGGGAGGCGAAGACGGCATTTTACAACTACTCCGTGCCCGTGGCTACAAAGTGCGTCCTGTCCGCTGGACCATCGCAGAAAAGGCGCCTGCCAGCAAGGTTTTGCTTAAAAAACAAACCGAATTCATCTACGCCGATGCCAATTCTGGTTTGGTGGCTAAATTTCCTGGCAAACCATTTGTCGAAACCCTCCCCGACGGAAACTTAAGACTCATTTACCGAGAGTTAGGCCAAGGCAACACCTATGAAATTACCCTTTTTGCACTCGATTCTACCATTTCTAGCGAAGAGATTGCCAGCATTTACATCAATCCGCCCGATGGCGCTACCATGACCAAAAAAATGCTCGACAACGGCTCCATGATTTTTCAAGGCCTGTCAGACACCTACCCAGAAGGGCTCAATTTTGTCCAAATCCAATTTGGAACCGCACATTATGCTGTCATCAAATGTTATGGCGGCAACAAATTTATGCACTCCAATAGACCCTTTTTCTTTTTTGAAAAAGTTTGGTTTGACTAAACCCTATTTGACTTTGCTATGAAATTTCTTGATCAACTAGCCGTCAAAATCCTTGATAAAGGCATTTCTGCTCAAAAGCTAACCGTTATTCTACCATCGGAGAGAGCCAAACGCTACCTTTTAAACGCCCTTTTCAAAGCCAATGATGGGCCATTGATTTCGCCCAACATCTTTACAATAGACCAATGGGTGGTCGCATTAAGCAACAAAACCATTCTACATCAGACCAGCATTTTACTTTCGCTGTATCAAGTCTATGAAACTACACTCCAAGAAAACGCACTCTCTTTTGAAGACTACCTTACTTGGGGCCCTATTCTACTTTCAGATTTCGACGACGTCGATCGTTATTTAGTTGATCATCAACAGCTCTATCAAAACCTAGCTTCTATCAAAGCGCTAGAAAGCTGGCAAATCGATGAAGAAGGCTACTCTGCTTCACAGCAAAAATTCATGCAGTTTTGGGAGCTCATTCCTCAACTTCATGCGGGCTTGCAAGCCAAAAACACCGCACAAAATGCCTGTTCAAAAGCCCAAGCATATCGCCAATTAGCCGAGAATCCGGCACAGTATTTTGATAAAGACATGTTCTTTATTTTTGCCGGTTTCAATGCCCTTTCCGCTGCCGAACAGCGCATCATGAAGTACCTCATCGATCAAAAACAAGCCGAATTTATCATCGATACTGACGCTTATTATTTGGAGAATAAATACCATGAGGCTGGGTATTTCCAAAGAAAAAACCTGCAATTTTTTGGCCTTAAAAATCCTCAAGACCTCACAAAAAGACTGCAGACCGAAGCATATGATGTCAAAGTGATTGAGTGTGCACAACACATAGGTCAGGTCAAGGTATTGGCCACAGAATTGATAGAAAACCCTGTTTCAGACTGGAGCGAAGTATTGGTATTGCTCGCCGACGAAGCCCTAGTGCATGCGGCCATTCGCAACATTCCCAAAATTGTGGGGCAAGCAAACATTACACTCGGCTTACCACTTGATCAAACACCAATAAGAACCTGGATTGACCTCTGCTTCCAACTGCAAGAAAACCAACTCAAATTCAAAACCAAAGCATTATATCATAAAGACTTTCAGCGTTTTTGCCACCACGCATTTGTCTCTTTAGCCTTTGACCAACCACAACTCAAACAGTTGGCAGCCGCGGAAAAACAAACCATCAAATACAACCGTGTTTTTCAACGTGTCGACCAACTCAAACTCGACCAACAAATCCTCGATATTTTAACGCTTCTCAGTACCAACTGGGGAACAGACTGGAAACTTGCGCTCGCGCAACTGCGCAAACTCAATAGTCTATTGCTGCAACTCATACCTGAAGGCAACGACTTTGAAAGAACTGCGATTTTATCCTTCGAGCAAGCGTGTCGCCAGTTTGACCAATTAAGCGACGAATCCTTTCCAAAAATGGCCTTAAGCAGCTTTAAAAAGCTCTTCTACCAACACTGGACCCGCGCCAATTTAGCCTACCTAGGTAGCCCAACCACAGGTTTGCAACTTACAGGGCTCCTAGAAACCCGCTTGCTCGATTTTGAGCGCGTTTATGTACTCGGCATGAACGAAGGTAAATTACCGCCGACAAACCCCATTCAGAGCATCATCCCGATGGACCTCCGTTCGGCGTTTGGTATGCCCAATAACCGCGACAAACAAGGGCTCTTTGCCCAACACTTTTATAGACTCCTACACCACGCACGCACTTTTGTGTTTACCTATACCTCTACTAGCGAGATCTTAGGCAGTCATGAGCGCAGTCGGTATTTATTACAGTTGCAAATGGAATGGCTGCAACAAAACCCGAATATCACTTGGAAAGAATATTTCTATCAAATTCCGAGCACAACTCGACACCAAGAACACACCCTGATTCCTAAAACAAGTGACATTCAAGCACGTATCAAGGCCTACCTTGCAGGGAATGTTTCTGCCTCCGCCCTTCGCAAATACGTGACCTGTCCGCTCGACTTTTATTATCGCTATGTTGTGGAGTTTGGCGAGGAAGACGAAGTAGAAGAAGATATTGCCACGAGCACATTTGGCTCGCTTATTCACAGCTGTTTGGAGGAGCTTTACACCCCCTATGCGCACCGAGACAAAGAAGGCAAGTTGGTTAGCCCTGCGCCAGGTCCAATAAATGAGCGACACATCGCCAAAATGCTCACCGACTTCCCTGAAGTACTGCGCAAGTATTTTATGGAGTATTTTGATAACAATGAAGCGCTTTTTCAGCGGGGTAAAAATCTTTTGAGTTTTGAAATGGCCCTCGACCTTACCAAGCAAATGCTGCTCAAGGAGCTCGCTTATGTAAAAGAACTCAAAGAACCATTAGTTATTGAACAACTTGAAGCCAAATTTGAACTCAATTATTCAGTTCAATTACCGAAAGAAACCATCCCAATACATTTTGTAGGTTATATTGACCGAATTGACCGAATTGGCGCAAACCATTACCGCGTCATCGACTACAAATCGGGAAAAGTGAAAGACACAGATGTCAAAATGAGCCAAAAGGAGGATGCCTATACCAATATGACAAAGCCTAAACACGCTTTGCAACTTTGTTTGTATAGTTTATTTTTCAAGGAATACTACGGACACTTACCTGCAGAAGCACGCATTGAATCCTTAATCAATCGGGACGACGAATTTGCGCTGTCTCTCGACAAGCATACCGATCTGACACCCGTGCCCGTCTTATTTGAAGAGGGCTTGCAGACACTCATTGAAAATATGCTCAACGAAGCAGTTCCGTTTGAGCACGACCAAGCCGCGACGTACTGTCAGTTTTGCACATAAAAAAACCTGGAACGTAATTCCAGGTTTCTCTGCAAGATAATTAAAACCAAATTGAACAATGACTTGCTCTTTTAAACGAGACGAGTCTATTCTATAAATGGTTGCTTAGTATAATTCTAATTTTAACGCTGAGCGGTAATCTTTGATTTCTTCACGATTGATTTTGTGTTCTGCATTTTTAAGCAAATTCAAGAAATAAAGAAGATTGTCTTTGTCTTCGATCTCGATTGGGTATTCGTTACCTTCTTCGTCTTCTTCGTATTGAGCCTCTACATCAAAACATTCGTTTTCTTGAAGGAACTCATAAGTAAGGCGCAAGGATTTCACGACCAATGGGTCTTGTTCGAGCAATGCCATTTCTCTGAGTTCTTTGAGGTCATCAATAAGTTTTGGAGCCTCAAGACCCTTTTTTTCGACATCGGCAATGATTTGTTCAAGTTTTTGATTGGCACGCAAAGTTTTCATGTTGTCTAAATTGAGCAACAAATTTAGTGCATTTCCTGAAATAAACATCGCGCTGTCCGTAACATTAGTGCACTTCAAGCATTTCTAGCACATTAAAAGCTATTTTTGTTAAATGGATATTGTCTTCCACGCTTTTACAATCGGGCTTTTGCTCTCCCTGATTCCAGGTCCGGTGTTCTTTGTTTTGCTTGAAAACAGCATCACAAAGGGCATTAGAAGTGCTTTAGCAATAGACTTCGGCGTCATGCTCAGCGATTTCGTTTACATCGTACTGTCCGTTCTTTTTGTCGAGCAAATCAATACCTTACTCACCGGTAAAAATAAAGAGCTTTTTGACATCCTTGGCGGTCTTATTTTCATTGTTTTTGGGGTTATCAACTTGATTAAGAAGTCCAAAATGCACAACGGGGACCAAGAATTAGAGGAGGTTACTGAGAAATACCACTTGAAAGATAGTGCCGACCCTAAAAAGAATTTTGGACTCATGATTGCCAAAGGATTTTTACTCAATTTTGCCAATCCTTTGGTTATTTTCTATTGGTTGAGTGTGGCCTCCGTTGCCAAGCGTGAGAGCCCCGACGACAGCAATGGCTTTTTATTCTTATACCTCGGCATTATCCTGACCACTTTTATAGCCTTTGACGTCATCAAAATTATAACGGCCAAAAAAATCCGCAATTTAGTGACGGTCCAATTGCTGAATCTACTCAATAAATTCATCGGAAGTGTCTTTATTGGCTTTGGCTTATTCTTTATTTTTCGAGTCCTTTTCTAAACAGCCTTATGCCCTATTTTATCCTCCTCATTGCCGGTTTTTTCCTGAGTTCAATAGTTGCGCAAGAGCTGAAAGTGAAGAAGGAAAATCTAAGTCCAAAGATTCGCGTTTACTGGGATGCGCAAAACAAACACATCCTGGGGACGGGTTCTTATTTTACAAGTGAAGCAACGCCCAAAACAACTGAAAAACACGGTAAATGGTTGTTTTATTCTTACGACGGAATCTTAGAAGAAGAAGCCAATTATTACCGCAGCAGATTACATGGTAAACGCGTATTTTATTACCCTAACAAACAGATCAAGCAGGAGTCCTATTTCCAATTTAATGTGCCAGATTCCATTTACCGTGAATACGCTGCCGATGGCAAAATTCAAGTTCGTGGTCAATTTGAACTAGGGAGCCCCATTGGCATTTGGGAATACTTCTACCCTGATGGGCAGCCGAAATCGATCGAAAAAGCACAGAACGACACCGTTTATCTCCAAGCCTTTTGGCAAGCAGACAACGCTCACCAGCAAACCATCAAAGACGGAAACGGACAAATCATTACCTATTTCGTAGATGGTACCGTTAAAGAATTTTACACCTTCCAAGGTGGGCTCAAAACCGGACCATTTGAAGAACGCACTGCTAATGGCGTTTTATCGGTCGTCGGCGCCTTCAATAAAGGCAAAAAAGATGGCATTTGGGAATTCTATCGTTTTGATGGCGTACTCGAAAAACGAGTGGGGTATCAAGCCGACTCATTGCACGGCGTCTATTTAGTAATGGCCAACGAAAAAGACACGCTTACTTACGGAACTTATGAAACTGGGCTCAAGACCAACAACTGGAAATGGTTTACCGAAGATGGGAAATTGGACATGGAAGGTTACTTTCAAAAAGGAAAGCAAGACAGCACCTGGCACTACTACTTCTCAAACGGACAGCTCTCTTATTTAGCGCAATATGACAACGATTTGCGCACTGGAAACTGGACTTACTACTATCCAAATGGGGCCCTTTACCGAACAGGCTCCTATCAACAAGACCTCCGGTCGGGGCGCTGGCAAACTTGGTACGAAGATTCTACTTTGTTAATGGACGGACAGTACCTCAATGGCAAAGAAGAAGGCGAATGGCTCAATTACTGGGAAAACGGCAGAATTAAAGACAAAGCCACCTATAATAAAGGCAAACTTGATGGTCCGTGGGCGTCCTACTCTCCGGAAGGCGTTCTTAAAGTAAAAGGTAGTTACAAAGCTGATTACAAGGTGGGCGAATGGACAAGCTATTTCAATAACGGACGCATCAAGGAAAAACAGCACTATAAAGTATTTACTCAGAAGAATGTAGCAGACGGAATGGCGATCATGGGCTTAAAAGAAACCGTCAGCGATTTTCAAGGGTCATATGAATCTTATTCGCAAATTGATTTTCAAATCAAGGAAACAGGAAAATACTACCACGGCATGAAACACGGTACCTGGACCAATTATTACCCAGGCGGGGTGGTTCCAACAATTGTGTCGCAATACCGCTACGGTAGGCTTCATGGTGTTTTCAAGCAATACGACCGCTACGGTAGAATCGTGTACGAAATACACTACAAACATGGCCTCAAAGATGGTCCGTTTTATGCATTCAATGAAAATGGGCAGCTCATCAGCAAAAAGATGTTTAAAAACGGCACCGAACTCGGCTCGCAAAACGAAGAGGGCTTTAGTCCTTACTAGCGAGCTGCTCTATAAAACAAGTCAGTTCAATAAAATCTTCTACACTTAAACGCTCTGGACGTTGTTGTTCAAATTTTTCAGGGAGTGGTGCATCTTTGAGCAATACGCGCAAAGAATTGCGCAGTGTTTTGCGACGCTGATTAAAAGCCACCTTCACTACCTGAAAATAGAGCTTCTCATCGCATGGAAGCGCATCGCGCTCATTTCTTACGCAACGAATAACGCCACTTTTTACCTTTGGAGGCGGAATAAACACATGCTCGTCTACAGTAAAGCAATAATGAATATCATAAAAAGTTTGCAAAAGCACACTGATGATACCATATTCCTTAGAACCTGGCTTTTGCGCCACTCTAACCGCCACCTCTTTTTGGAACATGCCCATAATTTGTGGTACCTGATTGCGGTATTCCAAGCACTTAAAGAGGATTTGTGAAGAAATATTGTATGGAAAGTTACCAACTACAATAAACGCCTCTTCGCCAAACAATTCTTTTGGATCCAAACGCAGAAAGTCGCCAAATAATATGCGGTCTGCATGAGCAGGATAATTGGCGCGCAAGTAATCGATAGATTCTATATCGACATCGAGTAACCAAAGGTCTATTTCAGGGATTTCCCATAAATATTTACTGAGTGCACCCATTCCTGGGCCAATTTCTAAGACTTTACGCGTGTCGTTGGTCCAGATGACTTGCCCTACAATTTTTTGGCAAGTGCCGGCATCTTTTAAAAAGTGTTGCCCCAGTTGTTTTTTTGGTTTTACATTCATTTCTTGAATTCTTCGATGACGTTGAGTGTGGTGCGAAATGCGGCAAACTTACCTTGAAAGCGCGCAGCGTGGTCTTGCTGAAGCGCCGGTGCAAATTGCGCTTGATAGTGGTCAAGCGTTGCTTGGTCCTGGGCCAAATACATGACCGAATAGGTGCAACCGCCGTCTTCTTCGCCATTTACTCTAGAAAGTCTACATTCTAAAAAACAACCTGTGTGGAGTACGTCTGGAATATGCGTACTGCGCATCCAGCTCAACCAATCGTGTTCAACTGCTTGATCAATACTGACCGTAACATTATAAATTACCATATCACAAAGGTAGACAAAGCGAATGATAGCAGAAAATCAAAGGCCTTAGGTATTTTTACTGAAGGTGTGGAATTAAAATAATTGTAACTTTAACTCAGAAATTTTAATCAATCACCATGAAAAAACTTTTACTTTCTTCTTTATTTACAATGACTTATCTCCTTTCTTGGGGGCAATCTTGTACGCCTGGGGCCAATTTTTTAGACTCTACGTATGGCATCTGGCCTGACACCACGCAGAATTTACCGCCAGCTTTGCCAAATGTAGCCTACTCTACCGACATCAACTTCAAAGTACCTAGTACAGTAACCGCAGAAATAGATCCAAGTGGTCAATTTGTGGGTTCTGTTATCCAACAATTTACAGTAGATGCACTACAGGGTTTGCCTCCAGGTTTTGATTTTGCTTGTAACAACTCTAATTGCACTTACCTCGGTGGTGTAAACGGTTGTGCCAACATCTATGGAACAACCGACTCAGTTGCTGTATTCCCAGTATCTGTCGACGTTACCGCTACCGTACTAGTTGTTTTGTTCCCGGGTTTGGATCCAACACCAGTTACCCAATCTGTTTCTTTTGACGGCTACAAAATTGTGGTGGGTTCAGGTGGCCAAATTGAACAAATCATCAATCCAATTAGCTTGGAGCCTAACCCAGCAAACACAACTATCGCAGTTAGCGGCTTATTAAACGGCAGTACTTCTACCCTCACCCTTCGCGACCTCACAGGAAAGGTTATTGAAGTCATTGAAACAACTTCGTCTACAACTTCTTTTGATCTCACGAAACTCTCTAACGGCACTTACCTCATCGAGGTTTCCGATGCATTTGGAACCCAACAACAAAAATTTGTGAAACTATAAGCTTCATTCATTTGATTTCAAAGGGGGAGGAAACTCCCCTTTTTTTGTGCCTTATTTTTGGTACAGACGGCGTTCTGCAATGTATTTAACGACTGGTTCGGTAAGTAAAAAGCTGCAATCTTTGCCCGCTGCCAATTGGGAGCGCACAAAGCTGGCACTGATACCTAGGATAGGAACGTCCTTGACAAGCTCAATATTGGGGTGCTGGCTCCACTCATTGGATAAATTCAACTCCGTTTCCGCTTCGGCCATTCTTGGGTAAACATAAAGTTTGTGATGGGCAAGAATTTGCTCCCAATTGTACCACTTCTGAAAAGACCTTAGGTTATCGGCGCCAAGCAGCAAACTGAATTCATCATTTGGATATTTTTCTTGCAAATGCGTTAAGGTCGAAATCGTGTAATTTGGTTTGGCTAAATGGAATTCAATATCGCTTACTTTGAGTTGAGGACTATCGTAGATGGCATCACGGACCATATCCAGACGCAAATGATCGGCGAGTAAGGTAGCTTTTTCTTTGTGCGGATTATGCGGCGTCACCACTAACCAAACCTGATCGATGTCAGGGTGTTGGGCCATGTGATTGGCAATGATGAGGTGTCCTACATGAATAGGGTTAAACGTTCCAAAAAAAAGGCCTATTTTCATTTGCGGATCAATTGGAGCACAATTTGTTCTACCTCAGCAATCGCTTTGGTGAGGTCGTCGTTGACGATGACATAGTCAAATTCTTGGGCATGACTCATCTCTTCTTCGGCTTTAGCCAAGCGGACCTGTATTTTTTCTTCGGTATCTGTCTGACGCTTTCGCAAGCGCTCTTCTAGGACAGCAATACTAGGCGGCTGAATAAAGATAGAGACAGCGGCATCTTTGAGTTTCTCCTTTACTTTAAGGCCACCAATGACATCGATATCAAAAACAACTACTTTCCCTTCGGACCAAATGCGCTCAAGTTCGGCATGAAGCGTGCCGTAATACATGCCTTCATAGACTTCTTCCCATTCAAAAAATGCGCCTTCGCTTATTTTGTGTTTGAATTCGGATGGCTCTAAAAAGTAATAATGTACGCCATTTTGTTCTTGGCCTCTCGGTGGGCGCGAGCAAGCAGAGATAGAAAACGCCAACTGCGGATACTTGGCAAGTAAGGCGCCAACAATTGTTGATTTACCTGCGCCAGAAGGAGCTGAAATAACAATACTTGGTTGCGTGTTCATGCTATAGGGCGTTGAGAACTTGTTCTTTGATTTTTTCGAGGTGATCTTTCATAATTACCACCCTTCTTTGAATTTCTGAATGATTGCATTTACTGCCCAATGTATTGATTTCTCTTCCCATTTCTTGGGCGATAAAACCTAGTTTTTTGCCCGATGCATCTTGAGTGAGGGTTTCGGTAAAATAATGGAGGTGCTGTTGCAAACGCTGCTTTTCTTCAGAAATATCGAGTTTTTCTACATAATAGATCATTTCTTGCTCCAAGCGGTTCACATCTACCCTGCTTTCATCTATAGAAGCAAGTCCTTTTTGAATGCGCTCTCTTACTTGTGCAACTCGTTCTTGTTCGAACGGTACAATTGCAAGAAGTTCTTGCTGAATAGCATTTAGATTGGCTGTCAAATCCTTAGCCAAGCTAAGGCCTTCTTGCCTGCGGAACTTTTCGAGTTGGTTGCAAGCTTCGACTACTAAACTTAAAATGAATTCGGTTTCTACATCAGAAAGCTCTTCTTGCTGGCTGGTAAGCACATCTGGCATACGCAAAACAAGAGCAAGGTAGTCTTGGGTATTGGTGCCCCATGTGGTATTTAGTGATTTGAGCTTTTCAAAATAAGCCGTTGCCACTTGCTCGTTGATGAGGCCTGCAACTTGATGCTGCTGACTTTCGATATAAATTCCTAAATCCATTTTACCGCGCAATAACTTCTCGGTGACCAACTTGCGAATTGGCGTTTCGAGGTCGCGGTAGCTAGACGGGATTTTCAAATTGAGGTCGAGACCTTTTGAATTGAGAGAACGAACCTCAATAGAGATTTTTTTATCGTTAAAATGTCCGTTGGCTTTGCCAAAACCGGTCATTGATTGCAGCGCTATTTGGCTCATAATTTAGTCGTTATCGATTAGCAAGTCGGCATCAATGCCTTCATTTTGTTCTTTTACAAACCAAGCGATTTCACTCATGATTTGAGCTTTTTGATCTGATTGTGGTGCGCGTTCCTCCACATATTCTTTGAGTAAAAGCTGTGATTCAAGTAGTTGAGATTCATCAAATGGGCCCGACATGTTTTCTATGATCGTGAGGCAATCGAGCGCTTCGAGGTAATCTCCTTGCGAAGCGAGCATGACAAAAAACGGCAGGTGCTCATCAAAAGGCAATTTAGAGTTCCAAATGGCCGATAAAACTAATTTTCGGTTTTCCGGATTCGTCTCCTCCTGAAGGTAGCTTACAAAAGCTTCAATGGCATCGGTGTCTTTGACATCTGAAAGAAAGCTGATGATGGCTTGTTGCTGGCTGCGTTCTCTTCCTTCTAAAGTTTTGAATAGGTCAGGGAGCACGCTCGCTTGTCCGTGGTCTTTGTAGATGCTTAATGCGGCTGTCAGCGATGCAGCATCGTTTTTTTGCAGCTGCTCAAAAGCTTCACTTAACTTTTTTTGATTTTTCCTTACAGTACTCATATTGCAAAGGTAAGGAATTCACTCTCGATGGCCACGAAATTGACCTAATGTGTTACTTTATGCAATATCTAGTGTTTATAAAAACAGAAAAAAGCCAAATTCAATTGGCAATTTAAAAACAACTTTGTAAAAAAAGCAGCGCTCATGAAAAATTTCTTTTTCCTCTCTCTTCTCGCAACGTTGGTATTCACGGCCTGTGTACCTTCCAAAAAATACAACGAATTGCTCGAACGCGAAAAAAACTGCAGTGAAGAGCTCGCTAAGTACAAAAAGAGCAGCAGTGATTACGAAGTACTTTCCAAAGATTTGCAAACTAAATACGATTTAGCAGCGAAGGAAGTAAGTCGTTTGCGTGGTGACACCAATAACTTAGGTAACCAAATGCGCCTGCTCGTGCGCGAACAAGAAACTTTAGAGGCACAATATGAAGCTCTTGAAAACTCATTTGACAAACTCAAAAGCTTAAGCGCTAAAGAAACAGCTACGCTTCAAACCGAACTCGAGCAAAAAACCAAAGAATTACAGCGCAAAGAAGACGCTTTACTCAAGCTCGATCAAGAACTCAAAGCAAAGCAAGTGTTGCTCGAAGAGCGTGAAAAACGCGTTAATGAACTCGAAGAAGCGATTCGCAAGAAAGATGCAAAAATCCAATTGCTCAAAGCGAGAGTAGCCAATGCCTTGCGCAACTTTGAAAACCAAGGCCTAACTGTTGTCCAGAAAAATGGTAAAATTTACGTGAGCTTGGAAGCTAAATTGCTCTTCAACTCGGGCTCTACTAAAGTAGAAGACGAAGGAAAAGAAGCATTGGTACAGTTAGCGCGAGTACTAGAAACCGAACGCGACCTCGAAATTGTGGTAGAAGGCCATACCGATACAGACAAGTTGAACAGTAGTGTATCGCCAAAAAACAACTGGGAGCTTTCAGTGTTGCGTGCAACCGCAGTTGTTGAACTCATGCTAGCCAATTCCAATATGGTTGCCACACAAATGATGGCTGCTGGACGCAGTGAGTATCATCCGGTAGACCCAGACGATAAATCAAAAAATCGTCGTATTGAAATCATCATTTCACCTAACCTGAATGAGCTCTTTGAGATCATTTCTAATGAATAAGGTGAGCAATTAACGGATTACATTCACGTGACCAGAGAGGTCTTCGTAAATACCTTTCTCTATTTCGTAAATCAGGTACCAAGTATAGGTGCCGTCTTGGACAGGTACGCCTTCATAGCTCGCATCCCATACAAAGTTGAGCTGGTCAGAGAAAAAGACCTCCTCACCCCAACGGTTGAAAATATAGAAACGTGCACTCATTAAGCCAATAAAGCGGCCGTAGAAATATTCATTGAGACCGTCGCCGTCTGGCGTGAATGAATTAGGAAGGTAGATATAGCGTTCTGGGGCGATGTCAATCCATTTAGAAATACTATCGATACATCCTTCCTGATTAGTGGCAATGAGCGTAATTTCATAAGCGCCCGGCTGGGTATAAGTATGTGTCGGATTGACTAAAAATGAGCCGTTACCGTCGCCAAAAGCCCATGTATAAGACCACGCATTCAAAGAGGCATTCTCAAATTGCACAGGCAGACCTTGCATTGGATCTTGGCTCATGATATAGAAATTAGCCAAAGGTTTGACCACCTGAACCATGGCAACTGCCGCTACGCTAAATGTTTGACATTCGTCGCTTACCTGGACAAAATAAGAGGTGGAATTTTGGGGTGCTACAGTAATTTGAGGAGTGGTTGCTGTTGTAGACCAATTGTAATAGTAGTTGCCATAGCCGCCACTTGCTGTAACCAAAAGAGCTACGCTTTCACCCGGACAAATTTGAAAAGGACCATTTGTTTGCAAAACAAGTGGCGGACTCAGTATGGTGTAGCTGACGCTATCTTGGATGGTATTGCCACAATTATCTGTGACCGTGATCTGGTACATACTTGAACTTCCCGGATTCACGACTAACGAATCAGTTGTACTACTTTGTAGGTTGTTGGTTGTCCATAAATAGGTATACTGACCCGAGCCTCCACTTACCTGTACACCCAACGTTGCAGGAATGTAAGGACATATTTCGGTGATGTCTGGGCTCGTTAAAATAGTCATAGGACTTAGTATCGGGACAGTCACCAAAATAGTGTCATAAGCCGGAATACCGGTACAGGCGTCGCTGACAGCCAACCATACAGTTTGAGAAGTTGCCGGAACAAACGTTATGCTACCGGTGTTTTGCCCTGTACTCCATTGATAGGTATACGGCTGAACTCCTCCACTAATCTGAGAATTGATCGTGACGGGATCCCCAGGACAAGTGATAGGCGAACTCGTTAAAGTTACTTGCATGGGTTGGTTGTCTTGGATCCAGAGGTCGAGTACAAGCGGCGTTACGTTGCCGCAAGGATCAGTTAGAGGAAAAGTAAGTGTGAGGGTTTCAAGTCCTTCTACTAATGCATCGGTCAAAGATTGGATGTTGAAACTCACGGTGGTTTGCCCAGGAGGAAAATTAATACTACCTGGGATACCGCTATAATCTAGGCCGTTAGTTGCAGTACCACTGAGTTGGACAGGAATGGTCAGGTTTTGATTGAGATTAGACTGACGTGTGAGGGTAACGGTTGTTGTGACGCAGCCCTCTGCCATCCAATCTGGGTTCGCAAAAACTTGCTGGGAAAGCGTGTGTTCAATCTCTACAGGTGTAATTGTAGAAAGGCTATTGGCTTCTAAAAAGATACCGGAGTCCCATTGGCCGTCGCCAACATCTGCAATTGCTAAAATTAAATGATAAGTTTGGCCACATTGCACCTTCGAAATTGCTTCCAATACCTTTGTGAAGCCGTCGTACTGAATATATTGTGGACTCTGGTTATAAGGTGCCGTATTGCCATCGCCATTGTTGACGAAATAGAACGGGTTGGTAATGGTGTTTACATTATTGATCGAAACCACCGCGCCATTTGGGAGTTTGGCGATATTCTGAAAGCCCGTTATTCCTGGGCCTGAGATAAAAAACCCAAAGACATCGTTGTAGGTCGTGTTGTTTGGAGGTGCAAATTCTGGGTATTCATCAGAGCCAAAAACATATTTGAAGCGGACGGTATCGGCATAAGGGATGAAGTCAAACTCCAAGATAGCCGCGTTGTAAGTTTGGGTTCCTTGAATGGCTTGTGAAAGCAAATTGAAACCACCCATGTTGTTGTCGACTCCTGCGCCCGAAGCATTGTTCGGACCCTGTGGACCGTCGCCATTTGGCAAGGTGGTGCCGGTTGTCATGACAATTCCGCTATTGATGCCGAGGGTAGTATTGGCCGCAGTAAACTGTGCGATGGCAACTGGGCTTCCGTTGTAGGTTACGTTCGAGACCGTAACACCATTGCCAAGAAGGATATTTTGAACCAGTCCCTGTGGGTTCAGAGCATTATTGGTAATCAATTGCGCGCGCGAAAGCTGTGGAAGAAAAATTCCGATAAAGAATAGCCAAATGCTTATGCGCTGCAACATCATTTTATTAACGTAAAACGAAGAATTTCGTTGTGCTTTTTGGCAGTTTTTTTCAAAAAAAAAGGATGCCGAAGCATCCTTTCAAGATTTGTGCCAAAAAAGCTTATTTCTCATCAAAAAGTGGCTTGACAACATACCAAGCTAAGAATGGGAAAAAATGCATTGGCATAGCGTATCCATAAAAGATAAATTGGTGTAATTCATTGGAGCCATCTGTAAAGGTATAACCCAACACACCTACTAAACTTGCTGCAGAAAACGCCGCAAATATCAAGGCAAAAATAAATTCGCCGAACATAGGTATTAACTTCATCAGGAGCCAATAACCGAAAGTTGCCATTATGGTTCCGACCAAACAAGATATAAAAATAGCAGCGCTTGGCACAACATTGGAATAATCTTCCATGAGTTGTTTTTCAAAAGTTGCGCCGTAACCAAACGAAACACCACCTGCTAAAATACCCGATGAAAGGGCCCAAATTACTTTTTTTAACATCCTTTTATTTTTTAGTTACTGGAATGGTTGCTGTAATTTTAATGGTATCAGCAACGCCACCATTCTTTTTGCCCACCTGATAATCAGAGCGGTCTACGCTAAATTTAGCAATAAAAGTTCCTTTGGAACCTTTCTTGGTAAAAGTAAACGGAATGCTGATTTCTTTGGTGATGCCATGCATTTGTAATTTGCCCGTTGCTTTGAAGCCCTCACTCGTCTTTTCAATCTTGGTAGATGTAAATTCGATATAAGGATATTTCTCAGCATTGAACCATTCTTCGCCGCGGGCATGCTTGTTCTGCAAACCATTTCCAGTATTGATTGAGGCAACTTCAATTTTAAAACTCAGCTTTGAACTCGCCAGTTTGGTTTCGTCAAAAACTAAAGAAGGGGTGGTAAGCGCATCGAAAGTGCCACTTACATCCGCATTGGTAAACGAAATCTTGAAGCCGTCGGCAAGTTTGTAATTTTGCGCAAAGCTTGTAAATGCCGCTAAAACAAAGAAGAATAAGAAGTTGCTTTTCATTTGCTTAGTTTTTTACAACTTCTAAATCAGCAACAAGTTTCACCTCATCAGCTAAACCTGGGCTTACTTCACCCATTCCAAACTCAGAGCGCTTCACAGCACCGCTAATTTGCAAACCTGCTACTGCAGTACCTTTGTAGTTTTTGCTGTTTCCAGTGTGTACTCCATTGAAAACTACTTTTTTGGTGACACCATGCATGGTAAGGTCGCCTTCTACTGTGTAAGTTCCTTTTGTTTTGGTTTCTTTTACAGCAGTACTTTTAAATGTGATTGCAGGAAATTTTTCTGCATCAAAACAATCTGCTGTACGCAAGTGGTTGTCACGGGCTTCGATACCAGTGTTAACAGATGCTGCTTCGGCGTTTAAAACGATAGTTGCACCATTGAAATCTTCGTTCGGTGTAGTCACTTCCATGGTGAACTTATCAAAATTACCATGAACATTTGTGATGCCATTGTGAAGAATAGTAAAGCCCAAACGGGAGTGTGCGCCATCTACTGACCAAAGACCAGCTTGTGAAGCAACAAAAGAGAACAAGGCAAATGCGCCTACAAAACCGATAACTACGTTTTTCATTTTTTAAATTTTAAGGTTAATGTTTAAACAATTGAACAGGTACAAAGTTGCAACAAAGCAAATAAATATCTCTTGACGTAAGTCAAGTAAACACAATTTAGTCGAAAAGAGGAGCTTTTTTAGCTGTCTTTGAGCGCTTGTAATTTCTCAAATGCGTCTTTGATATGACGGATGGGTTCAATGACTAACCTCAATTTGTCGTCTTTTTGAACAAGTCTGTAACCTGCTGGTTGTGAGAGTATTTTGTTGAGGATAACTTGAAACTGATCTGTTTCATAGAAGGGCGATTGTGGATTGGCGATAAAATGCCCCACCATTTTTTCGGATTTGAGCACCAAACGCTCCAAGCCCATGGATTCGGCCAACCAACGCAGTTCAAAGGAGAACAAAAGTTCCTTCACCTCTTTTGGTAAGGGCCCGAAGCGGTCTTGTAATTGCAAACTAAATGCAGCGAGCTCTTCTTTGTCTTTAAGGTTGTCCATGGCTTGGTACAAACTCAAGCGCTCTGCCACCTGATTGACGTATTGGTCTGGTATGCGTACTTCCATGTCGGTTTCAAAGACACAATCCTGGACAAAACCGTTGAACTGATCTGTGACGCGGTCGTCGAAAAGTTCTTTGTATTCGCTTTCGCGCAGCTCTTGCATGGCCTCATTGAGGATTTTTTGATACATCTCAAAACCAATTTCAGCAATGAAACCACTTTGCTCGCCGCCAAGCATGTTACCTGCGCCGCG
>JAXITO010000009.1:0-48580 GCA_034680045.1 Crocinitomicaceae bacterium | reverse complement strand
TTTCCAAATTTGGCACGGAGTGCTAAAACAAGTTCGGTTCCAATTTGGCCGCAAGAACCAAGTACCAATATTTTTGACATAAAGTTGATTTGATGTTGCAACAAAAGTAACAAAACTGACCAAAATCATTTCTTCAATTCCTCATTTGAATTAGTTTTGGACTTATAAAACTATGAAACATGCCCTTTTACCATAAACTCGGACAAATACCGCACAAGCGACATACCGTTTTCCGCCAGCCAGATGGCTCCATATACCATGAGCAACTCTTTGGCACTATTGGCTTTGACGGCATGTCTGCACTTCTGTATCATGTTCAACCACCAACGGTAGTAAAGTCCATTGGTGCACAAACCAATATTGCACCAGAAATTGGCATTCAAAAAAATATGCTCATGCGCAGTTTCAGAGGTTTTGACCTCAAGACTGCTGCTGACTACGTAGAAAGCCGTGTTCCGGTATTGGTCAACTCTGACGTTTACCTCGAGCTCGCTGCACCTTCTGAGAGCATGAAAGACTACTTCTACAAAAATGCCGATGCCGACGAAATTATTTTCATCCACAAAGGTTCGGGTAAGTTGCGCACCCAAATGGGCAACATCGAATTTGCTTACGGCGACTACCTCGTGATTCCACGCGGCATGATCTACCAATTGGAATTCAACGACGCCAACAACCGCTTGTTTATCATTCAGTCGTTTCATCCAGTGTACACACCCAAACGCTACCGCAATTGGTTTGGTCAGTTGTTGGAACATTCTCCTTATTGCGAGCGCGATATCCGCACGCCATCAGAACTCGAAACACACCGCGAAGAAGGCGACTTCTTGATCCGCATTAAAAAACAAGATGTGCTTTACGACTATACTTACGCGCATCATCCTTTTAATGTCGTAGGTTGGGATGGCTACAACTATCCGTATGCGTTCTCTATTCATGATTTTGAACCCATCACTGGTCGCGTTCACCAACCGCCACCGGTGCACCAAACTTTTGAAACTGCAGCCTTTGTGGTTTGTTCATTTGTACCGCGCCTTTACGACTACCACCCAGATTCCATTCCCGCACCATACAATCACTCCAACATCGATTCAGATGAGGTCTTGTATTATGTAGATGGAGACTTCATGAGCCGCAATAATATCGAAAAAGGTCAAATCACCTTGCATCCGGCAGGTATTCCGCACGGCCCGCATCCAGGAGCTTACGAGCGCAGTATTGGCAAAAAAGAAACCGAAGAATTGGCTGTTATGGTCGATACCTTCAAGCCGCTTTCGCTTACCAAACGCGCTTTGGAGATGGAATTGCCAGACTACATGTTCTCATGGCAGCACTAACTCGGCATTAATCCCTAATTTTGACTTAAATTCATTCCAATGGCAGAGATCAAAAATTTAAAAGACATCCAAAACACCGACTACAGCCTAGAAAAAATATTTCACGACGCCGAAGACTTCCTACCCCTTTTAGGTACCGACTACGTCGAACTTTATGTCGGCAACGCCAAACAAAGTGCACATTATTACAAAACAGCCTTTGGTTTTCAGTCCGAGGCTTATGCAGGTTTAGAAACAGGTGTCAAAGACCGCGTTTCTTATGTACTTAAACAAGATAAAATCCGTTTGGTACTCACTACGCCATTAACAGAAGGCGGTGAGCTCAATGCGCATATCAATGCACACGGCGACGGCGTTAAAGTTGTTGCTTTATGGGTAGAAGATGCCACCAAAGCATTTGAAGAAACCACAAAAAGAGGTGCCAAGCCTTACATGGAGCCAACCCGCGAAGAAGACGCGAATGGTTGGGTGGTGCGCTCCGGAATTTACACTTACGGCGAAACCGTTCATGTTTTTGTAGAGCGCCACAACTACCAAGGCATCTTTTTGCCAGGCTACAAAAAATGGGAATCGCATTACAACCCCGAGCCTGTTGGCCTCAAATTCATTGACCACATGGTGGGTAATGTAGGTTGGAACGAAATGAACGATTGGGTCGAGTTTTACGGAAAGGTAATGGGCTTTGCTCAGATTGTTTCTTTCGACGACAACGACATCTCTACAGACTATACCGCCCTAATGTCTAAAGTGATGTCCAACGGCAATGGCCGCATCAAATTCCCGATCAATGAGCCAGCCGAGGGTAAGAAAAAATCTCAAATCGAGGAATACATCGATTTTTATAACGGCCCGGGCGTACAGCACATTGCAGTCGCCACCAACGACATCGTTGCCACGGTTTCCGCTATGCGCGACCGCGGAGTAGAGTTTTTATACGTTCCAGAAACCTATTACGAAGACTTACTAGACCGCGTTGGCGCTATAGACGAAGACGTTGAGCTCTTGAAATCTCATGGTATTTTAATTGATCGCGACGACGAAGGTTATTTATTGCAACTCTTCACTAAGCCAGTTGTTGACCGCCCAACCATGTTCTTTGAAATCATTCAAAGAAAAGGTGCGCAGTCTTTCGGCAAAGGCAACTTTAAGGCTTTATTCGAAGCCATAGAGCGCGAGCAAGAAAACCGCGGCACGCTCTAAACAGCTACATTTTAAATTACAATCCTTGTAAAAGGGTTTCAAATTCGGTGTACATGCCGGCCTGATGGTCGGCATTGTATGCTTTTTGGATGGCCTCAACAATCTCAGCAATCTCTGTTACGCCGTCCGCTTTCAATTGGTTCATGACGTCCTGAATAACAGCTGGTCGTGGGCCCCAAGTGAAAACTTCTGCACCGTTTTCATCTAGGCAAATCAATTTCGGGATAGCTCTGCCGCCATTGGTGAGGTAGGCATCCATTACTGATGGGTGTTCGTCGCGCAAGATATAATAGGTCTGTATGGCGCCAACCGTTAAGGCCAATTTTTCAATCACTGGTACGCACTGTGCGGCATCACCACACCAAGGTTCTGTTATGGTAATCCACCTCCAATGGTTGGCTTTTTGCTGCATGAGTTCCACAAGATGGGCAGGTATTTCTACCGTTTTATTGAGGCGCTTCATGCGCTGCAAGTTGAGCTTGGTGTAGTGCACGTAGGGCGCACTTTGGTTAGGGCCGCTGGTGCGTTCTTCAGAAACAAGAAGTTCTGAAAGTTGCATGTAGCCCTCGTAGGTCATGGCTTGTGCGAGTAATTCGCTGGTAAAGAGGTCTTGAGATGGCATATAAGCTATAGTGTTGAGTTCTTTTCTTGCAAAATTACGTATAGAATAATTGCCATTTTCTAAAAGCGCATTTTAAATATCAAGAAGATTTTGTATATTTGCACCCACCAAAATGGAGGTTGTAGCTCAGTTGGTTAGAGCGTCGGATTGTGGTTCCGAAGGTCGCGGGTTCGAGACCCGTCTTCCTCCCCAAACAAAAAGCCAGTATTTCTACTGGCTTTTTTGTTTTATAATTTTTCTAAGGTCTTCTCGCACAACTCACGCAATTGCGCAGGCATTTGTTGTTTATCCCAAGGATGCACAGCACCAAAAACATGATTTGCTCCCTTTATTTCACTGACCTCCGCGCCTGATGCCTCCTGTAATTCATAGGCTTCTGAAATCGGAACAGAAGCATCTTGGTCGCCGTGAAAAATATGAAGGTGTTTAGCGATATCTTTTGCGGCAGCCTTTATATCTAAATGAACTTTATTGCTTTCAAAATCGGTATACAGCTCATACGCTTGCGGAAGGTCTTGAAGAGTTCTGCCATTTTTTACGAAGCGTACACCTGTTTTTTTCCATTGTTCGAGTTCGTCATCTTTTGGAAAACGTCGTGCAATGTCGCAGATGGCAGCCCAGGAACAAACCTGTCCGAGCGTGCTCACTTGCTGCCATTGTTGGGCTGCTAAAATCGCCATTCCTCCACCCCTAGAGTGCCCGATAAGGTGTATTTTTTGGTAGGTTCGGTGGGTAGATTCAATCTGTTTTAATAAGGACGAAATATCAAATAGTTCTTTTGAATAGGTATTCTGACCAAATGCTACGGTATCAGAAAAATCAATGGGTTCAGTAGGGGTGCCACCATTATGAGAAAGATTAAAGCGACAGAAATCAAAACCAGCATTCGTAAAAAAGTCGCGGACTAAATGCCAGGCGCCCCAATCCATGAAGCCCATAAAGCCGTGAACAAAAACCACTAATTCATTTTGGGAAGGATGTGAAGTGAGTTCATATAAACTCTTGCGCCCGTGGGCACCTATATAAGTGTCGCGAATAATTTTCATTGGTGTCAGCAAGTTCCTTGTACTAATAATAACTGATTAGAGGCCAATCGAAGGTAACCAAAATCATAACAGAAGATGTAGATCTGGCCATTTTTTGCTTGTTTTTGGTGGGTATGGAAATCAAAATTGTAACCCTTCACCCGGAGGTCGAGTTCCTGAACCTTTCTTTTCTTGTCGATCAAGAGGTATTGTGCTAAAATTTGATGGTTCTGCATGAGAATCCGATTGATTTGGCGCTGTTGCGTCAATTTTTGCGCATAACTGCGGTTATTGAACTGATTGCGGCACTGGTCGGAGCAAAATTTTTGATCGCTTCGGCCTTTCAGAGGGCTGCCACATTCCTGACAAAAACGTTGAGAAATAAATGAATCCATACGAACCAAACGCAACTTCAAGGGTTCTTTGTATGAGGTGTGGATGGAAAAGCCGTTTTTTTCCTTTGCAGTTTGCAAAAAATCTTCGCCAGACTCCGTAAAATATGCAGTAAAACAGGGTATTTGCTCGAAACTTTGTAACGCTTGAAAAAAATGTGCGTTCAAGTCGAACCTTTCTGCATTTTATCAGTACAAGGGAAGGCAATTAGAAAATATGAGGCAGTTAAAAATCGCAAAACAGGTCACCAACAGAGAGACCGCATCGTTAGACAAGTACTTACAAGAAATTGGTCGAGTTGACCTCATTACCGCTGATGAAGAGGTAGAGCTCGCTCGCAAAATCAAAGCCGGAGACCGCCTTGCGCTCGAACGCCTGACCAAAGCCAATCTTCGCTTTGTGGTATCAGTAGCTAAACAATATCAAAATCAAGGTTTGGCTTTGCCAGACTTAATCAATGAGGGCAACCTAGGCCTCATCAAAGCAGCAGAACGTTTTGACGAAACCCGTGGTTTCAAGTTCATTTCCTACGCCGTTTGGTGGATCCGTCAGTCTATTCTTCAGGCTTTGGCCGAGCAAGCGCGCATCGTGCGTTTGCCTTTGAATAAAATTGGCAACATCAACAAAATCAACCGTGCTTACTCTGAACTCGAGCAAAAATTTGAGCGTCCACCATCTGCAGACGAACTCGCTGAGTTTTTGAATGTCACGCCAGAAGAAGTGAAACAAACGCTTTCTCAAAACGGCCGCCATATCTCTATGGACGCGCCATTAATTGAAGGCGACGACTCTACTTCCACAATGTACGACGTCATGCAAGGAGACTCACTTCCTGGCCCCGAGGCTAGCCTTACCTTAGAGTCTTTGCGTTCAGATATCCGTCGTTCCCTCACAAGCCTAACGCCGCGCGAAAGTGAAGTCATTAGCATGTTCTACGGCCTAGACGGCAAAGCACCGCTTTCCTTAGAAGAAATCGGCGACAAATTCGAACTCACCCGTGAGCGCGTACGCCAGATCAAAGAGAAGGCCATTCGCCGCCTCAAACACACCAACAAAAACAAAGTGCTGAAAAGCTACTTAGGATAAATGATAAAAGGAACCGAGAGGTTCCTTTTTTGATTGAATAGAATTTTGATTTTTATAAGGTTAGTACCTGAGCAAAAAAAGGAACCCACTGGGTTCCTTTTTTGATTTATGGAAAACAAAACTCAAAATTGAAAGTTGAGTTTTGTTTTGTTAAATGAATCTTCAATATATTGAGGAATACGGCGTTTTATTTCGAATTGAAAAAGAAAATGGTATAAAAACGAAACGCTCCTTGCGGAGCGTCAGACTAGAGATGCTATCTCTAGCGGAGTTGTTGTAACAAAATTAAATAAAAAATGGATAGTCGCCAAGAAATCAATAAAAAAGAAAGAGTGCAGGTTTATGTTGATGGCTTCAATTTATATTTTGGTATGCTTGAAGCAAGTTATAAGCAATGTAAATGGTTAGACTTGAGACTTCTTTCTGAGAATTTATTGAAATCGTCTCAAGAATTAGTAGGGGTAAAGTACTTTACGAGTAGGCTAAATTATAATCCAGAAAAACAGAAGAGGCAAACAGTTTATATAGAAGCCTTACAAACTACCAACGTAGAGATTTATTTTGGTCAATATCAGTCAGACACAATTAAATGTAAAAGTTGTGGATTCCATTGGCCAAAATTCAATGAAAAAATGACAGATGTTAATATTGCAACAGAAATGTTAAATGATGCATTTCATGACAAGTATGATACAGCCATGTTAATTTCTGGAGATAGCGATTTAGTTCCACCAATTCGCTCCATACACGAAAACTGGAATTCTAAAAGAGTGTTTGTAGCCTTTCCTCCAAAACGTAAGAACCAAACAGTTGCAGATGCTTCTAAAGGATATTTAACAATTGGCAGAAAAAAACTTGTGGATAGTCAATTTCCTTTTCATGTAATTAAACCAGATGGTTATTTATTGACCAAGCCTTTAAATTGGGAGTAAAGTTGTTATTGCAAAACAAAAAAGGAACCGAGTGGGTTCCTTTTTTGTTTCTTAAAATATCTTGTTAATTATTCTTGCCCACCACAAAAAACAATAGGCCTAGTAGCATTAATAGAATGCCGACAATTATGCTGACAACAAGTAAGAATATGATACCGATAATGATGAATACCCATCCGATGGCTTTCAGAGCTCCATTTCCGCCTTCGTCGTCTGCACCAATGGATGCTTTATGATCGAGGTTTATTCCATTTGAAAATGAGGCAGCTTTCTTCATGTGGTAAGACGGGGCCTTCTCAGCATGCGAGCTAACGGCTTGTTGTTGCTTATCTACTGATACTTCTTCCTCTTGAGTTTTTAAATTGTTGCTCGCCTCAGTTGGTTGGTCTGTACTTTCTGTAGGCACAACTTTATTGTTGCTAAGAGATGTGGCAACAGTTGTTGCGTTTTCAATAACTGTAACTGCAGCATCCTCTTTGACGATTACTTCCTCTTGCGCTACATCTTCATTAGACTTTTGAAATTTGTCTCCTTTCCATTGAACTGTAAAACCAGGTCGATACGTTCTTTTTTGCACGGTACAAGACCCGAATAATAAAAGGAAACCAGCTAAGATGAGTGTAAAGTTTTTCATGTGTCGAAGAAATAAAGTTGTTGTTGATTGAATTAAAATGTGGAGAATCTTTCTCTTAAAATTAACGAATTTTTTTACACCCTCATTATAAACATATAATACCACAAAATAAAAAAGGAACCGTGGGGGTTCCTTTTTTGATGGGGGTATTGAATTTTTATTGTTCCTTGACTTCAACCTTAATTGATGTGCTTGTAACAATGCCTCCTGTCAAACCAGAAATTATAAAATCTGTAAGTCTAATTTTGGTTGTGACTTGGCAATTGCCATTAGAAGGTGTATTGACATGGGTTCTTCCTATTGGCATAATACCCCAAAAAAGCCAAAACTGCTTTCCTTTATCAAAAGTCACCTCTTTACCAGGTGTTTCCAAATAGGCTCCAACTGGTGTTTTAGTCATCATGCATGATGAAAATGAAATAAGTAGAATTGCTACTGCGATAATTTTTTTCATATCAATTTCTTTGAAATTACATTTGGATAATGTTACAATCGCCAGAGGTCATAGTGTAAGTGTCGCTTACCAATGAATTGCCATTGTTGTCTTTGATTTCGTAACTGATTGTTTTAACCATTTGGCTACCCATATCAATTTCGGCGCTTACATTGCCTGATTGGGAACAACTTGGTGTGCCTGTCCAGTAATTGGTAGCTAATGTAGATCCAATTAATTGTCCGTCTACGTATACATTTAGACCTGTAATTCCAGCATTTTGTACTAATTCAGAGGTAGCTTGGTCTTGCCAAAAGATCAATTTTTCTTTGTACATGCAAGATCCATCATCTTTCTTAGCGGATTCATTGTAGTTAATCGCACTCGGATCTGTACATCCCGGTTTGGCACAACTGTAAAGCGTAAGGGCTACTACGCTTGACATTAAAATTTTGGTAATAATTTTCATTTTTTTTTTACTTTTTTGACATAATTTATTTCAAATGTACAATAATATTGTACAATAGTGTATAAATATACAAGCTTTTTGTATAAGAATATGAGCATGACAATGAGCAATTTTGTGTCATGGTCGAAATGCATATTGGTCAGGAGATTAAGCGTGTGCTTGAGGAGAGTGACTTGTCTGTGACGGAATTTGCCCGAAAAATCAATAAGTCGAGGGGGAATGTATACTCGATCCTCACGAGAAGTTCTATAGATACAGATTTACTTGCTGTGATTTCGAGTGTACTGCGCTACGATTTCTTTTTATTGTTCAGTTCGAGTTATGCTGAGGTGAACAAAAGAATCGTTGACATCGAGAAAGAAAATAAAATGGTGCGCACGCTCAATGATTTGTTAATTGAGAAATACGGAATGGATAAAGAACAATAAGTTCTTTGCTTGGCCTAGCAGATCTGGAGGGTCTTACATCGGATCGACATCAATACTAATTTGAATTCCTTTGAATCTTACATTTTGATAAAATGCATCGAGGTCTTGCAAGATGCGGGCTTTTACTTTTTTGTCGGGTGCACCGCGTTCGATTTTTAACTTGATTTCTTTGAGGAATTTATTTTGAATGCGCTTGATGATCGGGAACTCAGGCCCTAGTACGCGTTCTTTGAAGACGTCGCGCAGCTGATTTGCTAAAAATACGGCTCCTTCATTGACCACCTCTTCTTTTTCGTGCTTGAGCGTGAGTTGGACAATTTTGTAATAGGGCGGATAAAAAAAGCGCTCGCGCTCTTCGATTTCAACTTCATAAAAACCGACGAAATCATGTGCCATGACGCGTTCGAGCACCCAGTGTTCTGCCTGAGCACTTTGGATCACGACTTTTCCTTGTTTTTCTTTGCGACCTGCGCGGCCTGCTACCTGAGACATCAGTTGAAAGGCGCGTTCATAGGCCCTGAAGTCGGGGCGGTTGAGCAACATGTCGGCATCTAAAATACCTACTAAAGATACGTGGTCAAAATCGAGGCCTTTGGTTACCATTTGCGTACCAATCAAGACGTCGATGCGGCGCTGAGAGAAGTCGTCGATGATGTCTTCGTAGGCGTTTTTGGAGCGCGTGCTGTCGAGGTCCATGCGCTTAAAGACCGTATTCGGAAAAAGGAGTTGTAGTTCGTCTTCAATTTTTTCGGTTCCGAAGCCGATCATGCGCAAGCGGTTGCTGCCGCAATTGGTGCAGGAGCCAATTGGCGGGGTGGTGTAGCTGCAATAATGACACTTGAGCATATTGCTGTGCTTGTGGTAGGTCAGGCTGACATCGCAGTGTTGGCAGCGGGGTGTCCAGGCACAAACCTCACAAGACCAAATTGGGGTATAACCACGGCGGTTCTGAAAAAGTATAATTTGCTCTTTTTTGGAGAGCGCAAGTTTCATTTCGTCCAATAGTAAGCCAGAGAAATGCGACTGCATGTTTTTGAGGCGTTTCTCTCTTTTGAGGTCGGCGCAAAGCATGAGTGGCAACTGCAGGCCTTTATAACGTTCGGAAAGTTGCACCAAATGGTATTTTCCTTGTTTGGCGTTGGTGTAAGATTCTATGGAAGGTGTTGCCGAACCTAAAAGTACTTTCGCATTATGCAATTTAGCGAGCACAATTGAAGCATCGCGGGCGTTGTAGCGCGGGGAAGGGTCGTATTGTTTAAAAGAGGCTTCGTGTTCTTCGTCTACGATGACCAAACCGAGGTCGGCAAAGGGCAAGAATACCGAGCTGCGTGCCCCTACAATGATCCTGAATTTATTGGGGTCATTGGCCAACACGTGGTTCCAGATTTCAATACGTTCGTTCTGATTGAAACGGGAGTGGTAGACGCCAACGAGGTCGCCAAAGTAGTGCTGCAAACGCCCAATAAGTTGGGTGGTGAGTGCAATTTCAGGGATCAGAAACAACACTTGTTTGCCGAGGTCTAGGTAGTGCTGGATGAGCTGAACGTAGATTTCGGTTTTGCCCGAGCCCGTAACGCCATAAAACAGACAAACTTCTTTGGACTCGAAACCTGTTTCAATTTGCTGAAGCGCTACCTGCTGAACTTCAGTAAGTGGTTTAAATGCACCTTTGCCCTCGCCAACACTTGCATGGCGGTCCACTTGCAAGCGTTCAATGAGCAAAACACCTTGTTTTTCTAGGGTAGCCAAAGCAGATGCACTCACTTCATGTTTGAGCAAAAGGGTTTTGGATACCGGTGCAGCCAAACCACCAGCTTCAGTAGCTAACTGAATGAAGCGGAGCATGGCGTGCAGTTGTTTTTCTGCACGAGCTTTTCTTTCTAAGGTATTGAGGAAGCTGCTGAGTTGTTCTTCTTGCTGCAAATCCGAATGCAAAAAAATGAAGAGCTGCGTTTTGGGTGTGTAGCGCTCCTGCACTTCCTCTGCACCTGCAATAAGTTTGAGTTCCAGGAGCTTCTTGAGGTAAGGTTGAATGGTCTTGATGCCAAGGCGCTCAGCAATTTCTTTTGAGCTCATTTGGGCCTGAATTTCTAGTAGGTCTAGGATTTCTGCGGCACGCGCACTGAGTTCGGGTCTTTGAAGCGGTGCGTCTGGGTGCAGACAAAATTTAGACTCGCTGGCCAGCTTGAAATTGGCGGGCAAGGCGGCGTTCATGACATCGCCAATGGGCGCCATATAGTAGGTGCTGATCCAATCCCAGAAAGCGAGTTGCTTGCCCGTGATAATGGGCTGTTCGTCGAGGATGGTATCGATGTATTTGGCTTGGTAATTTTGAGGGACGTTCGGATGAACATTCGTGACTAAGCCAGTCAGGAGTTTGTTTTTTCCGAACGGGACCAACACGCGCAAACCACTGCGCATTTGTGCATTGAATTCAAAAGGAACGCGGTAAGTGAAAACCTGCCGCATCGGGACTGGCAGCAAGACATCGGCAAAGAGTGTCTGGCGCTCAGTCATTTAGTTACATGCAAAAGACTCCTCTTGCCCCACTACGTTGTCGCCTGGATGGTTAGAACAAAATAGCAAGAAACCTGTAATTGGGCCACTGCAGAGTTCTTTGGTCGATTTTTTATCGATGGCTCTGATATATGCTTGTTGCGGAGAAGTATAGAATGGTTTGTAGTACGTAACGGTCTGACGCGAGGAGAAAATACCAACCACGCGTTTGCCATTGCTTACACTGAGGTTTGTGTAGGTAGGTTTCGTTTGTGCAAGACTCGAGCTTGGTGAATTGACACTCATGTAATTGAAGAGGTCTTCTGCGCCGCCAGTTAAAATGACACGCACGCCTTTAAATGTGCGTTTGTCTACGCTTGGGTTATTGCTCACATTTGCTTTGATGAGGTCATAGAAGGTGCGCCCTACGGCAGAATAGATTCGCGAAGAATACGGCTCTGCTGCTGCTTCTCCGAGTTTCCAACGGAAGGATTTTTCCGTTACAGTGGCGCCAACATGCTCATTAAAGAGTACGTCTAAGTGAGCACTTGTTATGTAAGAGTTACCCGTATTGGAAACAGCGATACCGGTTGAAATGTATTCTCCTGGATCGTCGGCAAATTTGAAGGTGAAGTTTTGTGAGGCAGCAGGCGAGGCCATGCCATGTACAAGTGCGGTTTCGCCGCTCACTTCAAATTCTCCTCCGTTGATGATGGCTTTAAAGCGGTAGGTAGCGGTAGGAATGAGCGAACTCAATTGCGGATTTGGTGATGTTTGAATGGCTTCAAGTGGGCCCGTTGGTAGGGTCTTGAAGTAAAACACTTTTTGCTCTGGGCCGTAGAAAAGGCCGTTTGTGTCTTTGTCTTGAACAATGGTATCTTGAAGTGCCCAGGTGCGGGTCACTTGACCATTTACAACTTCGCTAACGGTTGCTTCAACCTGATCAAAATAACTTGAATCTGGGATTTGAGCGATGTCTAGGGCAGAACCCGGGCCAATAAATGCACGTGTGATTTTGACAAAGTGAATGGAGTCGGCTTGATCAAGCAGGCCATAAACAACTGCTGTTTCGACGAAGTCACCGTCTAGGATGATGTCTTCTTCACAGGAGTTCAAAGCCAAAGCACCTGCAACAAAAATGGAGAGATATTTTAAAAAGCGCATGGTCTAAGTTACGAATTATTGTGGTCTTGGAGTAGGCATCTGCATGGCCGTATTAGGCGCAGTAGCTTTTTCAATTTCCATGAGTTCCATTTCAAAAATAAGCGGAGAGTAAGGTTTGATGTTTGCACCTTGTGGTGGGTTTCCAGCATAGCCTAGTTCTTGTGGTACAAACAAGCGAATTTTGCTGCCGACACTCATGAGTTGTATGCCTTTGGTCCAGCCTGGGATGACTTCATTGAGACCAAAGCTGATGCCTTCGCCTGCTGGCGACTGATCAAAGATGCTGCCGTCGGGGTTCATGCCGATATAGCTCATTTTGACGCGGGCATCGCGGCCTGGCTTAGGTCCTTTGCCTTCTTTGATAATCAGGTACTGCAAGCCACTAGCAGTTGTTTTGATGCCAGGTTTGTTTTTGTTAGCTGCCATGAACGCCTCGCCCTCCGCTTTGTAGCCTTCGGTGATTTTTTGGTATTTATTGTTCATTAAAGCTTCAAAACCGGCCATGATTTTTTTGCGATCTAGGCCTTTTAATGCTTCGGCGTCTTTTTTGTTGAGGCCATCGGCAAAGCCTTTCTTAACATAATCGCTATTGATGAGTGACTTAGCGTCGAGTTCTTCAAAATAGTGATCAAAGCGCTCGCGGTTGATTTTGCCTACTGCAAAAGAACCTTGGTCTAGGTATTTTTCATTGAAGTTTTTGCCCGTTTGTCCGAGGAGAAGCTCGAGGTCTTTGTAGTATTTTTTGAGCTCAGCTTCTTTGACAGGGGTTTCAAAACCTTCGATCATTTTTTCTTTGTCCATTTTGGTAAATGGCGCCTGTGTAATGAAAGGTTTGGCAATTTCTACACCTAATAAATAGGAGTAGCGTTCTTTGTCGGTTTTGAAGGTAACGACGTCGTTGCCGCAAGCAAACAACGTAAACATTAAGGCAATTAGGGCTATAAATTTCATAGTTGAGGTTGTTTTAGGCAATAGAAATAAGTTCGACGTCAAAAATAAGTGCAGCATATGGTTGGATAGCGCCGCCTGGATGTGGGTTGGCACCATAGGCTAATTCCTGTGGAATAGACAAACGGTATTTGGAGCCTTCTGACATGAGTTGTAGGGCTTCGGTCCAGCCGCGAATGACTTGATTGACACCAAAAGTGGCAGGTGCTCCTCTTTGAACTGAGCTGTCAAAGACAGTGCCGTCGATGAGTGTGCCGTGGTAATGAACGGTCACTTGGCTCGTTGGGCCTGGCTTGCCGCCATTACCTTCTTCCAAAATTTCGTATTGCAAACCACTGTCTGTGGTGTGTACTTCTGGGCGTTTACCGTTGTCGGCTAAAAAAGCTTCGCCGGCTACTTTGTTGACCTCGTATTTTTTGGTTTTCTGTGTGTCGAGGTAAAGCTGAATATGAAGGTTGGCTTCTTCAGGGCTCATGAGAGGCTCTTCGCCATTGAAAATAGTGCGCATGCCCGCCAAAACTTGATCGAGGTCAAGGGTGGAGAGTTCTTGCTGTGCTAAACTTTCGGCGATGCTCATGCCAACGCCATACGATGCTTTTAATTTATCTGCTTCCATGGATTCTAAAAACGCGAAATTACCGAAAAAAGACCTCTTATTGTGCTACTCCGACAAATAAAATCTTGAAACATTTCCTGTGCTTTTGCGTATGAACGCCTCGATGATACAGCAATTCACCTTTTCTTACCGTTCGATTCCCTCCATTCAAGATCTGCCTGATCAAGAGCAAGCTTTGGTAAGTGCCGCCAATGCTGCGTTAACGCGCGCTTATGCGCCTTATTCTCAGTTTCAAGTAGGGGCAAGTGTTTTGCTTAAAAGTGGATTAATCATCGAAGGTAACAATCAAGAAAATATCGCCTATCCGTCGGGTTTGTGTGCCGAAAGGGTGGCGCTTTTTTATGCTGGCGCGAATCATCCGAACGATCCCATTTTAAAAATTTGTATCGTCGCAAAAGGCGATCTAACCTCAAGTGATTCTTATATTTCACCTTGCGGACCTTGTAGGCAGGTCATGCTAGAAAGCGAAAGTCGTCAGTCGGAACCTATAGAAGTGCTGCTTGTTCAGAAATCGGGTCGTGTTTTATGCTTAGATACCGTTCAAAACTTATTGCCATTTGGCTTTTCGAAGTAGTGTTAATTCAAACGAGCGTGTTATCTTTGTAGTCCAAATTTATTACGCATGAATAGCTGGTTTACCGTCAAAGTCAAATACACCAAACAACTCGAAAACGGCACATTTAAAAGGGTTTCTGAACCTTATTTACTTGCTGCCATGACCTTCACCGACGCCGAGGCGCGCATTTACGAAGAATTAGGATCAAGCATTCGCGGCGAATTTCAAGTAACGGGTATCACCCGAACCGATCTTCACGACATCTTCCAATACGACGACGCCGAACAATGGTTCAAATGTAAAGTCACCTATGACCGCATAGACGAAGACGGCGAAAAAGCCAAAACCATCTCACAGAACTTTTTAGTGAGTGCGACCAACGTCAAGGAAGCATACGAGCGCATGGAAGAAAGCCTTGCTACGCTCATGATCGACTTCAATGTAGTTTCTATTACGGCTTCTCCAATTGTGGAAATTTTCCCTTACCGCGAAGAAGAGTTCCAGTCTCCAGCTCAAAAAGCACCAAAGTTTGAGGAAGAAACGACACACACACCAATTCGTCAGGTGTTCTCTGCATCGGGTTCAGATACCGACGAAGATGAGGACGTCTTTATCAACGACTCCGAAATCTCCGACGAAACCGAAGCATAACCATGAGCGAATGGCTGAAAGCATACCGCGAAAACCACGCTGATTTCGATCAGTCTTCGGCCATCGGCACCTTGTCTGATAATCCTTTTAGTGCATTTTCTGAATGGTTCGATGCTGCCGTACAAGCGCAAGAACGCGAAGCAAATGCCTGCGTACTTAGTACCTGTACTGCCGAACTCCAAACCCACGCGCGTGTTCTTTATCTCAAAGAATTACTCGACAACCAATTTATTTTTTACACCAATTACCTTTCACAAAAAGGTCAAGCGCTTGGAGCTAACCCAAAAGCGTCACTGCTCTTTTTCTGGCCACAACTCATGCGTCAGGTGCGCATAGAAGGTACTGTAGCTCCAATTGAGGCGTCTATATCCGATGCTTATTTTGCCACGCGTCCGCGCGAGAGCCAAATAGGTGCTTGGGCCTCTCAGCAATCCGAAACCCTTACCGACCGCCAAGAACTCATTGCCCGTTTTGAGGCTTACGATGCCCAATTTCCAGATGTTGTGCCACGCCCACCACATTGGGGAGGTTATGCCCTAGACGCTCAATACCTCGAATTTTGGCAAGGTCAGCCTTCGCGCTTACACGAGCGTCGGGCGTATGTCCGCCACCAAAATCAATGGCAATCTAAACTCCTGAATCCTTAATGAAGGCCTATCAACCTATTTGTGAAGTACTGTCGAACGGAACGCGTTTGGTTTACCTCAAAGTACCCAGTCAAGTTGCCCATTTAGGCTTTTTCTTTGCCGCCGGATCCCGTCATGAGTCGGCCAATCAGATAGGTTTGGCACATTTTCTCGAACATTGTTTGTTCAAAGGAACGGAGAAAAGAAAAGCACTCCATATTTTGTCGCGCATCGATTCAGTAGGCGGCGAACTCAATGCTTATACCGCCAAAGAAGAAATGTGCTTGTATGCTTCCTTTTCCAAAGAACATACCCAAAGAGCGATAGATTTACTTGCTGATATCTCCATCAATTCTACTTTTCCGCAGAAAGAAATCGAAAAGGAGAAAGAAGTCATTTTGGATGAAATCAATTCTTATCTTGATTCACCTAGCGACAAAATTTTCGATGATTTCGACGCCAAACTTTTTGAAGGTCATCCTTTAGGTCAAAACATCCTAGGTACCAAAGAAAGTGTTTCGGGTTTTACCCAACAAGACCTTCAAGATTACGTCAAACAATATTTTACTGCCGACAACTTGGTGGTTTCATTTGTGGGCAATATACCACTCACCAAGCTGAAAGCAGTACTTGAAAAAGCACTTGCCGCTATGCCACTTACTGCTGAGCGCCCAAGCCCACATCCGTTCAATAGCGCCAAACCCTTTAATGAAGCATTGAAAGAAGCCAACTATCAAGCACATGCTGTTTTGGGTGGCCTCGCACCAAGCTATCACCAAGATGAGCGCATCGCGATGTCTTTATTGATTAATATTTTAGGTGGCCCGGCACTCAATTCCAGGCTCAATTTATCAGTTAGAGAACGCTACGGTTATGCCTATTCTATAGAAGCCAACTACCACACCTTTGCCGATACCGGTTATTGGCAAATTTACTTTGGTTCGGAGTCTAAAAACGTCAATAAAACCCTTGCGTTAATTGACAAAGAACTCGAAAAATTACGCGATAAAACACTCACTGCAAGTCAGTTGCTTCAGGCTAAAAGGCAATTTAAAGGTCACTTGGCTTTAGGAATGGATGTCAATTCAGGGCTCATGCAAGGTTTGGGCAAAAGCATGTTGGCTTTTGGACAAATCGATACCATTGCAGAAATGCATCAGGCGATTGATAAAATTACGGTGCAAGAAATCCAAGAGCTTGCTCAGAAATACTTGCGCAAAGCCGAAATGTCTTCTTTGATTTTTGACGTTTAGCGCCCTCCAAAAATTTTACTTCCAACTCTTACCATGGTGCTGTCATTTTGAATTGCCAATTGGTAGTCTCCACTCATGCCCATTGAAATTTCTTTGAACGCTGGTTTTTCTTGAAAATACTTGTTCTGCAAGGTTTCAAAAATCTTTTTGAGTGCCGAAAATTCTCTAGCTACTTGCTTTTCATCGGAGGTATTACTGGCCATGCCCATGACGCCACAAACCTGAATGCGTTTGAGTTGTTGAAACTCGATGGAATCTAATATTTCCTGCGCTTCTTGTAGGTCGAGACCAAATTTAGTGTCTTCTTGAGCAATATAAAACTGCAGCAAAACATCTTGAGTGCGTCCGGCTTTTTTGGCTTGCTTGTCAATTTCCTGAAGCAATTTAAGGCTATCCACACCATGAATGAGGTGCACAAATGCCGCCATGTATTTGACCTTATTGGTTTGCAGGTGACCAATTAAATGCCAATGGATGTCGGAAGGAAGTTGTGCGGCTTTTTCGACCATTTCCTGAACTTTGTTTTCTCCGAAGTGCCTTTGGCCTGCATCATAAGCAGCCTGAAGGTCGGAGACAGGTTTGGTTTTGGAAACGGCAATAAGGGTTACTTGCTCAGGAATTTGAGCGCGTACTAAATTGAGTTGTGTTTGGATCATGCTTCTAGCGAATAGATAGTGAGCCCACTGCGGAGTTTGGGTTCGACCCAAGTAGATTTTGGTGGCATATTCATGCCCGCATCGGCTACTTTTTTAACATCGGCAATACTGGCTGGGTGTAATAAAAAGGCGACTTCAAATTTTTTGGCATCGACGGTTTCGATGATTTTTTGAAGCGGTTCATTACCGGGTACAAACTCTACTTGATCTGTAGTTTTGAGGTCAATAATGCCAAAAATGGGTTTCAGGATAAGGTCCGAAAGGATGAACGAATCGAGGGTTTCGATAGGGTCTAGGTCATTGATGAAATTTAGATTTGGTCTAAATTTGATCCAAGTACCGCTCATGTAAATATGAATGTCGTGTTTCTTTTCTGGCAAGAGCGCGCTTTGAAGGATCTCTATGCTTCCTTCATTGGCCAGTATGGCCATAAGCCCTTTGAGGTCTAGCCCGTTGGTAGACTTCAGTAAGCGATGAAAAGCGGCTATTTGCACTTCTCTTTCATCGACGAGGTAACCGAGGAAATAATTGGCCGCCTCAGGATACGCTTCATGTTTAGCGCGCAATTGTTGCGTGTAGCGGGCAGAAGAGGCGCAGCGGTGGTGTCCGTCTGCAATATACAAAGCGGGTACCTTTTTGAATGCAGCACAAAGTGCAGCGGAGTCAGCTGGGCTAAGCAACCAAACCTCATGTGTAATGCGGTCAGTTGTAGTGAATTCGTATTCTGGTCTTGTCAGTAAATAGGTGTCAAGTATTTGTTGAATAGGCGCCTGACCCTCGTAAGTAAGTAGAACAGGTTCTGCATTGAAGCCCACAACATCGAGGTAGTTGGTGAAGACATCTTCTCGGGCAGTGAGGGTTTGTTCATGAATTTTGATATCTCCGTTGAGGTAGTCATCAACGCTCACGCCAGCAAAAAAACCCGCAACAACCATTCCTTCTTTTGACTGCCTGTAAATATAGAGCTGTGCTTGAGCGTCTGTCAGTAAAATGCCGTTTGACTTAAATTGTTCAAATCTTTGCTTGACTTGTAAAAAGCGCTCTGTTGAGTTGGGTTTGGTTTTGATTTGGGCACCAAACTCAGGATTGATGATGTGCAAAAAAGTAAAAGGGTTGTCTTCTAGCTTGGCCTTCAGGACGTTTTTCTTGTACGAGTAATAAGGGCGAGTGGCCACTAAATGTACTTTGCTCCGTACGGGTCGGATACCTTGAAAAGCCCTGATGTGCGCCATTCTTTAAAATTTATAACTAATGCCTAAACTTGGTAAAAACGGAAACTGATAAATGATTTCGTTGGTTACGCGGTTTACATAAAAAATGTTGTTGCGGTTATAGGCATTGGTTATACCAAGTACAAGTTCTAAATTGTTCTTGTTTTTGGTAACGATACTATGCTTTACTGTGATGTCAAGACGGTGATAGTAAGGCAATCTTTGAGAATTGAAAGTACCCAACATCGTGGCAACGTTATTCGGATTGTTCGTGACATAGTCAGTGGTAAGGCCTTCTCCAAAATTTTCAAGTTGGTAGTAGCCAGCAGTTGGCGTGAACGGCAAGCCTGAACCTAAGTTCCAACGCACGTTGAGTTCTGTTTTCTTCTCTTTTCCAAAGGCGTAAGAACCTACAAGATTGATGTTGTGTCGGCGGTCAAAAACTGGGAAGTAGTTGTCAAAGCCATCCCAACGGGTGTTGTATCCTAAAGAATAAACTGCCCAAAGAAAAATGCGGTCTTTGGTATATTTGAGCAATACATCGGCACCGTATGATTGTCCGGATTCGATAATGAAGTCTTTTTTGAAAACGTCGTCGATGAGTTCAAATTGCGCTATATCGCTGTAGAGTTTGTTCTGATTGATATTGCTGAGTTGATCGAAGTATTTGTAATACGCTTCAATATTGACATTCCAGAATTTGTTGAGGTCGTATTCAAAACCAGCAATGGCATGCCATGCATATTGCAAACCATTTTTAATCTCGGAAACTTGTTGAAATTCATTGATGAATTGGTCTTGAACGTTTGTAGGAGCAGATAAAAGACCATTGAAGAGATTGACCACATCTTTGTCTGAAGATGCGGAGGTAAAATTCTGAGAAAAGCGCCCGCCTGAAAATTTGAAGCGGAGTTTGTCAGTAGCGTTGTATTTAGCACCGAAGCGTGGCTCAATTGAAACTGTATTGAGGGACGCATAGAGCTGCATGCGCAATCCACCTTGGTAAACCCAACGAGGCTTCACTAAACGGTAGTTGACATAACTGCCAATTTCAGTAGTAAAGTTGCTCGCTTCAATTTTTCTTTCGAGTTCGTTGAAGGTGATGAATTGGGTATTGAAACCACTTAAATTGAAGCCGTAATTGAGTTCACTTTCATTTTTTTGAAAGAAGGTAAAGTCAAAACCCATGTCAAAGCCGCCAATTTTGGAGTAGCGGGGTTCCTGTCCCGTTTCAATAAAGGTGGTTTCGTAGTTGCTGCCATTGACGTGGCCTCTGATGAAAATTGGAGAGCTACTCGGAACCAATGTAAAGTTGAGCCCGCCTCCTGCTGCATTCCAATCAAGATCTGCAACGTTATAGTTGACGGAATCTTTGTTAGAGAAACCAAAGACGCTCACCTTGGAGCCACCTTCGCCGTTAAATGTAACTTTCCCGTAGAGGTCGGTAAAATTGAAAGGCAGACCATTGCCGTCGTTTACAGTGGGGTAAAGCGATTTGCTGGTGTAGTCTAGGAGTGACTGTTTGGCTGTAAACATGTAAGAACCGGCTGCAAGGCCATCTTTGCTTTTTCTGCCTAGAGGGCCTTCTAAAACGGCTTTACTCATGAAAGGGGAAGCAGAAATTTTACCTGCAAACTTGCTGCGGTTGCCGTCGCGGTATGTGATGTCCATTACCGAGGAGATGCGGCCTCCGTATTTAGATTCGAAACCCCCAGTATAAATATCGACAGACTTGACGAGTTCTGTTTCAAAAATGGAGTAAAAACCAATGGAGTGAAAAGGATTGTAGATGGTCATGCCATCGAGTAAGGTTTTGTTTTGAATGGGCGTACCACCACGCACATACAATTGGCCGCCTTGGTCACCTGTAGTGACAACTCCAGGCGTAACGCTCAAAGCACCAACGATATCGCTCTCGGCGCCATACATCGGGATGCGTTCCACTGCTTGTTTGTCCATTTTGATTTCAGACATGCCAATTTGTTGCCTTTTCACTTTGGCTTCGTTGGTTACCCTTACATCTTGAATACTGAGTGTGTTGGGATTTAAGTTCCATGAACCAATATCATAGATTTTTTTTGCGGGTGTCATGACTACCGTGAGGTAGGTGCGCTCGTATTTGGCTTTGTCTATTTTGAGGATGTAGGTGCCACATTCCAATTTTGGAATCGAAAAGAACCCAGATATGTTAGAGTAGCCAACGGCAATAGGCGTGCTGTCTTGCTTGAGTACTTTGACGCGTTCATCTGAGATGGGTTCTCCGTTAGAGGCGTCGTGGAGAAAACCGCGAATGGTGTATTCTTGGGCAAAAGATGCAAAACTGAAAATCAGAAAAGCGGTAAAGAGTAATCTATTGAGCATGTTTCAAGATAAGAGTTCCCGAAGTTAGTGAATAGTTTTGATTTTTGTGCGCTGTTAACGACTAATCAGTACCTTGAAACTCACACCGTTTATTTGAAGAAAATAAGAACCTTTCGGCAGCTGATGGAGCAGAATTGTTGAATTTTCACCACTCAAAGGACCTGACTGAAGGAATTGTCCTTGTAAATTCAAAATGGTATAACGGCAGTCGTCAATAGAAAGGCCTCTGATTTCAATGAAATCGTCGGCAGGATTCGGAAATATATTCAGTGCAGGTTTGAAGTCATCCACTTCTGCTATGTTGTTACTAAAATCACAACCGTAATCGAAATTCACCAATAACTGATAGCCCCCCGAAAAGTTATCTACCACTTGAAGACTATCATTGGTTGCGCCCGAAATGGGTTCTCCATTGAGATACCATTGATAAGACAGACCCTGAGTTGTTGTAGATAGTATATTGTTGTTTTGAGTGATCGTGACATCAGGAATGCTATTTGGACAGGTAGAACTTAGTGTGATACCATTGACTGGATACTCCATAAATAACGCATAACCTTCGCAACTTTGCCCCAGAAAATAAGACAACCAAGGTATCATTTGCTGGTACATTAAACTTTGTTGTTCGGAACGACTCAGGCTAATGCCAGTTGAACTCGTGCTCTCACCGAAGTCGCAATTAAAGTTGCTATTGGCAAAATAACAATGTCCTCCGCCAATGAGATTAGCAAAACTCTTGCAATCGTGTGCAATGGCATTGTAAATGGGTAAATGATGCTGACTTGCTGGGGTGACGCCGTCGTTGCTACCAGATAATATGAGCGAAGGAATTTGCAGATTGGCTGCTGCTGCAATGGCGCTTGGGTTGGTTTCTGCTGGTGCCAAGCCTAAATAAGCATCAAAAATAGAACTTTGTGCAGCTGCCAAAACTGCAGCCCCGCCACCCATTGAATGGCCCATGGCACAGGTGTAATCCGAAATTTTTGTATCAAAAATACTGTTGCTGTTTTGCCCTGCATCACTCATTTTTTGAGCAACAAGTGCGATGTCTTGCCCGAAATCGCCATGACTTGGCGCCGGAAAAAGTCCACTTTCCGTTCTCGGAAAAGCCATGATGTATCCATACGGAACCAACGTAGACCAAATATTTGAATAGGCGTCCCAGTTCATCGCAAAGCCGTGTCCAAAGACGATGACTGGCCATTGCCCATCGGCAACTGCGACGTTTTCACCCGAAGTTGTTGCCGGATAATAAATTTCGGTCTGGATTTGTCTGCCGGGCCCACCGCCGCTACCGAAACCACCTGTTCGGTTGGGGTCATTGAAAGTGAGTGTGGTATGGCCGATATTTAGGGTTTGTGCAATTAAAAAGTGGCCGAACAAACTAAAGTAAAGAAAGAGTAGAAGTCTCATGTATCAAATGTAGTGTTTTAAGAATGCCCTGCAATTAAGCTGATTCATTGAAATTACATTAGTTAGCAATTTCATGTTTAAGATACTTAAACTTACTTAATCTAAAAGCATCAACAAAATAATGACAAAACCTGGTAGATTTAGTTTTGCTAATTCAGTATAAATCAAAGATAAATTACAATATGTCAATCAGAAGAATGAAGGATAGCTATTTTGCTGAGGAAGGCAAAGCTTTTTCTTTAGTGGGTAATGACGCCAAATGTGAGGTCTGTCGAAAAGTTCTAACACATGGGAAGTCAAAGGCAATACACACGTGGAGTGATAATGGCGTTTTTGGTAGAAAAAATCAACACCAATATTGCAGCTGGAAATGTGCTGAGAAATGTCACTATTAAGACTATTTATTTCATAATTTGAGACAACTCTACAATCAATATTATGCTAGATTTCTGCTATGCAGTTCTGTGTCATTTAGTTACTCCGATCTAAATTTCGATACTGAATAGCCTCGCTGAGGTGAGCGGTTGCAATTTGAGGCGCGCCTTCTAAGTCGGCGATGGTGCGCGCAACTTTTAGGATGCGCTCATAGGCGCGGGCCGACAAACCTAGTTTTTTCATGGCTGTTTGGAGTATTTTTTGACCGTCTGGGCTCAACTTGCAATATAGCTCTACCTCGCGTCGGCTCATTTGGGCATTCGCATAAGTGCCTGGCTGTGCTGCATACCGCTCTTGTTGTAATTTGCGTGCAGCTAGTATGCGCAACCTGATTTCTTGACTGCTTTCTGCAGCGCTGCTCTGATTGAGTTCTGTATACTTTACCGGACTCACTTCAATGTGCATGTCTATGCGGTCAAGGAGCGGCCCAGAAACCCGCTGAAGGTAGCGCTGCACCGCATTTGGATGACAACCACAAGATTTTTCGGGATGGTTTAAAAAGCCACACGGGCAGGGGTTCATGGCCGCAATGAGCATAAAGTTGGCAGGGTAGTCAATAGAAAAGCGTGCGCGAGAGATATTGACGGCGCGGTCTTCAAGGGGCTGGCGCAATACCTCTAGCACGTGTCGTTTGTATTCAGGAAGTTCGTCTAGGAATAATACGCCATTGTGCGCTAAAGAAATTTCGCCCGGTTGCGGATAGCTACCTCCGCCGATAAGACCGATGTCAGAGATGGTGTGGTGTGGTTTTCTAAATGGCCGCTGTGTAACAATACCGGCATTTCTTTTTTTGCCGGCAACACTATGAATTTTGGTGGTTTCGAGTGCTTCTTCTAGCGACATTGGCGGCAAAATAGAGGGTAGTCGTTTGGCAAGCATAGATTTTCCGGCGCCCGGCGGGCCTACTAAAATCAGGTTATGTGAGCCCGCGGCTGCAATTTCAAAGGCGCGCTTCACATGCAATTGACCCTTGACTTCTGAAAAATCTAAAGACGCTTGGGTGGCCAATTGTTCAAAGACTTCGGGCCCAATGGTAGGGGTTCTTTTGAGTTCGCCCTTTCCATTCAAAAGGGCAATGACTTCTTGTATGGTTTGTACGCCATAAATTTCAAGGCCTGAAACAATGGCTGCTTCGGCTGCGTTTTCGAGCGGAACAATTAAGCCTTTGAAACCTTCTGCTTTGGCTTGAAGCGCAATCGCTAAAATACCTTTTGTTCTTTGAATACTGCCGTCGAGAGATAACTCGCCGAGCAAAAGCAGTTCGCTAAGGCGGGTGTCTTTGACTTGCTTAGTGACGGCAAGAATACCAATGGCAATAGGGAGGTCAAAGACCGAACCTTCTTTGCGGATGTCGGCTGGAGACAAATTGATGGTGACTTCCTTGCCTGGAAAATGAAGCTTGTTGTTGCGAAAAGCAGCTTTAATGCGCTGGTGGCTTTCTCTAACGGCGATGTCGGGGAGGCCAACTAAGTGAAAGTTGATCCCGATATCGATATTGACTTCGACTTGAATGGTGGTGGCGCTGATGCCAAATACAGCACTGGAGTAAGTTTTGATGAACATAATGAACCTTGATTTTTTCAAAGTTCATCAGAAGCGAGCGGCTTTGCTTCAGTAGATATACGGAGTCAGGTGCTTTTTGGAAATTAAATGGCTATTCTATCAGTAATTTCTGACTCATTCCGTTGTCAATTGTGAATAAGTAGCATCCTTTGGGTAGCAGTCCGAGGTCAATTTTCATTTCGATGGCCTGTACCTCGGTGGAGAAAATCAGTTGCCCATAGACATTATAAAACCGAAGTGTTTTTCCCAACTGAAGCGGTTTCAAACTAAACACACCGCTACTCGGATTTGGATAAACAAGAATGGGCTCATTTGCGAGGGCCTGTACTTTACTCGTGACGCATTCGCCAGGATAAAATGAACTGACGCCATAATAACTTGTGGCGATACATGAATTTTGATAAGTGACGGAGTCGCAGCCACAAACGGGGTCAATGACGCCAGGGCAAAGCACTTGAAGGTCGATCAAAGCTGAATCAATACAACTTAAAAAGACAACGGTGTCTTGAATACAGGCGCTATTGCATTCATAAGAAGAACTGAAAAAAGAACTTTGGTAATTGATGCCGTCGCTGCCAATCCAGCCGCAACCCGACAGCACTACACAGCCCGAATCCGTAAGGGCCCAACCGAGTGGCATGGCGCACAAGCCAAAGTCTACGCCTAATGGAATGACATCACAAGTGTCGTTGAGATCTTTGTAATTGGAGGGCCAATCTTTTAAATTGTGATCATACCAATCTTGGTTATAGATGGGCCAATCTTGTGTAAAGGACAAAAAGGGGAGTAAGAGAAATGTAAAGAAGATGGTTTTGATCATTGGTACGGTAAAAAAGGTCGAGTTTTATGTCAATTCATGTATCATTACTTTCCCAATATTTGATGAACCGAAGCGCAAACGGCTTTTATAACGGTAGCAACCTGTTCATCATTGAGGTCGTAATAAACCGGTAACGAAATTTCTCTTGAATAGTTGTCTAGGGCATTCGGGAAATCTGCTATTTGGTAGCCTAAATTCTTGTAAGCTGTGAGTAGGGGTAAGGGCTGAAAATGCACGTTGACCGCTACATCGTGGTCAAAAATGGCTTGAATAATGGCATCGCGTTGTGCTTCAGTGCAGTTATTGATGCGCAGCTGATAAAGGTGATACGAACTTGTTTTTTGCTCGTCTTGATAAACAGGTGTTTGTGCCCAATTATAGGCCGAGAAGGCGTTGTCGTAGGCGGCAAAAATCGCTTTGCGGCGGTCTAGGTTTTCTTGGTAGCGCCCGAGTTCAATTAAGCCAATGGCTGCCTGAATATCGGTCATGTTGCATTTGTATCCCGGTTCCAAAACGTCGTAGCGCCATGCACCCTTTTGTGTTTTTGCCAAGGCGTCTTTTGATTGCCCGTGCAAGATTTTCATATTGAACGTCTTGTATATGGCTTCGTGGTCAAATCCTTCAGGGAGGTTAAAAGTAATGGCTCCACCCTCAGCGGTAGTGAGATTCTTCACCGCATGGAAAGAAAATACCGTGATGTCTGCTAAGCTCCCGACACGTTGCTTATTGTATAAAGCACCAAAACTATGCGCAGCATCTGCAGCAATTAAAATGCGTCCGAGTTGGGTTTGTTCAGGTGAGTTGGGTTCAAACAAGTGTCTTTTCTCCTCGATGAGTTGATACAGTGCCTCGTAATCGCAAGGGAAGCCGCCGAGGTCAACGGGCATAATGACTTTAGTCTTGCTGGTAATTTTGGCTGCAACCTCGCTTAAAGAAAGGTTGAAATCTGCGCTATTGACATCTACAAAAACTGGAGTTGCTCCAGTATGCAAAACAACATTGGCGCTGGCACAATACGTATAGACAGGAATAATGACTTCATCGCCAGGACCCACTCCCCACCAGCGCAACAAGACTTCCATACCTGTTGTCCAGGCGCTGACGGCTATGGTTGTTTTGGCGCCGCAATAAGCAGTTATTTCTTTTTCAAATTGCTTGGTGCGTGGTCCGGTGGTAATCCAGCCGCTTCGTAGGGCAGCAGTTACTTCGTCAATTACAGCTTGGTCAATGCGCGGGGGAGAAAAGGGAATCATGAGTTAATGGTTAATCGTTGGTACAAAGATGCGGCAATTTGGTCGCGATTGAAATGCGTACTTACATATTTTCGGCCATTTTTGCCTGCGATTTGTATGTCAGCAGGGTTTATTGCTAAATTCCGAACACAATGAGCTAAAGCAGTTTCGTTTTCTGGTTCAAAAAACCATCCAGCTGCCGCATTGTCTATAAAATGCTTGCGTGCTTCGCCATCCACGCCCAAAAGGAGAGGGACCTCCATGGCAAGTGCTTCAAAAACCTTGGAGGGAATAGCGCCTTCGAACAAAGGTAATTTCTTTAATGGTACCAAAGCAACATCAATTGCCTTTAAGACAGCAGGCATTTCTTGTTTGGAAACGGGCTCTAAGAAATGAACATTAGCTAGTTCGAGTGAAGATTTTAAGTTTTGTAGCTTTTCTTTTTCGGGCCCAGAACCTTGTAAAATAAATTGAATATTTGGTAAATCACGCAGTAAATTGGCTGCATGAAGGATGACCTCTAAACCTTGCGCATGACCTAAAATGCCGCCGTAAAAAAACAAGATATCTGAAGTTGAAAAGCCATGTTTTTTTCTAAAATCTCCTTCATCTATATGACTCGGGTTATAAAAATCGATATTCACACCATTTGGCAACCAGTACACTTCTTTTGTAGGAAAGCGCTTTGAAATATCGGCTACAATCCCTTGTGTTTGGCCAGTGATGAGGCTTGCACGCTCATAACATTTAGCTTCAAGTTGGTAGGCCAATTTCAAAAAGAGCTGATTTTGAACAATACCTAATTTTTCTGCGCTTTCTGGCCATAAATCCGATACATTAAAGATCAGTTTTGCTTTTAATTTCTTGGACAAGGCCATAGCTGTATAGCCTAAAAATAGGGGTGGGCTTTCAACCATCAAGTAATCAAAGGTTTTTAATTTTCTTCCGCGCCAATATGCGGACCAAACGAAACTAAAATAAGTAAGTAGCCGAGCTAATATTCCTTTGGATAGAGAGACGTAAATCCATGACCGATGTACCTCTATGCCATCAATGATTTCTTCTCTATTTTTTCTTTTTTCATACCCTTGCATGATCTTCATTCGAGGGTAATTGGGTAATGCAGTCAATACTTCTACATGAACCCCATTCGATTTTAAACGTACTGCAAGTTCGTGTAATCTATTTTGAGGCGCACCAATTTCGGGTGGATAGTATTGGGTGAGTAATAAAAGTCTCATGTATTTTCAAAAAATAACCAACTCGAGAAAAATGCAAAAAAAGGAGCAGATGATCCTACATCAATTAAATCATAACCTAGACCACATAAAATGAGGGTAATAAAAAAGGGCAATTGACCCACACTCCATTTTCTACGATAAACTCGAAAAAGGTAAACTAGATAAACTAAGAATATAATCAAACCAATCAAACCATTTTTAAGCAATATTCTTAAATACTGATTGTGAGGGGCTGTTTTCTCATGAGCGTTACATGGCATATTTGAGATCTTGTATTCCTGAACAAGTTCATCGCGCCAATCTCCTGTTCCGACACCGAAAATCGGATCTTTTTGTATCAGTTTCCAAGTTGCTTTAAGTGAATTCAAACGGAGTTGAGTGGAAGACATACATGGAAGCGTCTCGATCGCTATTGCCTTGTCATGAGGAATTTCTATTTTTTCGATAGTTTTGCTTTCAGTTGTAATGACTTGAAATCTTCCTTGAAAAGTAGGAATCAGCATCATGAATCCAGAAAATAATATAGTGAGAAAGATGCTCCATTTTTTTTTATTTCGCCAATTAATAAGAAACATTATACCAAGACAAGTGAAGAAAAATAGTATCACTATTCTGCTTTGAAGCAACAAAATACAGAGGCTAAACAACAAAATGAGTACATGAAAGAATAAATTGGATATAAATGTTTTTGGAGTCATTGAAAGCAAGTAGTCTAATAGGTAAAGTACACCAAACATGGTAATAATTGCTAGGATATTCGTATCCGCATCTAAGTAGGAATAGAAAAATATCTGTATGTTGTAGTCCTCCAAATAACCTAATGTAGACTCATAAAAGTCAAAAGAAAATCGAAATAATAATCCAAGGATGAAACCGAAAAGGACCAAATTATTTAGTTGTTCCTTCCGTTCGTTGGGGATACATAGTAAGAGTAGTGGAAACAATAGAAATGGTAATAGTCGACCTATATCTTCGAATGCTTTGTTAAAATTTGTAGTAAATATGAGGCCGAATATTGCCAATATAAAAGGAAGAACAAGTATGAAAACAGATTTTTTTGAGATGGTACTTTTCAATTCAAATCTTGCTGTTTTAGTAATTATTATTTCAAAAAGGCAAGCCAAGAGTAATAACGAAAGACCGTAGGGAACAAATTTTATAAAATTTATTCCTATTGCATTAACAATAATTGCTAGCTCAATTGGTCTGAAGGTCGGGATTTTATGTTTGAGACTAGTGATCATTTCTTGCATTTTCTTTCAGTATACGTTCTTTTAATTACCAGCAATATATAAGCCCATAAAAATACGAGTACTTGCTTCTCGTGTTGCCTTTTGCTGGATCAGATCATGATTATAATTGCTACATTCCATTTGATTTAATGACAACGCTTTTTGTAGCGGATTTCCTTGAGCATCATCTATAATACCATTTTTACCGGAGATTATCCATTCGTGCGATACCGGAAGATCAGAGACAACGGGTAGGCAACCCGCAGACATTGCCTCTAATACACTTACAGAAGTGCCGTCGCTTTTTGGAATTGAAATGTAGATGGAAGATTTGGCATACCATGCGTTATTGACATCCTTTGGTTGCCATCCAATAAATCTTGTATGAGCTTCAATCCCTAAAGATTTTACGAGGTTTTTTAGCTTTTCAGTTTCACTTCCCGTACCAGCAATAACTAGCTGCCAACTCTGATTGCGCTTTTGAAAATCAGAAAAATAAGCAATGACTTTATCAATTTGATACAAGGGTTCATGCAAGCGATTTGAATACACTATGTTTTCTTTGGCAACGGCATTGATGGGGTCAATACCGTATTGCAATAAAATATACTTATCACTTGGCAGTATTTTTTTCATCGCTGCAATCATATCCTTGGAGTCGGCAGTGACTGTAGTTGATTTTTTTAAGGATTGTTTGACCAAATAATTAAATAAAAAGTTCATTTTCGGAATGAGTAGCACATCACTTCCCCAGGCAGTTGAAATCGTTCTAATATTTAATTTCTTTGTAACAAGCGATATGATAAATGCCAATCGATTGATTTGATGAATATGAACAACATCAGGTTGCATAGAACGAATGTATTTTTTAATTTTCCAAGTGTTGTAAATAATTTGAAGTGGATTTAACGTTCTGAATGATACCACATAGTTTTCTACGATACCAGAAAAATTACATGGTTCTTCAGAGAGCAGGTAAATTTCATTTTGATCCGATTTTATGGCGGAAATAAACGATGAAAGGTGAACAGAATTTGGTCCGATCTGCAGAATTTTCATTGGGTCAATTTCAAAATGAGGAGATTTAATTTTTCCACTTGCTTTTGACGATGTAGCGTCTGCACTTGTTCATTGCTAGCAAATTTGATTTTGTTTTGTTTCCAATCAATAAATGCTTGCAAAAGGATTTTTTTATTTGCCTCTAGGTCAGAAAAATCTGCAATATAGCCACAATCATATTCTCGAATGAGCTGAGCAGCAACGTCATCTACATCAACAAAGCCTATGACAGGTTTTTGCACAGAAAGATAGTCAAAAAGTTTACCTGTGTATATGCCTTTCTGTTTACTTTTCGGATGAATTTGAATGTTGGCGTCAAAGGTTGCCATTTTTTGGATGGCTTCATAGTAATTTACAGGTTCATGTAATTTTACTTTCTCCGAAATTTCAGGCGGTACAGCAAAATTTTGATGCGCACCAACAATATTAAATTTAAAATCAAATCCTGGTTCTTCTTTCGATAATTGCTTCAACGCTTCCATTAATATATGGGGTTTGCGCTTGCCGTAAAAAGTACCAAAATAGCCTAATGTGAACACCTTATTTTTCTCTGATATAGATTTATCTCTTTGGTAATTATGGTTAAATCCGTTTCTGATTTCTTCAAAATATTGAATTTGAGGCATTGCCAATTTAAAATCTGAAAGAATAGGTTCACTGACGCTTGTTAATGCGTCGGCAAATCTATTTATATCTTTCTCGACGGCAGCTAGTCTACTTATTGTTTGAGCATCTAAATATGGATTTGCTGACATTTCATCCCGCATATCTGCTATCCACGGTATATGTGAAAATACTTTTTTGAAGTCGATTGCAATTAAATGTGCTTGCTCAGGGCTAAATGAACTAATGATACAATCAAAAGGTTTCTGGTTATGTATTTTATTTAATTTGGCAAGTGTAGACTTTTGCCATTTTCTTAGTGGATTTTTTACGAATACATTTAAAAGTTTTCTTGTAGCAACTTTGAATAGATGCAAAAAGAATCCGTCGCTTTGTTTGTCTTTCAGGCGCTCCGTAATGACTCCGTTTGAAGCGTAATGAACGGTAACACGATCGCTCCATTTGATGGTTTTCTGCTCCTGTAAGAGTGCAAAAACACTCACCTCATGGGTCGAACTGAGAAATTCGGCAAAAGCAAGCATGCGGTTTGTAGCCACGCTTTGTTGAGGTTCAAACCAAGTGGTAATTAAGGCAATATGTTTACTTTCTGACAATTTCTTTTAATTTTTGTATATAGTTTTTCGTAAGCGTCTCTGGGTTAAAATGGTGTTTAACGATTTCAATCAACTCATTATTCGGCTTCATACCAAGCTTTTCAATCTTTGGCACTAACATGCTGATTTTTTCTATAGCTTGCTGCGCATTAGTCGCTAAATGCGTATATTCAAATGGCAATGACCATATGACTTCACATCCGTATCCCAAGGCTTCAATAACAGAAACAGAAAAACCATCATGATCTGTCAATCTTAAAAAAATAGGAGATGCTTTTAATTTTTCAGCAAATTCTTCAGGGCTTACCCAACCATAAAAATGGACATTTGGAGTTGTTAGAAAATCTGCTTGATTCAATCCGAACAAATGGAATTCAATGTCGGGAAAAGCTCTTGCAATTTCAGCAATCTGATCCATCCCATAGAATAATTGTCTTTTTTCGGCTACATAACTGGTAATGGAAATCTGATCATATATTTTGTCATTTGGCATTACCGTTACAGATTTAAAATGCAAATATTCTACCGGGACTACTAGGCTTTTCACTTCCTCCATTAGCCATTGAGAATCCACAAAATTGTAGCTATTATCAATATATTTCCGAAAAACTGTTTGCTGCTTAAATCTATCCATTGCCAATAACGCGTCCGTACCCATCCATTGAAGAATGAGCTTTTTTTTCCAACGTAGTACAAGGTTCAAGCTTCCGCTGTTGTCAGTGACGCCATTCATCGAGATGACACAATCGCAAAATGGCACATATAAGAAGAATAAGAGTTTTGCCCAAATAGAATTATAGGTATCTAAAAAAATAAAGCGCGAGGTTGGATCATATTTTTGAAGATCCTCTGCGAAGCGCTTGGCAAATAAAGGCAACCCATTAACTAATACTCTCATTGCGTTTTTGAATCAAAGTGAAAAACCATAATAAGGTAACAAGATAAAATAGGGTGTAAGCGGCACTATATATCATTAAAGCCTGTATGAACGGCATTTTTAGCCAAATTCCTATAAAAAAAGCAACAATTGTAAAAGACGTGCCAATTAAACTAAAAGTAAACGACTGCTTTTGTTTCTTGAGTAAAATAGGTAAGCCGGAAATAGGGGATAGTACAAAATATAAAAAAAGCATAGGTGAAAGGAATTGAGCATATACACCAGCAATTTCCCATTTTTCACCAAGATACCATTTGAAAATGACCGGACCAGCCAAAATCAAGATCACTGTAAATGGTATGGCAAAGAATACCGACGTACGGATGGTTTTTTTTACAATAGGTAGCAATGAAATATGGCTATTAATAGCTTTTCCAGCTTCAATGTAAAAGAGCTGTGACACAGAACTAGAGATAAGTACAATAGGTGCTTTAATATATTTATTCATCATTGCAAACACCCCAAGCTCTACAAGCCCAAAATAACTAGAGATGACCCAATACAAAATAAATTGCGAGAAAAAAATATCTGAGAAAGCATGCAATGAGTTAATGAGTGGAAAGTCTTTATATTCCCTTAAGGTAGTTTTCAGAGAAAATAGGCCAAACGCATTGAAATCAATCTTTCTTTTGACGCCAATGAGTAGTATGAAAATGTTAACGTATTGAGACAAGAGCCATGCAATAATTAATCCGTTGATACCCCAACCAATGTAGCCTAGTATAACAGCGAGCCCATTATTAATGATTGATTGACTGATCTTCCCAATTGAAATCAATTGAAATCTTGCGTGTCTTAAATTCCAATTGTTTGTTAAGCCTAAAAAGCCAAAGCTAATTACTGATAAAGGCACAAACCATAAATATACTGGAAGTTCATGATCATTATATAATTGACCGATTTGTAAAGCAAATAATGGTATGAGAATGCTTAGAATCCCAAGGCATAAAGTGATCAAGAAACCAGTAAAAGCAACTTCCTGTGCTTTTTTATGTTCTTTTGGTATCGGAACAGCTAATTCAAGTCTGCCAGTAGACACGATGCCAATAACACCTACAATTGCCATGAAATTGGCTAATACTGCAAATTCTTCTCTGGAAAAAGTACGTGCAAGTACAGGAGCAATAATGAAGGGTATCAACTGGCTAAGGGTATTGCCAGATAACATCGTTAAAAAATTCCGATAATAATCTTTATTGCCTGATGTCATTCAAATTTGGTTTTTCCGATATCATATTCAATTGAATCAGCATCAAAGGTAAAAATAGACAATGAATATTGAGGTAAAGAAACGCAGAGGGCATCATCCAAAGAACAGGTATGGATAAAAACAAGAGTAACAATGCAACTTTGTAATTGCAGTCTAATTTTTTGTGAAGTTGAAGTAATCGGATGCTAATAAATAATAAAAATAAGAAATAGAACCACCCAAATATACCGTATTGGCTAATGACCTCAATTGGAAAATGATGAGGAGAGGTTTGGGTGCCAATGTAATATTTTTGTTGCTCATATTTAAGCTTTCGGGCGAATCCACCGGGTCCAAGGCCAAATACAGGTTCAGATTTAATGAAGTCAATACCATTGAAAATTAAATTTTTTCGAATATTTGAGGAACCATTAGGGCTTTTAGTATGAATTGAATCCAAATATTGGATCACTCTTTTCTGCTTGGATTTACTAAATGCTTCTTTGGCCGTTAGTACGCTTATTTGATTATTTTTCTCTTCTATGATTGATAGTCCATTTAAACGATAACTTGCCCCGTCATGATATTTTGGACCAATAAACAAGGGATTAGTAAATAGGGTAATTATGAAACAAACACAAACAGTTAAATAAGCATAAAAGGATGCCCTAAGATATCCACTATTTAGATGATCGCTTAGGATTTCAACAGCACTAATGACAATGATTGCCGAGCTAATGAGTTTAGCAAAATTGGAGTCGGCAAAAACAGAAAAGATAAAAATGATTAAAAAGATCAGTATTTTGAACCATGAATGATTCCGTATTTTTTCGTCAAAAAGATTCAGTACTAGAAAAATAAAAATAACGTATACCAAGTAATCATTCGGATTTTGGTAAATAAACATGGGTGCATAAAAAATATCCCCTACGGGCAATTCCAATAGTTCCGTTGTTTTTTGACTTGCAAAATGAATACCGGTTAGAAACTCAATTACACCTGCACAAAGAAGAATAAACAGAAAACAGCGTAATCCGATAACTAAGGAATGAAGAAACCCGTTTTTGCCAATGATTTGATAAATACCAATTAATGTAGTAGCAATAAAAAACTGCATCAATAAAGAACGAAGATCAAATAGCGCCTCTTTGGAAACTCCGTTCATACCTACCACAACGATTTCAAATATAGTCCAAATGAAGAGATAGACTATAAAAATAATGTCAAGCTTCTTACTTGTTTTGATGACTAATAAGGCTAACGGAAGCAAGGCAAAGGTCAAAACTAAATTCGGGAAGATCGTAAAAAAACCAAATGAGAAATGAAATAGATTTGAGCCAAACGGCAAGGTTAAAAGCCATAATAAAAATAGAAACTGAACTTTGCTAACGAAGCTTTTGCTTTGATAAAAAGAGAAGATCTTATTGAATAATACCATTTAAACAAATTTAATTAAAATCATGAATTTTTATGAAAATCAATTCATTCCGATTGGTATCATCTTCCTGATTTTACTTGCTAATTTCTAAATGTAAAGCTGATCTAGTTATATTTGCCCAACAAAAATTTTAAACATGAAAAACGTAGCAGTAATCGGAGCAGGTACAATGGGTAATGGCATCGCACACGTGTTTGCCCAATTTGGATATAACGTCAACTTAATCGATGTATCAGAAGCCGCTTTAGAGCGCGCAATAGGCACGATTACCAAAAACCTTGACCGTCAGGTTTCAAAAGGTAGCCTTACTGAAGAACAAAAGGCACAAACTCTTCAAAACCTTTCTACTTATTCAAACATGTCAGAGGGTGTTCAAAACGTGGAGTTAGTGGTAGAAGCTGCTACTGAAAACGTAGACCTCAAACTCAAAATATTCAAAGACCTCGATGCACTTACCGCACCAGAAGTTATTTTAGCTACCAATACCTCTTCCATTTCGATCACCAAAATTGCGGCCGTCACTACGCGTCCAGACAAAGTCATCGGCATGCACTTCATGAATCCAGTTCCGGTCATGAAACTCGTTGAAATCATCCGTGGTTACTCCACTTCTGATGAAGTGACGCAACTCATCATGGAAACATCGCGCAGTTTGTCGAAGGTTCCGGTTGAGGTCAATGACTACCCTGGTTTTGTAGCCAACCGTATTTTAATGCCAATGATCAATGAAGCCATCTATACGTTGTTTGAAGGCGTTGCAGGCGTCGAAGAAATCGATACCGTCATGAAACTCGGTATGGCACATCCAATGGGCCCACTTCAATTAGCCGATTTTATTGGTCTAGATGTATGCTTGGCCATCCTTGAGGTTTTACACGACGGCTTTGGTAATCCAAAATATGCACCGTGTCCGCTTTTGGTCAATATGGTCATGGCTGGTAAAAAAGGCGTGAAGTCTGGCGAAGGCTTTTATGCTTGGACGCACGGTACCAAAGATTTGGTGGTTGCTGCCAATTTTAAAAAATAAACGCAACCCCCAACTCCTTAAAGGATACTTTTATTGTGTCTGCAATACTTGATTAAATCCGCTAAGAGTGCTGAGTTTGATTTTTTAGCTTCTCCAATACCAACTGATCAATAGGGAAAGTGAGGTGCTCTTTGTGCATTAAATTCAAAGGTACCCATCGTTGTTTTTCTATTTCTTCTGTAAAGGGTATCGTATAACTTTCTTTTGGTAAAAAAAGACTTTTAGGCAGTTGTATGCGGTAATAAAAAGCGACCAAACTACTGTTGTCAAAGGCTGAAGCCTGATAGAAATCATTAAAATAGAAAAACTCCGCACAAGATACCTCCAAGTTGAGTTCCTCTTTTAACTCCCGATGAAGCGCTGCTTGAATGCCTTCATTCGCTTCTACACCACCACCAGGAAATTTACTGAAGAATTGTCCAAAACGGCATTCGTCGGAAAGGAGAATTTCGTCAAATTCATTGATGATAAGGGCGTAAACGCGAAGATTGAAGCGCGCCAATTAACGGATATACTTGAAGTTTAGTCCAGGGTAAACAGCTGCTTCTTCGAGTTCTTCTTCGATGCGCAACAACTGATTGTATTTGGCCATGCGGTCTGAACGCGAAGCAGAACCTGTTTTGATTTGCCCACAATTTAAGGCAACTGCAAGGTCGGCAATCGTGTTGTCTTCGGTTTCACCACTGCGGTGACTCATGACAGAAGTATAGCCATTGCGTGTCGCTAACTGAACGGCTTCAATGGTTTCGGTAAGGGTTCCAATTTGATTCACCTTCACTAAGATAGAATTGGCAACTCCTTGATTGATACCTTGTTGTAGTCTTTTTGTATTTGTTACAAAAAGGTCATCGCCTACCAATTGAATTTTGTCACCGAGTTGATCTGTCGCTAATTTCCAACCAGCCCAGTCGTCTTCGGCAAGGCCATCTTCAATGGAGATGATCGGATAACGCGCGCACCAATCGGCCCAAAACGCCACCATTTCTTCTGAATTTCTTGATTCACCCGTTGAAGCAAAATTATAGGTGCCCGTGGCTTCGTCGTAAAATTCTGATGCTGCGGCATCGAGGGCAATGAACATGTCTTTTCCTGGCGTAAAGCCTGCTTTTTGAATGGCTTCCATGACCACTTCAAGTGCTTCTTCGTTGGAACCAAGGCTCGGCGCAAAACCACCTTCGTCGCCTACGTTTGTCGACATACCTCTCGCTTTTAAAACGGCTTTGAGGTGGTGAAATACTTCGGTGCCCCAACGCAAACCTTCTGAGAAACTGCTCGCGCCTAGCGGCATGACCATGAATTCTTGGATATCGATAAGGTTGTCTGCATGCGAGCCGCCATTGAGGATGTTCATCATGGGAACGGGCATGGTGACAGCACCTACACCTCCAATATATTGAAACAAACTAAGACCAGCTTCTGCCGCAGCGGCTTTAGCGATAGCCAAAGATGTTCCGAGGATGGCATTAGCGCCTAAATTTGATTTATTAGCCGTATTGTCCAAAGCGAGTAGGAGGTAATCAATTTTTTTCTGTTCGAAAATATCCATGCCTACTAAGGCATTTTGGATGGTGGTATTGACGTTTTCAACAGCTTTGAGCACACCTTTACCCATATAGTGCGATTGATCTCCATCGCGTAGCTCCACAGCCTCGTGCACACCAGTAGATGCTCCAGAAGGTACTGCAGCGCGTCCGAGCACACCATTTTCGGTGAGAACGTCAACTTCAATTGTTGGGTTTCCGCGTGAATCTAAGATTTGGCGTGCATGGATAGAGGCAATAAAACTCATTTGATTTGGTGTTGGTGCATGTTAGAAATGAAGTCATCGAAGAGGTAACGGGAGTCGTGTGGGCCAGCCGATGCTTCTGGGTGGTATTGAACCGAAAATACAGGTTTGTTTTTGAGGGCAATGCCTGCAACGGTTTGGTCATTTAGGTGCTCGTGCGTTACTTCAATATTTGGGTTGGAAGCGATACTTTCCTTAGAGATCACAAAACCATGATTTTGTGAAGTGATTTCTCCTTTACCTGTTTTTAAATTCAATATTGGATGATTGATGCCGCGGTGACCATTGAACATCTTGATGGTTTTTAAGCCTTGGCTCAGTCCGAGAATTTGATGCCCCAAGCAAATACCAAAAACAGGTTTGTTGTCAGCGGCAATTTCTTTGACTAATGCAATGCTTTCCGTCATGACAGATGGGTCGCCAGGGCCGTTCGAGAGCATGTAGCCATCTGGCTCAAATGCATCTAGTTCTGCTTTGCTTGCGGTCATCGGAAAGACTTTTACGTGACAGCCGCGTTCTACCAAGCAGCGTACGATATTTTTCTTGACACCAAAATCAAGAAGTGAAACGCGGTATTTAGCGTCTTCAGGACAAACTTCATAAGCTTCATTTGTGGTCACGCGTGAAGAGAGTTCGAGCCCGTCCATCGAAGGAACTTCTTTGAGTTTTTCTGTGAGTTCAGCGATATCTAAAATTTCAGATGAAATCACGGCATTCATTGCTCCTTTGTTTCTGATATGACGCACTAGTGCACGGGTATCGATATCAGAGATGCCAACAGTGCCGTTTCTTTCCATGAGCGCCTGCAGGGATTCTTCTGCAGCAACTCTAGAGTAGCCATTGGAGAACTTTTTGGTAATTAAACCAGAAATTTTGATAGATTCTGATTCGATTTCTGCTTCATGAACACCGTAGTTACCGATGTGGGCTGTGTTCATTATAAGTAATTGGCCGAGATAGGAGGGGTCAGTAAAGACTTCTTGATAGCCGGTCATGCCTGTATTAAAAGCGATCTCACCGCCTGTTGTACCAATTTTACCAATGGCAATGCCTTTGAATACTGTACCATCTTCTAGGAGTAGGATGGCTGCTTGATTTTGCTGCATTTATTAATTTTCTCCAAAATTACGGACTTTAACAAAATTGGAGGGTTATAAAAACAAAAAAGGCGGACATAGTCCGCCTTTTTTATCAACATATTGTCAATTTATTCTTCAGTTTTCTCTTCTTCAGTTGCAGTATTTGCTTCTTCAGTAGATTCTGATGCTGGAGCTTCTTCAACCACTTCAGCAACTGGTGTCTCTTCAACAACCTCTGCTACCGGGGTTTCTTCAACAACTGCTGTTGTTTCTTCTTCGGTAGCTACTGCTGTAGCGCCTTCGCTTGCTTTGCCTCCACGACGTGAACGACGTGTTGTTTTCTTGCCAGCGTTGTTGTTGTATAGTTCGTTGAAATCTACGAGTTCGATCATACACATTTCTGCGTTGTCACCTAAACGGTAACCTGTGCGGATGATGCGTGTGTAACCGCCGTCGCGTGTTGCAATTTTAGGAGCAACTTCTCTAAACAATTCTGTAACGGCTTCTTTACTTTGTAAGTAAGAGAAAACAACGCGACGAGAGTGAGTAGAGTCGGTTTTTGATTTGGTGAGCAATGGCTCAATAAATACGCGCAAAGTTTTTGCTTTCGCAATTGTGGTAGTGATGCGCTTGTGTTCGATCAAAGAACAAGCCATATTTTGAAGCATCGCTTTGCGGTGGCCAGTCTTTCTTCCTAAGTGATTTACTTTATTTCCGTGTCTCATGACTTAAAATCTTAATCTCTGTCTAATTTATATTTTGCGACATTCATCCCGAAAGTCAAGCCTTTGCTATCGACGAGGTCTTCTAGCTCAGTCAATGATTTCTTGCCAAAGTTTCTGAATTTCAATAAGTCAGATTTAGCATAGGATACGAGGTCTCCGAGTGTTTCTACGTCTGCAGCCTTCAAGCAGTTGAGTGCACGAACAGAAAGGTCCATGTCTACCAACTTAGTTTTAAGGAGTTGACGCATGTGCAATGAAGTCTCATCGAATTCTTCAGATTCTGCTTTGATTTCACTATCAAGTGTGATGCGCTCATCAGAGAAGAGCATAAAGTGATGAATCAAAATCTTGGCAGCTTCTTTCAAGGCATCTTTTGGATGAATTGAACCGTCGGTTTTGATATTGAAAACCAATTTCTCGTAGTCAGTCTTTTGTTCTACACGGTAATTTTCAATGCTGTATTGAACATTAACGATAGGTGTAAAGATTGAGTCGATGCTGATCGTTCCAAAAGGCGCGTTAGCAGATTTGTTTTCTTCGGCTGGTACATAACCACGTCCTTTAACAATTGTAAGCTCCATTTCAAACTTCACTGAAGATTCCATGTTGCAGATCACTAGGTCAGGATTCAATACTTGAAATGCACTTGTGAACTTGCCGAGGTCTCCAGCAGTGAGTTGTTGTTGGTTGCTGATAGAAACGATTACAGTTTCTGCATCGGTTCCTTCGATTTGGCGCTTGAAGCGAACTTGCTTGAGGTTCAAGACGATCTCAGTTACGTCTTCAACAATTCCTTTGAGGGTTGTGAATTCGTGGTCTGCACCTTGAATTTTGATGGACGAAATTGCAAAACCTTCTAAGGAAGAAAGCAAAATTCGACGGAGGGAGTTACCAATGGTAATTCCGTAGCCCGGTTCTAGCGGACGAAACTCAAATTCTCCGTTGAAATCATCAGAGTTGAGCATGATAACCTTGTCAGGTTTTTGAAAATCCAATATTGCCATTTTCTATCGCTTAGGGTTATTTAGAATACAATTCAACGATCAACTGTTCGCGAATATTTTCTGGGATCATTTCTCTTGCAGGCAAGTTCAATAACTTTCCGCTCATGCTTGATGAATCCCAATCAAGCCAATCAAAAGTTTTATTGCTAGAGGTGAGTGAGCCTGTAATCGCTTCTAAAGATTTTGATTTTTCGCGAACGCCAACGACGTCACCAATTTTCAAAGTGTAAGAAGGAATGTTCACTACCTCACCGTTTACTGTAATGTGTTTGTGTGATACTAATTGACGAGCACCACGGCGAGTAGGGGAAATACCTAAACGGAAAACTGTGTTGTCAAGGCGCGTTTCGCACAATTGCAATAAGTTTTCACCGGTAATACCTTTCATGCGTGAAGCTTTCTCAAACATGTTTGCAAACTGACGCTCTAAAATTCCGTAAGTGTATTTCGCTTTTTGCTTTTCACCTAACTGAACTGCGTATTCAGATTGCTTGCCACCTCTTCTTTTAGAGGGACCGTGTTGTCCTGGACCGTAATTTCTTCTTTCCAAGGATTTGTCTGGGCCAAAAATTGGATCGCGGAAACGACGCGCAATTTTTGATTTAGGACCTGTGTATCTTGCCATTTCAAATTAAAATTGTGTGGGCGTCATGAATTAAGGCATTCCTTCGATGACAATAAGCCCACTGGTTAAAAAATACTATACTCTTCTTCTTTTTGGAGGACGACAACCATTGTGTGGCATTGGTGTCACGTCAATGATTTCTGTTACTTCAATGCCTGAATTGTGAAGTGCACGGATGGCAGACTCGCGTCCGGCACCTGGCCCTTTTACAAAAACACGCACTCTACGTAGTCCGAAGTCATGTGCTTCTTTTGATGCATCTTCTGCTGCAACTTGTGCAGCATAAGGTGTGTTCTTTTTAGAACCTTTGAAGCCCATCTTGCCTGCAGATGACCAAGAGATCACTTGTCCGGCATTGTTCGTTAAAGAAATGATGATGTTATTGAAACTCGCTTGGATATGCGCTTCTCCGGCAGCATCAACTTTAACGTTCTTCTTCTTTTTTTGATTTGCTTTTGCCATTTTTACTGGGAACTAGTTATTATTTAGTTGCTTTTTTCTTGTTCGCAACAGTCTTACGTTTTCCTTTACGTGTACGAGAGTTGTTTTTAGTTCTTTGACCACGAAGCGGTAAGCCTAGACGGTGACGAATTCCGCGCTGACATCCGATGTCCATGAGGCGTTTGATGTTCAATTGAACTTCAGAACGCAACTGACCTTCCGTTTTGATTTCATTAACGGTGTTACGAATAGCGGCTAATTGATCATCGTTCCAGTCTTGGACTTTGATGTTTTCATCAATTGCGTTAGTGGTAAGAATCATCTTAGCTGTACTTCTACCGATTCCGTAGATGTAAGTTAAGCCAATGACTCCTCTTTTGTTTTTTGGTAAATCTATACCTGCAATACGTGCCATATACTTATAATTATCCTTGACGTTGTTTTAATTTCGGATTCTTCTTGTTGATCACGTAAATTTTTCCTTTACGCTTCACAATCTTGCAATCTGCAGTTCTCTTTTTAACTGATGCTCTGACTTTCATAATTCTAGTTATTTGTATCTAAAAGATATTCTACCTTTTGTTAAATCATAAGGAGACATTTCTACTTTTACGCGGTCTCCAGGAAGTATTTTAATGTAAAACATGCGCATTTTACCTGAAATATGTGCGGTAATGACATGTCCGTTTTCTAATTCAACTCTAAACATTGCGTTAGGCAGTGCTTCGAGGATGGTTCCGTCTTGTTCTATGGAAGTTTGTTTTGCCATATTACATTCCAGATAATTCGTTAGCGCCTCTACGACCTCTTACACGTGTACCTTCCATGAGTGAGTCCATGTTTCGGTTCAGTTGGTAAGTTTCAATTTGTTGAAGCGTATCCAATACCACACCAACCATGATCAGAATAGATGTACCGCCGAAGAACATAGCGAAACTGTCGTTGACACCCGCTAATTTGGCAATCGATGGTAAAATAGCGATCATCGCAAGAAATAAAGAACCTGGGAAAGTGATGCGAGATACAACTTCATCGATGTGTTCAGCGGTTTCTTCACCTGGACGAACCCCTGGGATAAAACCACCGCTTTTCTTTAGATCGTCGGCAATTTTATTTGGATTGATCATAATTGCTGTATAGAAATAGGTAAACACGACAATTAAAATGACTAAAAGAAGGTTGTAGCTAAATCCATAAGGATCTCCGAGTGTTTTGGTCAACCACCCAGCATCTTGTTCTTGGGTAACTCCTTGATATATCATCATTGGAATGGTCATGATTGCCTGAGCAAAGATGATTGGCATTACTCCACTTGCATTGATTTTAATCGGCAAGTAGTTGCGTGCGCCATTGACGTCTTCCATTGCGCGGGAACCTGCAACGCGTTTCGCTGTGTTGAGCGGTATGCGTCGGACTCCTTGTACAATAAGAATAGTAATGAGGATAATTAAAAAGAACATGACGATTTCAAGTACCAAACGAATGAGGTTACCTGCCTCGACTGATTTACCGAACTCTGCAAAGAAAGCTCCTGGTAGACGAGAAAGGATACCGACAGTAATGAGTAAAGAAATACCATTACCAATTCCGCGCTCAGTGATTCGTTCGCCTAACCATACTGCAAACATAGAGCCTGCGATGAGCAACATGATAGTTTGAGTCCACCAAAAAGTACTTGGGTCATCAGGCATTGCATTTTTGTTGCTCACGTAAAGTGTGAGGTAACTAGGTGCTTGTAATGCGCAAATAACAATCGTGAGTAAACGCGTGTAGTTATTGATTTGCTTTCTACCAGACTCGCCTTCATTTTGCATTTTCTGAACCGCTGGAACAGCCATTCCTAACAATTGCATAATGATGGAGGCACTGATGTAAGGCATAATGCCAAGCGCCATAATCGAAGCATTGGTGAATCCTCCACCGGAAAATACGGAGAGGATACTTTCTAGAAAGTTTTGGTCTGTAGCCGTACTTGTCAAGGCGTCGTATTTGACACCAGGCAAAATCACGAACGATCCTACGCGATAAGTAAGAATAAGGCCAAGCGTCAAGAGGATGCGCTTGCGCAACTCTTCAACTTTCCAGATATTTTGCAGGTTGGTTATTAATCGTTTCATCTAAAGCGTGCAAAGATAGTTAGATTTTTGTACATGTACCACCTAAAGCTTCAATTGCAGCAATTGCTGTTGTTGAAAAGCCGTTTGCGGAAATGTTCACTTTTGCTTTTAGTTCACCGCGACCAAGTACTTTAACGAGTTCGTTGTTTGATAAAAGACCGTTTTGACGCATGACTTCTGGAGTGATATCCAAGATGCCTTTAACGCTAGCTAGGTTTTCGATGATATCGAGGTTAATGGCTTTGTATTCAACACGGTTGATGTTTTTAAAACCAAATTTAGGTACACGACGCTGTAAAGGCATCTGACCACCTTCAAAACCAATTTTGGTTTTGTAACCAGAACGCGATTTTGCACCTTTGTGACCACGTGTGGAGGTTCCACCGCGTCCAGATCCTTGACCACGTCCGATACGCTTCTCTGCTTTAATCGAGCCTGCTGCTGGTGTAAGATTATGTAATTCCATTTCTTTCTTAGTCTATTGTTCCACTACTTGAATAAGGTGTTTTACCTTATTCACCATTCCCATAATTTGAGGCGTAACCTCTTTTTCTAAAACTTGGTTCAAGCGACGAAAACCTAAAGCTTTGATTGTAGCTTTTTGATCAGCTGGACGCTTGATCGCACTTTTCACTTGTTTGATTTTGATTGTGCTCATTGCTGAATATTTTAACCGTTGAATACTTTATCAAGGGAAATTCCACGCTGACGTGCAACTGCTACTGCATCACGCATGTGTGCGAGTGCATCGATTGTAGCTTTTACTACGTTGTGCGGATTTGAAGATCCTTGAGATTTTGCCAATACATTGTGTACGCCAACGCTTTCGAGAACGGCGCGCATCGCACCACCAGCGATAACTCCAGTACCTTCAGTTGCCGGCTTGAGGAAAACCTCTGCACCGCCGAATTTACCTTTTTGTTCGTGTGGAACGGTACCTCTAAGAATTGGAACTTTGATCAGGTTCTTCTTAGCGTCGTCGATGCCTTTTGTAATGGCTTCGGTAACTTCTTTTGCTTTACCTAGACCGTGTCCTACAACACCGTGTTCGTCACCTACTACAACAATTGCAGAAAAGCTGAATGTACGACCACCTTTTGTAACCTTGGTAACGCGATTCACAGCAACGAGTTTATCTTTTAACTCGATATCTGTTGATTTCACTCTGTTTACGATTTGAGCTGCCATTTTTCTTAAAATTTGAGTCCTCCTTCGCGAGCTGAATCAGCCAAGGATTTAATTCTACCATGATACAAGTAACCATTGCGGTCGAAAACTACGCGTTCAACACCTGCTTTTTGAGCAACTTCTGCGATTTGCTTACCGACAATAGCTGCCTGATTAACTTTGTTAACTTTTTGTGCATCATCCATTTTAAGTGAACCAGCAGAAGCAAGTGTACGACCTGTGTTGTCGTCGATTACTTGCGCGTAAATCTGCTTGTTACTTCTAAAAACAGTGAGGCGCGGAATAGCTGAAGTACCGAAAATCTTTTTTCTAATTCTTCGCTTAATTTTTGCTCTTCTTAATACTTTATTTAGTGCCATAATTCTTTCGATTATTTTTTACCTGCTGACTTACCAGCTTTTCTACGAATTTCTTCACCTACAAAGCGAATTCCTTTTCCTTTGTATGGTTCAGGTTTTCTGAAAGAGCGAATCTTGGCAGCAACTTGTCCGAGTAATTGCTTGTCGAATGACTCTAGGGTCACGACAGGCGCTTTACCTTTTTCAGTTACAGTGGTAACTTTCACTTCTTTCGGGATCTCTATGATAATGGCATGTGAAAATCCGAGTGCTAATTCGAGTAGTTGACCAGTTGCGTTTGCACGGTAACCAACTCCAACAATTTCCATATCTTTTTTGAATCCTTCAGAAACTCCTTGGATCATGTTGTAAACCAAAGCGCGGTATAAACCATGCTTTGAACGGTGATCAGGTGCGTCTGTTGCACGCGCAAAAGTAATGACATTGTCTTCGATGCTAACGCTTACTGAAGTATCAATGTGTTGTGTTAATTCGCCATTTTTCCCTTTTACCGTCATGACGGCATCTTTGAACGTCACTTCGACGCCACTTGGGATTGTTATAGGTGCTTTTCCAATTCTTGACATTGCTCTTAATTTTTAGTAAACGTAACAAAGAACTTCTCCACCGATTTTTTGGTGACGTGCTTCTTTATCTGTGATCACACCGCGAGACGTTGAAACAATGGCAATACCTAAGCCATTTAATACGCGTGGCATATCTTCTGCACCACTGTATTTTCTTAGTCCTGGACGTGAAGCACGTTGCAATTTAGTAATAGCTGGAACACGCGTAGACGTATTGTATTTCAAGGCAATTTTAATAATACCTTGTTTGTCGTCCTCCTCAAATTTGTAGTTGAGGATATACCCTTGGTCAAACAAAATTTGTGTCATTGCACGTTTGATGTTTGAACCTGGTATATCTACGGTCTTCAAGCCTGCTGCACTCGCATTTCTAATGCGGGTGAGGAAATCTGCTATTGGATCTGTATTCATTTCTTTAGTTTTTTCTTAATTACCAACTTGCTTTCTTAACTCCGGGGATTTTACCAGCCAAAGCCATCTCGCGGAAAGTTACCCTTGAGATACCAAATTGACGCATATAACCTCTCGGACGACCAGTTAAGCCACAACGATTGTGTTTTCTGATTTTAGAGGAGTTTGCTGGTAATTTTTGCAATTGCATCATTGCATCCCATTTTTGAGACTGAATTTCTTCAGATGCATCTGTTGACTTCAAAATTTTAGTAAGCTCAGCACGTTTCTTTTCGTAACGGTTCACTAACCTTTCTCTCTTGCGCTCACGCGCTTTCATTGATTCTTTAGCCATTTCTTTTTATTTTTTAATAAATGGAAAACCAAATGCATCCAACAATGCTTTTGCCTCTTCGTCGCTGTCGGCTGATGTAACGAAGGTGATGTCCATACCTAGGATACGATTTACTTTGTCGATATCGATTTCTGGGAAAATGATATGCTCTTTGATACCGAGGTTGAAGTTACCGCGACCGTCAAATCCTTTTGGGTTGATCCCGCGGAAGTCACGTGTACGTGGTAATGCAACTGAGAGTAAACGATCGAGGAAATCGTACATGCGGTCACCGCGGAGGGTAACTTTAGTACCGATAGGCATTCCTTTACGCAACTTAAAGTTAGAGATATCTTTCTTAGAAATAGTTGTAATTGCTTTTTGACCAGCGATACGAGAAAGATCTGCTGCTGCACTGTCGATCAATTTCTTGTCGGCAACTGCGTCACCCATACCTTGGCTGAGTACAATTTTTTCTAACTTAGGAACGCTCATTACAGATTTGTAATTGAAACGCTCTTGAAGCGTTTGCTTGATCTCGTTCCTGTACTTTTCTTTTAATCTTGGCGTGTAACTCATTACTTAATCACCTCCCCTGATTTTTTTGAATAACGTACTAATTTTCCATTCTCCTCTTTTCTTCCGATACGGCTAGCAACGCCGTTGCTTATGACCATAAGGTTAGAAATGTGGATAGAACCTTCTTTTTCTTCGATTCCACCTTGAGGATTTGTTGCGCTTGGCTTGTTGTGTTTTTTAATCATATTAACACCTTCAACCGTTGCACGCATTTTTTCACGATCGATAGTGGCAACTTTGCCCTCACGACCTTTGGATTCACCTGAAATAACCTTCACGGTGTCGCCAATCTTGATGTGTAATTTCTTTTGCATTACTCAATGATTTATAACACCTCAGGTGCTAGTGAAACAATTTTCATGTAGTTGCTTTCGCGCAATTCACGAGCTACTGGCCCGAAAATACGCGTGCCACGCATTTCACCGGCTTGGTTGAGGATCACACAAGCGTTGTCGTCGAAACGAATGTAAGAACCGTCTGCACGACGAATTTCTTTTTTCGTTCTTACTACAACTGCTTTTGCTACCGAACCTTTTTTGACGGCTCCGTTTGGCATTGCACTTTTAACGGCAACAACAATTTTGTCACCTACTGAAGCATAGCGTCTTCTTGTGCCGCCTAATACGCGGATGCACAATACTTCCTTAGCTCCTGAGTTGTCTGCAACTGATAGTCTGGATTCTGTTTGTATCATTTTATCCGATTATTTAGCGCGTTCTACAATTTCTACCATTCTCCAGTTCTTTGATTTACTCAAAGGACGTGTTTCCATGATTCGAACGGTATCACCAACATGACAGTCGTTGTTTTCGTCGTGAGCCACAAAACGGGTAGTTTTCTTAACGAACTTTCCGTATTTTGGGTGCTTCACTTTACGCTCAACAGAAACGACAATGGATTTTTCCATTTTGTCACTGGTTACGACACCAATTCTTTCTTTTCTTAAATTTCGTTTTTCCATGTTCATTTTTTTATCTCAGGATTAAGCCTGATTTGAACGTTTAGTTAACTCTGTACTCAATCTTGCTACCAACTTACGCATATGGTGAATGCGCAATGGATTTTCAATAGGAGCCATTTTGTGTGTCAACTTCAAGTTAGCCAATTGACCTTTGAAGTCGTCCAAACGGCCTTGTAAATCCGTTGTAGAAAGTTTTGTGATTTCTGTTTGTTTCATCTTTATCGATTAAACTGGTAAAACATAATCATTGCGAACAATGAACTTGCATTTCACAGGCAACTTCTGTGCAGCAAGGCGCATTGCTTCTTTTGCAATGTCGTAAGCGACACCATCTGCTTCGAACATGATCGTTCCTGGTTTGATCACGGCAACCCAGTGGCTAGGTGCTCCCTTACCTTTACCCATACGTACTTCAGCTGGTTTTGAGGTAACCGGCTTGTCTGGGAAAATTCGGATCCAAACTTTTCCTTCACGCTTCATGTATCGAGTAACGGCGATACGAGAAGCTTCAATCTGACGTGAAGTA
>JAXITO010000008.1:0-50838 GCA_034680045.1 Crocinitomicaceae bacterium | reverse complement strand
TGAAATAAGGAGAGAAACAGGTAACTTCTTTTGCATAGCAGTTGACATGCTGCTTGGAGAGGCAGTTTCATTTTCTAGTTTGATAAGAGTTTAATAGTTTTTGTCAACGTCCGAAAGGAATATGCACAAGAAGTTCCTGTCCTTATTACTTACAACGTACCACTCAGACAGTTTTGTCTACTACTAGGAAAAGGGCTGATTCTTCAGTCCTTTTTTTCTTTTATAGCATACAGCAACGGCCTACTCGGCGCCGCATCATTGGTAAAATTAGCTACTTGCAACTCTAAGATATACTGCCCGTCTTGCACCTCATCGGGCACAAAAATGAGCTCTGTTATAGTGCGGTCTGCAATTGGCGCCTCCGGAACCTTCCAAAAAGCATGATGAAATGCCAATACTCCAGCATCCTCTTCCCTATCGACTGAAGGAGTATCGACCAAAAAATGCTTGACCTCTAATTGATCGAGTAAGTCAACGACGCCCACATCAAAATAACAAGGATTGGTTCCAGAATAGTTTGCGCTTTTTTTCTCTTGAAGATTAGGTAGCGTTCGAATGATGATCGCTTCCGTAAAAGTATTGGACAATAAAGCTTCTAGTTGATCTGAAAAGACAACATGGTCTCCGTTTGGTAGTACACGAGGCCTTACGCTTAAAAGAGTTGCGCGGTAAAAATACTGCTGAATAGCGCGGTTAACCGGATAGATTTCCTTGCTGATATGACCATGTGCTTCGGTATGCGTTCCGTGGCCGTGCGGATTGAAAAAGATATCTCGAAAATTAACTGCGCCCCCATCGGCCACACTCCCAACAAATCCATTTGCGCGAACAGGTTCCATGCGCGGGGCATCTACATACCATGCTCTTGGGTTCTCTGCTGTGGCGCGCAAAGCCAGAGAAAGATCAATGGCTGTACTTGTATCGATAAATTGCTGAGGGTCGAGGTAAAAAATCATAGAGTAAAAATAGTGCTTTTCGTATCTTTGCAACTATGGAAGCACAAAAAGACCGCCTTAAAGACCTTATTTCACACGCAAAAGAGTACGGATTTGTTTTCCCGTCTTCAGAAATCTACGACGGGCTCGCCGCCACCTATGACTACGGTCAGTTGGGAGCAGAACTCAAAAACAACATTAAAACCTATTGGTGGAAATCCATGGTGCAGTTACATGAAAACATCGTGGGCCTAGACTCCGCAATATTCATGCACCCTACCACTTGGAAGGCTTCAGGCCACGTCGATGCTTTCAACGACCCCTTAATCGACAACAAAGATTCCAAAAAACGCTACCGTGCCGATGTACTCTTAGAAGACCACATCGAAAAGATCCGTCAAAAGATTGAAAAAGAAGTCGAAAAAGGACTCAAGCGCTTTGGCGAAGCTTTTGATGCCGCACAATTTAGAGCAACCAACCCTAATGTGTTGCGTAATCAAGAAAAAATCACACAAATAGAAGAGCGCATGAAAAGCGCCCTCGAACAAAACGACCTCGAAGGTGTACGCCAGCTCATCATCGACCTCGAAATCGTTTGCCCTATTTCTGGTTCTAAAAACTGGACCGAAGTGCGCCAATTTAACCTCATGTTCTCTACAGAACTCGGTTCTGTGGCTGGTGACGCCAGTACCATTTATCTGCGCCCAGAAACTGCACAGGGTATCTTCGTCAACTTCTTGAATGTCCAGAAATCTGGCCGCATGAAAATCCCTTTTGGGATTGCCCAAATTGGCAAAGCCTTCCGAAATGAAATCGTTGCACGTCAGTTCATCTTCCGCATGCGCGAATTTGAACAAATGGAAATGCAATTTTTTGTGCGCCCTGGCGAAGAAATGAAATGGTATGACTACTGGAAAAACATGCGCACCAAATGGCACCAAAATTTAGGCTTGGGTGCAGAACGCTACCGTTTCCACGACCACCTCAAACTCGCCCATTACGCCAACGCCGCCTGCGACATCGAATACAACTTCCCGATGGGCTTCAAAGAATTAGAAGGCATTCACTCCCGCACCGACTTCGACCTCAAGCAACACGAACAATTTTCCGGTAAAAAACTCCAGTTTTTTGACCCAGAAATGAATCAAAGCTATGTTCCTTACGTGGTTGAAACCTCCGTGGGCCTAGACCGCATGTTCTTGGCTGTCTTGAGTGCAGCTTATCAAGAAGAGACTTTAGAAGATGGTTCTGAGCGCGTGGTACTCAAAATTCCAGCAGTACTCGCCCCTTATAAAGCAGCCATTTTACCTTTGATCAAAAAAGATGGCTTGCCAGAAAAAGCGCGTGAAATCATGGCGCAATTGCAACTTGAATACAGCGTTCAATACGACGAAAAAGATTCTATTGGCAAGCGCTACCGACGCCAAGATGCCATCGGCACGCCGTTTTCCATCACAGTAGATCACCAAACTTTAGAAGACAACACCGTTACCATCCGCGACCGCGACACCATGACCCAAGAGCGCATTGCCATCTCTACACTCGAGCAAGTCATTGCCGATAAAGCAAGTTGGAAACGCGTGCTTTCAGACCTGATCTCGTGAGCAGTAAGCTAATTGTCTTTTGTTTATTGTGTTTAACGACAGCAACCCTAAACGCGCAGTTTATCCTCAATCAAGACGGCGAAGCTTTTAGTGCAGTCCCTTTTTTCAATGCAGAACTCATTGCGGCGCAACACATCAAAACGATTGATGGTTTTTATACCTACAAAAAAGGTAATGAAGCATTTAAGCCAAGCCCTGACACCTTTCGCTTTCGCTTCAATACTGCAGGTCAACTCATTGCAAGCATGGAGGTACTGCAAAAAGGCACCGCCAAAGACAGCATTTTTCATCACTATGCGTATTACCCCGATGGGCAACTGAGTTTGCACCGCTTCTCGGCATATGGAGGCGCGCTTTGTGAACACTACACCTATGATTCGCTCAAACGCTTGGTGAGCGTGGCGTTATACCGCGATATCTACGACCACAAAAAAGACACTTTAGTCTCATCAGTTAAAATGCGCACCGAAACACTTCGTTACCACCAAGGCCAGGAGGCAGATTACACCCGTTTCAATAATTACCAAAGACCTTATCTTGAGGTCAGCAACACCTATGATGTCAATCATTTTTTAACGAGTAAAACTGCCTATTACCGGATTTCTCAATCCAGCGAAAAGACCCAATATACTTATAATCAAACAGGTTTATTAGCAACGAAAGCCACCATATTGGATAGTGCCATAGTTGCCAAAGAAGAATGGCGCTATCGCTACGACCAATGGGGTAATTTAATCGAGATGCATCGCTACGAGAATGGCGTATTTCTACATGATTACCAAGTTGTTTACGACTATAAAACTGGTTTTTTAGGTTCTCTTATCAAGAAAGAACTCAGCACAGACCAACTGAGTATTTTGCGTTTCACAAACTATACTTACTACCCGAAATATTAAAATAGACTATGAATTTTTTCTTAAAATCTTAATTTTTAAGAACTTTGGCATAAAATTTAGGCACGCCAATCAAAATCAAAAATATGAGAAAACTTTACGCACTTCTTCTCTTCGCGCTCACACTTACCCATCTTTCTGCGCAAAACGTCAATTATAACTCTTCCAAATGGTTTTGGGGCCTGAATTACGGCGGCACTTGGCACAGCACCGACCTCGATTACGAGCGCTATAACGGCTGGGGGCTTACGCTTGGTCGCTCTTATAATTACGACTACGGCCGAGGTTTATCTTTTGATTTGCGCGGGCGCTTTCTAGCAGGTCAATGGTATGGACAAGCAGATTCATTTACTCAACTTGATATCAATGCCAATCCAGCACTAAGTCCATATTTAAATACCAACCCTACTTACGTACACAATTTTCGCTCAGATATCCGCGAACTTAATTTAGAGCTTGTTTTGCATGCTGGCCGTTTGCGCGAGCGCACCGGTTTTGATCCTTACATTTTTGGAGGCGTTGGTCTCACTTGGCAACAAACTTGGACCGATGCTTTTGATACCTTAGGCATTTACGAGTACAGCAGCCTAGACTTGATGCAGCCCGCTCAACAACAATTAATTGGCTTCATGGACGACATCTACGAAACCCGTCTAGATGGCCTTCAAGGCAACGATTGGGCGCTCAACTGGATGCCCAGCCTTGGATTTGGTTTGGCTTACCACAAAGGCCGATTTAGCATTGGTGTGGAGCACAAAACTACATTCACCATGGCCGATTCATTTGATGGGCTGACTCAGACTGGTCCACGTCTAAGAAACGACTGGTATCACTACACCTCAGGTTTTTTTCAGCTTCATTTCAAAGGAAGAGCATCTAAGCCCGCTCCTGTGCGCGGCAACGACTCCCCAATAACCAATATCAATAATTTCACACAGAACTGCCCTCAACCCATCATCAGTATGGTTGGCCAACCACAAACGAGTGTATCCGTTACAACTATGTTGTTGCGCTTCGACCTCGCCAATGTGAACAATTCACAAGAAATTCAACTGACCAACTCCTTCAATCAAGCCCTTCCATTCAATTTCAATACACAAACTAGGCGTTTAGAAGCAACGGTTACTTTGTTACCTGGCATCAATACCTTCACTATTACAGCCACAACCTCTTGTGGAAGCCAAACGCAAGTTGTTCAAATTGAACAAGTGGCTTGTCAGCTACCTACTGTTCAAATCATGAACTCGGGCTCAAATCCTGCCACTGTTCAACAAGTAATTTATGCACTTAATGCCACACTCAGCGGGCACTTGAACGCTAACCAGATACAAGTATTGCACAACGGCATGTCTGTGAGCGGATTCAATTTCAATCCTAACAACGGCTTATTGCAACGCAATATCAACCTCGCCCCAGGTGCAAATACCATCCGTATTACTGCCACCAACGACTGCGGAAGCGCATTTGACCAAATTAATATCAATTACGATGACTGCCGCACGCCACAACTCAGCTGGCTGCAACCCAACGCGCCAGGCACTACCACTAACCAAGGTTCGCTTACACTGAGTGCGCAACTTACAGGCAGCACTCAAAACGGACAGGTGCTCGTCTTGCACAACAACGTTGCCGTCCCTAACGCACAACTCGTTGGCTCTAAAATCAATGCAAACCTTACGCTAAGCCCGGGGCTCAACACTTTTCAGGTGAAGTACACCAATCCATGTGGAACTGACCAAATCAATAGCAGTATCAATTTTCAAAATTGTATTCCACCAGTTATTAGCGTAACCAGCCCAGCGATCAACACCATGCTTAACAATGGAGCTTTGCGTTTGCGTGCAACGGTGAGCAACGTGAGCACACGCAACAACATTAAGGTGATCTTCAATGGCATCGAACAAAATACTTTTTCGTACAACAACCAAACCGGCCAGTTAGAGCTCAATACGCCATTGCTACCATTTCTCAATACGCTCACCATTACCGCCACCAATGATTGCGGCTCAGATGTCGAGACCTTCACGTATACCTACGACGATTGCGTAGCTCCAACAATCAACCTTCAAAGCAACTTGAATAATTCGACTAGCAACAACCCAATTGTAGTGACCAACAATAATTTTGCTGTTACGGCGACCCTTCAAAACATGCCGTTCCAAAATGGTGTGAGCGTCACTAACAATGGTTCACCTGTTGCATTTGCATTCTCAAACGGCAATTTCAATAGCGTACAAGCCAACCTCTCCTCTACAATTAATTTACAAGTGGGCTTGAATCAAATTGTTATCAATGCAGTGCGCTCTTGTGGCCAAGCAACCCAAACCATCTTTGTGCGCTACGACAACTGTGTAGCTCCCCAAATTACGCTTTTACAACCAACTGCAAGCGGAACCACAACCAATAGTCAGGTGCTCAACCTCATGGCGAACATCAGTAATTTGGCCTCAAACCAAGGTGTTCAAGTGAAATTAAATGGTGTCAATGTTCCTTTCAATTGGAATAATATGCACTTGACAAGTACGCTCAACCTAAGTCAGGGGGCCAATACCATTACTATTTTGGCTACCAACGCTTGCGGCACCGATATGGAAACGCTCCAAATCAATTATACGCAGTGTCAGGCACCACAAATAACCACAACTGCTGCCATTCCTAACGGAGCCAGTACCAGCAATGCAAACTTCGTTTATAGCGCCCTACTCGCAAACACTTTTGCAAATCAAATCCAGCTGACACTCAACGGACAAACTCAAAATTATAGCTTCAACAACAACCAACTCAGCGCTACGGTCAGCCTCCAACCAGGACAAAACATCATCCAGTTAGTGGCAACCAACACTTGCGGCAGTGACATCGAAAACTGGAGTGTGATTTATGAACCATGTACTGCTCCGCAAATTAGCAACATGAATCCGGCGGCGAACATTCCAAATGCGGAACAACAAGTTAACTTAAGTGCACAGCTCGCTGGCATCAACAATGCCAATCAGATCAGTTTGCTACAGAATGGCACACCTAGCGTCTTTAATTTCCAAAATGCAACTTTTTCAGCAAGCCTACAATTGCAACCCGGAATGAATAACATTGTTTTAAGCGTCACAAATAATTGCGGAACCGACCTACAAGTTTGGAACCTCAATTACACGCCTTGTGTCAATCCTCAAATTGCAATTACAAATGCTGGCCTCAATGGGAGCACGGTTGCCAATTCAGCGCTGTTGCTAAGTGCACAAGTCAGCGCGCTAACAACTGAGCAAATCATTTTGTCCTTGAACGGCCAAGGCGGACAGGTTTTTGCCCTTCAAAATCAGAATTTGACCGCCTCGTTGAACTTGCAACCTGGCCCGAACACCATCGTTCTTCAAGGGAAAAATGCATGCGGCCGCACAAGTCAAACCATCACGATCAACTATGTGCCTTGTAATGCACCAATGATTCAATTTGGGCAAGCGGCAGGAGCAAGTACGAATCCTACATTTCAATTCAGTGCAAGCGTAAGTGCCATATCAAACGCTCAGAATGTCAACCTCATGCTCAATAATGTTGTGCATCCATTTAGCTACCAAAATGGGAATATCAGTGCAACCTTGCAATTGACAAACGGCGCGAATTTAGTCACACTCAGTGCTCAAAACAGCTGTGGTGTTGCATCTGAAAACATCACATATACCTATACTGCTCCATGCGTGCAACCAAGTGTTAACATCACAAGTCATACTGCAGGGCTTTTTGGGGTGAATAATCCAAATGTAATTATTACTGCAACCGTTACGCAAGTTAATGAGCTTTCCGGGATTCAAGTGCTCAATAATGGAATAGTTCAGTATGGGGCAACGCTCGTTGGCAACCAAATGAGCATTCCACTTCTACTTCAAGCTGGTATCAACAATATTTCTATTGTGGCATCAAATACTTGCGGGACAGATTCAGAAGTAAGAGAGATTCGTTACGAGCCATGTGCAATTCCTCAAGTAATTTACAACATGGATCAGAATGGTCATACTACCAATCAGTCCATCTTTACCTATAACGCTCAAATTGTCAATTATTCGGCTAACATGATTGTTACACTTTCCATGAATGGTGAATTACTTACCGGATACAGTAATTCAAATGGGAACATCCTAGCTGAGGTGAGTTTTTTACCAGGGTTAAACAACCTTACCATCACCGTTACAAATGATTGCGGCACCCTAACAGACGTTTATCTTGCAACCTTCGACAGCACAGGTGGCCAAGGCATCATGACCAACCCGAATGGCAATAAACAATCAGAAGGAAAACAAGATGCCTTAAAACCAGCGCCACCAAGACCGAACCCCACGCCTATCTCACCAATGCCTAAGCCAACGCCGGCTCCGGCTCCTACAACACCAAAGCCTGCTGCGCCGAAACCAACTACAACACCGGCTCCTACAACACCGAAACCTGCTGCGCCAAAACCCACAACAACTCCGACGCCAACAACACCGAAACCGGTAGCACCAAAACCCACAACCACACCGGCGCCAACAACACCGAAACCGGCAGCACCAAAACCAACAACCACACCGGCTCCTACAACACCAAAACCGACAACACCAAAACCTGTAGTGCCAAAACCTACAACAACTCCAGCGCCGAAACCAACCAATTCGGAGGCTACGCCGAAACCAAAACCAACCAATGAAAATACAAACACAAAAGGAGGAGGTCTTTAGACCTCCTTTTTTGTGTCCAAATACTTGGGGCTCTGCTCAAATCTTCCTATATTCGCAATCTTAAATTTGAACACAAATGGCAATAATTGGTAAAATTCGCGCAAAATCTGGCTTACTAGTAGCAATGATTGGTATCGCCTTGTTGGCTTTCATTCTTAATGATTACCAAAGTTTATTTGGTATAGGTGAAGGTGAGTACGGCATCGGTCTCATTTTCGGAGAAAAAGCTGACCCCGCAAGCTATAGCATTGCAAGTGCTAAATTTCAAGAGCAAGAGCGCAATCAAGCTGCTCAAAACAACAAAGAATTTACAGAGACCGAAATGGAAGCGGCAAGCGATAAAGCTTGGAACTTCATGGTAGACTCCACTATTCTTAGCAAGGAATACGAAAAACTCGGCATCGCTGTTACTGACCGCGAACTTGAATCTTACTGGTATGCTAAAGACGGTTTCAGTGTCATTCAAGACCTCAATCAGTTTTTCATAGATTCTCTCACCGGAATTCAAACCCCGCAATCCATCGAGAACGGGCGCGTCAAACTCAAAGCTACCTTAGACAACCTCAAAAAATCTAAAGAAGCTCAAGCCGTAGATCAATGGAACGGATTCAAAGCTTACCACACAGACCGTCGCAAAACAGAAAAATACTTTGGCTTGCTCAAACAAGGTGTTTATGTAACCAACCTAGAAGCCGAAGACCAATACTACGCCAATAACGAAAAGAAAACCATTTCTTTTGTGGTACGTCGTTACTCTGAAATTTCCGATGCAGACATCAAAGTATCCGAAGCTGAAGTGAAAACCTATTTTGACGAGCACAAAGGCGACAAAAAATACTTAGTACGCAACGCAAGCCGCGATATCAAAATGTTTGATGTCAATATCCGCCCTTCAAAAGCCGATTCGACTTTATTTACAAACAAAATGAACACCCTTCGCGCAGGTTTTTCTGCCAGTACCAACGACTCCACTTTTGTAGCCAAAAACAGCGAAACGCCTGTTTACTTCAGCGACAAACGCGCTACCTCTGTGCCTGAAGGTCATCCAAAAGCAGACCGCTACCAAACTTACCCAATGAGCCTCGATACTATTTTTAAAACAGCTGCAATGGGTCAATTAGTTGGGCCATATGTTTCTAAAGAGAAAATGGTCTTGTCTAAAGTCATTGGTTTTACACCTGCAAGCCTCAAAGCACGTCACATCCTCATCTCTACCAATAGCTCAAAAGACGAAAAAATCATTGCTGCTAAAAAGAAAACAGCAGACAGCATCGCCAAAGTTTTGAACAAAACCAACTGGGATGCAATGGCTAAAAAACATTCAGAAGATCCAGGATCCAAAGACAAAGGTGGCCTTTACGAAGACTTCCTAGAAGGCGACATGGTCAAAGAATTTGGTGGCTATTGTGCGACAGCACCTATCGGAAAAGTTGGTGTTGTTAAAACTGATTTCGGTTTTCACATCATCGAAGTACTCGAGCGCTCTGCAAGTAAATTCCCGCTTCTTGCTTCTGTAACTGTTACCTTTAAACCTTCTGACGAAACTGTGGCCAACATGGAAAGCGAAGTAAATGGTGTCCTATTGAAACTCGATCGCAAAATTTCCAAAGAAGAAGATCCATTCAAAAAGTCTACACTATTTGATACCATAGTTACACGTGCCAACTATGCTCCGCGCGTCATTCAAATTGAAGACAAAGCACCAAAAGTATTTGGTTTCGTTACCACAATGGCCCGCGACCGCGTACTAGAAATGGCTTACGCTGAAGACGCAACTGTCGGTACCATGACTATGTCACCAATTCGCGACAAAGATAAATACGTCATTGCCATGATCAGCGCTATTCGTCCGGAAGGTGAACCGCTCTTTGAAAACGTTCGTGCACAAATGGAAAGAGAAATCATCCAAGAGAAAAAAGCAAAACGCTTCATGAATCAAATGGCTGGAAAATCTTTACAAACAGCTTCAAAACGCTTCAATACACCAGTTATCGACGCAGAAGTTACCTTTGGCAATCCACAAATCTCTAACGCAGGATATGAGCCTACCATCATCGGTAATCTCTTCTCTGGAGCGCTCAAAAAAGGTCAACGCACACTTCCATTGAAAGGTGAAACCGGAGTTTATGTAATTCAAATCAAATCGAGCACCAAAGCTCCAGCAACTACAAATTTCCAAGCGGAAAAAGACCAATTAGCTCAAGGTTTGGCTGGTCAAGTAGAAGGTCAAGCAATGGGTGGTTTACGTAAAAAAGCAGCAGTTGTAGACAACCGCATGCTTTCTCAACTCGGCGTTCGACTCTAAAATGACTAAAGCCGAAATTCGCCAGCTTTACAAAGCCAAGCGAGCTCAGCTAAGCCCTTACGATCTCACAAAAATCTCAGCACAAATCCAAGGGTTTGTGCTGGATTATTTTAGCTTCTCTTCTAAATATGTGAGCATCTTTCTACCCATCGAGCAACAGAAAGAAATTTCCACTTACGGTATATTAGAAGACATCCTATTAAAAGGGGGGCATCCTATTCTTTCTAAAGCCAATTTCTCAGACCACAGCCTCACGCTCTATCACTACGAGCATCCGAGTCAATTAGAAATAAGTTCGTTTGGCATACCAGAGCCTAAACACGGACGTACCATCTTAGCGAGCAAATTAGATTACGTTTTTGTGCCCCTTCTTGCCGTCAACTCAGTTGGTCAACGCGTAGGTTACGGAAAAGGCTTCTACGATCGTCTGCTCAAGCAATGCAAGCCAGACTGTCTATTTATTGGTTTGCATCTTTTTGATGAGTTTGTATCCATCTCTGACCTCCATGAGGCAGACATGCCACTACACCTTTGTTTTACACCAGGAGGCGTTTATGATTTCAGAAAATAGGAATCAAGGCAAATTTCATCTATTGGCCATTCTATTGATTCCAGTAAATATGGTTGCATTGTTTTTAATGCCACAAAGATTTTGGTGGCTCAGCATGGCTATTTTACTAGCATCTGGGGTGCTTACTTTTTTGGTTTTGAGGAAGACTTCTTAACCCACACACCATCGGCTTCAAAATTCAATTCGATTTTTGGTGCTGTAATCCGGTCAATATCTGCCTGAGGAGCTTTAGCATCCTCTAAGAAATGTTTTTGAAGCTCTACTGAAATGGTATCAAAATAAGCTCTACCATGAAAATACGCAACGGAATTGATTTCAGTTACTGGAGGAATCAGGAAATGATCTTTGAAACGTACGCGGATCATGTCGCCGTTGCTTGGCTGAACCTTTACCCAACAACCAGCACTTTGACACACCCCGATGAGAGGCGCAGAAAAAGTAAAGGTGTCGTTTTGAGGTTGCGCTTTAAAAGTGAGCAACATTTGGTCGAGAGAAACAGCTTGAGTGCTATCCACCTCTACTGGTCCGTAATGTTTGTAGGTAATTTTAGAAGAGTTGCAGCTCGTAGAAAGCAAAGCAGCTAAGGAAAGCGGGAAAAGTATTTTTTTAATGTGAGAATTCAATAGAAACTGAGTTGGATGCTATTGTAAAAAGGTGTCAAAGAAAGTTCCGAGGTCGTAGTTACGGTTGTCTACTTGTATATAAGAAATTTGATTGGCGCCTAAAAAACGTAAAATAACGCGTCGTGAATTAGCGTCATTTGAAACCATATGAAAAGTAGCAACATGGGACTTTGCATCGAATGCTACGGTAAACATATTGGTGTAGTATTTGGCATACATCACGACATTTTCTTCTGTTACTTCTGCAGGAAGCGTAAGTGCGATATGGCCAGTTGCGATACCGCCTTGAAGTTCAGCTTTGTTAGTTGCGCTTGCACTAAGGGTTTTTTGTCCGAAAACAAGTAAGTTCAGACCGAGCGCTAAAACAAGAAGAGTCACCTTTTTCATATTTGCAAATTTAGTTTAGCATAAAACTACAAAATATTTCAATAATTTGGTGCTGTGGTATCTTTAATCTTACAACATCAGGAATTGTGGCCTGAAGCAGGCTGCGATGAAGCAGGCCGAGGTTGTCTTGCCGGCCCCGTGGTAGCTGCTGCAGTTATACTCGATCCAAAAAAACCAATCGATGCACTGAATGATTCAAAGCAATTGAGCTTGAAAAAAAGAAATCAATTGAGAGCAGAAATCATAGAAAAGGCGCTGTGTTATGGAATTGGTATTGTTGACCACAAAGAAATTGATCAGATCAATATCCTGAATGCAAGTATTTTGGCCATGCATAGAGCGCTGGCACAAATGTCGATTCAACCTCAATTTATTTTGGTCGATGGCAACCGTTTTAAACCTTATCAAGCCATCCCGCACGCCTGCATGATCAAAGGAGATGCACGCTTTTCAAGCATTGCTGCAGCGAGTATTTTAGCCAAAACAGAAAGAGACCAACTGATGTCGGAACTGCACCGAGAATATCCAGTATATGCCTGGGAGCGCAATCAAGGCTACCCTACCCAAGTTCACCGAAAGGCAATTGCTGCTTTCGGACCTAGCCCGTATCATCGCCTGACCTTCCAATTACTGCCAAAAGAAAATCAACTAGACCTCTTTAAACTATAATTAACTCATGTACACAACAACTTGTTGATTAGATTCAAAACGAAGGTCTTCAAGCGCTTTGACAACTCTTAACTTTGAAAAAAAAGAAATGCGTCAACGTCTTGTCCTCCTCATCATCGGCCTTTTAGCATTTGGCTGGGTTGTTTTCAGTTCCTACGATTTACTTTCCAATGAAAATCTTGTTGATTTCAGGAACTACTTTAATCAAAAAGACCAAGTTGTATATGTTGTTCAAGATCCGCAAGCACTTGATTGGGAGACAGAGCGCATGGTTACTACTGAGCTCAATCAAAGTCTTTATTTCTCTATTCTAAAACGCAGCCAAGAACCAGTCACCTTCTTTTTTAGCGCCAAAACAACTAAAATGCTTATAGAGAAAAAAGGAAATTGGACACAAAAAGAAGTTGCGCAACTCTTTAAAAATGGACTCTTCCCGTTAAAATTGGGCAAGTTGAAAACATTTGAATTTGGCAAATTACGCGGGCAGTACAACCGCAATCAGTTGCTCATCTATGAAAAAGACCTATCAACACCTGCGCCTTTAAATATTCGGATGAGCAGCAAGGCGAGCTATGCTTGGTTCAAATGGGCAAAAGACAAACAGCCGCGCCTCACGGAAACCTACCTTAAGAAAGAAGGACTTTACCGCTACATCAAATACAAAAACCCTAATACGTCCTTGCGCAAAGTAGATGATCAAGCTTTGTTTTCAGCTGTGACGCCTGATTTTTTTAGGCAATATTACTTTTACGAGAAAAGCTATGCGCTGCAACTCGACCCTAATTTTAAGAATTCTCCTTGGTTCAAGTGTATTCAGCATGGGTTTGTACATCTTAAAAAAGACAGTTCAAGCCTCCTTATTTTTGACTTTGAAGACAACGCTCACCCCATCCAAACCCTAAATGAATTTTTCAGAAAAGAGGAACTCAATACAGAAAGTGCTGCATTTGAAAAGCTGCGTTTTTCAACAATTGTAGACGCAAAGCAACAAACCTGGAATGTCGGGGTTTTTGGTCAATTTGGGTTTGCGAGCACGGATAAAGCATTGCTGGACCAAGCACTTGCTGCAGCGAATCTCGGGCAAACCCTTGCGCAGAACGAAAACAAAGCTGAACGCTTTTACGCTCATATGCCGCGCAAGGTTAGTGCGCGTTGGGTTGACCAAAATCAAAAGAAAACCGTTACCCTACTTGGCAAGCAAATCGTAGAGACGAGTTACCAAAAATTAGCTGCGCAAACACAACAAAATCAGGAAGAAATCCGCGACTACTTTGTCATGAACCCAGGATTTAGGGTCTTGCGCTTTGCCGCTTTTGCTGAACGAGGGAACCTCATTACTTATAATGAAAACCACCAACTAGTAGGATATATCAATGGGCTGCGCAAATGGGAAAAAGCGCTTACGCAAGAAGTTGTAGACCTCTACCAAATTGCGGCATTTACTCAATTTGTTTGCGTTCAATTTGAACACGAAGCACAACTTTACGACAAAACAGGCAAACTCGTTTATCGCCTCACACATGAAGCGGGCACGCGCATACAAGTACTCGAAAATAAGGGTAAAAAAGAATTCATCTGTTCCAATGGCGGGTCATCAGTGCAGTTAGTCAATGAAAGCGGTGGCGTCATCAAGCAATTTGGCGTGGTAGGGAAAGTGCGCGCGCTGCATGGCTTCAAACAAAATGGCAAAGCGTATGTCAGTATTTTAACGGACAAACAACACAATATCATCGATTTAAATAAAAGAAAGGTTGCTATCAAACAAAATGCAGACTCCACCTACGTTTTGGTCGGAAATACAACTGCTGCATTTGCCGTTCAAGTCGTCAAAACAACGGCCACTGTGCTTTCTTTAGATGGGCAAAAACAATTTGCAGTACCTTCCAACGTTGAATGTGTCGGCTCTTATTTGCAAGCTTCAAACCAAATACTTGTTTTCAAACGCAATAAAGCGCTTTATGCATTTGATACAAAAGGCAAGCGGGTATGGGAAAAATCACTTGACGCAATTGAACTGACTCAATTCACAAGTTTTTATGGACCGAATAAAACAACAGTTCTGGGAATTATCGACGCAGTAGGCAACCAAATCTACTTACTTGACGACTTAGGACGTAACTTAGACGCTGACAAGCGCCATGGTGAACAAGAAGTACAACTAAGTGCATTTGGCAACAACGCGTATTCAATTACCACATTTTTAGGAACCTACATCATCCAATACACCAAACAATGAAAAAATTAACCAGGACTATTCTATTGATAATTTGCTCACTACAAGCTAATGCGCAAGCCTACTTAGGCGTGAGTTCTGGCAATTACGCCGGTGCATTAGGCAATTTAGTCAACCCGGCATCCTTTGTCGATGGTCGTTACAAAATGGACCTTGCGCTCCCTGCGCTCAACTTATTTACCTATCAGAACTTTGGTTCTTTTAATGCCGACGCCATGCGTGCAGCTCAAGGAGGCGAAGGAAACTGGTGGTATAAGTCTTTAACAGATACAGCGATACTTGACTCTTGGGCTTATCCCTCCTCCACTTTTATCGACCGTTTGATTGTACACAATTACGATCCATCTACCCAAGGTGTATTAGGAGCAAATATCAATTTCAGACTCGACCTCTTTAATTTGGCCTTCCATATCGGTGAAAAGCGCTCACTTGGATTATATGCCAATCTGCGTTCCATTACCAATGTGGACAACATGGATCCGAAATTGGCTGTCCTGTCAGAAGAAGGCCTTGAATATCCAGCACTTTGGAACGTGCAACTCAATGAGGAACTCGTCAACTTGAACCACCTTACCTGGAGCGAAATCGGCTTTAATTATAGCCAAGTACTCATTGACAACAAAGAGCACTTTTTAAAAATTGGTGTCAGTCCTAAAATATTATTGGGCTTTGCAAGTGCTTATGTCCATACCCAAGACTTCAGCTACAACCTCATCAACGAAGACACCTCCCAATATTTGGCTGGTACTTTTGACTACGGATATTCTAAAGAAGTAGGCGACTTCATCACTGCAGGCGTGAATGGCCAGATCAATAGCAGTAATAGTCTAGATTACCTTAAGCCTGGGTCAATAGGTTTAGGTTTAGATATTGGTGCGGTTTATGAATGGCGTCCGAATTATACGAAATACAAATACGATATGGACGGCAAAACCGACCTCTGGATGCGCAATGAAAATAAATACAAAGCGCGCGTTGGAGTCTCTATATTAGATATGGGTAGCATGAAATTTACCAAAGGAGGACTCAGCCGCAATTTTGTGGTCAATTCTAGTACTTTGTTTGACCTCAACCGCTTTGAATCTGCTACCGACCTTGAAACATTTGATATGGTCATCGATTCACTCATCAATGAATCAACGGCAGCCAATAACAACGAATGGGTTTCGTTGCAAGACCCATCTCAAACTTACCGTATGCGCACCCCAACAGCACTCAGCGCACAACTCGACTACCACATTTGGAGTTATTTTTATGTGAACGCCACCGCAATGGTGAACATGATCCCCAAAAAGAAGGATACCAAAGTGAACGTGGCCACGCAACTTTCTTTCACCCCAAGTTTTAACAGTCCTTATTTTGGACTTTACCTGCCAATTGCCTACAACAAATACAGCGGCCTTCGCGGCGGCTTAGCAACGCGCATTGGCCCTGTGATTCTCGGTCTCAATGACCTCAACCTGATCCGCGCCCAAAACCAAATTAGCGGCGTAGACTTTTATGTTGGTACTCGCTTACCGATCCTCTATCACCGTGTGAAAGACAAGGATAAAGACAAAGTATCAGATAAAATGGACGAATGCAAAAATGCACCGGGTGTATGGGCCTTCCTGGGTTGCCCTGATACCGATGGCGACGGCATTCCAGACTCCGAAGATGCTTGCGTTTCCGTTGCTGGGCTCAAAGAATTCAAAGGTTGCCCTGATACGGACGGCGATAAAATCATCGACAGCGAAGACGCCTGCCCTACTATCGCAGGACTTAAAGAATTTAAAGGTTGTCCGGACACAGACGGCGACAAAATTATCGATAGCGAAGACGTTTGCCCATCCATCCCTGGGGTTGTTGCACTTAAAGGCTGCCCGGATCGCGATGGCGACGGCATTACCGATGCAGAAGATGTTTGCCCAGACAACGCGGGGCCAAAAGAAAACCAAGGTTGCCCAGACAAAGATGCCGACGGCTTATTTGATTTCGTAGACAACTGCCCAGAAATTGCTGGCCCTAAAGAAAATCAGGGTTGTCCGTGGCCAGATACCGATGGCGATGGCTTACTCGACAAAGACGATGACTGCCCGAAAATTGCTGGTCCTAAAGCCAACAAAGGTTGCCCTTACAAAGATTCAGATAGCGACGGCTTGCTCGACAAAGACGACGACTGCCCGAACACACCAGGACCAAAAACCAACAAAGGTTGCCCTGTAATTGAGCAAGCAGTGATTGAAGTACTCAAAACAGCATTTGACAACCTCGAGTTTGAAACCAACAAAGACGTCATTTTTGAAAGCTCCAAACCATCGCTCAATGAATTGGCAGAAGTTCTCAAAAAGAAAACCACCTGGAAACTTCAAATTACAGGACATACAGATAACGTTGGCGACGATAACATCAATTTGGTGCTTTCTAAAAAACGTGCCGAAGCACTCAAAGCGTATCTGATGAGCCAAGGTGTAGAAGAAGCGCGTCTACTTACCTTATTCTATGGTGAAACCAAACCAATTGCACCAAACGATACACCTGAAGGACGACAAAAGAACCGTCGCGTAGAAATGAAAATTATTTTAGAATAAACCAAACAAGCGTTTAAAAGGAAAGGGAGGTCAAATGGCCTCCCTTTCTATGTTATGCAAATGTTAACAAATAGACGCAGCTTATTAATGCTTTATTAATCTTTGATTAATGTAATCGTGAAGATACAACTTGACCTTTGCATTACTTTTTAAAGATAACAAATGAAGTATTTTACCCTTGCATTCCAAGTTTTAATGGTTGGTCTTTTTGGCAACCAAATTTTTGCTCAAACGGGCGCTATCTCAGGAACTGTCCTAGACGACGACAACAAAATTATCAAAGAGTTTACAGTTCGTTTATCAATGCCAAATAAGGCCGAAGTCGATTTCGAGAAAGGCAGCTTTTTGTTCAGTAGCCTACCAGCCGGCACTTACACCTACGAAATCAAGGCACCTGGTTTTGAAACTTTCAAAAGTGAAAATATTACTGTAGCTGAAGGACAGATAAGCGCAACCCAAGCGATACTTAAAGCCAAGTCCCAAACTACAGGCGACATCCGTATCGAACGCAAGACTGACAAAAATAAAGGTGATATGGAAATCACCAAGATGCAGATCAACCAAGCAGGTGTTGTAGATGGCATCAATAAAAATACATTTGTCAAAACACCAGACTCTCGTGTTTCTCAGATTTTTAAACGCGTTAGTGGCGCAAGTGTGCAAGACAACAAATTTGTAGTGGTTCGCGGACTCTCTGATCGCTACAACTTTGCCCTCATCAATGGTGCACCACTACCAAGTACTGAAAGTGACCGCAAGGCCTTCTCTTTCGACATCTTCCCGTCTAACATGCTCGAAAATCTTTTTATCATGAAAAGTGCTACACCAGAGTTGCCCGGTGAATTTGCAGGTGGCGTCATCGACATCAAGACAGTGGAACCTCGAGGTGAAAAATTTCAAAATATCCAGATTGGAATGGGTTACAACACCATCAGTACAGGCAAAGATTTCAAAACATACAACGGTGGATCAACAGATATTTTGGGTTTTGGAACCAACGCCAGAGCTATTCCTGATGGGCTGCCGAGCACCGCTGAATTCGGTTCACTTAATACGCAGCAAAAAGCTGATTTAGCTAAATTAATTCCTGCAAACTGGTCCACATCTCGTGGCACAGCTTTGCCAAACGGAAGCCTTCAGTATAGTATAGGTAATAAAATCAAACTCCAAGACAAAAAGAGCTTGTCATATGTATTTGCTTATTCTTACAACAATGCTAATAGTTTTAGTTTGGTCACGCGCCGCGAATTTGAAGAACAAGCCACTGGCGTCATTACCAAAAATGAACTCAAAGATTCGGCTTACACGAAATCTATTCTCAATACGGGCTTGCTCAATTTGAAATTCGACTTGGGCAAGAAAGCAGAACTGCAACTCAAAACACTATACTCCATCTCATCTGATGACAAAGTGAACACCCGTCAAGGTAAGCGCGATATGGATATCGAATCTATGTACAACGAGCGCTCTACAAACATTTGGTACACCCAAAATAATTTACTCACCACGCAATTACTCGGAAAGCACGACTTCAAAGACGACTGGAAATTCAATTGGACAGTTGGTTACAGCAATGTCAAGCGCGACATCCCATTCTTGCGCCGAATGGTGTACCAACAAGTAGATACCACTTTGCCCTACTTTGCTGTTATCCAAAACAACGATATTTCTACGCTTGGAGCGGGCAACATGTTTTGGTCTACCATGACTGAAAACATCGCAAGTGCGCGCTACGACCTCAGCAAACAAGTAGGGGGAGACGACTCCAAAAACTACCTCAAATTTGGTGGCTTCCATCAGTATAGAGGCCGTGACTTCGCTGCGCGTAACCTTGGTTTTTCCAAATACGACCCAGCCGGATCTTCTAGCTTCAATAGCAGCTTGGTACTTTTACCTGAAGATCAGATTTTTGGTGCAGAAAACCTCGGTTTAATGACCGATGGGCAGGGCGGTTTCAAGTTAGAAGAAGGAACCAATGTAGACGACAGCTATGATGCCTCTTCTTTGCTCAACGCAGCTTACGCCATGATGGATACCAAACTATTTAGCAAACTTCGCGTTGTTGCGGGTGTGCGTGCTGAAGCATATCAGCAGAAGTTCCATTACGTAGAATTTGGTTCAAATCTAGACCAATACCTAGACACAACTGTACTCGACATTTTACCTTCTCTTAACCTCACGTACAAATTCACCAACCGTTTTCAATGGAGAGCAAGTGCAGCGCGTACGGTGAGCCGTCCAGAGTTTCGCGAATTGGCACCATTTACCTTTTACAACTTCTTGAACGACAACTTAGCATCCGGAAACCCCAACTTACAGCGCGCTACAATTAACAACTATGATACGCGTTTAGAGTACTTCCCTGGCAAAGGTCAAGTCATTAGTGTTTCAGGTTTTTACAAAACATTTGACGATCCAATTGAATTACTATTGCGCACCGGAACCTCTGGCCAACCTGAACTCTACTTTGACAATATTGATAAAGCCACAAGTTATGGAGCTGAACTCGAATACCGCATGAATTTAGGTTGGTTAAACCGCACTGATTCTAATTCTGTATTCTCGAGAACAACATTCTACACAAATGCTTCATTAATCCGTTCCGAAGCCGATCTTAGTGCTTTTGCTGGCTTAGAAGAATATCCGGGTTCTGCAAGACCTCTTCAAGGACAATCTCCATATATTCTCAATGTAGGCCTATTTTATGAGAGTCAGAAAGACCTTGTTGTCAATTTCTCTTATAACTATGTTGGGCAGCGCATTGCGATTGCAGGTAACATCCAAGAACCAAGTGTATGGGAAAACGGCCGCCACGTGCTCGACTTCCAAATCGGTAAAACTTGGAAAGATAAATACGAACTCAAATTAAACTGCGCTGACTTATTAGCACAAGATTTAGTGTTCTTCCAAGACATCAACAAAAACAAGCGCTACGACAAAGGTACCGACAGCGCATGGCAAGAAATCACATTTGGGCAAACAATTACACTCAACTTCAAATACAAGTTCTAAAGCGCCAATGTTAAGGAATTGTTCTATTTCCTTAACACACATTTAAAGCAAACTTAAGGGCACTATAACTTGACCCGGCTGAATACGCAAGAACTTTGTATCAGTTAAAATTTAAAAAAGATGAAAAAACTTTACACCCTCATGACTGCCCTTTGCCTTGGTTCTGTTGCCATGGCTCAGGATGCCTTCTGGACACCCACCACCTACCGTGGTGCTTTTCCAGTAACCGACAATACACCTGCTACAGATTGGACAGCTGGTTGGTCTAACTTCGATCCAGAAACAACCGTTTATCCGACAACAATCACGACTGTATCTACGGACATCACTACCAATACTACTTGGAGTGGCGTAGTAAGACTCAACAATAAAGTTTATGTCAAAAACAACGCAACATTAACAATCGCTCCAGGCACCATTATTCGTGGCGATAAAGTTACCCAAGGAACACTCATCGTTACACGCGGTGCAAAAATTATTGCCGATGGAACAGCTGCCAACCCAATTGTATTTACCTCAAACGAAGCCGTTGGCGCTCGTAACGAAGGTGACTGGGGTGGTTTGGTCATTCTAGGATTGGCAAGAAACAACCAACCGGGTGGAGTTGCAAACATCGAAGGAATTGTCCCTACTACTGACTCCCAGTTTGGTGGTAACTTTGACAACGATTACTCTGGTATTCTACGTTATGTTCGTGTAGAGTTTGCAGGTATTGCACTTGAGCCGAACAAAGAAATCAATGGGATTACCTTTGGTTCGGTTGGTAACCAAACCATAGTAGACTACGTTCAGGTTACACTTTCTGGCGACGACTCTTTTGAGTGGTTTGGAGGTACTGTGAACTGTAAGCACCTCATTGCTTACCGTGGTCTAGACGACGATTTTGATTGTGACTTCGGTTACAGAGGTAAAGTACAATTTGCACTTTCTATCCGCGACAAAGACCTTTATGATGCACCAGGCGATTCAAACGCTTTTGAATGTGACAACGATGCAGCAGGATCAACTGCACAACCAAAAACACGTCCTGTATTCTCCAACGTTACATTAGTTGGCGCAAAAGGAAACGGAACGACTATCCTTCCTGCAGGTGAGAAATTCGAAAAAGCATTCCGTTTGCGCAGAAACTCAGCTGTATCTGTTTTGAACTCTTTAGTTACGGGTTGGGAAAAAGGTTTATCTATTGAAGGTGCTCCAGTTGTAGCTAATTTAAACGGTGATACAATGGTATTTGTCAATAATATCCTGACAAACTTCACACCTAATACTAACTTGATTAATAACACATCAGGAACTCCGCCTGTATCTGACGGAACAACGGATGCATGGTACTTATCTTGGTGGAGTGCTGATGGGAATGATACAACACAAACTCTTGCACAAGTAAACTGGGTCAACTTGTTTACTACTTTAGGTGTTGCTCCTGATGCTCGCTTAGGTGCGGGTTCAGTAGCTGCAACGGGTGCAACTTTTATGAATCCTGTATTCTATTCTGTCGCAACTCCAGTAGTAGCTACAACAAGCTACACCTATTGCCAAGGCGCAACTGCAACTGCGCTTACAGCTACCGCTTTAAATGGCAACTCCCTTCGTTGGTATACCCAAGCAACGGGAGGCACTTTTACCACTACAGCTCCTGTGCCTAGTACAACAACAGCAGGGACTTACACTTACTATGTTTCTCAAGCCAATGTTGGCAATGACGAAAGTATGCGTGCTGCAATTACCGTAATTGTCAACGCACTTCCTTCAACACCAGTTATTACTGCAAGTGGTTCAACTTCTTTCTGTACGGGTGGTTCTGTTGACCTTTCTTCAAGTGCTGCAACTGGTAACGTATGGTCTAACAACCTAACTACTGCAACAATTACTGTTTCAACAACCGGCAACTATTCCGTTACTGTAACTGATGCCAACGGTTGTGCAAGTGCTTCAGCTCCAATTTCAGTGAACGTTTCTAGCGCTCCTGCTCCAACTATCAGCGCAACTAGTACACAAGCGTGTTCTGGAGATGTGGTAACGGTTACCTCATCGGCGGCTGATTCTTATTTATGGTCTTCAGGTGACACTACACAAAGTATTCAAGTAACGAATACAGCAACAGTTTCTGTTACTGTAACAAACGCAAATGCTTGTAACGGTGTAGGTCAATCTGCTGCCACCAACATCACCTTCACTGCAACACCAACTGCTGCTGGTTCTTTCACTACCGCTGGTAATGTAGTAACTTTTGCCAACACTTCAACCGGAGCGACTTCTTACTCTTGGGATTTCGGTGACTTCACCAACTCTTCAGCTATGGCACCAGCACATGCTTATGCTGCAAATGGCACCTACACGGTAGTACTTACGGCTATCAACGGTAACTGCACAAGCACTGTGACTTTCGAAATCTCAATTGAAGTTGGAATGGAAGAAACACAAGCCATCAACTTTGAGGTGTATCCTAACCCAGCTGCAGAGCAAGTTTTGGTTGCTTTTGAAAACAACTCTGCTGGCACCTTGAATATCTTGGATGCAACAGGGCGTTTGGTTTACACGCAAACATTCAACGAAGTAGGTTCAGTTGTACTTCCTGTGAATGTAAGCATGCTTTCTTCAGGAAGCTATACCGTACAATTGATCAATGCAGAGCAAGTGGGTGTAAAACGCCTCTTGATTCGCAAATAAAGAGCACACACATTGAGGGGGCTTAGGCCCCCTCTTTTTTTAAACTAGTATAACGATGGAAAACACAAAAGGACATACCATACTGATCGTTGATGACGAACCAGATATCTTAGAGTTTTTATCGTACAACGTGCGCAAAGAAGGTTATAAAGTCTTTACCGCAACAAACGGGATCGAAGCGCTGCGCTTGGTGCAACAAATCAATCCTTCGCTCATCTTGCTAGATGTTATGATGCCTAAAATGGATGGCATCGAGACCTGTCAAGTGATCCGCAAAGACCTCAATATGGTGCAACCTGTTATTGCCTTTTTAACGGCCAGAACAGAAGATTACGCACAAATTGCAGGTTTTGAAGCTGGAGCCGACGACTACATCAGCAAGCCGATCAGACCACGCTTACTCATCAGCAAAATAGAATCCTTGTTGCGCCGTCTCAAAAACAAAGGCGGAGCTGAGGGCGCTGCAAATATCACCATTGACCGCGACCGCTATGTCGTGGAACTCGAAGGCAAAGAGCTCCAATTACCAAAAAAAGAATTTGAATTACTCGAATTACTGGCTTCCAGACCTGGAAAGGTTTTCAACCGCGACCAAATTTTGGCTGTTGTATGGGGTAATGACACTATTGTTGGGGAGCGAACCATCGATGTTCACATTAGAAAATTGCGCGAAAAACTTGGAGATGCGTATATTCGTACCATAAAAGGCGTCGGATATACCTTCAATGACAAGTGAGAAAAGCTAGACCAAGTTTCCTAATCCTGAGTGGCAGTATTTTATTCTATGTACTGAGCTTCTTATTTACCCTTTTCGTACACCTAGAATTTGTTACTTTAAGCAAGACGCTTATCTTTTTAATCCCGCTCGTTACCGGGATTTTTGCGTATACGATCTTTTACTACATCATCAAACGCTTTTTGCAATACCGCATGAGTTTGATCTACAGAAGTATCCAAAATATGGATACCGAAAAACGCAATGACCAAACAATTGACCAACTCGTGGCACAAGGAGAGCAAGACGTTAAGGAATGGAAACAAAAGCGCAATCAAGAAATTGAAAAACTCAAAGAACAAGCCGCTTTTAGAAAGGAATTTTTAGGGAACCTAGCTCACGAACTCAAAACACCTGTCTTTTCCATACAAGGATACATCGATTCTTTACTCGATGGCGGCATGGAAGACCCTGCTATTCTTAAAACATTCTTAGAACGCGCCTCAAAATCCACGGAGCGCATGACCCATATTCTTGATGACCTCGATCAGCTTACCAAACTCGAACTCGAACGCATACCGCTCGACATCAGAAGTTTTGACCTCCAAGAGCTCATTAAAGAAACCTATGAAGCACTCGAGTTAATTGCAAAAGAAAAGCAATTCAGACTCCGTATTGATGCCTCAGATCCCTATTGTTACGTCAATGCAGATCGCAATAAAATTTCTCAAGTCCTTTTGAACCTAGCAACGAATGCCATTGCATATGGGAAAGATGGCGGTGAGTTGTGCGTCAGTATTGTACAAATAGACGACACCTACAACATTCAGTTTAAAGACAACGGCCCCGGCATCGAGCCTCAGCACCTCTCGCGTCTTTTTGAGCGCTTTTACCGGGTCGAGAAAAGCAGAAACCGCAATGAAGGCGGCTCTGGTTTAGGATTGGCTATTGTAAAGCATATTATTGAAACACATGGGCAGCAAATTCAAGTCAACAGCAATGTTGGAGTGGGAACTACCTTTACATTCAGCCTTCAAAAAAGCAAGGCTTCAGGTCCGGTAAGCTCGCGCGGTATTCCTTTGAAATAAGTTAATGTGTAGAGGTCATATTGCTTGGCACACAAATAATGAAATCTGCCTGACCCAAATGTTCCTTTTCTAATTTCTTCACATCGTCTTGACTCACAGTTGTAATCGTGAGGATTTTCATTTGCGGTGCTTCTCGCTGCACATACCACATGATTCCTTGGTAAAAATCAGAATGATAGGCGCCATTAAAATGCAAATGCACTGTATTGGGCTTGCGCCAAGGATTGTGTAAAATAAAATGGGCCATTGTGGCATCTTTAATGGCCTGAGACTCCACCATGCGCCAGCCCATTCCTGGCCCCATATGCGCGCCCATTTCTTTCATGCCTTGGTACTGACTCAGGGTTGTATCAAAAGCAAAAGTAAGCGGTGCCATTTGCTGTTTGATCGTTTCAGGGAGTGTATCTAGCGCAGCTCTTCCTTTTTTAAACAACAAACTCGCATATTTTCGTTGAATATTGGAGGCTACGCATGAAAGATTGTTGGCTTTGGCAAATTCAACTAAAGGCGCGTAGTCAGTCGGATAATTTGGCCAAAGCCTGAGCGTATCCTCTAATTTTTCTTCGGGAATAGCTCCGTTTAGATAGGTACTCAGTAGCTTTTGCTGATCTTGTTCAAACATTTCAAAACCCAATTGCAAATTTGCGCCATGGGCAGCATACATTTTTTGAGTCAGTTCTAATTGCAACCAATGTGCAATGGGGTTGTCGTGAAATTCCCCAAATAAGACCAACTCGCTTTGATTGGCCGCAGTGGCCATTTTTTTAAAAGAAACCTTCTTTCCCTTGCTGTCATATAATTGATAAGCGGGTAAATCTTGGGCAAGAAAATCTAAAGTATAAAAAAGGATGAGCAGAAAAAGGTGGCGATACATAAGAATGGCTTTTTGGGCAAAGTAAGTGATTTTCAGGGCTAAATTTTGATTTTTCCTTAAATTAGAACCAAAATAACCCTATGAACAAACAACTATCCATTCTTATTTGTATCCTTTTCTTTGGCGCAAATTTTTGTTTTTCTCAAGACCCATGCGCCAGTGGCCGCTATGCCGAAAGCGTTTTTACACAGTTTAACCTCACGAGTAACCTCACCTATGGTCAAAACAGCAATTGGGCAAATTCGAATACCACTCTCAAACTCGATTTTTACGAGCCCGCCAACGATCCATTAAGCGCTAGACCACTCATTATTTGGGTACACGGGGGTAGTTTTATTGGTGGCAGCAAAACAGATCCTGACGTCAAAACGCTCTCAGAAAACTTTGCCAAAAAAGGATATGCCTGTGCTAGCATTGATTACCGCTTAGGTTTCTTCCCCTTCGACTCCACAAATGCAGTTAAAGCAGTGGTGCGTGCCGTTCAAGACCTGAAAGCTGCCATTCGCTACTTCTACAAAGATGCACAAACCAACAACACCTTTAAGATTGATACCAATCACATCTTTATTGGCGGCAGCTCAGCGGGCGCAATTACGGCCTTACATGTTGCCTACCTCAATGATGCTTGCGAGTTCAGTTCATATATGAGCGCAGGAGCCTTGGCTACTATTGGTGGTTTGGAAGGTAACTCTGGCAACCCGGGTTATTCGACAAAAGTACATGCGGTTATCAATGGTTGCGGCGCTTTGGCCCAATACAATTGGCTAGAACCCGGAGATGTTCCGCTATGTTCAGTGCATGGCACCAATGATGGAACCGTGACCTACAACCGCGGGTTGGTCAACCCTGGCACGCCACTTATGTACCTTGATGGTAGCCGTATGTTGCACGAGCGAGCTTGTGCAATTGGTGTAACGAATCAATTTTACACCTTCAACAACGCGCCGCATGTGCCTTATTTGAGCAATGCAGCTTACATGGATAGCACCGAACGCTTCGTGCGCGACTTCCTTGTTGAGGTAATGGGCTGTACGCAAACAGTTTTATTACCTGCCAATGAAATGCAACAACAAGCTTTACTCTACCCAACCACCTACTGCGACGGAACACCGAGCAACGAAGCGTGTTCGGGTGTTGCCCTTGACGAACTTTCAATGATCAACGAACTAGAATGTTACCCCAACCCGAACAATGGAAACTTTACTATTCAAACCAATACTGGTTTTGAAGCACTGCGTATTTACAACATATCAGGTGTGCTTGTTTATGAAACTTCAGGACAACAAATGCCGATAGTTCATATTGATTTGAAAAATCAACAAACCGGACTTTACCTGATCGCTGTTCAATTCTCAAACAAACAAATTATGCGAACGAAAATTGAACTTTTACGTTAACCAGACTTATGAAATCAAACTTCTTATTTTTCTTTTTACTTTTTACGTTTGCAACCCATGCCCAAACCTGGAGCAGCGATGTAGCACAACCGCGCGCTTTCCACTTCAGAGAAAACTACGATTATGAGCTGGCTCAACAATGGAGCACAAGAAGGAAATCCTAATCAAACACCGCCACCACCTGTTTACTCTTCAAATACCTTTCTAGGTAATGGCGATTTACAAGTGCAAATCCCGACCTACATGTCGAAAGCGACCACCCAAGACGACTACGTTTGTTTCAATGTCCCGACCAACCTGACTCAAAATCGCATTATTAAAGCAGTCGAGGTGGTGCCAGGAAACCGAGAAATCGTGCATCATTGCTTGGTATATCTCGATCCAACAAGTATTGAAGCAACCGATACCATTGGTGGCAACTGCGCCAGCCCGAGCAACGGTGGTACCAAACTCATTACAGGCTACACACCAGGAGCCACACCCATGATTTTACCTTCCTCCGATCCGATCAAATTAGGTTTGGATATCGGGCCCGGGTCTTCCATTTACTTTGCCATGCACTACCCCATGGGGTCATATGGTTTGTATGATTCCACTAAAGTCATCATTCATTTTTATCCAGTTGGCACCACCAATGTGCGGCAAATCAATGCGGGGCCCCTACTCGCCAACTACAATTTCAACCTTCCAGCCAACCAAATTACAGACCTCAATGCGTTTTATCCGCCTGGTGGAGCCACGGTTCCGACAGCCTACTCTGTACTTTCTGTGTTCCCGCACATGCATTTGTTAGGCACCAATATCAAAGCCTATGCTTACAAGGCCGGCGCAGATACAATCAAATTTGTAAATGTTCCTAAATGGGATTTCATGTGGCAAGATTTCTATTTCTTCAAATACATTCAAAAAGTACCGCCAGGTTACAAACTCAAAAGCGAAGGAAGTTATGACAACACCGCTAATAATCCTAATAACCCGCATAGCCCGCCTCAAGATATTTACAGCGGTTTCAATACGACCGATGAAATGTTCCTGACTTATTTTCATTACCTGCCCTACCAACCCGGCGATGAAACCTACGACCTCGAAACGCTCATCAGTGCGTCCTTAACAGAATACCCCATCCATGACAACAGCTCCATTCAAGCTTATCCGAATCCGACTCATGATGCGCTTACTTTAACCTTCCCTTTGAGTTTGAAACCTTCAGATCCGATCTATCTTTACGATGTCAATGGCGAAGTTAAATTGAAACTTACCCCCGAGGCAGGTGTTTCTCAAATACATCTGGGTACTGAAAATGAAGAATGGCTTGGTTTACCTAAGGGTGTTTACTTTGTCTCGGCAAGGGTTAGTGGCCAATTATTGTCAAAAAAAATCATCAAGTTCTAACTGACGCTTTTTTGAAACTGTAAAATTTCTTATCTTTGCAATCCTGATGGTCTCATGGCCGAGCGGTTAGGCACCGGTCTGCAAAACCGTCTACAGCAGTTCGAATCTGCTTGAGACCTCACTTAAACCCCTGTTTCTTATGAAGTAGGGGTTTTTTGTTGGATCGAAACCAATTGTAGTTAGAAATAAAATTGACATCTTATTTGTTCGGGTATAATCTAAAAGAGGAGTATACATGGATAATTTATCCTCAATCGTTATAGTCTCTTTTCTAAATTTCCTATTATTTTATCATAAAATGAAACGTCCCGAATGACCAAGAACACGAAGATGCTCAATGGCAAATTTATTCCTATTAAGTAGTAAATAAACCAATCTTCTCTCACTCCTAAATAACACAAAAAAGAGCATAAATAAGAAAATATGGCAAGACGTATTTTCAGTCGGTAATTCTTTGAGAAATGAGCTTTGCAGACTTCTAACTCATTGATTAATGATCGTTTATCAAAAATAGTGAGGGAATCAAAATACGTTTCTAAATCCATTTCTAAAGGAATTGCATTTAAGATCTCGGCTTTCGTTTTCATCGTTCAGAAATTTAAAATAAATATCGTTCAGGTTGTGTTTATTTCTTCGAAACTCATTTTCAAATATGCTAATCATTGATCAGAGCCACTAGATAGTATTTATCATTATAGTAATATTCTTTGCAATAAAACTGAACAGATTTATTAAGGTATTTATCTAAGTGGTTTTTCTCAATCATATCGACTAAGCTTTGTGAAATATCATTAAAATCGTAGTTCACTACTGATTCTGGAAACTCCCAAATTTGATGATACCTTACAGGAAGACATTCGTTCTTAACTTCGCTATTTCTTAAATGATTTATAAGTTGTACGTCACTAGCGTGAACTAAGGAACTATCTTCCAAAATATTGAGTTTGAATTCTGATTCAAGTTTGATCATAAATAAATTACTCAGTACAATAAGTGGGTTTTTTTGAACCTCAGCTGTCGTTGGGATTCTTCTTGGCTTCCAATTTGTCAGTTCTTCTTCAGAAAATTGCCTAGGTATATATTCAATATAACGGGACCCATCTGCTGCTACTTTTTCTACTGACAACTGTGATTGAACTGAAATTGAAATCAATGCAAAAAATATGAATAAAAGGATTTTCATGGATTTATAATTTAATTGGTGAAACAAAAATTGAAAAAAGAATGCATTATTTAAGATTCAACTTGCCTGTGCAAGTTGAATCTCAATGTGATCAAATAATTGATCTTTTATGTACGTAATAAGCATCTGAAAACGCATGTTATTTTGTGATCTTGAAAAAGTAGATTTAATACTTTCGTCAGACTTTAAAATCTCTAATGTTTTTATGGAGTTTTTATAATGACCAGTAATAATCATAATTCCTGGTTGAGCTGGAATTGAGTTTACTATATTTTGATAGGAGATTCTTGTAGCATCTAAATCTTCCATTAAAGAAAAAGTTTTTCCAGATTTATTTTTGTTAGAGACTCCGGTTTCAATTCGCTTGTTTAAAATTTTGAATGTTTTTTCAGATCCTGGGATTGGTTTAATTTTCTTTTTTTCTTTCATTTTATATCGATTTTAAGGGTTACATTATATAAATCCAAAGTTGAACGAATTGTGACGAAGCCAATGATTTTTATTTTTTCACGCGAAAAAAATGGACATACTTTTCCTAGTCCCTTTTCGAGGGATTTAAAAATCAATTAGAATATTTTTAGATTTTTAGGAAAGGCTAATCATTGAATCAAACCTAAATATTTGAAGCGGATAAAAAAAATGATTTTTCGAAATAATCTGAGTTCAAAGGAGATTTTAGCGCTAAAATCTTTCAGTTAGGTACCATATGATCAAATAGAAAAGACAAAACATGGCGACATTCGAAATTAAAAACAAGTAATGCTTTTTTAGTTTAACACTATTCTTTTCCTCAGGGTTAATATACATACACTCATCAAAAATTGAATCTCGGTCTTCTTTTGTGACATACAATGGATCTTCCGGGAAATTTGGATCCATACCATTCTTGATAAGATCATTTTGAAACATTATTTCTTCAATGATACATTGCTCCAAAATGAACGCACGAAAACATATGCGTAAATAATGATCCCAACACGTAACTAAAGCGATTAATGGAATGATAAAATAGGTAGAGAATGTCACTTCAATTATGGCTGCAATGGTCATCGTAGCTGAAGTAAATACAAAAGGTATTCCATCAGGAATAGGTATTCTTCCAAAGATAAATCCAGTTCTTTTGTTTTTTCTTAACTTTTCTAAATAATACTTAGTTCCTTCCATGTTCTCTTTTATTTCTAAATGTTATCTGCAACTTAACAATTTTAAGAAATGTACATATTTCAAAATCCATATGCTATACGAATCATTAGCAGGTACTTGCATTTTTCGTAATCCTCTTTTTGTTCAAAATAATTTATGAGTTCATTCATGAAAGTCGAATCCTTGTAAATCAAATTTAATCCATCCAAGGAAATTGCCTGCTCTTTGATATGGAAGAACATCATATTAGCTCCCTGTTCAAAAATTGATTGGATAATTTGGTGTGACATAATTCAAGGTATCATAAAATGAGTAGCATCTGATTTCATTTTCCAAACAAAGAACTGAATTGATTTTTCAGCGATTATATTTTTTATAAGGACATGATCAAAAGAGGATTCTCCAACAAGATTGATTTCTTCTATATGGTAATAATCTACTTGAGAAGTATCGATTCCTTTCAGTACATCTTTAATCTCTTTTGGGAAATTATAGGCTGTTGAATATGTAATTTTCAAAGTTGGCAAACCAGTATAAACACATACATCATAAATCAAATTTGCGATGAACGGTTTTATCGTTCGGAATGAAATTGAAAGTTCCAAACTTTTATTTCTCCCTATGGTTTGAGCTCCAATCCTACCCTTTTCATTGGCGTAACTAGCCCACTCAGAAAACCAATTATTCAAGTTAACTTGTAAGTGGTCCATTTTGTCTTTTCTGTTCATAGCTTTTTAATTTTAGTTTTTATGGATGAGTTCATACTAACATAAGTCGCTGTTTATTTATTTTGTGACAATTGGGCATAAAAAAAACCTCAAAGGAGGTTTTTTTTCAAACGAGAAAGGGATTTACTAGTTAAATAGATTGGTTGTTGTATTGTCAAATATTTAAGCGTTTGGTTCATTAACACCTTTAAACCAGATTGATATATTTATAAATTGTTACTGCGACTAATTGATTTTTATGTTTTATGCTAGAAATTTAATCATGAAAACTAATTTCAAAAAGGAAATCAAATTCTTGACGTTTCATTGTAATATAGTTTAAGTTTCAAACTAATTTATTTGAAAGCGCTTACTTAAAAAAAAAGTATTGAAAATTGAGCTAATAATTAATAGATTGAATTTTAAGTGACTGACACTTAAGTGCCTAATTACTAATATAATCTCTTAAAATACTCGTGTTTATTCTTAATAGGCGAAGTTTCTGGAAAAGGCATAACAAATACCTTAACTTTCTTCCCAAAAATCATTGTATCTCCCAAATAATCATAAACAATATTGTCATTCTCCATTTTTTTAGCATCCCAAGTAGTTTTAAGTGTTGGATCTAAACGTATAAATTCATCAGCTACTCGTTTTCCAAGTAAAACTATTTTATCTGGATTTGCTTTCATTAAACGCTGAAATAAGCTTGTTAAATGTTTTTGCAACACTTTCACATCAGAAGATTTCTTACTTATTATAGTGTCGTCATCGACAATATCTGTAAAGCCCTGTCCATCGCAAAACTTCGACAATTTGCCAGTAATAAAAACATCATTAGCCATGTGCTCATATGGATAGCCACCTGCATTATTTTTTGAAAATACTGATATTAATCCTGCATCTTTAAGGATTTTCCAAAAACTAACTCTTGTGCAAAAAACAGAACCAACTGCTACTGCTTCGCTTGTCGCGTTAAGCCCAATATATACTATACTGTTTTTGCCAACTAAAAACTTTGTGTGTATGGACATGTTGTTTGTTATTAAATTATTATTGACTTATTCACAATTATCATCATCATCAAATAGCTCATTTCTTCGCAACATCAGGCTGCCAACTAAAATGTCGTCAATACTCGATTTTCCTTTAAATATACGACCAATTGAATTTTCTGCTCCTCTTGAAAAAAGTTTTGGCAATGTTATTAACTCCTTGAGTCTATCTTCTTGAATATAATCTTCAAATACTCCATCAGCTAATAATTCAAAAAGAGTTTGAATTTCACTTTGTAAAAATTCCATCATTTTATTATCTTCTAAATAAAATGCAGCACGAAGTAATTTAATTTTTTCTATAATCTCTTTCTGGCTTTTTCTCAATAATAAATAATAAGCGCCATAAGGATTCTCTGTGTTTATATTGTGTGAATCTTTATCAATTATTACGAGAAAACCATTAGGATTTATGAGTTTTGGTGTTAAAACATCCATGGTATTTTTATGGCAATCCGTATCCAAACACCAATATGCGATTATATTAGCAAGAGCTTCTTTCGTACGTTTGTTTCCTAATTGAAAACCATATAACCATCTTAAATCATTTCCACAAGGCCAATGACTGAGCCAATGGCCCAATTCATGCATTAGAACAACATAGCGAACACAATTTTCTGTTCGGCCAGGTTTTCTTGAAACAAAATCTTCTATTCTATCGGAGAATAAAATAATTATTCCTTCTGAAGAAGGATCATTAATCGGATTACCGCCTTTGTAAATATAAGCTCCCAAATAGTCAGGAGTTTCCTCCTCATCCTGATTTTCTTTTAAAGATGGCCACACTTCACATGCCTTATCAAACGTATCATAATACACCTCAGGGAAACGCTCAAGTGTAAAACCATTCTCTTCAAATAAATCTTTTAACCAAAGCATTTTTTTCATTTCCTCGCTTGAGAAACGATACGCATCCAATTTGTTTGTTTCCATTGGGATATATAACAATAAAAAATCAATTAATTCATTTGTACTTTGATCGTCATTTGGAATGAAGGATAACATATCTTTTAATCCGTTGTTTCCTCTCAAGTTATTTTTTAATCGCTCTAAAAGTTTCCTGAAATTCGTATCAGTTACCCCATGATTGGCTTGTGACTCCCTGACCTCCTTCATAAAATCTCTTTGAGTTTTATGATCATTCTCACAAATAAAGATCATTTCTTCAATCAGTCTCACTTGATTAGAAGGCAAATTCAACTTATGAATTCCTCTAATAAAATCATCTAATTTTTCCTTGAGTAATTTTTTATCAAAATCATATATGTCAACCGTATCTAATAGATTTTCAATATCCGAAAAATGACTTTTTTCTCCTCTAAAATATTTTTTGATGCTATTAAGAATTGTTGAATAAAGATAGCCCCCAGGATTTTTCTGATAACCAGGATAATTATTTCTTAACAAAGAAAAATCATGCAAACAAGAGATAAACTCATCCTCTGGAAACTTACTTGACCGACACAAGGCCTTTAAATTAGATAAAGATGCTGCCGGATTTAAAATCTCAGGGAAAAGTTGGGCGAAGTCTTTGGTTGTCATTTTTTGAAAGTAAAAATTAATTTTTGTTTAAAAAAATGATTTTTGAAAATAAGGGGGCAATCCTAAACAGTTAGTTTCGAACATAACCGATGCACCTGGAAGTGTTTTTTACAAGTCCTTCACTAACGAATAAAGCATCTATATCCGTTGAAGATAGTTTTCTTATCCGCTGAATTAATTGAATTTTCTGTTCAATGTTTTTCATTTCAGCCATGGTAAATGGGGTGTTGTTTAGCATTGAGATTTGTGAGGAGTTTAATAGTGGATAAATAACGCTTCTTTTTAAATAAGTATTTCTAATTTTTGCATCAGGCGCATGAAGTTCACATTTGAATAAAAATCTACGGTGAAAAGCGCTGTCAATGTTTCTCAATAAATTTGTCGTTGCGATTATAATTCCTTTAAACTTCTCTAATTGTTCTAATAATTCAGTTTGGGCTTGATTGGCAAAAGCATCATTACTAGTATTTATTGCAACTCTCTTATTCATTAGTCCATCTGCCTCGTTGATCAATAGTATTATTGGTTTGCTTGATTTTTGCCAATTTTCTTTATAAGCATTAAATACACGTCGAATATTTTTTTCTGTTTCTCCAATCCACTTTGACTGGATGTGTGAAAAATTTAATTGATACAACGTACCATTAACATTCTTTGCGACTTGTTTTGCAAATTCTGTTTTACCCGTGCCAGGCGAACCGTAAAGTAAAAGTGAAATATTTTCATCCTTGCATATTTTTTTCGACAAAGAGCAAAAATCATTGAATGCTATATCAATTTCAGTAGTGTACTCTAGATTTACTGCCTCTAAATCTTCTCCTTTTATAACCTCAAAAAGAGTTTCTTTATTAATTATTGGTGTTAGTAATGTGACTTTAGAATTTTGACTTCCGATTAAAGACAATGTTGTTTTTGTGATTGAAGTTCGAATCGAAACCCCATCCTGATCTAGTTGTAAACGAATTAAATCATTGGATAAGAGTTTGTTCGATTCATCTGAAAGCATCAAGCTTAAATCGATTAATTCTTCGGAATTTAATTGCATATCATTGAGAAAAACAGGGTGTTGACCAATTAGAAAACCATTTAATGTTTTGAATAAAACTTTGATTTCTGGAGGAGTTAGTTTCAATTTTTTGATTTCTTTACAAATTCCATATCCTGAGAAAATTTCGCCTGTAATATTTTCAAAATCTTTCCAATTAATGGTAGTTGAAATATAATTTGAATAAAGATTGTAAAGTTCAGTGCATTTCAAAATACCTTCTTTCTTATCTTTTCCTTTATCTCTTGCTAGTTTAACGATGTAATCATAAGGAAACCTCTTGTTTTTTGTAAGTTCAATTTGATTGGTTAAGATCAATTCAAAAAAATATTTAATAGACTTTTTATCAGCTAAATTGAGAAGTTCTAAATCTATCAACTCACTAATATTGACTTCCTTATCTTCTGTTTTTTGTCGGTCAATTAAGTATTCAACAACTCTGTTCTTTATTGTACTATTCATATTATAACTGGTTTCAATTTTCCTGTTTAACAAATAATTATTTCTGTTTCAGTTCTATCGATAATCCACTACAACTCGGTTCTGTGACAAATTAAAAAAACATAGAATTTTTTGTCACTAATCAATTCATTGTGGATTATCTATTTATAAACCAATTATTTAAATCAAAAACTATGAAAAGTACAATTTTAACCATGTTCTTATTTGCTGAACTTACGAGCACCATTTTTGCTCAAAAAACCAATCAATTCAATGTGGAAAAATTTGAAAAGGCATTAATTGAACAAATGAAAGTCACATTCCCCGAAATGACTTTAGATTCTACTTTGAGATTTGTAACCAAAGCTACTAGTCAAGAAGAAACTGGTTATGTAGAATGCTATGGAACAAAAAAAGGAGGAATGGTAAATACGGCAAATGATGAAAGTGAGGAAGCCACAAGATTAGTTTTTGCCTACAAAAAATACATTGAGGAAGTACTTCATTTTAATGAAACAACGCTGAAAAGTTGCCGATTTACAGAGTTTTGTGCTACCGCGACGCAACAGTATGGTGGTTTGGTTAGATATGGAATTGTAATCGACAATAATATTACCTATAGTATACAGCCTTGAAGCTAATCTTTATTGCTCTTTCAACATATGTACTTAACTGATACCATCTTTGGTCTGAAATTTAGAAGAAATTGCACCCCTTTTCAACTCCCCTGCGATCCTAAAACAATGTTAAATCTATATTAATTTTCATTTTTTGATCGGACACAAAGCCTTATTAATTGACTCATAATTGGCTCAAAATCGCGCACTTTGTGTTAGAAAGACAATAAATCTGCGTTAGGCTTTCGGAAACATTAAAATTTCGTTTTGAAAAGGGGCTAAAGTTTTTTTATATTTGGCGTTCAATTGTAAAAATGAAAAATTAAAAACGATCATTATGGACAAAAAACAAAAAACCGCCGGTGGATTTTCAGCAATTATTGCGTTTCTGGCTATTGCACTTGCACTTATCGCAGGTATCTTAATTTACAAGTACATTTTTGGTGACCCAGGAAACTTCGTGGACAGAAATCCAGAAGCTGAACCAGTAGAAGGCAACTTAATGGGGGTTATCTACAAAGGTGGTTTCATCGTACCAGGTCTTGTTGCGATCAACCTTATCGTATTAATTTTCACGATTGAGCGTTTGGTTACTTTATTGTTGGCTAACGGTAAAGGAAAAGCAAACTTGTTTATCGAAAAAATCAAAGAACTCATGGCTGCCAAAGATTTCAATGGCGCTATCGAAGCTTGTGATGTACAACGCGGTTCTTTGGCTAATGTTGTTCGTGCTGGTTTGGTTAAATACCAACAAATGACCAAAGAGAATGACATGGACAAAGAACAAAAGCTAGAAGCTTTGAAAAAAGAACTCGAAGAAGCTACTTCTTTAGAGTTGCCAATGCTTTCTAAAAACTTACCTGTTCTTTCAACAACCGCATCTATCTCAACCCTTATCGGTCTAATCGGTACGGTACTTGGTATGATCCGTTCATTTGCCGCGATGTCTCAAGGTGCTCCTGATACTGCAGAACTTTCTACAGGTATCTCTGAGGCCCTTATCAATACGGCATTTGGTATTGCTGGTTCAACAATCGCAATCATCGCATTTAGCTTCTTCTCTACAAAAATCGACGCCATGACTTACGGTATCGACGAAGCAAGCTTTACGATTGTTCAAGACTTCGCAGCCAACAACTAATTGACTCATCATTAAGTAAAAACTCAAGCAATGCCAAAAATCAAAATGCCCAAAGGCACTCCTTCCATAGACATGACGCCTATGGTGGACTTGGCGTTCTTGCTTGTAACCTTCTTTATGTTGACGGCTTCTTTCAGAAATGCCGAACCCGTAACCGTAGAAACACCATCTAGTATCAGTGATAAAATTATCCCTGAAAATGTCTTGATGGTTACCCTAGACAAAGACGGCCGCGTGTTCTTCAACCTTTCCGATGCCGAAGCCCGCAAAGAAATGCTCAACAGTATGCTCCAAAAATATAAGATCGGTCTTAGTGAGGAGAAAATCGAAGAGTTTTCTTTTATGTCAACCTTTGGTTGTACCATGCAAGAACTTCCTGCATACATGAACACCGAAGCCGCAAAACGTGCAAGTTTCCCAACAAAAGGGATCCCGACCGATTCTACGAAAAATGAACTTTTAGATTGGCTTTCATTTGCAGCAACAGCTGCTGGCAACACCGGACGCACCGCTTTTGAAGAAGCGAAGCTCAAAGGTGGTGAGCCCAAAATGGAAGACTTCAAACCTAAATTCATTTTGCGCGTAGACTCCAAAACCTTGTACAAAGATGCGCAAATAGTGATCGATGTATTCAGAGAATTGAATTTGAATAATTTGAATTTTGTAACCTCTGCGGAAGCAATTCCGGTTAACTAAACACACATGGCACAAATCGCAGAAAGCGGCGGTGGCGACCACGGCAAAGGCAAGAAAAGAGCCAAGAAAGGATCAACGCACGTAGACATGACCCCAATGGTCGATCTCGCGTTTCTCCTTCTTACGTTCTTCGTCTTGACCTCCACCTTTAGCAAGCCTAAGGTGCTGCCACTCAACTACCCCGCAAAAATCAAAGAACCCGGTGTCGAAGCGCCTAAGGCTAATAATGTAGCGACCTTCATCCTAACCGAAGACAAAGTTTACTACTACCGTGGTGAATTTTACCCAAAATCCCGTCCAGGAGAGAACGGTCCTACTGAGTTAACTGAAGCAAATTTTGGATCCGGAGAAAATAGTGTAAGAAAATTGTTAGCTTCTTGGAACGATTACGTTATCAGAAATAAGGTTGAACTTGATAAGAAGCTTGACAGCAAACAAATTGCAGACACTACCTACGAACGAAAGCTCAATGATCTTACGGTAAAAAGAGAGGCCGTAAAGGTCTTGATCAAAACCGACGACAAAGCCCTCTGCAAAAGTTTTATTGATCTAGTGGACGAACTCAAGATTGCAAGTGTAGGTGTAATTGCACCAACAGACTTGTCAGCCGGAGAGAAAGAATTGTTAAAAGCTAAAAACTAAGGTCATGACAGTCATTTATGTTATCGTCGCTCTTGTAACAGGTTTCTCCCTTTTCGATTACTACGTCAATCGCAACTGGGAAGCCATTACCTCCGTAAGCCGCAATGAAGCCGTATTTGCCCATCGCAACCGCGCATATGGTGCCTACGTACTTCGTTCAGGCTACAACAAACGCATGACGCTCATTTTGGGCGGCCTTGTTGCCCTTGCAGCATTGGCATTTGTTGCTACCATTATCATTAAGAACCTTCCAAAAGAACAAGTGAAGAAGCCAAAAGTGAGTGACAAAAACTTCACTATTGCTCCACCCAAAGAAGACGTTCCACCACCACCGCCACCAGATGTTCCGCCTCCACCGCCAATGACGCAAACCACCGCGTTTATTGCACCGGTTGCCGAAGACGACTACGTCGAGGAAGAGTTGGTATCACAAGCTGAGTTAGAGAACACCACTATCTCAACTGAAACCAACGAAGGAGACATCGATTGGGGTCTGCCTAATACCCAAGAAGATGGCCCAGGCATGACTGACGTGCAGCCTGAACAACCTGAAGCCGTTGTAGACGTTGCCGAAGAAGACGCTGAGTTCCCTGGTGGTTACGAAAAGCTAAATGCATTCATCAATGCCACCATCAACTACCCTGATGAAGCCCTTGAATTAGGTGTTAAAGGACGCGTTGTAGTGCGCTTCGTTGTTGAAAAAGACGGTCGCATCTCCAATGCAAGCGTTGAGCGCCCAATTGTAGAGTGCCCAGCTTGTAACAAAGAAGCACTGAACATCATTAACAAAATGCCAAATTGGACCCCAGCAAAAAATGCAGGTCGTCCGGTAAGGCTCTGGGTTCGTGTTCCAATTATCTACGACACCCAATAGTCCAACTCAACAATTACTAAATCCCCATCTCGATGGGGATTTTTTTTCCCTAAAAAATATGAAATTCGTTCAGCTCTCTCTTGGTTTATTGGTTGTTGTGCTTTGCCTTTGCTTTGCAATTGTGCTGCTCACCACCGACCTCATCGCGATGGAACCATGGCGCAAAAATGTGTTAGTCGTGGTATTTATCGGCTATGGCGCTTTTCGAGGCTGGCGTGTTTATAACAGTTTTAAAATCAATCATAAGTGATGAAAACAAGCGGATTCCTTCTCTTTTTTGCACTGCTCTTCAGTGCTTGCGACAGCAACAACAACCCATTTGTTTATCAAAAAGATGCGCACGGCCGTGGCAAAGCCCATATTTATGTGGAAGAATCCTTTAAGCCTTTGTTCAGCACTTCAATTGCTACTTTCGAAAGTCAGTACCCGAAAGCCAAAGTAACAGCCACCTACGGTGCTGAAAATCAAATGATCGACGCATTTTACGCCAACAAGACAAAAACTATTGTTGTATCGCGCAACTTCAACGACAAAGAAAAAGAATACCTCAAAAGCAAAAACGTATCTTACCGCAGTGACAAAATTGCTACAGATGCAGTTGTGATCATCATGCACTCGACCAATAAGGATACAGTATTAAGCGTTGGGCAAATTAAAAAACTTCTGACGCAAAACAATCCAAACGTGGACGCTACTCTTTCCAAAAAGGCCCCATACCAAGTGGTCTTTGATCAAAATGGCTCAGCCAATTTCAACTTCATTACTAATATGCTTCAGGTTGACAAATTAGGTAATGGCGTTTCCGCCCTTCGGTCCAACGAAGAAGTCATTGATTACGTGAAAACACATCCCAATGCAATTGGCATCATCGGCCTCAACTGGATATCTGACCAAGAAGACCCTACTTCAATGGCTTTCATGGACGGACTCCAAGTAGCTTCGGTTTACACAAGTAACCCTGCCGATGCCTGCAAACCATATGCTGGGTTTATCTATACCAAAGAATATCCACTGATTCGCGATATTTGGGTCATAAATAAGGGGCGCCGTTCAGGATTAAACACCGGTTTTGTATTATTCATGAAAAAAGACGATAAAGGTCAGCTCATCATTCAAAAGTCAGGTTTGGTTCCTGCACTCACACCGGTTAGACTTGTTCTACAATAATTTTATAAAAATAATAAGGGGCACAATTTTTGTATCCCAAAAAACTAGGCTATTTTTGGCCGGAATTTAAGTTAAATTAAACAGACATGAAACGCATCTTACTCTTCAGTACGCTTCTGATTTCTGGGCTCAACTATGCTCAGAGCTTACAAGTTGCAAACGCAAAAACAGAAAACGAACGTTACCGCGAAGCGCTCAACGACTTTAAAAAGTTAGTTGCAGCTGATCCTATCAATGGAGAGAACTATTTCTACTATGGCGATTGCTACTTTGAAATGGAAGAAGTTGATTCTGCAAAAATGATGTGGAAAAAAGGATATGAAGTGGACAAACTCCGCGCTATGCCACTCGTTGGCAATGGACGTGTACTTTGGTTAGATGGAAAAACGACCGAGGCCAAAGCAGAATTTACCAAGGCGCTATTGTTGACTAAAAAAGACAAGCTCAAAAAAGCAGAAGTAATTCGTGGTATTGCTGAAATCTATATTGAGGCGCCAACGAAAAACCTAGACGAAGCACTTATCCTTCTTGAAGAAGCAATCTTGAAAGATCCTACCAACGAAGACAACTACCTATTGAAAGGCGATGCGCTTTATGCACGCAATTCTTCTGACGCATCAGAGGCTTTGAAAGCGTACAACCAGGTTTTGGTCATCAATCCTAAATCTCCACGTGGCATCGTGCGTAAGGCACTCATTTATCAGCGTGCACGAAACGAAGAAGAGGCAAACAAAATGTACAACGAAGCCAAAGCTATTGACCCTACATACGCACCTGCTTACCGTTTGAACGCTGAACTTTACATGATGTTTGGCAAAAACAAAAAAGCGATTGAAAACTGGGAGAAATACCTCGAGCTCAATAACAACCTTGAGTCAAGATACCGCTATGTCAATGCATTATACGGCGCCAAACAATGGTGTGAAATGATTCCACAATTAGATGTTCTAGTTAAAGGTGGGGTTCAAAATTTCTTTATCGAGCGTTTTTATACGTTTGCGTACAATGACTGTGCTACAGATAGCCTTGCCCTAGACAAAGCATTGGCTGCATCTGACCGCTTTTTTGCTATGGTTCCGCAAGACAAAATCAACTACCAAGATTACAAAGTTAGAGGTACTATCCATCAAAAGAAAGCACAAGATAGCTTGGCAATCATTGCATTTGAAAAAGCTGCAGGCATGAACGAAGCAGGTTACAAAGAGTTATCTAATGACCTTCTTAAATTGTATACCAAGAACAAAATGTATGATAAAGTAATCAGTGCATACGAAGTGCGTCGTCAAAAGAATGGTAAACTATTGGCGCCAGAACTTTACGAACTTGGCAAAGCCTATTATTTTGGTCGCAGCGACTACAAATCGGCAGATAGCATCTTTACATTAGTGATCAACAACGACTCTACTTATGTGCCGGGCTATATCTACCGCGGTCGTTCGAACTACAAAATGGACACAAACAATGAAAAATGGATGGCTTTTCCTTTCTATTTGAAAGTGACTGAAATCGTGAAACCCGAGGACCGCACACAGCCATCTAAAAAAGCATTTGTATTAGAGTCTTTGCGCTATGTTGCCGATTATTATTCTAAATCTGCCAATAAGGACCTCGAAAAAGCAAAATCTTATTTCGAACAAATCCTTCAAATAGAACCTAACGATCAGGTAGCTAAAAAAGCATTAGGCATCAAAGATCCTGCGCCTGCACCTACAACAACGCCAGGCACAACACCAAAACCAGCTGCGCCAGTTCGCAACTAAGAAATATACGCTTAACAAAAAGGGCGGCCCTGCGGGCCGCCCTTTTTTTGTGTTCTATTTTTACTTAGGCTTGTTGTAGACCTAAGTAGCGTGCCACATATTTGCCGATGATGTCAAATTCCAGATTCACATGCGTACCTGCTTCAATTTGCTTGAAGTTGGTGTGCTCATAGGTGTAAGGTATAATACACACAGAAAAGCGGCCTTTTTGCGAATCAACTACTGTTAGGCTCGTGCCGTTAACAGTAATGGAGCCCTTTTCTACGGTAACATACGAATCAGGGTGCTCAAAAGTATATCGCCAAGAACCGTTTTCATCAAGTACTTCTGTGCAAGTGCCTACACAATCGACATGACCCTGAACCATGTGGCCATCTAGTCGGCCGCCAAGCTGCATACAGCGCTCTATATTGATTTTGCTGCCTACCTGCCAAGTACCTAAATTTGTTTTGAGTAGTGTCTCTTGTATGGCGGTAACTACATGTTCTTTTTCGTTTTGAGCAACAACCGTTAAACAACAACCGTTATGTGCCACACTTTGGTCAATTTTAAAACCTGCAGATAAGGCAGAGGCAATGGTAAAATGGATATTACCAGCCTCTTTTTGTATGGAGGTGACTTCTCCAACTTCTTCAATTATTCCTGTAAACATAATGCAAACTTACACAAACTTAGGCGCTCATGCACAAATCTTGGATGTTGAGTTGCAGCGTTGTCCGGTTCATGTAGGTATTTGAAGTGATCTGAAAAACAATATCTACAAAAACTCCTGCTGCCAATTCTTTTTCAAATGCGGCAAGCTTAAAGCCAATAGCTTCTATCACAACTTTGGAATCCTCTTGAATCAGTTTAAGTTTGAGATGGGTGCCCTTCAGGACTTTGTATTCAACGACCATACAATTGGTCGCTAAAAACACAGGGGGCATGTTGCCTGGCCCGCAAGGTTCAAAGGCGTCGAGGATTTGTAATATGCGCGCAAAGTGAACTTGTGGGTTGGAGCCAAGTTCTTTGAATTGAATGGGCGTATCGATGTCGATCTGACGCTGAAGTGGCTGCGCACCCAATGCTGCCGCAACTGCCGCTTCGAATGCAGCCGTAAATACCGGCAAGTGATCGGGTAATAACGTGAGGCCAGCTGCAAATTGGTGGCCGCCAAATTGAATGAGGTGCGCTTGACACACTTCAAGGAGTTCGTATAGGTGTAAGGGCGCCATACAGCGCGCTGATCCCGTTAAGACACCGTTGGACTCCGTGAGTACTATTGTGGGCCTGTAATGCGTTTCTATGAGCCGAGAAGCTACGATTCCCACAACACCTTTATGCCAGTCGGGTTGAAAAGCGATTGTAGATCGCTTAGCAGCAAAGGAAGGGTCTGCCGTAATTTGATCGAGGGCTTGCGCGGTTATTTCTTGGTCGAGGGAACGACGGGTGGTGTTGTCGTTGTTGATGGCCGTGGCTAGGTCGTCGATTTCTTGTTGGTCACTACTGAGCATCCAGTCTACGGCGCGCTTTCCAGATGCAATTCGGCCAGCGGCATTGATGCGCGGCGCCAAAATAAAGACGAGGTCGCGGAGTGAAAGCGGCAGCGCTTTGGCAGCAAGGGCTAAAACAGCCAAAAAGGCTGGCCTAGGCGCTGCATTGAGTTGCAAGAGTCCTTTGGCGCAAAGCGTGCGGTTTTCGTCGAGAAGTTCTACGATATCGGCCCCGATGGAGAGGGCAACAAGGTCAAGACTTTTGTAGAGCGGTTCTAAATCATTTTGGAGGTGGATATAGAGCCCCTGCAAAAGCTTAAATGCAACGCCGCAACCCGACAATTCTTTGTAGGGATAGGCGCACTCGGGTTGTTTCGGATTCAGGACAAGTGCTGGAGGTAAAGTGGTGTCGGGTTGGTGGTGGTCACAGACAATGATATCGATACCTGCTGCTTGAGCGCGCGCAAGGGTCGCATGAGCTTTGATGCCGCAATCTAGTGTAATGAGCAACTGAAAACCTTCTTGAATCGTGAAATCGATGCCGGCATCACTCACGCCGTAACCTTCTTTATAGCGATCTGGGATGTAATACGCACAAGACAAGCCAAGCAGCTGTAACTGTTCAGCCATGAGTGCCACAGCAGTTGTGCCGTCGACGTCGTAATCGCCGTACAAAAGCACCTTCTCTTGTTTGGTGATGGCTTGGGCCAAGCGCAGCACGGCCAAACTCATGTTGCGCATTAAAAATGGGTCGTGCAGTGCGTGCTGTTGTGGCTTAAAAAACTGCACAACTTCGGCGCGGGTACTGATGCCTTTTTGCAAAAGTAATTGCGCCGCAAAATGTGGAATTTTGAGTTCTTCGGCTAGTGCTAAAACAGCAGATACAGGTTCTTGAACACGGAGTTTCCAAGTTTGATTCATGCAGTAAAGGTACGCTAATAAAGAGCTGTCTCCTTCCGTTAATCTACGTAAGAGAGCTTCAACATATTGGATCCGCCGAGGTCTTCAAGTGGAATAGACGCAACGTTGATAACGACATCGCCAATCTGGAGGTAGCCCTCTTCTTTCATGATGTGTTTGATGTCAGCGATGGTGTGGTCGGTAGAAATGCGTTTGTTGTAGTAAAATGCTTGAACACCCCAAACTAAATTGAGTTGCGTGAGTATTTTACGGTTGTGTGTAAACACAAATATTTGTGAAGCCGGACGCTGTGAGGCAATTTTATAAGCGGTATAGCCAGAAAAAGTCATGGTGATGATGGCATTTGCTTCTACGCGCTGCGCCAAACGACAAGCGTTGAAACAAATGGAATCAGAAATGAAACGCGGATTGCCTTTTGGAGGAAGCTCTTCTTTGTGGTACATACTCGGATGCTGCTCCATTTCTTTGATGATGTTGGCCATGGTTTGAACCACCTGAACAGGATACTGCCCTACTGATGTTTCGCCGGATAACATTACGGCATCGGCGCCATCGAGAACTGCATTGGCGACATCGTTGACCTCAGCGCGGCTCGGCGTAAGGCTGTTTAGCATAGATTCCATCATTTGGGTGGCCACAATGACGGGCTTCGCTTTTGAAATGGACTTACTGATGATCATCTTTTGTATCAGTGGTACATTTTGGTAGGGAATCTCTACTCCTAGGTCACCTCTTGCTACCATTAAAGCATCGCTCTCTTCGATGATTTCGTCGATATTTTCTAATGCTTCTGGCTTTTCTATTTTAGCGACCACCTTGGCAATACTGCGTTTTTTAGCTATAATAGCTTTGAGGTCCGTGATACATTTTGCGGTGCGCACAAAAGAAAGTCCGATCCAATCTACGCCCAATTTAAGTGCGTAATTGAGGTCTTCGAGGTCTTTCTCGGTGAGCGATGGCATTGAGATTTTGGTATTCGGAAAATTGACACCCTTCTTAGAGCACAACAAACCACCTTGAACGACCTCGCAACGGATTTTTTCTTTTTTGTCGGTCTCTAGAACCAATAAAACGAGTTTGCCGTCGTCTAGAAGAATACGCTCTCCAGGATTGACATCTCGTGGCAATAAATTATAGTTGATAGAAAAGCGCTGGTTGTTGCCAAGTACTTTATCAACGACAATATCGATTTGCTGCCCGACTTCAATGAGTACACCATTGTTTTCCATTTCGTGGGTCCGGATTTTTGGACCCTGAAGATCGGCTAAGATGGCTACGTTCAGACCCAACTCTTCGTTGAGCTCTCTGATGAGGGCAACGGCCCCGGCGTGGTCTTGGTGGCTACCGTGAGAAAAATTCAAACGACAAACGTTCAGACCTGCGCGCATCATGTCAGCAAGGATGTCTTTTTTAAGTGAGGCAGGGCCCATTGTGGCCACTATTTTGGTTTTTTTCATGTCAACTTGTTAGGTAATCTAAAATGTCAAATTCGTCGCTATTAAAGCTAAAAACGGCAACAATACCGTTGATGGCCCTGAGCTGTTCGATGAGTGTTTCGGGCTGATGAGAAAAATTTTCTTTCAATACCAAAAAGTAATCGATCATGGGACGATCGGCTTGCAGCAATTGTTGCTCCTGTTTGTTCTTCACTAAAAAAAAACGCGTCATGAGCTCTTGATCTTCGTATGAAAAAAAACTAAACGCTTGCTGAGCCTTGAGTTTGGGCATATAGAGCTCGAAGCGTTGTTGTTCTTTTTCTAAATGAATTCCGAGCATTTGGTTGAGTTCCCATGAGAGACGGTAATCGGCAAATGCAGTAGAAATTCCGTAAACTTCGAAGGGTTGTTCGTCGTCGAGGGTGAGTTCGTATTTTTTGACTTTTCCCATTGAGCTCAAATTTACTCATTTAATGGCAAATGCAACATCAACAATTCATTGTCAATTGATTTATCAGCACTGAAGATACGCCTAGGGTTTAATGGTTACATTTGTCTATACAAACATTCGTATGCGCTCTATTCTCCTCTTATTGTCATGTCTTTTTTGTGTTCTGATGCTGTCAAATGTGTTGGCACAACCAGACAAAATGATCACCAACCGCGATAACTATTTCTGGCAATTTGGCGTTGCCTGGACCACCACCGACGACGACGGCAAAGAACTCAATCCGGCGCCATTTGACCAATTACATGGTCTGCCTTTTCCATCACGACTTTACGTAGACCGTTATATTTACAACGGCTGGAGTGCCGAGGCTATACTTGGGGCACAACCCTACAAGTCAGATCGCATGGTCAATGACTCAATGGGCGTAAATGGTTTTATTGGCTACTTCGATGCAGCGCTCAAATATTCTTTTTACAAACAACTCGGACGCGGTGCAATTGACCCGTATTTAGGAGCTGGAGTAGGATTTAGCTTGCGCTCTTCTGACCCGAAGCAAAGTGCACCAATGCTAAGCCCAACTGTCAATTTATCGGCAGGCTGTACTTTTTGGATGAGCAAACAAATAGGATTACAAGCACAAGGCGTCTATAAATTTGGCCTTGTCGATATACTCGGAAGTGCTTCTTATGCACAATACAGCCTAGGTTTGGTTTACCGTATCGAAAAAACCGATGGATTTAAAAGTGAATTTCACAAACCTAAATACAAATTGCCAAGGAAACCTTCTCGCATCAAAATTGAGAAGTCTACAGATGAATCTTAGTTAGCGATGGTCATGCGCTTTTTGGTCTCTTGATCAGCGGTAATGATGCCGTAATAATAGACCCCATTAGAAAGTTTAGTGCTGTCAAAGCGCAATAAATGGCCGCCTTTTTCAAAGGAAGAATTGGCAACCTCATGTATTACACTGTTGTGTTGCCAAATGGCAAATTGAACAGCGGTTTCTTCAGGACAAACAAAGTAAAAGGAAAGTTCACCCATGGCTGGTTCTTGATCAAGGGTGTAGAGTTCGCAATAATCTTTGTGTTTCATTTGTCCGCGTTGAAAGCGTCTGAGCAATGCTCTGTAGCCAATTACTGCTAAAAGAATGAGAAAAGAGACGAACAAAAATTTAATAACTGCTTCCATTAAAGAGAGATTATGCCCGGAATAAGTGCAGCGCGTTCGTAAACAGCTATGATGTCATCGGGGGAGAGCATGACTTCTTTGGCGCTTAGGCTCACGTATTTACCGCTTCCGGAATGATGGTAACTGATTTCACTATTGATATCAAAAAGCGCTGTTACTTGCGCTAAATGATGGTTGTCGTTAGGGACAATAAATTTGAACAAATAGATATTTGGCCATTCTTGCAATTCGAGTTGTGCTTTGAGCGCGTCAAATGTTCCCATGATACAAAATTACGAACTTGCGTTAGACCAAAGCAATCAATTTTTATATTTGTTTACATGCGTTTCAATAACCTTCTTATTCTTGGTATCGGTTTTGTGCTACTCGCCTTTGTATATTGGCCTTCTAACGTTTCTATCACACCAAACAAAGCACAGTATCAAAGCCTGCCCATCGATTCCATTCCAGAAACAGACCCAAGTATCTATACTATACAACTCAACAACTATTTGTCGGACTACATGGACCGCTCCGTTCATCAAGGCATTCCAGCTGTTGCCAATACCGACGGACTGCGCAAAGCATATCAAGCCAACAAACTTGTACTTGTAAGTCCAAAAAAAGGATTCATTCTAGACACCTTTCAATATTCTTACGCGATGCTCACCCCATATGCTGCGCAAATCTTAGCAGAAATTGGGAGCGCATTTCACGATTCAATTGCCCAAAGCCCACTCAAAGATTGCCAGCTGATCGTGACCTCCATGACCCGCACTAAATATACTGTAGCGCAACTCATGCCCAACAACCGAACTGCGGTGCGTCGTAGTCCGCATCTAAATGGAAATGCCTTTGATTTTTCTTTTTCACGCTTCCAAACAAACCAAGCACTTAGCGAGCTAGAGAAAAACTACTTACGAACCAAAATATCCCAAATATTAGTGCACTTCAAAAAAGAAATTAAAATTTGGGTTACGTTCGAAGCTAGAGAAGAATGCTTACATGTTGTTGCAAGAAAAGGAGTTTAAATTGTAAATTTGCCCATGCGTTGGGAATACCTCTTTTTTTTAGTCTCCTTTTACACCTTTGGGCAACAACAACTCGAGGCTAAATACGTTCAAGAAAAAATCACTATTGATGGTGTTTTCAACGAAGCAGCGTGGTCTGCTCAATTAGCAGCAACTCCTTTTATCCAAATCAAACCGGAACCAGGCAAGCCCTCTAAAAGCCTTACCAGTGTTCAATTGCTTTACGATCAAGACGCTGTTTACTTCGGTTTTTTCTGCCAAGACCCCCCAGATTCTATCTCCAAAGTACTCTCTCTCCGAGACGACTACAACCCCAATTGCGATATCATCGGCATTTTTCTCGATACCTACAACGACAACCAAAATGGTTTTTATTTTGGCCTCACCAGCCGTGGGGTGCAACTCGACGCCAAAATTGCAGCCAATGACTACAATGACCGACTCAATTTAGTTTGGCATAGTTCGGTTCAAATTGTAGAAAATGGCTGGATTGCCGAAATCCGTATCCCCTACTCCGCACTGCGCTTTCCACAAAAAGAAGTGCAAGATTGGGGCGTTAATTTTGGGCGTCAAATTGCCCGAAACCGCGAAGAATCTTCATGGGTGAAGGTCAACCCTGACCTCGAAAACATGTTGCTAGAAAGTGGCGACATCACCAACATCAAAAACATCAGTCCTCCTTTGCGCTTGGCAATCATTCCTTACGTCTCTGCTTATGCAGACGAAGTGCGCAAAGAAGATGGCTCCAAAAGCTTATTGCGCTCTTTTAACGGCGGCATGGACATCAAATACGGCATCAATGAAGCTTTTACTTTAGACCTCACGTTGGTTCCTGATTTTGGTCAGGTGGTGTTTGATCAGCAAGTTCTCAACCTAACGCCCTTTGAAGTTCAATTCAACGAAAACCGACAGTTCTTTACCGAAGGCATGGAACTCTTTAACAAAGCAGGTATATTCTACAGCCGTCGCATCGGTATCCAAGCGCCCAATAAAGTGACCCAAACCATGCTCAAGCCTGATGAATACCTCGAAAATGTTCCGGGTTCATCTCAGCTTTACAACGCCTCCAAAATTTCAGGTCGCAACAGTAATGGCCTAGGAATTGGCGTGTTCAATGCTGTAAACGCCGAACAAATTGGCACAGCTGTTTCTACAATCGATGAAAGCCGTCGCGACGTACTTATATCGCCACTTACAAATTACAATGTTGTTGTTTTTGATCAAAATTTAAAAAACAATTCTTCGGTTACCTTTACCAATACCAATGTGTGGCGTTCGGGGTCTTTTTACGATGCCAATGTATCTGCCGTTAATTTTAGCATCAATTCTAAAGACAACAATTACAATATCAACGGAAAAGGAATTGTGTCGGCGCAGCTAGATGCCTCCAACACCCTTGGACACAACCTAAATTTCAACATCCAGAAACAGCGCGGCGCACTCATTGGCGGTTTGGGCTACCTAGAAGAGTCCGATACCTACGACCCCAACGACCTCGGCTTCAATTACAACAACAACCGAAGAATTTTTGAAGCAAGTATGGCCTACCGAGAGTTTCAACCCAAATGGGAAAAACTCATGAAATGGAGCGTTAATGCCTCGTTTTCTCAGGCTTACTTATATGACCCAAGTGTATTTACAAGTAATATGGCGAGTCTGAATTTCTTTACAGTGACCAAGAAATTCAATGCATTTGGGGGTAATGG
>JAXITO010000007.1:0-53204 GCA_034680045.1 Crocinitomicaceae bacterium | reverse complement strand
GTGGATCAGTATTTAAAACGAGAGTAAAATTCCGGCATTCACACCACGCACCTTCGGAGCAGATCCTTCGTTAAAGATGTCCGAGAGGCCATACGTTGCATATAAACTCCAATCGCCATAACCAATAGTTGCCATGAGGCTTGCTTGGAATGGATTGAATTGAAAATCGTCTTTGGTTTTGTCCTTATTTTTCTTCCCATCGGACTCCCACTTTTGCATTTGACGCGCATCTATGCGAATTCCGCCAACAACACCTGCAGAAATATTCCATGCTTTATTTGGATTTTTACTTGTTGAGATTTGCAACAACAATGGTGCTTGTATATAAGTCGAACTCAAAGTATTTTTAGTGTAGTTGATTCCTGTTGCGTTGGCTACTAAGGTGTCATTGACCACATTGAAGTCGAAGTCGCCTTTGATGGAATAGCGGTTCCACTGCAATCCTAAACCCGTTACAACACCTAAGTAATCTTTGATTATTGGAAAGCGCTTTTCGGCAAAATTCCATTGTAAACCAATACTCTTGGCCGGATCTAAGGTAAGAAAGCTCAATTCGGTAGTACTTGCAAATTCATTTTTGGTATTTACGAAGCCATTCGCATTGACTCCGAATCCTGACCAAATAGCATTGCCATCTTCTGACCAGTCGTCTTTATCCATATTATTCCAATGCTCCTCTCCTTTTTCAAAGGTGTAAGAATCTTTGCCATCGTTGAGCACAATGCGCTCATCATCATTTTCAATGATGACTTTTTCATCGATGATGATTTTGCGCTGACCCTTTGGAGCTTGACCGTCGAGCGATTTGAGTTGGTCGAGGTCTTTGTAGTCGCGAGATTCTAAAATGACAATTTTCATATTGCCCAATTTGAGCTGCATTGTATCTGAAGGACCTCCATTTAAAGATTGCATCATGGTTGTATCTATAAAAACTTCCACCCTTCTAGATCCTAAAGTTGAATCTTGAATGTAGATGTTTTTCATTTCTTCTGTCAGCATAGAATCCATCTGATCAATTTGCGTATTAATCATGATGATAGTGGTGTCGTTACCTTGAATTCTAACAATTTTTTTGGTTTCGTTTTGTTGTGCAAAAAGCGCCAAACCTGAAAGTAAAAAAGCGGAAAGTAATGTAATTTTCATTTGTTTTGGATTTTGACCCTATGACGGGCGTTTTTTTGAATTGTTACTAAAATGGGGTTAAATTTTATTTTTTCGTACGGTTGCGCTCCACACTAAAGCGTCCCAATTGAAAAACAATTTTATCGCTGTCTGTCATTTCCTCAACGCGATATTGAACTGGAATACCCACGGTTTGGCTGGCATAGCGTGCAAATGTTTCTAACTTCAAGTCAGTAGTTGGGGCAGCTGTTCCAAAAAGCTTTTCGTTGGTTTTCTGTAATAAAAATGCTTTTACTGTAATTGGCTCTTTTGCAAAGGCACTTGGGCTATTTTGCGGTAGCGGCTCAGTAGTTGACCAAGGTTTTTGTGCAGTTGAGTTTAGTGCACTTAAAGCATGAGTTGGATCATTTTCAATTACATTCTGAGCATACTGTTCTTGGACATTTGGTTCATCTGGAAGTGGCAAGATACAGTCTCGAGAATTTTCAGGAACTGTTTCATGGATATGTGTGACCGCTTGGTACTTGTTTTTAAATGGAGCCGGCTTTAAAGTTGTAGCCATGTTTTGACCATTCGTTGGTTGCACGACGGATTTTTTTGAGGCAACTCCTTTTTGAATTGGCTTTATAGCAGCAGGGTCTGAAGCATTTTGATTGACAAGCAAAACGGCAACTAAAATAGCAGCAGCTGCACTAATTGGATAAACGTACTTTTTAAAAGAGAACACGCGAATAGGTGCCTCTTTTAACAACAACTCCTGATGTGGAAAATATATTTGTTCATCCGCTAAAAGTTGCGTTAGTTGAACTCTTTTTTTGAAACCTAGATAGACCTCATCGTGGTTTAATTCTGCTTCAAAAATCTCCTCTTCTTTTGACAGTACTCCTTCTAACGAACCAATAGCCAGTTTATCATATGGGTGTCCTTCTTCACTTTGATAGACTTCCAAACTTTCTAATTGCGAACGAACTAACGAAGGGCCGTTGTAGGCTTCATTCGACATTGTAAGTGTAGGGGCAAATTCTAAATCAGCTACAATTTCGGGATTGTCAAGCATGGCGCTTTGAAGCAGTTGTTGCTCTTCAACGGTGAGGGTGCCTTCATGAAAGGCAAGGATCAGATGTGCTAGTTGGGCTTCTGTTAAATTCATATCAGTACCTCCATTTTTCCGATGTATTGTTTTAAAAAACGGCGCGCTCTAAAAATATAGACCTTGACCTGATCGACAGAAATATTGGTCATTTCTGCAATTTCTTGATAGCTGTAGCCCTCGTAATCGCGTAAAGTCATAACCATCCGCTGAATTTCGGTGAGTTGGGCTACACCTTCATCGATGAGTTTTTGAACGTCATGGGCCACCCGTGGTTCTTCTATAGCAGCAGAAAGACCGCTCAGGTGTTGGTGTTGTAATTTTTGACGGCGAGCTCTGTCAATTTGTAAGTTTACAACTGTTCTGAATAAATAGGCTTTTACGCGCTGGTAGTCTACGGTGTCTACACGAACCCACAAGCGCTCAAAGGCATCTTGCACGAAATCTTGCGCTAGGTCGGTATCGCCTACGTTTTTAAGCGCAAAACGATAGAGCCGATCTGCGAATTCTCTCACACATTCATTGTATTGCTGAACAGTCATAAAACAGCGCTAAGACGAAGTGGTCTAGCAAAAGTTACACCAATTTTATTCAGCCTTGTATTTTTGGCGGTATTTCAGGTAGAGTTGCTCCTGAAAGTTAGTGGTAGAAACCAACCTTCCATCGACAAGAATGGTGGTCAGTTGATTGGTACGCATGTCCAATGCGGGGCCTTTTGACACAAAGAAAGTGGCTTTTTTACCCGCCTCAAGCGTGCCGTAGTCTTTGTCTATGCCCATGATTTGACAAACGCTGAGAGACACACTTTTTAAAGCTTCTTCAGCTGTTAGGCCATAAGCCATAGTGGTTCCTGCTTGAAAAGGTAAATTTCGGGTATTCATCGGCTGCATATCGCCATCGTTTTGAATGCAGAAAGGGATGCCTTGTTCTTTGAGCAAAGTCGGCATTTGATAAGGTAAAAAAGTGAGGTCGTCTTCTCTGCTTGGCAAACTGTGCACACGAGAAAGCATTATAGGAATTTTGGAGTCGCGTAATTTGGCACCCACTAAATGCGCATCTCGGCCACCCACAATTACAGGAAATGCCAATTGAAAACTAGCGGCAAAATCGATGATGTCCACGATCTGCTGTATAGATTCTGCATGGATATATACGCGTTTATTGGCGACAAAACAAGCTTTCATGGCTTCCAAACGAAGATCTGAGATTTGGTCATCGCGGTCTGTCGCATAGGTTTTGGCCATTTCAAAAAAGGAATAAATATCGCGTTTTTGAGCTGCGTAATTTTTAGGGTCATAGGGCCAATTGAGGTGAATGCCGTCGTCGGCCAAAACTGTGGCGTCTTCCCAGTTCCAGCCGCTGAGTTTCATGACGGCAGAGCTTCCGGAGATCCAGCCACCACGTGGTGTAGCCTGAACTAATAGCACGCCATTGGTGCGGGTGGTCTCGACGACTTTTGACTCGACGTTGTATGCTACCTGGGCGCGCACGTGCGGATTCCAGTCACCTACATCATTGAAATCACGGGTGGCGCGTACAGCATCGATTTCTGTAAGGCCTAGAGTGTTGTTGGCAGCAACCAAACTCGGATAAAAATGCTGACCATTGCAATTAATGATGGTATCCCAATCTTGTTTTGCAAAAGTTTGGGTCAAGGAATTTTTGACAAATGTAATGCGGTCATTGACCACGCCAATTGCGGCAGATTCTAGGACAGTTCCGTTGCCGATATGCGCCGTTCCGTGTAATAACAAGATGCGTTGGGCGCTGAGGGTAGCACTCCACATGAATGCAAAGAAAAATAATGTAGCTTTCATATCAATGGGAGTTTTCAGATTCAGTAGCTTCTTCGCCGAGTGTGTCACAATGGTAATGTTTCTTGGCTTTCTTTTGCGGCGTTTTGGTGGCTTCACCTCGTTCGCCTGCTGCGAGCATGAGGCTCAAGATACGCACGCGTTCTTGTTCGATTTGCTGTTGTTTTTGTGTTTGTACAGCCTCTTCATAATAGACAACACCGTCGATCATGGTCAGGGAGACGCGCGCTTCAATGCTCAGCGGGTTGGCGGTCCAGAGGACGAGGTCTGCGGCCTTGCCCGCCTTAACACTTCCCATTTCTGTATCTAAATGAAGGGTTTTTGCAGGATTCAGCGTAACGAGTTTCCAAGCTTGTTCTTCGGAAAGACCTCCGTATTTCACCGTTTTTGCCGCCTCTTGATTGAGCCTGCGTCCCATTTCGGCGTCGTCTGAATTGATACAAACCAAAACGCCTTGTTCGGTCATGAGGGCTGCATTATACGGAATGGCATCATTGACTTCAAATTTGTAGGCCCACCAATCTGAAAAGGTGGAGCCCGCAACTCCGTGTTTGTTCATCTTGTCGGCAACTTTATAGCCTTCCAAAATATGGGTAAATGTATTGATCCTAAAACCCATCGAATCAGCAACGTGCATCAGCATATTGATTTCTGACTGAATGTAAGAGTGACAAGTAATAAAGCGTTCAGAACGAAGTATTTCTGCCAAGACCTCGAGTTCGAGATCTACTCTTGGCGCCGTGCTTGTTTTACCTGCTTTATAGGCATCCCATTCTTTTTGATAAGCTTTAGCGCGGTAAAATCCGTCGTAAAAAACCTGCTCAACGCCCATGCGTGTTTGTGGAAAACGGACTGTATTGAAATCGCCCCAATTGGCCTGCTTGACATTTTCACCAAGTGCGCATTTGATGAATTTAGGCGCATTATCGATGAGCATTTCATCAGGTGTTACGCCCCACTTGAGTTTAATAAGCGCGGACTGGCCTCCTATTGGATTGGCAGAGCCATGTAACAATTGTGCTGAAGTAACGCCACCTGCTAATTGTCGGTAAATATCGATGTCGTCTGGATTGACGACGTCTGCAATGCTTACCTCAGCGGTGATGGCTTGCCCACCTTCATTGACGCCTCTTGAAATTGCGATATGGGAATGTTCGTCGATGATGCCTGAAGTAAGGTGAAGACCAGCGGCATCTATCACTCTCGCTCCAGCTGGTGCGCTCAGTTGCTGCCGGCTCACTGCTTTGATTTTGCCTTCTACGACAAGTACATCAGCGCCTTTGACAATACCTTCTTTCTCGTTGGTCCAGACAGTGGCATTTTTGAAGAGAATTGTTTGAGATGTAGCTTTTGCTGAAGTGCCAAAAGCCATATTTGGGAACCAAACCTGACCATAAGAGGTGGAGTCTGATTTGAGTGCGACGGGCGCAGATTTTGGAGTTGTTTGTTGCTGGATAGCGCTCCAATGAAACCAAGCACCTTTTGCGTCGGTTCCCTCTCCTTCTAATACCATCCCATTTTTTAAAACCTTTGCATGGAGTTGAATCAGCTGTGGGTTTGTTGTTCCAATGGAAATAAACTGGATGGCAACATCTTGTTGCTTGAGCAAGATATTGGCTTTAGTAGAAAGGGTGTCAGTTGGTGTTTTGTATACAACCTTTCCTAGAGGTTTGTCTGGTGATCCACTGACTACCAATTCATAGGTGGTGTCGGGGAGTTTAACGGAGTAAGTACCAATGAGGTTTGTTGGGTTCTGGGCTTTCCAGTAACGCGCTTCTCCAAGATTCCAAGTTTCCAATAGTTGTGCTTCAAAAGCAAAGGGGTCGGCACTGAACACCGAGAAACTCGCGTACTTACCTGCTTCTAGTGTGCCAACCTGAGCGCCAAGCCCAATCCAGTTGGCCGGAACCGTAGTGAGTGCAGCCATTGCGTCGCTTGCAGAAAGCCCTCGCGCAATAGTTTTGCGCAGCGCCGTCCAAAATTGATCGGCATTTTTAAGCCCATAAGTTGTAAATGCGATGTCAAGGCCCGCTTTTTTGAGCAACATGGCGTTGCTAGGTGCCAGCTCCCAATGTTTGAGTTCGGAAAGCGGGATTTCTCGAGCTAAATAAGGGTCATTTACTTCAAAAGCTTCCGGAAAAGTGAGGGGTAATACCAGTTGCGCATTTTGGGCTTTTAAATCGCTAGCGATGGCGTATTCATTGCCGGAGCCAATAAAAAGGAAATTGGTTTTGAACTCTTTGGCGATTTTTTGAGCTCGAAGGATTTCCCATTTGTCGTCTGTTTTAAAAAAGGTAGGAAGTTTAGATAAGGTCTCCCACTCTGACAAAGAAACTGAATACGACAAATTTACTTTATTCTTGCTGTAGTAGTCGAGGTCGTAAAGCGCCTGACGCAGTAAGGCAATAGAACCCATTTGGGAAGAGGGATAGGTTTGATTGCTCGCACCTTTTGAAAAAGAAAAAACTTGTGCTGCTTTTGCCGCAATGATTTGTTGGTGCACCTCTTCTTGCCCGAGCGCCACAAAGGCAGCGCTTCCGCGCACAACACCGTCCATGTGGTGGGTAAGCGCAAAACCAAAGCCCGCCTGTTGCAGTTGGTCCGTACTGTTGTCTACTAATTTGAATGCACTTGCGGCGGTGAGCTCTGGATGCACGGCTTCATTCCAATAATAGGCGCCCTCTTTATTGCTTTCTAGTTGTGGTCGCCAACCGTTGTTTTTAAAAGTAACTGGGTCGAGGCCAACACTAGAATAAAGATCGATAAATGAAGGAATGAGCACTTTTCCCGTGTAATCGAGCGCGACGGCGCCGTCTTGTTTGAGGTTCTTTCCAACCTGAACAATTTTACCTTCTTGCATGAGCAAGTCGCAATCAGGAAGGGTTTGGCCAGGCTTGACCATAATAGTGGCATGCTGTAGCAGCACAAATTTGGGTTCGGATGCCTTGACGCCATTTTCTGGTCCAAATTGCGCATGCAATTCAAGAGAAAATAACGCAGCTATTAGAAATAATATAAAGCGTGCTTTCATAGGGTGTGAAAATACAAAATCTAAAATAAACTGAGGTGGCGTGTTTAAACTATTGGCACATATTTCATTGCCTCTCTTCGAGCCAAACCAAGTAAATTTTCTGACTCCACAACCTGTCGGACCCAGTCAGGATTCCATTTAGAGACCTCGCGCAAAGACCAACCAATTGCCTTCTGAATGAAAAATTCTTTATTCCATTTAAAGGCATGTATGTAGTATTGCAATAATTCTAAGTTCGTCTGCTGCTTGAATTTGAGTTGATGGATGAGGAGTGTGCGGTGCAACCAAAAATTAGCTGAAGACTCCCATTCTTGGGCTAAATCTGAAAATGCTGACGGGAATTGCCGTGCGTAATGACCAACAGAATGAGAGGCTATTAAATCTAAGGAATCCCACCAAGTTTGGTTGCTTAAAACAAATGTAAAATGCTGCCCATCTGAAGGCTGTGCATTTTTTTTGTAGCTTGCCAATAATTGATCAATCGCCAAATAGTGAACCTCCCGGTACGGATTGACCCAACATTCATAAATGAATTCCCAGGATTGCTCCGGACTCAGTTGCTGTAATTGGGGTTTGAATTGTTGAAAAATAGCCTTTCTAGGGCCAGACATGACACCGATGAAGGAAAAATGATTTTTCATGTAAGCCTCCATTTGCTCAACGCGGCTTGGGTCTTTGGCGTTCTCTAGGGCGGATTGAATTTCTTGAACGAGTGCAATCATGCGTAAAATAAAAAATGGCAAATCATAAGCCGGGTTCTGTACCAGTTGCTGCACGCAGCGTTGGTGTCTATCATTTATCTAGCGCTGCACTCGCGCACAGCGTCCATCGACCTACCCTCCGAGACAGGCGAGCAGCCCGTTCTGCTTGCGCAGGCCTCGGTATATTTGGTCTTTCAGCTCGTAAGGTTTACCCTGCCAGTTGCATCACTGCAACCGCGGTGAGCTCTTACCTCACCTTTTCACCTTTTCCTCGGCAAGCCGAGGTAGTTTATTTTCTGCGGCACTAGCTGTACTGTAACAATTCCTCGCTGCAGCCCTTCCCGTTAAGAAGTACGATGCTCTGTGCTGCCCGGACTTTCCTCTTTTCAAATGAAAAGCGATAGACTGATTTGCCGCCGTAAAGGTATTAAAGTTTAACGAGCTTTTTGTGAAGTACACCATTGGAGGTGTAAATACGCAAGGTGTAGGTTCCTGTTGGAAGGTCAGAAATGTCAAAGTAGCCCTGTGTTGCGGCATTTTCATGTGTTAAAACAAGTTGACCATTTAAATTCAGGACTTCTATGTAGTCAAATGGTGTTGAACTTTTGAAAAAGCACCATTCTGAAGCTGGATTGGGATAAATATCGATAGAAAAGTTGGCTTCGGTTAAACCTGCATCTAAGCCTAGATAAATGTCTTGGTATTCTATTGTTGCGGCCCCACCGGTCTGACCAAAACCACCGACTGTGGCACGCACTAAACATTCTTTTTTACCGGTTGTCCACCATTCGTATTCGGTGGTTGTAAAACTTGGTGGTGCAAACCACGAGCCCGTACCAAAGAACGTTTGGTAAATGGAATCATTCTCGGTGATATCGTGGCGAATGCGCAGCGCATTGAAAGTGCCGAGTGGTGTGATGATGCTTCCCCAGCCGTCTACAACTGAATTGCGTTGGCGATGCTGGATAAATTTGATGTCGGTTGCTGGGTTCAAATCGATGTAGGTATAACCTCTTGACATATACGTATCGTTGAAATTGAGCGGTAATTCATAGCGCGTCTCGATGGTATCTGATTTAAATGGCACGCCTTGCCCCTGCACGTCAATGGAATAACCAATGCTATTGATTTGCGTACTCGTGCGACGGGTGTATTGACTTAAATTCGAAAGTTCGATGGGCAAGAAAGCGGAGAATTGGTCGATTGGAAGATCATCGGTGAGATTGAAATAGTTGGCTTTGTAGGGCGTGGCTGCGATTGGGCCGTAGGTCGCAATAATGAGTATTGACCCAAAACCGATCGGGTTGTAGTTGATCAGGGCTTGGCTTTGAGCGGAAAGTTGGGAGAAATCCCAGGTGGCATTTGGACCGGTGTTTTGTAAATCTATGTTGAAGGGGTTGGCTAGGCTCATGCGAACGGTGTCGTCGGCGGTAGCGAAGTCGTTGACTTGAACGGTGATTTGAGCTTGCGTGAGACCCGTAATACCCAAAAAGACACTGAAAATGAATGTTTTCATAGAAAAGTTTGAAACCCAAATTTAGGTTTTTTATTCGATGGATTGGTGCTAACTTTACGACATGTCGGCTTTGGTTCAGGAATTTCTGCAAACATGGGAGTCTGAGTTGTTGCAACTTAGGTCCAACGACCCTTTGATCGACCTCACTGGGTCAACTTTTGTTTGCGCTGAACACGAACTTTGGGACGGCAACGCAAACGGACGACAATTACTCAAAGAGTGCAAGCGCATCGAACGCGAAAGAGGCGTATTAGCGCTGGTTAAATTCGAAGGTTTGCTCACTTGGAAGAAAGGAGACAAAACGATAAAGACGCCCGTTTTCTTACATGAATGTATAGGTTTCAATAGTCAACAAGAAAAAGTTGAATTTGAACAAAACTCTTTTCTCAATCCGTTCTTGCACCTTGAAGTGAGAAAGGCCCTCAACCTAGATTTCCAAGATAAAGAACGAGCTGAAGTCATTGCGCAATTCATGAGCTCAGCTATTTTTGCAGACTATGAACCCACAGAGGGCTTTGCCAACTTACATCCGCAGCGCTACGAACTGCGCAAAGAATGGGAAGCTCTAAAGGAAGCACCCAATTTCTCTGCGGCACTTCATCAAATCATTGGCGATGTAGAAATAGTTTCAGCAACTGATCAAGAAGTTTACTTTTCAAACCAAATAGGTCCCTTAGACCCTGATCAACGCGCAGCTGTAGCACAAGCTGAAGTCAATTCTACTGTCATTTATGGCCCGCCTGGGACCGGGAAATCTGTTGTGCTGAGCACCATTATGGCCCAAGTTCTTGAAAAAGGGCAAAGTGCATTAGTTGTGTCTGATAAACCTGTTGCATTAGAGGTTTTGGTGGGCAAAATGGCGCCACACCAACTCGATCAATTTTGTGTTTTATTGCCCGACTCGCCAACCTTAGCGCCTTTTTACAAAAGATTGCAGCAGCAATTTGAGCATTTACTGCAGTCGACAAAACCAGCAACTTCTCAATTTCAAAATGAGTTTTTAGCTCAAAAATATTGGACGCAACGCAGGCAAATCGAAAAACAAACAGGTGTCCCTTTTCACCAATTGCGCACGCATTTTGAACCTGCCAACAACACTGTCGTTAGACCTACAAAAAGGTGGCAGGCTTGGTTACTTCATCAAAAAGAACTCGAACAATTCGATACAGATACAAGAAAAACTCTTGGGCTGCTTCAACACTATTGGCAAGAAGCAAGTGCGCAAGTATTAGACCAAGATTGGGCACAATGGAATTTCTTATTCCGGGAACTCAACACCAAAAAACAACTTCATTCCATAAGCGAACTTCAGTTATTTGTTACACAAAGTTTACGCTGTGTTCAGTTTCAAGCAGGCTTGTACCAAACCTATGGCCTTCTTTTAGATAAAGAACCGGAGGTCCATCTGAAGCGACTTCAACAATACCAACGACTCAGCGCGCAGCAAGTTCATCTTCTAGAAGCACTGCAGGTTTGGAAACAAATTCCAACGATAACAGAATGGGAAGTATTGCGGGTAGCTGCAAATGCAAGTGGTTGGTTCGCTAAACGCAAATGGCGCAACCTTGAAAAAAATTGGCTGAGATTGCCAGGTTTAGAACTCAAAGCGCTGGAAACCAACTTGAAAAAATACTGGCGAAGTCAAGAACAAAAAGCCCAAATTGTTGAAAAATTTGCCAATTTAGGTGTTGGCGACTTAGAATCAGCAAGTGGCTTACTTATTCCGCTTCTCAAACAACACAATAGCGACATTTGGAGTTGGTACAGAGGATTAAATCCTGCTGAAATTCAACACTATTGCCAACATCATCAAATCGCGCATCAATTCCAACACTTACACCAGCAATTATTTACACCACAAGCGACCGACTTAAAACAACTGCAGCATACCATTGCGTCTAAAATCAATGAGCTCATTGAAAATCATTCGTTTATTCGACAAATTCCATTTGAACTATGGGAAGGCTGTACCGATTTAACTCAATTACAACAAGACCTTCGCAATGAATTTTGGGCAGACCTCCGATACAACTTTCCAGCGCTCTACGCGCACTCTGCTTCACAAATAAGACCGCTCTTTGAAGCAGATTTAAACAAAGAAGCAGCCATTTGGGATCAAAACGCACGGGGACTGATGGCCAAGCAATATCAAAATTTCCATGACTTACAACAATTATTAGTTGCCCCTTTACAGCAGTTAACGGCCGAGCAAAAGACGCAGCGTCAAAATTTGCGAAAAGGCAAAGCCATTCTTGTCAAGGAAATGGCCAAAACAAGGCAGCACCTCAGCATTGCTGCACTATTTGAAAGCCCTGCAGCTCCTTGGTTGCGTGCTATTTTTCCGATCTGGCTTGCCACGCCAACTGCCTTAGCAAAGCGTTTGCCAATGCAACAGAACTTATTCGATATCGGCATCTTTGATGAAGCAAGTCAACTGCCACTGAGCCACGCGGTTGGTGCCTTGCAAAGAGTTGCCAAGCTTGTTGTTGCCGGTGACCCGCAACAGATGAGACCGCAATCGTATTTTGGACAAAGTGCCGAAGGTGTTGTTGACCTCTTGCATCAGGCCGCTTTCTACCTTCCAAGTAAGCACTTGCACCACCACTACCGCAGTGAAGACCCAAGTCTCATCGCGTTCTCCAATCAACATTTTTATGACAACTCTTTGGTTGTTTGGCCCTCAAAAACAGATGCCAATAGCGGCTTGTTTGACCATTATATCCCAGATGGCTGCTACGAACAACAACACAACAAGCGCGAAGCAATAGCTGTTGCCAACCAAGTAAAAACCCAGCTTCAAAGCAGTCAGAAATTTGGCGTAGTTGCCTTTTCTGAAGCACAACTCAACTGTATTTATCAAGAACTGAATGCTGTAGAACAAGCGCACCTGGAGCAGCGCATTCAAGAGCGCAGTGCTTTCTTTTTGGCTTTAGAGCAAGTCCAAGGCGAAGAATGTGAAATTCTTTTGATCAGTTTTGGCTATGCAAAAAATGAAGCGCAACAATTTAGCCTCAAGCTAGGCCCAATGACGCAAGCACAAAGTGGAAGGCGGCTCAATGTTTTACTGACACGAGCCCAAAAAGCCTTGCATTTTTACAGCAGTGTCCGCGCGGCTGATTTTCCTTCCAAGCGCAGTGCTGCAACCAATAAATTATGGGAATGGTTCGTGTTTGTAGAAAATAACAAGATTGCACAAGCAGCGCATAGTGCCGACGAACGCCTAGCAGCAGCAGCTGACTACCCTACTTTTCTGAATTATTATCGGGTGCTGAAGCAGCGTCAGACTTTGCCGAATCAGGTCTAGGAACAGGATCGTAACCGAATCCTCCTCTCGGATGGCAACTTGCAATGCGCTTTAGGCCAAGGTATGTTCCTTTGAATGGGCCCCATATTTTCAACGCTTCAATCATGTAAGTAGAGCAAGTTGGAGTGTACCTACAACTTGGGGGTAAAAGTGGCGAAAGTATCCATTTATAGACCTTTACCATAAAGATGAGCGGGAAACTTAAAACCTTATAAAGCAATTGCATGCAGCAAAATTAAGCAATTTCAACAGGATGTTGTGTATACTATGTTACCGTAACTTTCTAGCCATTTCAAGTTATTCGTATTTTTAGAAAATGAAAATGAAGCAACTCCTCTCCCTTATTGCATTATGTACAATTAGTCCTTTGAGCTTTAGCCAACCATTAGAAAATTGGGAGGTCGACAAAATCAAAGTGACGCAAGCAACTGGTGCCCAAACCATCATGCACGCAGAGGCCCTCTTTGAAGACCGCTGGGATCAACTACCTCAAGCACAATTCTGGAAAAAAATCATGCTGTTGTCGCCAGATTCTTGCCTGATCAATGTAGCGGCCAATCGCCAAGTTCTTGGTAAAATGTCTATCCGCGATTGGAATACGCAAACCGAAGCCAAAAAAGACAGCACACGCCAAGCTTTTCGCATGGAAAATGGACTGCCGAGCGATACCCGAATCTATGTCACTACTGGTAAAAACGATTTTTATCGCTTTGCCGAAGTATACCCAAGCTTAGATAATGGCGTGGCCGCGTTTGAACGTTACGGTGTAGATCCGTGGTACGCGCAATCGATTCTTTTGATAGAAAGCCCTGCACAAATGCGAAAGTCTTCTACAGGTGCTTATGGTGCCTTTCAATTGATGCCGAGTGTGGCCCGTTCTATGGGTTTGGTCGTTAATGGCACCACCGATGAACGCAAAGATTTTGACCGCTCTGCCTACGGAGCGGCACAGCTCATCAGACGCGTGTGTATTCCAGAGGCAAAACGCATTTTAGCCAAGCACAACCTTAGCTACAACGAAACCGATTTGTGGTTTCGCTTATTTGTCTTGCACGTGTATCACGCTGGCGCCTTAAACGTAGCTGCTGTTGTAGACAAAATTCAGCCTACCGAAGGGTCGCAAGAACTCATTAAAGCGATGTGGCAAAATAGCGCTGCTGGATTTGGGAATAATTCACAAAACTACACGCAATTAGCGCTTGCCGCACAGCTCATTTTGCACGATATGATATACCAAAATTGCACAGAAATTACCCCTTGCTCTAGTCGTTGAGCCAATATATTTGGCCATTTTCAATAGCAAGTGTCGAAGGGAAATTATTCGTGTATAAGCCCCCCGTACCAAAACCTTGAGCTAAGGCCAACGGATAACCAGCCCCAAACTGCACAATTGCGCTAAGGCCAATAGCACTTTCTAGCGCACTCGTGAGCCACCACCCAATTTGTCGTTCTTCGGCAAGAGAAATCCATTCGGTAACTCCTGTAAACCCGCCATGTAAACTTGGTTTGAGAATGATATATTGTGGCTGAATTTGCTCGAGCAAAGCTATTTTTTCAGATCGAGAAACAACGCCAATCAATTCTTCATCTAAGGCAATTGGCACTATATTTTTATTACACAATTTAGACATGGCCGTTTGTTGGCCTGTTGCAATTGGTTGTTCGATGCTATGCACCTCGAGTTTTGACAATTCTTGCAACACCTCCAGCGCTTGCCCTGGTGTAAAAGCACCATTGGCATCTACCCTTATGGTGAGTTCGTCGGCAGCAGCATTGGCACGCAATTCTTTGAGTAAAAACAATTCTTGTTGCCAATCTAGGGCGCCAATTTTGAGTTTGACAACCTTAAAACCTACCGCTATCTTTTCTACAGCTTGGGCGCGCATGTCGGCTAAAGAACCCATCCAGACAAGTCCATTGATCGGAATTCGGGTTTCTTTGCGCGTAAATGTACTTTGCAATAAGATCGGACTTCCCTTCGCTTGTATGCTCCAAATCAAGATTTCAAGTCCGAAAATAAAGGAAGGAAAAGCCTGCCAATGGGTAATAAATTGCTGAAAACTTTCGTCCGTAAAAAAATCTGTTTTTGACCACTTTTCTAAATTTGGTCGGGCCTCTGCAAGAAAAATGGTTAAATCTCGCTCGTATTGTGCATGATTTTGATAGTCTGGAGCTAGTCCGGGAATGACTGGAAACTCAGTTTGAGCCGTTTGCCCATTTGGCAATGGGTAATTGAAAATCCAGGAGGGTTTGCTCAGGAGAATTCCGCGGCTGGTGCCTGCAGGTTTTTTAAAAATCAGCTCGTGTAAAAATAAGTGCTCAGGCATGGTGGTAGGGCTCTCCTTTCAAAATACTGAAAGCACGGTACAATTGTTCGAGAAAAATCATGCGCACCATTTGATGCGAAAAAGTCATGTTTGACAAAGATTGCTTGAACTGCGCGCGCTCATAAACTGCCTGACTAAAGCCATAGGCACCGCCAATTACGAAGACAAAAGCCCCATTGTGTTGCAGTTGTTTTTGGGCAATCCATTGTGCAAAATCGACGGAACTGAACTGCTTTCCGTTTTCGTCGAGCAATACCACGAAATCTGTGGTGCTAATTTTAGCTAAAATTTGAGCGCCCTCTTTTTCTTTGATTTGCGCTTGACTAAGTGCTTTCGGATTTTTTACGTCTGGTAAATCTAGGCGTTCATAACTACAATAATGACCCAAGCGCTGTTGGTAGCGCTGTTCGCCAACTTTGAGGTCTTCAAAAGCTGTTTTGCCAACAACTAAAAAGCGAATTTTCATGGGTTTATACAGCTACAACGCCTTTTAGCTCAGGGGCCGCCATTTTCAGCGCTTCTTCTAAGCCACCTTTAATGGTCATTTGAGACATCGAGCAGTCGCTGCAAGATCCGAGCATGCGTACTTGTACAACAGCGTCATCGGTAATGTCAACGAGCTCCATGTCGCCGCCGTCTGCATGCAAGAAGGGTCTGAGTTGGTCTAGCGCGTCTAGAACTTTACTGCGAAGTACTTCTTTATCGTTTATCATGCTTGGTTTTTGCGCGTTGCTACAATAGCATCTAATTCGGATTCAAAGTTATGAACTAATTCATCAAAAGGCTGAGTTGTTGGGTTATTTTGCTGAAAAACAGCTGGTGTTCCGGCATCTCCTGCTTCGCAAACTCCTTGAACAAGTGGTATGCTACCTAAAAATGGAACCTGCATACCTTGCGCTAAATTGCGTGCGCCATCGCGGCCAAAAATATAATATTTGTTGTCAGGTAATTCAGCCGGTGTAAAGTATGCCATGTTTTCAACGATACCGATAATAGGCACTTTGAAGGAGTCCAGTCTGAACATTTGAATACCACGACGCGCATCGGCTAGGGCAACTTCTTGCGGAGTACTGACAATGACAACGCCATCCAATGGAACGGTCTGCATCAAAGATAAGTGAATGTCGCTAGTGCCCGGAGGAAGGTCAACGAGTAAAAAGTCGAGCTCGCCCCAATGTGCATCCGTAAATAATTGGATCAAGGCTTTGGAGGCCATTGGGCCGCGCCAAACAACGGCGTCGTCCTGACTCGTGAAAAAACCGATAGACAAGATTTGAATACCATTAGACTCAATTGGCGCGATGAGCGACTGCCCATTGACGTCGGTCATTTTGGGACGCTCTCCAACGAGGTCAAACATGGTTGGCATAGACGGGCCGTGGATATCTGCATCTACAATGCCAACACGGTATCCTTTTTTGGCAAGGCCACCCGCTAAATTTGCAGTAATGGTAGACTTTCCAACTCCTCCTTTACCAGATGCAACAGCAATGATGTGTTTGACATCAGGAAGGATTTTTCTGCGGGCGGTTCTGCTTTGAGCATCTAAACCTTGAATTTGACAGTTGATTTGGATGTCTTGACCAAAAACGCGTTTCAAATTAAACTCGATAGCTTCTTGCATGCGTTTTCTGGCATGTAAGGCAGGATTAGAAATTTTAACGCCGAGAGTTATGGTGGTTCCGTCGATCTCTAATTGCTCGATTAAATTTAGACTGACTAAATCGTTTTTGAGATCTGGTTCTGTAATTTTGCCTAAAACGGCGAGTACGTCTTCTCTATTGATGCTCATTTTTTAGCTTTAATGGATTGAATGGTGTGGTACATGAAATCTATAACCCTTTTGGTGTCGCCTTGTTCACGGTTCATGATTTCGAAATAGTTTTCATTGATCCGACGCACACTGTAAATGTAAAACCGCGCATTTTTTTGTGCAACAAATTCTCCTTTCACTTTTCTGCGGTAAATCAGTAAGTCATCGGTTTGCTTTACAATTTCGATTTCAAAAAACGGATTTGGTTTGAGCAACTTGCGCTTGAATTCTGCAAAACGAAACGCATAATCACCGTAATCCTCTATAAATAGACTGAAATTTCTTCCGACCTGCAGCGTCCATTTGAATCCGCCAATTTCGTAGGCGACTTGCGGTTTCATGGAGGTGCCGATACCCGAACTTGCATTTGGCAACATGAGTTCAATTGATAAATCATAAGGGCTCATGTCAAAGGACTGATATTGCACGTAGTCAAAAGCTGCTGGTTTGCCCTGTTCGCAGGAACTGAAAATAAGGAACGTAAAAAACAATATGGCCAATCGCATAGGACAAAGATACACTTGGTTTGTCTTTTTTTTACAATTTCGCAATATGGAAAAACAAACAACATTATTTTCTGGGCTTTTCATCATGCTCTCCATTGTTTTTGGTGCCTTTGGTGCACACGCGCTCAAAGAAATCTTAGAACCAGCACAACTACAAACGTTCGAAGTTGGCGTCCGCTATCAAGGTTTTCTTTCCATGGGGGTGCTTTTGCTTGCGCTAAATGCCGATCGCTTTTCATTTGAAATGAAAAAAATATTGTGGGCAATGCTCTTCGGAATGATTTTATTTTGTTTTTCTATCTACGGATTGGTGCTCGGTCGTCACTTTATTGATCCAAAGGCATTTGGGTTTTTAGGGCCAATTACCCCAATTGGAGGCGCGATAAGCATCATTTCTTGGTGTTTATTTCTTTTTCGTCTGTTAAAATACGGACAGCGCTAAAACTTTTTTGCAAATGATGTTTTGTTATTGATGAATAGTTTTTACTTTTGATTAGTTTTTCATCGTAACACCGATTATTTTTTAAACATTATGGCAACACTCACCCTCGGAAGCAAGCTTCCTGCCTTTATTGGCACCGATCAAAACGGCGAATCCATCGACAGCGCATCTTTTGCTGGAAAGAACCTAGTTATCTACTTTTACCCTAAAGACGACACCCCTGGCTGCACCGCTCAGGCCTGCAGCATCCGCGACGGCCAAGAGGCCTTGCTTGCAGCGCAGGTACATGTCATTGGCATTAGCGCTGATAGCGTGGCTGCCCACACTAAGTTCGTCAATAAGTATCAATTGAATTTCCCACTTATTTCCGACACTGACAAAACCATCATCCAACAATTTGGTGTTTGGGGTCCTAAAAAATTCATGGGTCGTGAATACGAAGGTATCCACCGCATGACCTTCATTTTTGACAACACCAACACCCTTATTAAAGTAATTGAAAAACCAAATACGAAAGACCACGCCAACGAAGTTTTGGCTTGCTTTCAGTAGAACGTAAATTGTTTACGTACTTCATCCTGCAACTTTGTAAAAATTATTCACCGAGCCTCGCTCACAACAACAAACGATATGGCTAAAGAACAAAATCTCGAAAAACTCAAAGCACTCCAACTGACCATGGAAAAGCTAGACAAAGCATTTGGAAAAGGTGCTGTCATGAAACTCGGAGACGCTCCGGTAGAACAAGTAGAAGTGATCCCTACAGGCTCCCTTACACTTGACCTCGCGCTGGGCATCAACGGTTATCCAAAAGGTCGCGTAGTAGAAATCTACGGTCCTGAATCATCTGGTAAAACAACCCTCGCAATTCACGCAATTGCAGAAGTGCAAAAACAAGGCGGCATTGCTGCATTTATAGATGCTGAGCACGCTTTTGATCAATTCTATGCGCAAAAACTCGGCGTAGACATCTCTAATTTATTGATATCTCAGCCAGACAACGGCGAACAAGCACTCGAAATCGCCGACAACCTCATTCGTTCAGGCGCCATTGACCTCATCGTCATTGACTCCGTTGCTGCGCTCACGCCAAAAGCAGAAATCGAAGGTGAAATGGGTGACTCCCAAATGGGTCTGCAAGCGCGCTTAATGTCAAAAGCGCTTCGCAAACTTACCGGCTCTATTAACAAAGCTGGCTGCTGCTGCATCTTCATTAACCAATTGCGCGACAAAATCGGAGTCATGTTTGGCAATCCAGAAACCACTACTGGTGGTAACGCCCTTAAATTCTACTCCTCAATACGCCTCGATATCCGCCGTGCAACCCAACTCAAAGATGGCGAAGATGTCATTGGAAACCGCGTCAAAGTAAAAGTTGTCAAAAACAAAGTGGCTCCTCCTTTCAGAAAAGCTGAGTTCGACATTATGTACGGCGAAGGCATTTCAAAAGTGGGTGAAATCATTGACCTCGGCGTAGACCTCAACATCCTCAAGAAAAGTGGTTCTTGGTTCTCTTATGGCGAAACCAAACTCGGACAAGGACGCGATGCCATCAAATCTCTCATTCTAGACAACCCTGAGCTCATGGAAGAACTAGAAGCAAAAATTAAAAATGCGCTCGCAACACCGACTGGTCAGACTGAAGTGTTGCAAGACTAGACCTATCGTTTGGTTGGAAAGCGGCGTTCTTCGGAGCGCCGTTTTTTTTTGCGCAATAAAAAATTAATCACTTCGTTTTTTGCCAATGAGATAAACTTCTTTATCTTCGATACACTTAAAAACAAAAAACTATGAAAATTTACCTCTCAATTATCGCAGCTTCAGCACTACTACTTGGCACCACTACAAGCTGCAAGAAAAAAGGTTGTATGGATCAAGACGCTGTCAATTACAACTCAGAAGCAAAAAAAGACGATGGCACTTGTAAATACACACCAACTATCACTATAAACGGAAACAATCCTGAAAACATCAATGTAGGTGATACCTACACAGACGCAGGCGCAACAGCAACCAACAAAGACGGCTCTTCAGTTAACGTGACTCCAAGCAGCCAGGTAGATGCCACCACAAAAGGTACTTACACGGTTACCTATACAGCAACCAATGAGAACGGAAGCACAACAGCTACGCGCACGGTAAATGTAAATATTGGTCAAGACAACTGGCTCGTTACTTGGGCAGCGGATAGCGATTGCGGCAATGCTTTCCCCCTGACACCAGATCCAGTATTCTCTGCAGGTGCAGGAGCGAATGGTTTGGTTATTGACAACATGTTCAACTTATTTGGTGGTACAGCAAACGCTACCATCAATGGCAATAACATCAATGTTCCTACACAAACAATTGATGTTACTTTAGGTCAGGTTACTTTCTCTGGCGTTGGCAGCATTAACAACCAAGCCAACACCATTACAATTACCTACACTTATAACAACACCATTCCACTTATTGGTGGTCAAGATACTTGTGTTGCAACTTACACCAAACAATAATTTTAGCATCCCAATTTAAAAAGGCCCGAGATTCGGGCCTTTTTTTTGAACGTTTTTGCATCTGTAGCATTTGTTACAAAAACTACTTTTTCAAATCCGTAAATTTGCACCATGGGAAAGTTCAATGATATCATCCAAGCAACAACACCGACACTAGTTGACTTTCATGCCACTTGGTGTGGGCCTTGCAAAATGATGTCTCCAGTTCTTGATCAATTGAAGAAAGCATACGGCGATAAAGTCAGAATTCTCAAAATTGATGTCGATAAAAATCCAGATCTTGCCAACCGTTTCAAGGTGAGGGGTGTGCCTACGCTTGTCCTCTTTAAAGAAGGAAAACTTCTATGGCGGGAAAGTGGGGCCTTCCCGCTCCCGACCCTCAAACAAAAAATTGGCGGTTTTTTATAAGCAAATTAAAAAAAGGGTTGCATAACGTAACCCTTCTTTTTTATATACGTATTTGCATTCCTAGGCGGAAAACTATACTTTTGCCGACGTAAAATTTAATCAAATTAACAAATCAGTATGGAATCAATGATGATTTATGTGCCAATTGTAATGGCCGTTATCGGATTGCTATTTATGGCAATGAAGAGAGCATGGGTATTGAAGCAAGACGCAGGCGATGGAAAAATGAAAGAAATTTCAGATTACATCTACGAAGGCGCGCTCGCTTTTTTAAAAGCTGAATACCGTTTATTGGCGGTTTTCGTGCTTATTTCAAGTATTGTTTTAGCCGGAATTACTTTTGTTCCAGGTGTTAAAACACATTTATTAATCATTATCGCCTTTATTTTCGGTGCTATTTTCTCTGCATTAGCAGGCAATATGGGAATGAAAATTGCGACCAAAACCAATGTACGCACCACACAAGCTGCACGTACAAGTTTGCCACAAGCGTTGAAAGTTTCTTTCGGTGGCGGAACAGTAATGGGTCTCGGTGTTGCCGGATTGGCAGTTTTGGGTCTTACGGCATTTTTCATTTTCTTCTTCCAATTCTTTATGGGCGGTAAATGGACGAACACAGAGGATATGACTATCGTTTTGGAAACCCTTGCTGGTTTTTCTCTCGGTGCTGAATCTATCGCTTTGTTTGCACGTGTTGGTGGTGGTATTTATACCAAAGCTGCTGACGTAGGTGCTGACCTCGTTGGTAAAGTGGAAGCTGGTATTCCCGAAGATGACCCACGCAACCCTGCTACTATTGCAGACAACGTTGGTGACAACGTAGGTGACGTTGCTGGTATGGGCGCTGACCTATTTGGTTCTTATGTTGCAACTGTATTAGCGGCAATGGTACTTGGTAACTACGTGATCAACGACATGGGTGGCAACATCGTGAAAGAAGGATTCGGTGGTATCGGTCCGATCTTATTGCCAATGGCTATTGCAGGTTTCGGTATTTTATTCTCTATCATCGGTACGATGCTGGTACGCATTACAAGCAACGATGCGAAAGAAAAGCAAGTTCAAGGCGCTCTAAACTTAGGTAACTGGGTTTCTATTGCCCTTACAGCTATTGCATGTTATGTTTTGGTTAACTGGATGTTGCCTGCAAAAATGACCATGGAATTCTTCGGCGAAGGTCTACAAGAAATTTCTTCTATGCGTGTATTCTTCGCAACCATCGTTGGTTTGGTTGTTGGTGGCGTCATTTCGTCTGTTACTGAATACTACACAGGTTTGGGTACCAAACCAGTCTTGAAAATTGTACAAAAATCTGCTACGGGTGCAGGTACAAACGTGATTGCTGGTTTAGCTACTGGTATGATCTCTACCTTCCCGACGGTATTATTGTTCGCAGGTGCTATTTGGGGTTCTTACGCTTTAGCTGGTTTCTATGGTGTTGCACTTGCGGCTTCTGCCATGATGGCAACAACCGCTATGCAGTTGGCAATCGACGCCTTCGGACCTATCTCTGACAACGCAGGTGGTATCGCTGAAATGAGCGAACTTCCTAAAGAAGTACGTCAACGTACAGACATCCTAGATTCAGTTGGTAACACAACTGCTGCAACAGGTAAGGGCTTTGCGATTGCATCTGCAGCGCTTACTTCACTGGCATTGTTTGCTGCTTACGTTACCTTCACTGGTATCGATGGTATCAATATCTTTAAAGCACCAGTTCTTGCCATGTTGTTTGTAGGTGGCATGATTCCAGTTGTATTCTCTGCATTGGCAATGAATTCAGTTGGTAAAGCCGCTATGGACATGGTTTATGAAGTACGTCGTCAGTTCCGCGAAATTCCAGGAATAATGGAAGGAACAGGCAAGCCAGAATACGGCAAATGTGTAGAAATCTCTACTAAAGCTGCATTGCGCGAAATGATGTTGCCAGGTGTACTTACAATTGGCTTCCCTATTTTGATTGCTACTTTACCAATGTTACTTGGCTACGACAACCAACTGATTGCTGAAATGCTCGGTGGTTACATGGCTGGTGTAACGGTTTCTGGTGTGCTTTGGGCAGTATTCCAAAACAACGCTGGTGGTGCTTGGGACAACGCTAAAAAATCTTTTGAAGCTGGTGTTGAAATCAACGGCGAAATGACTTACAAAGGTTCAGATGCACACAAAGCAGCAGTAACCGGTGACACCGTTGGTGACCCATTCAAAGATACTTCAGGTCCATCGATGAACATCTTGATCAAATTGACATGTTTGATTGGTTTGGTCATTGCCCCAATCTTGGGAAGTGGTAATGAAGCTAAGAAAGAAAAAGATTGTTGTGCAAAGACAGAAATGTCTTGTTCAGGTCAAGAAGCAACTTGCCATGGAGCAGCAATGTCTAACGACATGAAATGCGATATGAGTGCTTGCGCTTCTATGACCAAAGAGGAATGTGCAAAAATGTGCGACGCTAAAGGTTGCTCAGCTGAAGAGAAAGCTATTTGCATGGCTCATTACGGCAAAGACGGCAAGTGGTTAGGCGACGCCAACAAATGTGCTAAAGACAAAAAAGAATGTTGCGATAAATAATATCGTTATATCTCATATAAAGCCACCCCAAAAAGGTGGCTTTTTTGTTTTCTGTATATTTGTGTGTGCTCAAAAACAAAGACTTCTTCCAAGACGTTTACGACGTTGTTCGACTCATTCCTAAAGGCAGAGTAACGAGCTACGGAGCCATCGCCAATTATTTAGGATCCAAACAAGGGGCCCGAATGGTGGGCTGGGCCATGAATGCCAGCCATGCTTTACATGATGTTCCAGCGCATCGGGTGGTCAATAGAATCGGCTTATTGAGTGGTAAACATCATTTTGATGGTCCCAATCAGATGGAACAGCGCTTACAGGAGGAAGGATTAGAAATAGTGCAAAATCAAATTCAAGACTTTGAAAAAGTTTTTTGGGATCCGTCTCTTGAATTGGGTCTGCCTTAAAGGATTCTATTAATTTTGTCCAAACAATTTTTGACTATGAAATTTGCCACTAAAGCCATCCATGCGGGCGTACACCCTGATCCTGCAACAGGAGCAATCATGACGCCGATCTACCAAACTTCTACCTACGTTCAAGAAGGCGTTGGCAACCACAAAGGCTATGAATATTCGCGCACACAGAACCCTACGCGTCATGCGCTCGAAAAAAACATCGCAGCCATTGAAAACGGCAAGCACGGGGCTTGTTTTGGATCTGGCTTGGCAGCTATAGATTGTGTCATCAAAATGCTCAATCCTGGTGACGAAATCATCTCTACCAACGACCTCTACGGCGGATCCTACCGCATCTTTAATACCATTTTTGCGAAATACGGCCTGATCTTTCATTTTGTAGACATGCAAGATCCTTCAGCTGTTGAAGCATTAGTGAATGCAAACACCAAACTCATTTGGGTTGAGACACCAACCAACCCCATGATGAACATCATCGACATCAAAGCAATGGCGGCCATCGCGAAGAAAGCCAATGCCATGTTATGTGTCGACAACACTTTTGCTACGCCTTATTTGCAAAACCCACTAGACCTCGGTGCCGATATGGTCATGCATTCTGTTACCAAATATTTAGGTGGGCATTCAGATGTGGTGATGGGTGCATTAGTCTGCAACGACGACGCCCTTGCAAACGAAATGTACCGCATTCAAAACTCATCTGGTGCTGTAACTGCCCCGATGGATTCTTTCTTGGTTTTGCGCGGTATCAAAACTTTGCACCTGCGCATGCAACGCCATTGTGAGAACGGTGAAAAAATCGCTCGTTTTTTAGTGGAGCACCCCGCTGTTGACAAAGTTTATTGGCCTGGTTTTGAGACGCATCCAAATCACCACGTGGCGAAAGCACAAATGCGTGGCTTTGGCGGCATGATCTCCTTTACGCTCAAAGGAAATCAGTTAGAAGACGCACTCAACTTAGTGAAGAATGTTGAAATATTTGCACTTGCTGAATCTTTAGGTGGTGTTGAATCGCTAATTGGGCATCCTGCAACCATGACACACGCCTCTATTCCAAAAGAAGTCCGCGAAAAAAGCGGTGTTGTCGATTCCTTGATCAGACTCAGTGTTGGTGTAGAAGACGCCGAAGACCTGATCGCTGATCTACAGCAAGCTTTAGCTTAATATTAGCTTAGAGCAAGTCAAGGCTTTTAAAGAACTGCTCTTTTTTGGCTGGCGAAAGCGGTATAGAAGATCCGTCTTTTAAAATCACGGATCCACCGTCGTGTTTGTCATAGCGCTCTACATAATTGAGATTGATCAAATGCGACTGATGCACCCTGAAAAAAGAAAAGCCAGAGAGCATGGTATCGTAGTCTTTTAACGTTTTAGAAACCAAGATTTTCTTACCATCATTGAGGTAGAAAAACGTGTAGTTCTTATCTGCCTCGCAATGCACGATGTCGTCAATTTCAATGACAAATATGCTTTCTTGGGTTTTGAGCACCAACTTGCGTTTGTGTTGAGGCTGAACATTGTGTTGTAAGGCCTGAAACTGTGTGTCGTCTTTTTTATGCTCAACCAATTGTAAAGCATTGGTCATAGCGGTGTGGAGTTCTTCAGCATCAATTGGCTTGAGGATATAATCTAAGGCCGAGAACTTTATGGCCTGAACCGCAAATTCTTGAAACGCCGTAATAAAGATCACTTCAAATTGCTTGTACTTCACATTTTTCAGTACATCAAACCCATTGCCATCAGGCATTTGAATGTCCAGTAACACGATGTCAGGCTGAATATCTTCAATGGCCTCTATTCCAGAAGCGACATTTTCGCCATCTATATACACACTCAAATTCAAATCAAAGGACTCCAACATTTTTCGAATGAAGGTCCGGGTAGGTTTTTCATCATCGATGATCAGTACTTTTCGACTCATGACACTTTCGGTTTTATTGTTCGGGTTCGTACTTTAAAGGCAAGACAAGTGTTACTGAGGTACCTGTTTGATGACCAGGGTCTAAATCATTGATTGTCAAGCTTCCGTTAAATTTATACTTTTTATTTAGAATTGCGATGCGTTCACGCGTAATATCGATAGCCATACTTTTATGTGTCTTCAATTTTTTGGTATCGGCTGACTTTTTTCGCCCGACACCATTATCCTGAATTTCAATGATAAGTTGCCCCTCTTGTGCATACATAAAAACCCCAATTTTACCACCTTCTACCGTATGCAACTGCCCGTGTTCTATGGCATTTTCTATAAAGGGTTGGGTAATCATTGGTGACACCATGGCCTTATTGAAAAGTAAATCATCGCTCACCGTGAGCTCGTATTCAAAACGATTCTCAAAGCGCATTTTTTGAGCTGTGAGGTATTTATCGAGGATCTCGCGCTCTAACTCAATCGGAATAAACTCTTTGGGAGAGTTCTCGAGGATCAAGCGCATCAAGCGTGAAAAATTCACTAGAAATTGTGAAGACTTCGCAGGGTCGTTTTCATAGATATAACTCTGAATTACAGACATCGCGTTAAACACAAAATGAGGATTCATTTGGGTGCGCAATAAAGTTTGAGACAACTCGGCCTCTCTTTGCTCTTGTTTGGTTTTGATCTGCTGCATTCGGAGTACGTAAATGACCACACCAAATATGATCGCCACTATAAAAATGATCGAAATAAACAATTGACGGTCGCGTTGGAGTTCAACGATTTCTCGTTCCTTTTGAGCGCGTTCTATGGAGGCTTGCTGATTGACAATGAGGCGTTCGCGTTCTTCACGCAAGTTGGCCGCTGCCATTTCTTCAATACGCGCTGCACTACGCCAAACTGGGCTGTTTTCGAGCCAATTACTGTATTGCTGCTGGTATTGGTAAGCCTGTGCAAGCTGCCCTGTTTTACGTGCAATTTCAGCTAAAGCACGGTACGTATTGGCAATTTTTGGGCGAATCAACGCTTCAGAAGGCAGGCTCTTTAGGCTAGATTCAAATGCAGTTTTTGCTGCGCGATATTGATTTAAACCCATGAGGTACTGACCGTATTCAAAATACAATTCTGATGCAAAGAGTGCGTCTGTTGAAGCGTTGGTCTTAGCCAACAAACTCGCAAAAGAAAGATCTACCCTTCCACCAGTTAGTTGCAACGCGGAAATCATGAGTAACCTAGCTCTGTTTTGATACCTTTGATTGCCTACATCTTCAAAGAAACGATAGGCCAGACCGGCCATTGCACTGGCTTTCGCAGGCAAATTGCTACCCAAATAATAGCGCCCTAGTAAATAATTGGTATACGCCTGTCCTCGACTGTCTTTATTGACTTTTGCGAGGTCTTGGGCAAGTTTCAAATATGTAAATGCCTGATTGAAATTCTTGACATCAATAGAGATACTTGCAATGAGTAAGAGCGGACTTAATTTGAAATGATCCAATTGCGCTTCTTCGGCGAGTTGCAAAGAATTAATCGACCTTTGAACAGCTTGTTCAAAAAGATTAAACTGCCAATACACCTCGGCTTGCTGCTGCATAGCGTCGATGAGCACCCATTTTTTATCGGAGCGTTTGGCATGCTGCAAGGCCATGTTACTTGCCCAAATGGCTGAATCTTTTTGAAAGGTCGCGGTAAAATTCTTTGCAATCTGCAGATAAAGCGCGGTTTGTTCGCGGTGCTTCAATACGCGGTTAGCCTTGGCAAGAAGCACACGATAATGATACTCTTTTTCTTTTGAAATAGCGCAACCTAAAAGTTGCTTTCGCCAAGCGGCATTTGGATCTTTAAAGGAATACTGCGCTAATTTTTGATTGAAAATTTTACTTAAACGTATGTTGTTGCCAAAGTAGCGCGCGCGTTCCGCTTCAACAAGTGAAATGAGGGCTTGATTTTCAAGACCTGAATACGCTTTTCTTTGTGCAACTAATAATTGAACCTCTTTTTGCCACTCACTGCGGTTGCGTTCATAAATAACATCGATGAGATGCAACCTAATTTGTAGCTGTGACGTCTTGTTTTTTGTACTTTGTAGGTCTTGACGCAACTGTTTTTCGGACTGCGCATTTAGCTGCAAACCCCAAAAGACACTTACAATTAGAAAAAACAAGCTTACCTTTGACATCAACAACGAATATACAAAATTCATAGCATGCGTCTCACAACTACACTATTTGCCTTCATAATCGGATTTCTATTCAGCTTCAATAGCTGGGCGAGCCACATTATCGGAGGTGAAATCTACTATGATTCTTTAGGCAACAACCAATACAAAATCACCATTGAAATTTACCGCGATTGCAACTCTGCCACTGGCTTTGACAACCCCTTGAACTACACCATTTTCTTAGCTGACGGCAGCATATACACAACGCGTAATATCCCGCCATTTTCACAAAACATTTTACCAATTGTTTATGACGACCCGTGTGTGACCGTTCCAAACGACATCTGTGTAGAGCGTGCCATTTATGTTGACACCGTTACCTTACCTTTCAGCGTACAAGGCTATTATGTTTCCTACCAACGCTGTTGCTGGACCGGCGCTATTGACAATATTGTAGATCCTGCTAACAACGGCATTACACTCACCACCTTTATTCCGGGCTCTGCCTTAGTAGGTGTCCACAACCAAGGGGCGCGCTTTATCAATTATCCGCCACTCATTTTGTGTTCGCAAAATACACTCGATTTTGACCACGCAGCCTTTGACCCCGACGGCGATTCCCTGAGTTACGAACTCATGGCGCCTTTGCTAGGTGGTAGCATTGCCAATTTTGTTCCAGATCCTGAAGATGCTGCGCCATACACCCCAGTAAGTTGGAACCCAACTTTTACCGAAACAGTTCCTTTTGGAGCAGGCTCCAACATTACCATTGACCCCGTCACCGGTTTTATGACCTTCACTCCTAACCTCATTGGTAGTTTTGTAGCGGGTGTTGCCGTCAAAGAATGGCGCAATGGCGTGCTCATCAATACCAAAATCAGGACTTTCGGTTACCGCGTGGTTACCTGTCAAATTGAAGAGCCAATTGAAGTAGATGTAACCGGGCCAACACAGCTCATCGAAGACTGCGGTTTTGCCGGCTTCGTCGTGACCCGAACTGACCTCTCTTCAAACTTAGTTGTTCAAATTAGCTTAAGCGGAACGGCTATCAACGGCGATGACTACCCATTTATCGACGACACCCTCGTGATTCCTGCTGGCGTTGCTTCCGATACAATAGGTATTTCAGCGTTCTTAGATGGTCTGCCTGAAGGAACAGAAACCGTTTTCTTCAATGTCATTTTACCGAACCCTTGCGACGGTACTTTTGACACTACATCTATCTCCCTCAATATTGTTGACTACACGCCATTGACAATCACAGCAGTCGATTCTTTAAATGTTTGTGCTGACTTCGGGCAAGGAACCAACATTTGGTGTAATGTACAAAACGGAATTTCTCCATACAGTTATGTCTGGGGTCCGGGCGGCTTCCCTAATAACGACACCGTTTATGTGCAACCAAGTATCTTACAACCAAACCTCAACAACTTCCAGGTTTACGTCATGGACCAATGTGCCAAAACCATTACCTCACCTAATATCCGCGTTTACAACCAGTGTCCGTTGGTAGTACCGAATATCCTGACGCTCAACGACGACGGCACCAACGACCTATTGGTCATCAAAAACTGGGAAGACTACAACCAAGTAAGTATCCAAATCTTCAACCGTTGGGGCAACCTCATCTACGAAAAAGACAACTACCTCAACGACTGGAACGGTACCGACATGAGCGGCAAAGCGCTAGAAGAAGGTGTATACTTCTATATGGCCACACCTAAAAGCGAGAAATACGAATACGACAACAAAGAGAAAACACTTTATACGCTTCACGGTTTTGTCCATTTGGTCAAACCATAAAGCAAATTAGATTCAATGAAAAGGCGCCCAAGGGCGCCTTTTTTATTTCTGTAGATTGAAAGTTTAGTCAATCGAATACACAACACCTACATGCAAGCCAACTGAAGCTGCATTGGTTTTGCTGTACGGATTGTATAAGTCTAAATCAGCCCCTAAAGCATCAACGCCTTTTGCATCGGCAGTGCTGTACATAAAGCGTGCACTCACTGAAACCATTACAGGTAAGTCAAGAATGCCAAAACGACCACCTACGCCAATCATGTAACCCATGAAGTTTTGATATTGGTTGGTGACATCTATGGAGGTCGGCGGATCAATGAGGTAGTTGCTATTTGTGTAAGTAGCACTTTTCACGTTGTTCATCACCACACCGAATTCACCAAAAGAACCTTTTGAACCTCCTAAGCGCAGGTATATAGGAATTTGAGTGGTTTTCATGTCAATAGCCGAAGTATAAGCTCCGCCGATCAATACTTGGTCACCTTGGTAGCCCGCCTTGAAATTGCCCATCAGGTATTCTACACCCAAGCCAATTTTACCAAAATTTACGGTTCCGGCCAAGCCATAATTTGAACTAAACGCCACATCGTAATCTTGAGACGCACCTAGGTCTGAAATATTTTTGTTAAACATACCCGTTGCGCTGTAGGCATATTTAGCAGCTACATCGAAAGTGAGCGTTTGAGCTTTTACCGCTCCTACACAAGTTAGAATTGAAAGAGATAGAATTAGTTTTTTCATAGTTTACAGTTTTTGAGTTCAATTAGTGAGGACAAAATAAAACAAAAAAATGAAATGCGTAACTTTAGTGTATGAAGTTCATTTATCTTGCCCTTTTCAATTCCCTCTTTTTAAGTGTCATCGGACGCGCCCAATTCGTTCAAGAAATAGAAGGAGAATACTTTGGTAAAAATATCACCCAAACCGACCTCGACATCCTTTTTGTAAACAACCCCAACCTCTATTGGCTCAATTTTGATTACAAAGACACCACTCTTATCATTCCCGATTTCAAAAAGTTAGCTATTCTCGCTATCCAGAGTGAGGCACTCCAAACAATAGTATTCCCGGACACCCTTTTGGAACTTGGCCTCATCGATTTTAATTTACCAAGTTTGAACACATTAAGCGAACCCGTTTTGCCAAACCTATATCAACTGACGCTTTACGCGAATCTCACAAGTCTTCCACAGTTGATTTGCACTAGTGAGGGCCTCACATTGGTAAACATCAAAAACTACAAAGACATCAGCTGGCCCGAATGCATGGAAGACCGTTTTTTGAACGGCCCTTTTGAACTCTCTAGTTGCGAAATAGTTGACGGTAAAGACGGCCCCACGATTTCTAAAATCGTTAGCCCCGACAACGCACCAGACGAATGGCTCGAAAGCTCCGACGATATGTCACAAGAGGAATTAGAAGACCTTCAAAAGGGAATGCAACGAAGCGGGCGCATGATTACGGTTATTCGCCGTGCTACTGGTTTTGCCTTGGCCGGAGTTGTGTTTTTGATTTTGAAGTCGTAAGTTATTGATGCAAATCCCAATAAATTTTAACCCTATTCAGTAGTTCTACTGAATTGGATGTTTTGTGTTAGCAGTAATTTTGAATGTGAATAAAAAAGATTAATTTTGTAATTACATTGTAATTACTTATGCGCGCTTCTGTTATTCAAATTGGTAATTCGAAAGGTATTCGTCTTCCAAAATCAATTATTGATCAATACAACATTCAAGGAGAAATGGAAATCATTTTAAATGAGCATGATATCACGCTCAAGCCAATAAAAAAAGCCCGTGAGGGATGGGAAGAAGCCTTTAAGCAAATGCACGCCAATGGCGATGACCGTTTGCTAATAGATGACGTTTTTGAAGACGAAATTTTCGACTAATGAAACTGCAGCAATATGACATCGTTCTGGTTAATCTGGACCCCACAGTGGGCAGTGAAATCAAAAAAACTAGACCTTGTGCAATCATTTCTCCTGATGACATCAATCGGCAATTAAATACCGTCATCATTGCGCCAATTACAAGCACATCCAAGTCCTACCCAACAAGAATTTACACCAAATCTCTCAGTATCCCTGGCTGGATTGTACTTGATCAAATCAGAACTATAGACCAAAGCCGATTTCTCAAAAAAGTGGGTCTGCTTACTACTGAATAAATTCAAAAGTGCAAAGCCATTATTGAGGAGATGTTAGTGAGGTGATCATCATATCCCTTCCCTAAACGCAATTCAAACTATGATTCAGCACGAATTCGAGTTCATGGACAACCTATAAATAAAAAACCCCACACAAGGCGGGGTTCAATAAACTTCGAAATCTAGTTTTACTGCTTCACAAAACGCGGCTGCACTAGGTGTTGATCTCCGAGAATTCTTCCTGTTTGAGCCACCATTTAATTTTAGGGCATTTGGTGAGCAGCCGGCTAGTTATAGTCCGCGAAAGCATGTGAAGTAGTCAGGATGCATAATAGCCAATATTTTGGCTAAAAACAGGATAATCTGACAATTTTAGCTAATATATTAGATAACTATTGTAAAAGGAGGAGCGTCTAAAACCCCACAAAAACAAAAAACCCCGCATGACTGCGAGGTTTTGAATGTGATCCCGACAGGATTCGAACCTGTGGCCTACTGCTTAGAAGGCAGTTGCTCTATCCAGCTGAGCTACGGGACCGTTTGTTGTAAAAAGAAGATTTACAACGTCTATAATCAAAAAAGGGGGATGATTGCTCATCCCCCTTGTCGGGGCGGCAGGATTCGAACCTGCGACCTCCTGGTCCCAAACCAGGCGCGATGACCGGACTACGCTACGCCCCGAACTAAAGTTCGATCGGTCTAAATTTGTGGCGGTGGGAGCGAGATTCGAACTCGCGGTACAGTTACCCGTACGACAGTTTAGCAAACTGTTGGTTTCAGCCACTCACCCATCCCACCATGTGTTCAATGAACGGATGGCAAAAGTACAAAAACATTCCGTTTTTAAAAGCTTTTTTCGATTTTTTTTATCCTAAATATGTAAATTCTCCGTGCTGACTAGAAATAGTGACCCTTTTGTGATCAGCTGCCTCTACCCTTCCTACGACCTGAGCTGCAATACCAAACTGCTCGGAAATGCGGATGATTTCAGGTGCAAGTTCCTCACTTACATAAACTTCCATGCGGTGCCCCATATTGAAAACCTTATACATTTCTTGCCATGGTGTCTGAGATTCCGCCTGTATCATTTCAAACAATGGAGGAGTTGCAAATAAGTTGTCTTTGATGACATGAAGGTTGTCAATGAAGTGTAATACCTTGGTTTGAGCACCGCCAGAGCAATGAACCATGCCATGGATGTCGTTGTGGTACGCATCTAAAATAGCTTTGATAACGGGTGCATAGGTGCGCGTTGCAGACAAAACAAGTTTACCTGCATCGAGCGGACTTCCCTCTACGGCGTCTGTCAAGTGTTTGGAGCCGCTATACACTAAATCTTTAGGAAGGGAGTTATCATAGGTCTCTGGAAAGGCATCTGCTAACGAATGATGAAAGACGTCGTGACGAGCACTCGTGAGGCCGTTGCTGCCCATTCCGCCGTTGTATTCAGTTTCGTATGTGGCTTGTCCAAAAGATGCCAAACCAACAATGACGTCGCCGGGGCGCATGCCGTCGTTAGAAATGACTTTATTGCGCGGCATGCGGCAAACAACAGTAGAGTCTACGATAATGGTGCGCACGAGGTCTCCGACATCGGCTGTTTCGCCGCCCGTTGAATAAATATCAATGCCATAACCTCTCAATTCTTCTAAAAGTTCTTCAGTGCCATTGATAATTGCAGCCAATACTTCGCCAGGAATCAGGAGTTTGTTGCGTCCAATGGTACTTGAAACCAAAATTGGACCTGTAGCTCCTACACAAAGTAAGTCGTCGATGTTCATGATGAGCGCATCTTGGGCAATGCCACGCCACACCGAAATATCGCCTGTTTGCTTCCAATATGCGTAAGCTAATGAAGATTTGGTGCCCGCGCCATCGGCATGCATCACAATACAGTAATTTGAGTCGCCAGTAAGGTAGTCCGGGACCACTTTACAAAATGCTTTAGGGAACAAACCTTTGTCTAGTTTAGAGATGGCCTTGTGAACATCTTCCTTTCCGGCAGAAACGCCGCGTTGTTGGTAACGGTTATCAGACATAATGTATTTTATTTGATGCCACGACGCTTTTTGATGGCTTCGTAGGCATCTTGAATTTGTTGAAATTTCTCCTTCGCTCCTTTGAGGTATTCTTCACCCATGTGCGCGACTTTGTCGGGATGATGCGCAACGGCCATTTTGCGATAGGCTTTTTTAACTTCTTCGTCTGTGGCTTTTTCGTCGATTCCTAAAATTTTGTAGTCGGAGTCGACATTGCGATAGAACATATTGCGGAGGCTTTCAAACTCCACCGCAGGAATACCTAGCATAGTGGCAATGCGAGAAATGACGTTGAGTTCGGCCGTACCGACGTCGCCATCTGCTTTGGCGATGCCAAACAAATAATGCACGAGCTGAACGCGCACTTCTTGGGTCATGCGGGTGCGGATATCATGGCAGATGTCTTGCAGAGGAATGCTTGGCGCGTCTAGAAATTGACGCAGCGTTTGAAGGTGTGTCGCGTTGAATTGCCTACCAAATTGTGCAGAAAAAAAGCTTTTGACGAAGTCGAGCTCAATGCGCAACACCTTTCCGTCTGCTTTCATGACTGCTGCGGAGAGCGCCATGAGCATGGTGGGCAAGTCGTACATGGAGCTCTGCCTGCGGTAGAACTCAAATGGATCTTGAGCAGTACCTTGACCCTGCCCCCCTTGTCCGCTTTTGGACGTTTGTTGGTATTGATCTATGAGCGATCCGATGGCAAAGCCTAAGATAGCCAAACCAATTTTACGGGTTATAATGAGGGCGCCAATGCCCAAGATCCATTTGTACAAAATCTAGAATTTAAGCGAAGTCAAAGCTAGTCATTTATGCAATATGTTCGATATTGCGCTGAATGAAAGCATCAAGTGCAGCACCTTTAAGGAGGCCCTGCGCCAACATAGCGAGGTCTACTAATTGTTTGGTGCTTTGCTCTTGAGCAGCTCCTTCTTGACTTAAAATTTTGCTAATTGCAGGATGGTTGGCATTAACTGTAAGGTTGAACATTTCAGGGAAAGCGCCATAAAAGCCTCCGCCTCCACCTAATTTTTGTTGCTCCATCATGCGGCGAATAAATTCTGGCTGCGTAACAATAATTGGTGCTTCTTGCTCACTCATGCTTTCAAACTGCACTGTAAATTTTTCTTTATTGACCTGTGCTTCAAAGAGTGGCTTAAGAGTTTCTTCTTCCTCTTTTGAAAGTTTAGATGGAAGCTCGTCTGTTTTGGCGATGAGTTTGTCTAGGCTATCTGCATCTACGCGTGCAAAGCTGATATTTTCGTTGCTCTGTTCTAATTTAGAAATCCAGTGCGGAGCAAGTGGTCCGTCTAATAACAATACGGAATAGCCGCGCTCTTTGGCTTTCTTGACGAATGCGTATTGCTCTTCGGCGTCGTTGGTATAAAGGAATACCGTTTTATTGTCTTTGTTGGTTTGTAGTACCTTAACCTTGTCGATGTATTCTTGAAGCGTGAAGCATTCATTGTCGGTTGTTTTGAACAAACTGAAATCTTTGGCTTTTTCTGCAAATTTCTCTTCAGACAACATACCGTACTGCACAAACACTTGAAGATCTGGCCATTTGGCTTCGAAATCGGCACGGTCTTTTTTGAACATCTCGGCTAATTTATCAGCTACCTTTTTAGTAATGTGCGCAGAAATCTTCTTGACATTGCCGTCGCTCTGCAAATAAGAACGAGACACGTTCAATGGAATATCAGGTGAATCAATGACGCCATGAAGTAAGGTCAAAAATTCAGGGACAATTTCGGCAACGCTGTCTGTAATGAAAACTTGATTGCTGTAAAGGTTGATTTTATTGTGTTGTACCTCTACGTTTTCCTTGATTTTTGGAAAATAAAGGATGCCCGTCAGGTTGAAAGGATAATCTACGTTGAGGTGAATGTGGAAAAGCGGTTGCTCAAAAGTAGCTGGATATAACTCGCGGTAAAATTGATCGTAGTCTTCTTGTTTGAGGTCTACAGGAGCTTTGGTCCAGGCTGGGCTTGGGTTATTGACTTGATTTGGAACGTCAATAGCCACGCGCTTGACATTGCCTTTGTCGTCTTTTTCTCCTTCAGGAGAATCGATGTAGTCGGTTTTGGTACCGAACTCAACTGGAATTGGCAAGAATTTGCAGTATTTATCTAAAATACCTTGAACGCGTTGTTTTTCTAAAAACTCGGCAGATTCTTCATTGATGAACAACACGATGTCTGTGCCTCGGGTTTCTTTTTCGATGTCGATGAGGGTGTATTCTGGCGAGCCATTGCTCTCCCATTGCACTGCTTGCGCACCTTCGTAGCGTCCAAGCGTACGGATTTGGACTTTCTCAGCAACCATGAAGGCAGAATAGAAGCCCAAACCAAAATGTCCGATGATTTGCTCTGCACCTTCTTTTCCTTTGTATTTCTCGACAAATTCTTCTGCACCTGAAAATGCAATTTGATTGATGTATTTATCGATTTCTTCGGCTGTCATGCCGATACCGTTGTCGCGGATGGTGAGTGTCTTGGCTTCTTTGTCTAACAAGACCTCTACTTTGAGCTCGCCGAGTTCGCCTTTGAATTCGCCATTTTTTGCCAAGAATTTGAGCTTTTGGGAGGCGTCAACCGCATTTGAAACCAACTCACGCAAGAATATTTCGTGATCTGAGTAAAGGAATTTTTTAATGATCGGAAAGATGTTTTCCGTTTGAACATGAATTTGACCTGTTTTCATTGTGTTTCTATTTTTATGCTTTCTTCCTCTCAATAAAAATGCCATGCGCTAAATACTGCCATTTTGACAAGCAACTGCGTTTTTTTTGTCAATTTTGCAGCATGAAATATGCAATCATTACAGGTGCAAGTTCAGGCTTCGGCGCGGCAACAGCTCAAGAACTTCAAAATATGGGTTACGGCCTAGTGTTATTAGCGCGCAGAATAGAGCGCCTTGAAGAACTTCAGAATAAACTCACCCAAACGCCTGTTTATATTGCCCAACTCGATGTGTGTAATGAAGCAAACGTAAGCGCTGTCATTGGCGCCTTGCCTACTGAAATTTCCGAAAACATCTTTATTTTGATCAATAACGCGGGGCTTGCTGTCGGAAGAGGCCCTTTAGATACCGGGCTTTCAGACGACTGGAACCGCATGATCGACACCAACGTCAAAGGCTTACTTTATGTGAGTCATGCCGTCATTCCTCTACTTAAAAAACATCCTTTTAGTCACCTCATCAATATTTCGTCCATTGCTGGCAAAGAAGTATATGCTGGCGGAAACGTTTACTGCGCGAGTAAGCATGCCGTAGATTCCATTTCGAAGGCGCTGCGCATTGACCTCCTGCCTCATCAAATAAAGGTGAGCAACATTGCACCAGGGGCGGCAGAAACTGAGTTTTCTTTAGTGCGCTTTAAAGGAGATGCGCAAACGGCTGCAAGTGTTTACGAAGGCTTTGAGGCACTACAAGCAACCGACATTGCTCAAACAATTGCATTTATTGTCAGCCGACCAGCGCACGTTAGCATTGCCGACCTTACGATTATGCCAAGTGCGCAAGCCAACGGCAGTCTTTTTCATAAAAAATAAATCATCAATCCACACTCATGAGTACTTTCAACAATTATGCTTTTGCAGGAAAACGCGCCATTGTACGCGTTGATTTCAATGTCCCGATGGACAAAGCAACAGGACTTGTTTCCGACGACAAACGCATTCGCGCAGCGCTGCCTACTCTGAAACACATCTTAGACCAAGGCGGAAGTATTGTTTTGCTTTCACATTTCGGCCGACCTAAAAATGGACCAGAGGCTGTTTTTTCATTGGCTCAAATTTGCGATAAAGTAAGTGAGGTGCTTGGCGTAAAAGTACAATTTGCAGCAGATTGCATCAGTGATGAAGCTTTCGAAAAAAGCAAGGCACTGCAACCCGGCGAGGTGTTACTCCTTGAAAATGTTCGTTTTTATACAGAAGAAACGAAAGGCGACCATTCATTTGCAGAAAAATTAGCAAAACACGGCGATTGTTATGTCAATGATGCCTTTGGCGCAGCACACCGAGCGCATGCCAGCACAACCCAATTAGCCTCTTTTTTCCCGAACGATAAAATGGCTGGGCTACTCATGAATGCAGAAATTGAAAACGCTAAAAAAGTACTGCACGAAGCAGAACGGCCCTTCACTGCAATTGTTGGTGGGGCTAAAGTGTCAGACAAAGTGCTCATCGTAGAAAACCTGTTGCAAATTGCCGATCATATTATCATTGGTGGCGGCATGGCTTATACGTTCTATAAGGCAATGGGTGGCCAAATTGGCGCTTCGCTCTGCGAAGAGGAGCGCGTAGCTACCTGCAAGGAAATTCTAGCCTGTGCCAAAACCATGGGTGTGCAAATTCACCTACCAGTCGATGCAATTGTAGCAGACCGCTTTGCCGCAGATGCCAATACAAAAATTGCCAACTCAGGTGAAATAGAAGCCAACTGGATGGGTTTAGACATCGGGCCTAAAGCAATTGAAACATTCAGAGCCGTCTTGCTTGAGAGTAAAACTATTTTGTGGAACGGGCCAATGGGTGTTTTTGAAATGCCTGCATTTGAAGCTGGTACCAAAAACATTGCACTCGCTGTGGCCGAGGCTACTGCAAAAGGCGCATTCAGTTTAATTGGAGGCGGAGATAGTGCCGCAGCTGTACAACAATTTAACCTCAGCTCACAAGTGAGTTACGTAAGCACGGGTGGCGGTGCACTTTTAGAGTATTTCGAAGGAAAAACCTTGCCAGGCGTTCAAGCTTTAGAAGCTTAAAATCTTTTAACGACGTCAACCAAACGATTGGAGTAGCCCGCTTCGTTGTCGTACCAACCTGCGACTTTGATCAGGCCGTTAAATACCGTGGTAAGCCCAGCATCAAAAACAACGCTGTGCGGGTTACCTAATACATCTACAGAGACAATTGGGTCTTCGGTATATTGTAGAATACCTTTAAGCGGGCCCGCAGCTGCTGCTTTCATGGCGGCGTTGATTTGCTCAGCAGTTACATCCGTTTTTGACACGAGTGTCATTTCGGTAACAGAGCCATCTGATACAGGAACCCGAAAGCTTCCGCCTGTTATTTTACCTTTCAAATCAGGGAAAATTCTGGTAATGGCCTTAGCGGCTCCAGTTGAAGTTGGTATGATGCTATTAGCTGCAGCTCTCGCCCGACGCAAATCTTTGTGTGGCGCATCGTGCAGACGCTGATCAGAGGTGTAGCTGTGAACAGTAGAAATGTATGCTACTTCGATGTCGAGCACCTCCTTGAGTACTTTCACCATTGGAGCGGCGTTGTTGGTGGTGCAAGATGCATTTGAAATGACAGTAGTTGTCCAATCAATTTGATCGTCATTGACGCCTAAAACAACTGAAGGGATGTCTTCGTCATTGGCTGGCGCGCTGATCACCACATGCTTTGCTCCACCAATAAGGTGCTTAGAAGCGGCCTCGCGTGTCAAGAATAAACCTGTAGATTCAATGACAACCTCTACACCATAGGCCGCCCAATTGATTAGTTCTGGATTGCGCTCACTGATGAAGACAAGCTTCTTGCCATTTTCAAAAACCAAGGTGTTACCATCAATTTCGAATGAAAGATGAAAGGGACCGTGAATACTATCGTATTTCAGTAAATGGGCCAGCGTTTTGACATCTGCCAAATCATTCACAAGCGCCACGTCCACTTGAGGATCTAGTAAAGCTATTCCAGTGAAGCAACGACCGATGCGGCCGAATCCGTTTACACCTACAGTTTTCATCTTTAAAATTAGTTTGTTTATACAAAAATAACAATAAAAAAGAAAAAGTGTTCAAATGACACTTTGAACACTTTTTGAATTGAAAATCAGATGTTTAGCTAAAATTATTCAGCTCACAACTTCAATTTGTTTTTTAAATTAGCTGGCACACCATCTTTGTGCAAGTAAATATTGATGGTTTTGTACTTGAAGTAATTTTCAGACACATATAAATAACCTTGTGGAAGGTTACTTGTGCCCCATGAATTTTTTACTAAGAAATAGCGCGTGCCATTTTGGTCTTGGAAAAGGCCAACGATATGCATGCCGTGGTCATCGGTAGTGGTTTTGTTGTCGTAGCCTTTTTGACGGAGTTCAGGTGTAATAACCATTTCCTTCATAGGTTCTAAAAATGCATTAGACTTGCGCTCAGCGCCAGCATTGTTGAAACGTTTGTCATCTTTACCAATAACTTCTATCATTCCTGGATCAGCAGGAACAATCGCTAAACCATTTCTAAAGCTGAATCCATCTTCAGAAACGTCGGCACCCCAAGCAATAGTGTAACCGTTTTTAAGCGCATGAATAGTGGTTTCGACGAGGTCATCCATTCCCATATTGTAACTTGTACCCCAAGCCCAGTTGTCTGGAATTTCGAGCATGCATTGGCTATACATCGGGTGATTTGTAAACGAAGTTAGGGACACATAGTTTTTCATGTCCAAGCCTAAAGAGGCTGCGTATGATTTCGGTGTGTAACGCTGGCCGTTGTATTCGAAAGTTTCGATGTCTTTACCAATGTACATGTCGAGCATGGTGTTGAACTTGCGCTTCCAGTCGTCGGTGATGCCTTCTGGACGGCCTAAACGTGCAAGGATATCCGTCATGACCGCATTGAGTTGATTGAACATTTCGCCATGATTGTACCTATCTAAGCCGTTCAGTCCTGTGTACACTTCGTAAGGAACAATGCCAAATTTTTCGATAACGAGGGGTACATCATGAAAAGCGCCACCTTCACTAAAATTGATCTTTCCATCCATGCGGATGTACTTTTCAGCCTTGAGTTCATATGCTTTGCGCACTACAAACATTTCGGATAAAATAACTTGATTTTTTGCGCCCAAACGCTGGATTTCTGACTCAAAGAAGCTCGTTGCTGAAAAAGACCAACACGTTCCGGTCTGGCCTTGGCTCTGAACAGGTGTGGCATCTAGCTTAACGAGTTGCTTGAATTGGTATTTACTTCCTTCTACGTTGGTTGGTTGCGCAACAAGAAGGGTTGTACTGATCCCGATGGATAGTATAAAACTGAAGATTTTTTTCATGCGTGAATTTTAGTTGTTGAGCACCCAGCCTTGCAAACCACGTGCCGCAGCTTGTTGCTGGATTTGTTGAAGTTCAGTAAGATCTTGAGCTGCCCCAGCGCTCACCTTCGTGAGTGGGCCATTTTGGATGAGCCTAGCGGCAAAGCCGTCGCGCTGCAATTTAAGCTGCAGCGTTTGCGCGTTTTGTAAGTTTGAAAAACAACCCACGATAAAGTCATAGGCAGCGGCTGTTGCTACCAGCGTTTGAGCTGGAGCTGTGCGCTTTTCAGCAGGAATTTGAACCCTAAATGTATAGCCAGGTTGCCATTCATAGGTTTCTAAACGCGCGCGCGCTTTGAGTTCAAATTCCAAATTTGAATTGGTTTGAAGAGGCGAAGATTTGAGGCGAAGATTTGTTTTGTTGTAAGCAGGTTCAACTTGCTCATGCATAGGATTGAAGTCCGAAGAAGAAAACAAGCCTGACTGCAAGGCGTTTGTCTGGGTTGGAATCCAGAATGAATAAAAAGCGAGCGGCAAGAAGCAAGCTGCAGCTGCCACACGTGCCCATTTGATTTTTGAAGCACCTACGACAGGTTCTAACGCAATGATTCGGCTCACCTCTACAATTTCGACTGGTTTAGAAACAAAATTGAGGTTTGTAAGTCCGTAGGAAGAAAGCAACAAATTAAAGAAACGGTCTTGTTCAAATGTGATTTGACCGTCAGACTGACGGGTAAATGTACCGAGCTTTGCAAGTTTGATGGTTTCACCATTGAGCAACTGACGCTGCAAGGCGTCTGTAAAGGCTTGTAATTGTCCTTTCGCGTCTTCGTAATAAAGACCGTATTGACGCGCGTATTCTGCTAAAAGCAGACCGTCGTCTGTCAGTAAAAAACGATTGAAGAGCAAGGCTTTTTTGGGTGGGCTTAGGCTGCCTTTCTGGAGGTCGAGCTCAGCAGAAACTTGCTTGGCCACAAAACCACCAAAACCTGGTACGACGACACAATTGTGTCGGAGTAAAAGTTGAATGACGATATCTTCAAAACCCTGCATCTAACAAATTTACGAAAGTCTGAGCAGATTACAAAAAAGGCAATACTTTTTCTAAATCTTCAGGCACATCTATGTTAGGTGTTTCGATATCTGTTTGGACCAAACGAATGTTGTAGCCATAATAGAGCCAACGTAGTTGTTCGAGCGACTCTGCTTGTTCGAGCGCACAAGGCGCAAGACCAGCTATGTGAGTAAGTGTTGTTGCAGTATAGGCGTACAAGCCAATATGCCTGAGCCAAGGAAAGTGTTGTTCTTTGGCATAGTAGGTATTTGGCAACGCGCTTCTAGAGAAGTAAATTGCGTTGTGTTGGTAATCGGAAATCACCTTAATGCGGTTGACATTTTCTATATCGGCAGGTGTGACGTCGGGATGCACTAAAGTTGCGATTTTGACCGCGGGATCTTCAAAAGCACTCAGAAGTTGATCGAGTTGGATAGCTGACACAAGGGGCTCATCTCCTTGGATATTGATAACGACATCATAATCTGGAAATTGAGAAAGCACCTCAGCGCAGCGTTCTGTTCCGCTTTGATGCAAAGAACTTGTCAGGAGTACTTGCCCGCCAAAACGCCTTACTTCTTGAAAAATGCGGGCGTCATCGGTGGCTACTACGAGTGCATCGAGAAGGGTTGCTTTTTGAGCACCTTCATACACACGTTGTATCATTGACTTTCCTTTGAGGTCAATGAGCGGTTTGCCAGGAAACCTAGAAGAGCCGTAGCGTGCTGGAATTACACCAAGTACTTTCATTAAAATTTGGCTTGAAGTTGGACAATGAAATTGCGAGGTGCTTGGATATCGCCTGGACGAGAAGTAACCTCGGCATTCCATAAATTATTGACGATAAACGAAATGCGGTATTGGTCTTTGAGGGTGTAGGCAAAGCGCGCATCGAATACTAAATTGCCCCCGTTGAATTGCTCCCGATAAGCTTTGAGCCCCGGAAGTATATATACTTCTGAGGTGAGCGAAGGATCGAGGTCGTCTTCAAAAACACGGTCGATATTGCGCATAAAACTGTTGTAACGCATGGAAGCGCCAAAGCTGAACTTTTGATAATTTGCTTCGATATCGGCCTTTGCCAAATGCTTGAAGCGGTATTTGAGCATGTTGGTAGAGGTGTCTGAGAAGTTGGCGGTATACTGAGGGTTGTTATTGAGAGAGATTGGATTCATGTAGGTGTAACCAATGAGCGAAACCAACTCTACTTTCCCAAGTTTACCAGATGAATTAAAGGAGAGGTCGAGACCTGAAATGCGTGCTTTTTCGGCATTTTGAGCTTGAAAACCAACCCAGTCACTGATGTTGTATTGGCCACTTGTTAAGAATTGGATGTCTTCTGGGGAAGGATTAAGTGGATTGAGTGGCTGCTGGGTAATTGGATTGAAATAAACAAAGGAAAATTCCATCATGTTGCTGTACTGATTGACAAAAAAAGCAGCGTCTAGCATGGCTTTCCAGTTGCCAATTTTGAAGCCTTGTTTGATGCCAATTTCTCCGGCCCAACCAATTTCTGGACGGAGTTGCGGATTAGGGAATATATTGAGCGCCCCAACAGAAGTTTGGGTAAAGCGCTCTGCGACGCTAGGGTAGCGAATGCCCTGGCCAAAGCTTGCGCGCAAATGCGTAAATGGTTTGAGCTCGTAGTGCAAACCTGTGCGCAAGACAGGATAAACCGGAACAAACAATGAATCTTTGCCCGGAAGTTGAAATTGAGAGTCGGGTTTGTTGCCGTCCATTTCAAAATATTCAAAGCGAACTCCTGCACTGAGGTCTAGCTTATTTTTGTGGTATTCTAATTGCGAATAAGCCGCATAATTTTGAGAATTGTGGTTGCCAAAGAGCTGAGATGTGACTACATTTTGAATTGCAGTGACACCTGCGCTCAGGGTGCTGCCTTGGCCGAATTTATGCTGAAAGGTGTAGTCGGCGTAGGAAACGGTGGCCGCATTACTTTGGCTGGCATTGCTGAGATTTTCGTTAGAAACCCAATATAAACGGGTTTTGAGCTGATGGAGATTATTGCGTTTATCGATGTACTTAGCGTATGGATCTATGAATAAACGCTGGCCAAAGTTATAGGTCACAGTAGAGGCTCCGGCTGTGGTGTCGCCATAACCGCTTGGCGTATAACCTAAGGAGTCGTTTTGCCAAATAAGGAAGTTTCCTGCTTTTTGAACTTGAAAGTTGTAGCCAAGGCCAGCCTTAAGGCGCTTATCTAGGATTGCCTTTGCGTAAATGGTGCCCGAAACACGCGCGCGAAACTCAGACTCGCCAATGCGGTAGCCATCGTTGTGGTAGCCAGTAGTTGAAATGGTGTAGCCAAAACGCTTTTTGAGTGCGCTGTGGAAAACCTCTAATTGCTGATTCATTGGCGGTGTAGACCACCATTTGAGCGAGCTGCGGCGCGGCGCACCATAAAGGCCATATTGCATCTTGACTTTAGTAACCGGCTCTAGAGTAGGCTCTTTTTCGGCGAGGGCAATGACGCCATTGAGGGCACCACTGCCATAAAGTACAGACGCAGCGCCTTTCATGACCTCAACCTGGCTGGCTTGTTCCATTGGAATGGCATTCCATTGGGTGTCGCCGGCGTAGCCAGAAAGCAAAGGCATGCCATTCCAGAGCAACAGCACGCGGCTACCCGTACCGTAGGCGAAGCCGGAGCCGCCGCGTATGGAAACCTGACCATCCATTGTGTAAACGCCTGGTGTTTGATCAACAGCTTGTTCGAGGTCGGTGATGCCTTTGTTGTCGATGAGTTGGGGGCGCAGGATTTCCATTGATACAGGAATTTCTTCAATGGCCTGGCGGCGCTTGCCAGCACTGACTACCACCGTTTTTTGATCCTGAACTTGCCCTTGTAAAGCCACGCGTAACACATTGTTTGTTTCCTCTTTAATAAGAATTGTATCCGATATATAAAAAGGAGCTTTTACAATCAGTTCAACAGGAAAAGTAATTGGTTTGAGCATAAATACACCATTTTGACTCTTTACTGGTGCACTTCCTTTCACGATGATAAAGGCTTCTTCTATACGCGCATTGGTTTGTGCATCCAATACTTCAATTTGAATGTTTTGGGCAAAAAAGGAACCGCTGATCAAAAGAAAAAATACAAGTATATAATTCATATTGTAGGATGAGTAGGTTTCTGCGAATTTAAAGGATTTAGCGGACTTTCATATCCGTATATTTACAGATCATACTGTAACTGAACAACAATATTTCTTGGCGCCTGAATGGCTCCTGGTCGACTGACATATTCTGCATTGGTCACGTTATTCAATATAAGGTTGCATTTGAATGCCTCTGTTATTGCGTAATTAAAGCGCAGGTCGAATACGGGAACTCCTTTATTGAATTTAGCCCTATAATTAGCCATGCCTACGAGAATTTCTTGTCCTAGTACGCCATCTTCAAATGCTAAATCAATATTGCGCATGAAGGAATTGTAGCGGGCCGAAAAACCGACGCCAAATTTTTTATAATTGCATTCGATATCTGCCTTAGCCAAATGCTTGAAACGGTATTTAAGCATGGAGCCTGTTGTGTCGGAGAAGGTAGCTGTGTAAATAGGATCGGTATTCAAGCTGAGCGGATTCATATAGGTATAACCAAGCAAGGTGAGCACCTCTACCTCTCCTATTTTGCCGGAACTATTCATGGAAAACTCGATGCCTGTAATGCGTGCACGCTCTGCATTTTGCGCTTGGAATCCGACCCAGTTATAAAGGTAATTGATGGCAGACGGATTAGTCGTTTGTAAAAATGCCATAGTGTCGGGCTTAAAAACACCAAAAGCAAATTCAGTCATGTTGTCGTAGGCATTGATGAACCCAGCGACATCTAACATTGCCTTCCACTTGCCAAGCATCACAATTTGCTTGAGTCCGATTTCGGCTGCCCAACCGCGTTCTGCAAGCAAATCTGGATTTTGAAAAATCCGCAAACCGCCAACACTCGTCGAAATATAGCGCTCGGCTACTGCTGGAAAGCGAATGCCCTGCCCGAATGAAGCGCGCAAATGAGTGCTTTTTTGCAAAGCATAATGCCCGCCAAATCTTACGATAGGGTAAATTGGCAAGGTGCGACCAGCCCAATTGAAATTGGTTTCAGGTGTTTGGTTGTTGAGTTGAAAGTATTCTAAACGCAAGCCTGCTTGTAAATCTAGCTTCCCTTTAGACCATTCGGTTTGCTGGTAAATCGAGAAATTTTTACTGAAATGATCGCCGAAAATATAACTCGTAATTTGGCTTGTGTTCGAAGTAGCGCCAAACGCGAAATCAAAATGTTTGGTTTTTTTACTCGCTTGGTAATCGGCATAAAACATTTGCCCCAAAGAAGCATCTACATAGACAAGTCCATTGCCAGTGGTAGTCAGATAATAGCGTGTTCTCAGTGCGTGCTTGACCTTGTTTTTAGAAACGTAAATTAGATATGGGTCTAGGCTAAAGCGGACGGCGCGCTGTTCACTTAAAGTATTAGCAAGGGCTTGATAACCCATTGAATCATTGCGCCACAAAATAAAAACCCCTTCTTCTTGCGCCTGTAAATGAAAAGAAAGCCCTGTTTTCAGTTGCGGAATTTTTTTCGAGAAATACGCATAAGTTCCGTGGATGCGCGCACGCAATTCGTGATCTCCTTCTCGGTAACCTTTATCTCTAAACGCATTAACCCCTAGCGTAAACGCATGATTCTCTTTGCGTTTTGCGGCATAGACATCGACCAATTGAAATGTAGGAGCAGCTCCCCACCACTTCATACTTTGTCGGGGAGGATTGCCGTAAATGCCATTTTGAACTTTGATAGAAAGGGCGCCGTCTAGAGGTGCCTCCTTTTCGTTCATCGCAATGATACCGTTTAGCGCTCCGCTTCCGTAAAGTACGGAAGAAGCTCCTTTTATGATTTCTATTTGCTCTGCGTGCTCCATCGGCACTGCATTCCATTTGACATCGCCAATATCAGGCGATAACATCGGTAAGCCATTCCAAACCAACAATACGCGGCTTCCCGCACCATAAGCATAACCACCGCCACCTCGAATTGAAACTTGTCCATCCATTGTAAAAACGCCAGGGCTTTGACCTACAGCTTGTTCGAGGTTAGAAAACCCTTTGTTGGCAATAAGTGAGGGGCGCAATACTTCCATCGAAATAGAAACCTCTTCTATGTTTTTTTCAAATCTTGCAGCACGTACATAAACGGCTTTCTCATCTTTAGTTTTTGAACGGATGCTATCCTTTTGAAGGTCTTGTGAAAAAACACAGATAGGAAAAAAAATGACTAGGAGTATCGTAAATTTTACTGAATGCATTGCTGTTTGTTCGTTCTAACTTTACCCGAAGCTACTAAAAAATGGAATACTCAGACCAACTCTATCAAATTGCCTTTTCTCAACTGCATGGCATCGGCCCAGTTCGTGCGCGGCGCATTCTCAAATTACTCAACCACCCACGCGATTTTTTTCAATTGAACTTCAATGCGCTCCAGCAATTGACCAGCGTACCTATAGCTCAACTCGAAAAAACCGACCGCGCAAGTGCACTTTTAAGAGCAAGAGGACAAATTCCTTATCTGGAAAACGACAACCTCAGTTATCATTTCATCACCGATGCTTCTTACCCCAGCAGACTCAAGCACTGCGACGACGCTCCACTTGGGCTCTTTTACCGAGGCGTAGAGCCTAATTGGCAAAAACCAAGATGTATTGCTATTGTTGGTACACGGCAACAAACACAATATGGAAAGCAGCTCGTCAATTCACTCATTTCAAATTTACCCAAAGATATTTTGGTGATCAGCGGGCTTGCTAAGGGCGTAGATGCGGAGGTGCATCAGCAATGCCTCGACCACGGTTTGGCAACAATTGGGGTGCTTGGCCATGGTGTAGACCGCATTTATCCGGCTTCGAATCAGAAACTTGCTCAAGAAATGATTGCAAATGGCGGCTTACTATCTGAATTCTTGATCGGTACCAAACCAGACCGCATGCATTTCCCGATGCGCAACCGAATTATTGCAGGTTTAGCCGATGCAGTTATCGTTATCGAAAGCAATAAAAATGGAGGTTCTTTGATCACCGCCGAACTCGGTAACGACTACAACCGCGAGGTATTTGCCTTTCCTGGCCCCATTCACCAATTGCAATCAGAAGGCTGCCATGCCCTTATCAAAAACCAACAAGCGCATTTGCTCACCTCTGCCGAAGACCTGCTTCAAACCATGAACTGGACCAACCTCCACCAAGAGCACAGCATCCAAGATCAGCTCGAATTGAGCAGCATTCAAAAAGAAATTCTCGATCAGTTCAAAACCAAAAACTCCTGGACCATCGATGAACTGGCACAATGCACCAACCAACCTGTTGCACACATCAGCAGCGCACTTTTTGAACTTGAATTGAAAGGAGCACTCGAAAATAAAGGTGCAAATAGGTACTTATTGCCCTTGTAATTTGCAAAACCTACGTAACTTTACAGCAGTTCATTAAAATAAACTTATTTAGAAAGGTGGAGGGACAGGCCCTATGAAACCTTGGCAACCTCACATTCTTGTAAAGGTGCCAAATCCGATCCCATTTTGGGAAAAGATAAGTTGAAACGCGCTGTTTCTACCTTTCGCCAAGCAAATTATGACCAACAGCGCATTACAATTAGCCATTAAGCAACGCATTCTCGTCTTAGATGGCGCCATGGGCACCATGATCCAACGCCACCAACTCGAAGAATTTGATTTTCGAGAAGGCGCCTTTGAAGACCACCCAATGTCTTTGAAAGGCAACAACGATTTACTCTCCATTACAAGACCTGAAATCATCAAAGACATCCACCGCGCCTATTTAACTGCTGGTGCCGACATCATCGAAACCAACACGTTTTCAGGCACCACCATTGCCCAAGCCGACTACCATCTTGAAGACGCCGTTTATCAAATTAATTTTCAGGGCGCCAAAATAGCCAAGGAAGTGGCTGCAGAATTTACAGACCGGCCTCGATTTGTAGCGGGTTCAATTGGGCCAACCAACCGCACCGCTTCTATTTCTCCTGATGTCAATGATCCGGGATACAGAGCAGTTACTTTTGACGACCTCGTAGTGGCTTATGCCCAACAAATTCAAGCACTCATGGATGGCGGCGTTGACATCCTACTCATTGAAACCGTGTTTGACACCCTCAATGCCAAAGCAGCCTTGTATGCCTGCGATCAAGTTTTTGAGCAACGTGGGTTTCAAATTCCAATTATGGTATCGGGTACCATCACCGACCAATCTGGCCGAACCCTCACCGGACAAACAACAGAGGCATTTTTGATCTCGCTTTCACACATGCCGCTGCTCAGTATTGGACTCAACTGCGCACTAGGTGCTTCCATGATGCGTCCTTATTTACAAGTACTCAACGACAAAGCACCTTTTGCCGTGAGTGCACACCCCAATGCTGGCTTACCCAATGAATTTGGCCTTTACGATGAAAGCCCAGCCGCAATGGCGGCTCAAATTGAGCAGTTTTTGCAAGAAAGTTTAGTCAATGTCATTGGCGGTTGTTGTGGCACAACACCCGAACACATTGCTGCCATTGCCCAAGTTTCCTCCAAGTACTCACCAAGAAAATGGAACCCTACAAATGCTTAAGTTAGCTGGCCTTGAGGCGTTGGTCCTCACAGAACAAAGTAATTTCGTGAATATCGGTGAACGCACCAATGTAACTGGCTCACGGGCCTTTTTACGCATGATCAAAGATGGCGACTTTGAAGCTGCATTAGCCGTTGCCCGCGAACAAGTCGATGGCGGTGCGCAAGTGCTAGACATCAACATGGACGAAGGCATGATCGACGGCAAAGCTGCTATGGTGCGCTTCTTGAATCTATTAGCTGCCGAACCAGACATCGCCCGGATTCCGATCATGATTGACTCCTCTAAATGGGAAATCATACTTGCAGGCCTCAAATGCTTGCAAGGTAAGGGAATCGTTAATTCCATTTCACTCAAAGAAGGCGAAGCCAATTTTATTGCACAAGCCAAAGAAATCAGACGTTTTGGAGCTGCGGTTATCGTCATGGCCTTCGATGAAAATGGCCAGGCCGATTCCTTTGAACGCCGGATCGAAATTTGCGAGCGTTCGTACCGTATTTTGGTTGATACAGTTGGCTTTCCTCAGGACGACATCATATTTGACCCGAATATATTTCCTGTAGCTACTGGCATGGAAGAACATGCCAATAACGCCTTAGATTTTTTCCTTGCAACGCAATGGATCCGTCAAAACTTGCCTGGCGCTCATGTGAGCGGAGGTGTTTCAAATGTGTCGTTCTCGTTTAGAGGAAACAACAAAGTACGAGAAGCCATGCATGCCGCATTTCTGTTCCATGCCACTGCACACGGCATGGACATGGGCATTGTAAATCCGAGCATGCTCGAAATCTATTCTGAAATTGAACCCGAGCTTTTAACGCGCGTAGAAGACGTCTTGCTCAACCGCAGAGCAGACGCCACCGAGCGCTTGCTTGAATTTGCAGACACCGTCAAAGGCGACGTCAAGCAACAAACCGCCGACCTCACTTGGCGCGAACAAAGCGTAGAAAAACGTTTGGCGCATGCCCTCATCAAAGGCATCGTAGAATTCATCGATGAAGATGTCGAAGCAGCACGCCAGTTAGTCGAACGCCCTATTCAAGTCATTGAAGGTCCGCTCATGGACGGCATGAACCAAGTCGGAGACCTTTTTGGAAGTGGACAAATGTTTTTGCCGCAAGTAGTGAAATCTGCACGCGTCATGAAAAAAGCAGTCGCCTATTTGTTGCCCTACATTGAAGCCTCAAAAGATGGCAAACAACAAGCTGCTGGCAAGATCTTGATGGCGACTGTTAAAGGCGATGTCCACGATATTGGCAAAAACATCGTCGGGGTTGTTTTGGCTTGTAATAACTACGAAATCATCGACCTCGGGGTCATGGTAGCGCCGCAAGTTATTATCCAAAATGCAATCGAACAAAACGTAGATGCCATTGGCCTGAGTGGCCTCATTACACCTTCTCTAGACGAAATGGTGCATTTGGCCAAAGAAATGGAGCGCGCTGGCCTCACCATTCCTTTGCTCATTGGCGGCGCTACTACTTCAAAAGTACATACAGCTGTTAAAATTGAAGCGCACTATCCTTCCGGAGCAGTGATCCACGTGCTGGATGCCTCGCGTTCGGTAACGGTGGTGGAAAGCCTCCTCGGCCCTAAAAAACCGGACTTTCTATCTGCACTCCGAGCCGACTACGAAAAAATTAGGGTTCACCACGCCAAGCACCAAGCGGCCAAAGAACTGCTAACGCTAGAGCAAGCACGCGCTAATGCACTGCAACTTGCCTTCAATGAAAAGACAATTGCAGTACCGAAGCAACTCGGCGTGCAATTGCATACACCAAGTGTCGAAACACTCATCCCGTACATCGACTGGACTCCCTTTTTTCAAACCTGGGACCTCCACGGCAAGTACCCGCAAATTTTAACCGACAACGTAGTTGGAGCAGCCGCTAGCAAGGTTTTTGAAGACGCGCAGCAGCTCTTGGCGCAAGTTGTAAAAGATGACATCCTTCAATGCAAAGGCCTAAGCGGTATTTTTGCTGCGAATACAGTTGGCGACGACATCGAAATTTACGACCCAAACAACCCAGCGCTCTTGCATACCCAAATCAGTTTGCGACAACAAACCAAAAAAGTTGCGGGGCAACCCAACATCGCATTAGCTGATTTTATCGCACCAAAAGACAGTCAGCAACAAGACTACATTGGCGCTTTTGTCGTAACTGCCGGTTTAGGTATCGAGCACTACATTTCCGAATTCGATGCCAAACAAGACGACTACAATTCTATCATGATCAAAGCACTTGCCGACCGCCTCGCCGAAGCATTTGCCGAATATCTTCATGAAGTGGTGCGCAAAGAAACCTGGGGATACGCCGCAGATGAAACCTTAGAAAATCAGGCACTCATTGCCGAAAAGTACCGCGGCATAAGACCCGCACCAGGCTACCCCGCTTGCCCAGACCACCTCGAAAAATTAGGGATTTTCAAATTGCTCGACGCAACAGCTCAAATTGGCGTCACGCTGACAGAATCTTTAGCAATGTGGCCAGCAGCAGCAGTAAGCGGTTGGTATTTTGCGCATCCAGATGCCAAATATTTCGGCCTCGGTAAAATCACGCAAGAACAACTAGAAGATGTTGCTAGAAGAAAAGGTGTTGATGCAAGCGAAATTGAACGTTGGTATAGTTCGATTCTCGTTTAACGCAACAAATCGTTTAATTTAAAAAATCGTTTAACGCAAAGATTGCCTTTTCATTGTTAGTTTGGATTGGCCTCAAACCAAGTATCGATATTTTTCGGTGCTTGCGTGGCTGCTTGTACGGCTAGTTCGTCGCAGCGCTCATTTTGTGGATGCCCAGCATGCCCTTTTACCCAAACAAATTCTAGTTTAAAATTCGGATGCAGATTCAAATAGCGCTGCCATAAATCTGGATTTTTCTTATCCTTAAATCCTTTTTTTACCCAGCCAAAAACCCAACCTTTGGTAATAGAATCGATCACGTATTTGGAGTCGGAATGGATCACGACCGTATAATTCTTGTTTTTGATGTGCTCAAGTGCCACAATGACGGCCAAAAGCTCCATGCGGTTGTTGGTAGTACGCCGAAAACCCTGACTGAGCTCCATGCGCTTACTGCCAAATTCTAGGATGGCGCCAAAACCACCTGGCCCCGGGTTACCCCTTGATGAACCATCGGTATATACCATTATTTTTTGCGAACTCATTTCTTTAAACGCCCCGGGTTTTGTGATAAAAATGCCGTCCAGGAATCTCCTTTGGCTTTGTTGTGTTCGCCCACTCCTTTGGAAAAATGATGACAAACCGCCACGCCCAAACCATCTGTGGCATCGAGGTATTTAGGCATTTCAGGGAAATCGAGGAGCTTTTGTAGCATGGCTGCAACTTGCTCTTTAGATGCGCTACCACTTCCGGTGATGGCTTGCTTGATCCTGCGCGGAGTATATTCTTCAAAAGGCATATTGTGGTTCAAAGCAGCGGCAATAGCAACCCCTTGCGCCCTACCCAATTTGAGCATCGACTGCACATTTTTTCCAAAAAAGGGTGCCTCAATGGCCATTTCATCGGGTTTATATTCTGCAATGAGCCCGTTGAGCCGTTCTAAAATTCTTTTGAGTTTGTCCGGATGATTACTGAGTTTGTGCAGTTGTATGACCCCGAAATTTAAGAGCTTGAGCTTGTTTTGCTGGATATGAATGAGGCCATAGCCCATGACGGTGGTGCCCGGATCTATGCCTAGTATGATTTTATCGTGACTCATTCTGCTGTAAAACTACACACTATTGACTTTGCATGCTCAAAAAAACTTGTATCTTTGCACTCCTCGGGTGATTAGCTCAGTTGGTTTAGAGCACTACCTTGACAGGGTAGGGGTCACTGGTTCGAATCCAGTATCACTCACC